>NZ_LR594487.1:1113649-1713649 GCF_901686465.1 Halorubrum sp. DM2
AGTGAAAGCGACGCCGATAACGTGTTCGAAGACCAGTCCGCGAAACGCTCCGTTCGGCGTCAGTGCGAGCGATCCAGCAATCTCATCCGGAGACATACCGCCCGCCAGCGACCGGAGAATCGCGAGGTCACCGCCGAGGACGCCGACGAGCAGTGCGAGGAGACCGAGTGCGATCGCGCTCCGTCGGCTCGACGCCAGCGCCGAGACCGCTGCCGACAGCGACAGGTACGCGGTCCCGAAGAGAAGGACGAACGCGAGGAACCGCACGAACAGAAGCGGCGAGTCTACTCCGCTGTGCGTCGCGAAGATTCCCGTGTCCGGCGTCGCAGTTATCCAGATATATAGCCCGACCAGCGCGAAGGGAAGACCCACGATCGCGACAAGCGCCGCGATACGCGCCAGTAACACGCCGAGAACGTAGCCGACGGTACTCACGGGATAGGTCCGGATCACAGCGAACTCGCCGCTCGTGCCGTCCGTGAGCAGGGCACGGTACCCGAGCACTATCGCGAGAAGCGGGACGAGTAGCTCTGTCGGGAGCAGAAGATCGACGACTGCTGGCACGAACCCGGTTCCCCCGCCCCCACCGACCGCGACGAGTCCGCCGAGCACGATGAGAAGCCCGACCGCGAGGACGGCGTAGCCGGGAGTCCGTCGAACGGTTACCAGTTCGCGACGAAACATGGTCCCGATGTCCGCGAGCAACCGACTCATCGGTCCGACACCCCCGTGACGTGGACGGATTCAGACGCGGTCTCATCCACGTCCGTGGAGCCGTCGTCGCCGTCTGTGTCACCGGTATCGATATCGCTCTCAGCGCTCCCTCTATCGCTGACGACTGCGCGGTACAGGCCCTTCACGTCGTCGACCCCGTACTCGTCGATCAGGCGATCGCGGGAACCCGCTGCGGCCACGCGACCGCGGTCGAGTACGACAACGTCGTCGGCGTACGTGTCGACGAGGTCGAGGTCGTGTGAGCTGACGACGACGGCAGTGTCGTCGCTCGCACGGGCCGCTGCGGCTCGGAACGCTCGCTCGCGCATCTCCGGATCGAGCCCGCTCGTCGGCTCGTCGAGCACCGCGATCGCCGGATCGCCGAGCGTCGCCTGTGCGATCCCGAGGAGGCGTCGCATTCCACCCGAGAGCGCCGAGACGCGCCTGTCGCTCGCGTCGGCCAGTCCTACGTCCGCCAGCGCAGTGTCGGGATCGTCACCGACGAGCGCTGCGTAGAAGCCGAGGGTCTCTCGGGCCGTGAACTCACCACGGAACGGGACCCGTTGCGGGAGATAGCCGATCCGCTTGTTACTCCCGTCGTCAGTACTGCCCTCGTGAGCGTACCGTACCGCTCCAGCGGTCGGCTCAACTGCTCCTGCGAGGACGCCGAGCAGCGTCGACTTCCCAGAACCGTTCGGACCGACGACTGTGGTGACGCCGGAAGTGAGCGAGAGCGAGACCTCGTCGAGAACCCGGACCCCACCGTAGGTCCGAGTCAGGCTGACGACCTCCGCGAGCACACGCTCACTCATCTGTAGTCACCCACGGGTCTGGCGCTGTTCCGATTTGTCGTATTCTGATCCGTCGTGTTCTCATTAGTCGTGTCCTGCTCGTCGGTGAGCGAGCCGAGTTCGGCTCGCCAGTCCGCGTGGATCGGTCCCTCACGTTCGGCGTCGGAACCGGTCACCGCGTCGATTCGTTCGGGATTGTATGGCTCAGACGCCAGTATCGGGTCGATGATGCTTCCGGAGCGGGCACCGGGGACGGTGCCGCGGAGTCGATCGAGTAGAGCCGCCGCGGGCAACTCGCGCACGGTAACGGCCGATACCTCGCGGTGGAGCGCGGAATCGAGCGGTGAAGTCGGGCGATACGCTCGCTCGCCGAACGATTGCCGTCCGACGTTCGCTCCCTCCCAGTAGTTACCGCGATTGCCGTCGGCCCAGACGCGGAGCGCGCCCGCACCGGCGGCGGCGTGGTCGTCGTTTCCGACGAAGTTGTTCGCGACGACGCGACTCGACGGGACGATCGTCGTCGCACGCGCGCCGAGCTCATTGTCGACGACCACGTTGTGTTCGTACAGCGATCCGCGCGCACTCGTCGAGAACCCGAGTTCGTTGTCGACCAGCGTGTTGTACCCGATGTACGTACGCGTTCCCGACGACTGAATTCCCGCACTAGAGTTACGCACGTCGTTGCCGACGATCGCGTTTCCTGAAGGACGGGTCATCACGGTGATCCCCGCGAACAGCTCGTTGCGGGCGGTGTTGTCCGCGACCAGCGCGTCGCCGGTGTACATGAGATGGACGCCGTACCGGTTGTCAGTGAACGTCGAGTTCCGGATGACCGAGCCGTCCGCGCGATGGAGGTAGATCCCGTCACGACCGCCCTCGAACCGGCTGTCAGTCACGGTCACGCGCGACTCCATCCCCGTGATCCCCATGAATCCGTTCCGCCAGGTTTCGGACCCGTCGACGCGGAGGTCGCGGACGACCGCATGCGATCCTTCACGCAACAGGAGTCCGCTCGCGTTCGTTTCTATCACGACGTCGTCGACGACGAGCCCCGGTGCGGCGATCGCTCGGATCCCGGCGTCGCCGTGGCCGTACCCGCTCTGGATGTTCGCGTCCCACGGCTCGATCTCCTCGTCTCTGGAGGCACGCGCCGCCTCCGGGTCTCGCGTCCGGTTTCCGACACCGTCGATCCGGAGTCCCCGTATGGCGACATCGGCCGCGCGAACGGTGACGACCGATCCGTTGCCGTCGCCGGTGATCCGCGCGCCGTCACCCGCGATAGTTACGGATTCGTTGACCGTCACCGTCTCACGATACACTCCCTCTGGGACGACGACCGTCGTGTTCGACGGTGCCACCTCGACCGCTGCGTCGATCGTCGGCGCGTCCTCGCCAACGACCACCGAAACGGGGCGGTCCGCAGTCCGTTCCGCCCTCGCGATCCGATCGTCGGCCGCCTGCCACCGATCCGGTGCGAGCGACCGCACCGTTGCCGCGGAGTCGACGTCGAACGAGCGGTTCCGGACTGATTCCCAGCCGACCGCCGATCCGTCGTGGTCAGCCGCGAACGACTCGGCCGCCTCTCGACTTCGGAAGGGGATCACGGCCTCGCCGGCCGGCGTGCGGGCGTCGCTGTCGACGACGTAGTGCGCTTCCTCGGCCGGAGTCCACCCGCCGGCTCCGGTCGCCGTGAACAGCCCGTCGCTGGTCGTGTCCGGATTCTGGTGATCGAAGGTCTCGACGTACGCGACGAGCGGGTAGCCGAACTGGCGCTCGGTCCGTCCATCCGACAGAGATGTCACGAACGAGCCGATCCCGTTGTATCCGACGACGTACTGTAGCTGCGAGTAGAACACCTGCGTCCGCGGGAGCGTCGCGTTTCCGGCCATCAGCTCGTCGGTCTCCGACGAGAGCCCCAGTTCGGTGGTGTCGTCGTACGCCACCGGATCGGGAACCGACTCGGCCGGATCGGCGACGAACGCGCCCGCAGTTACGACCATAGCGAGAGCCACGACCGCGGCGACCGCGAGACGAATGCGCCGCGATCGGTCGTCATCGGGAGCGAAAACTGCCACACGATAATTTCGGCTTACACCGACTTATCGGATCTGGTGCGGCTCTCGAACGCGTAGTTCGGGTCAACTGCGAGACTCTCCCCCGAGAGGGTACTGTACCGGGGTGTTACGGAGAATCAAGGAGAGGGCCTCGGGCTTCAGCGCGGGGAGGGTGTTACCGTTTGAATACCTCTGCCACGAGGAGTGGGAAGACGAGTGTCGCCTCTGCTTCGACCTGTGTGTAGTTCGTCTGTTTCTCCTTGATTTTTCCCCAAGAGACCGCCTCGTTCGGCGGTGCACCCGATAACGATCCGTCGCCCTCCATCCCCGTCGAAATGTAGACGACGTAATCCGCTCCTCCGCGGAAGAGGTTCGTCATGATCGCATGGTGTTTCGGCACGCCACCACCGACCGCGATGAGACCTGTCGTGTCCGCTAATAACCCGTCCTCAATGAGTGAGTCGTAGTCATCCAGTATCTCGATACCGATGTCTGAGTCGTACCCCTGACGGTAGTAGTAGAGGAAGTTGCCGACCTCGGAGTCCGTCAGTGCCGGGCAGTACACCGGTACGTCGTTGTCTGCCGCCTGCTTCAGGACCGAGTCCTCATCGTCGAGGGTTTCGCCTAACTCGCGTGCGAACGCCCTCGGCGTCCTGACTTTCTCTTCCGCGAAGAAGTCGTCGAAGAAGTCGTAGAGATACTCCTCAAGCCAGACGTACCGATCGGAGGGGACGAAGAGATTACCGAGCCGATTGATTCCACGCTCACGGAGCGACGCCTCGTCTGCGTCCCATTTCCCCATCTTGAACGGCTTCGCCGTTTTGATCACGTCCTCGGTCAGCGATCCGGACGTCGTGATAAGTACGTCCACATACCCCTCTCGAACGAGGTACGCGACGGTCTCGCGCAGCCCCGACGAGATGATGTTCGACGTGAACGTGAGGTAGACGGTGGCGTCCGCCTCCTGCATGCGTTCGGCGATGTCGATGGCCTCCGCGAGTTGCGTCGCTTGGAACCCCGTCGTCGCGTAGGCGTCAAGCATCTCGTGAAAGTCGAATTCCCCACGGAAATCGTAGCCGCGAACATTTGGCGTGTCGAGTTCCTCATCACTCCCAGGGACGACATTCGTGTGAGAGTCATCTCTATCCATACTATCGGATAGTCTGACAGCAGGTTTGAACATCACGGAATTGGCCGCTGGCCTCTCAATACACTGGAGTCTATCGCGCGTAGGACTTATACCATCTGCGAGGCGAAAACACGCTTTAGTCGTGTGATGAAGCCGACAACTGGGAACTTGTCATGTTCGAATGCTCGACTGGATGTTCTATACGGCACTGTCTAGTTTAGCACCCCCTCAGCTGGCGTTCGATTGTTGAGTGACTGATGGGGTCGTTGGTGATTATAATAGTGTACGAACTGTTCAAGCCATTCGCGGGCGCTTGCCCGACTGCCCACCCACGAGTTATGAAAACGGTCAATTCGGGTATGAAACCACTTTTCGATCAGTGTAGTTAACCTGACCGTTCAAGTCTAATCGAGAGAGGACAGTCCGGTAGCCGAACTGATCGACGAGAAACGTGGCGTCAAAGAGATCGTGTTTCTCACGGAGACCAGCGAGGAACGCAGCGGCTGGATCAGTGCCATGTTGTCCAAACAGCTGGACGTCGAGAATCAATTTTGTCTCGATGTCTATTGTGGCATAGGGCCAAGATAGCTCAGCATTAATTTTGATAGCAGTTTCGTCAACAGCGACCCTTGACGGCTTCGCTGTCGGCGGGTCGCCACTGCTATCAGCAACTCGATGTACCCACTGAAAGATCGCCTGATGAGAGCGTTCAACGTCGAAGAGACGAAGAATCTCTTGTATTTCTCTGAGAGAACAACGGTCGCGTGGAGCCGGACGGCGAACGCCCTGACGGGCGTCGCCGTCCGCTCACGCTCCTAACATTCAAAATTCACCGTCTCAAGCGTCTCAGTGAGCAGTTCTTGGTTGAGCATAGACACCGAAACCAACGAACTGTTCACTTCTCAAACTGGCTTAACTTGACAGTGCCGTATTTATGATACTTTCTGATGATGCTGATGTATCCCACCTAGGATGAATCCAGAGATGCTGATCGAACAGACTATTTCGGATTGTGGGACTTTCAGTCCCTGCTCAATAGGTGTCTACTCGCCGGGCCCATTCCCGGTACCCGCGTCCTCATCTAACGGCCGGTCCGTATCGACGGTACACTTTGCCCAACGATAGATCGAGTTCAGCTTGGCGTCGACGATCGGCTCGTTGAGATCGCGGTCGTAGGAAATCGTCCTTACCGAGCTGACAAGTTCTTCAGGGATCGGTGTCTCGCGATCCTTCTCGCGCTCTGAGTAGTCGTCAAGTCGTATAGTAGTCGTTGCTGGTTGTAA
This sequence comes from Halorubrum sp. DM2, assembly GCF_901686465.1. NCBI lineage: Archaea > Methanobacteriati > Methanobacteriota > Halobacteria > Halobacteriales > Haloferacaceae > Halorubrum > Halorubrum sp. DM2. The sequence goes on from NZ_LR594487.1 coordinate 1,119,621, forward strand.
CCACAAGAAATCAAGTAGGATTGAAGTAGGAAGGGGTGGTTTGGGTTCTAATTGGGGCGTATCGGTAGGCGAATCACGGAATCTACTACCCCGGAGCGTAGTTCACTACCGCAACCAACAATCCGCTTCCTATGAGCGTATTCAGTAAGTCTTGATGTTGTATTTGATGCCCAACAACCACAAACCGGTGTTTTTGTTACCTCCAAGGTCGAACTCTTCATATGACCGCTGAAACGAGCGACACGAACACAAAGGTTGCCCGAGTAATTCGGAAGTATGATCTCGACGGCATGGGCGCAAACTTGGAGACGGCGTGGACAGGGAAGTCGGGCGAGCGAACGAGTCTGCGGAACCTCGCTGACGAATTCAATGAGGCGGTGCTAGAGGCGGCTCTTCGCGAGGCGAACGTCTCATCGGTTAGTGTGAACGTTTCAAGCACGTATGACGCTCTCCAGAGCGAATCTGGATCGTCAAAGACACGGGCACGCCGCCACCTCAAGCGTGAGGAAATCGACGTCGATGAGCTGACTGGAGATTTCGTTACCCACCAAGCTATCCACACGTACCTCACTAAGGAGCGTGAGGCAAACTTCCCCGGGCCGAGCGACGACATGGCAGAGCGGAAGGTCGAGACTATCGAGAAACTGGAGGGTCGCGTGTCAGCCGTGGCTGAGACCGCTATCTCTTCGCTGGCAAACGCGGATGAACTGGATAATGACGGGTACGATGTACTTGTTGATGTGCGCGCTGTCTGCCCCCACTGCGGCGCAGATTTGCCGGTGGGGGAACTAATTCGTCAAGGTGGCTGCGGCTGTGGAGCAAAATCCGAAGCCACTGATGAGTAAGTCGGGCCTCGAGTTGAGCCGTAGAGTGGGAAGATCAGTACATCGATCACGCAAACTGATGTCTATAGCGAGTCACGCCACTCTCCCGTGACTGACGGGACTTCTCTGATGAGATGTAGCAGGTGTTCACTCCATCAGAACCGCAGATTTAACACCGCGACTGCCGTTTTTCGACCATATCGATGGCTCAGATCCCGAAACACGTCGTCCGTGTCGATGTCCGGAACATCGGTGGCATCGACGAGGCGTCGGTGACACTCTCCGACGGCGTCTCGATTTTGACCGGGCGAAACGCGACGAACCGGACCTCCTTCTTACAGGCGCTGATGGCCGGACTCGGTAGCCGCCAGAGCTCGCTGAAGGGCGATGCTGAGGAGGGCGAAGTGACCCTCGAACTTGACGACGAGACGCACACGCGGACGCTACAGCGCCGCGGCGACACTGTCGAGTTTGGTGGCGACCCCTACCTCGACGATCCGGAGCTGGCCGACCTGTTCGCGTTCCTGCTGGAGAACAACGAGGCGCGGCGGGCAGTGGCGCGCGGCGACGATCTCCGCGAGATCATCATGCGCCCGATCGATACGGACGCGATCGACGCGGAGATCCGCGAGTGCAAGCGCGAACGCGACGAACTGGAGTCTGAGATCGAGAAACTTGACAGCCTCGAACGCGACCTCCCCGACCTCGAAGCTGACCGCCGCGAGAAACTCGAGGAGCTGGAGGAAGCCCAAGGGGAACTGGAGTCGGTCCGGGAGGAGCTCGACGAACTCGACGCCGGCATCGAGGAGAGCCGGACGCGCGAAGAGGAGATGGAAGAGGCGTTCCAGCGGGTCCGGGATGCCCGCTCCGACCTCGACGACCTCGAGTTCGACCTCGAGACCGAGCGCTCGACGCTCTCGGAGCTGAAGGCGGAGCGTGAGGAGCTTCGAGAGACCGTCGAGGAGGCCGAGGAGCCCGACGAGAACGCGGACCAACTCGCGGGTCGCATCGACGAGCTGCGCCGCCGGAAGCGCTCGCTCGACGACGAGGTCAACGAGCTCGGCAGCGTCATCGGCTTCAACGAGGACATGGTGGATGGCTCGGGGATCGACATCGATGAGGGGATGTCCGGCGACGACCCGACCGACGCGCTGACCGCGGGCGACCAGACGGTCTGCTGGACCTGCGGGTCAGAGGTCGAGAGCGACCAGATCGAGGCGACCCTCGACCAGCTCCGAGAGTTCCGGTCCAACAAGCTCGACGAGCGCAACGAGATCCGCGCGGAGATCCAGGAGCTTACCGACCGGCAGTCGTCGATCAAACAGGCCCAACGCGAGATCGAGCGCGCTGAGGAGCGACTCGACGCGGTTGGGACGGAGATCGAGTCGACCGAGTCGCGGATCACGGACCTCGAGGAGCAGATCAAGTCGAAACAAGAGGAGATGGAGGAGCTGGAAAAAGAAGCTGAGTCGATAGACGCCGACGGCTATGACGAGGCGTTAGACCTTCACCGCGAGGCGAACGGGATCGAGCTCCGAATCGAGCGGCTCGAAGACGAGATCGACGAGATCGACGAGGAGATCGATGAGCGAGAGGCCGCGATCGAGCGCCGCGAGGACCTGAAGGCCGAACGCGAGGAACTCGCCGACCGGCTGACAGAGCTGCGGACGCGCGTCGACTGCATCGAGGAGAACGCGGTTGAGGAGTTCAACGAGCACATGGAGACGGTCCTCGACATCTTGGAGTACGAGAACCTCGACCGGATCTGGATCGAGCGCCGGGAGACCGAAGTCCGGGAGGGCCGCCGCAAGGTCACGCGGACTCGGTTCGATCTCCACATCGTCCGCTCGTCGCCCGACGGGACCGCCTACGAGGACACGGTCGATCATCTCTCGGAGAGCGAGCGGGAAGTGACGGGGCTCGTGTTCGCGCTCGCGGGATATCTCGTCCACGATGTCTACGAGACGGTCCCGTTTGTCCTGCTCGACTCGCTAGAAGCCATCGATTCCGATCGGATCGCGCGCGTTGTCGACTACTTCCAGACCCACGCTGACTTCCTTGTCGCTGCCCTTCTCCCCGAGGACGCCGCCGCGCTCCCCGATGATTATACCTACGTCGAACAGATCGACTGATCACCATCGTCAGGTAGGGTTCGGACAAGTAGGTTCCATGCGAAGGCGGGGGCTCGAAGACAATTTTTGACAATATCTTCTTCAGTATTTCTAAAAAAAGTTTGAGATCTGATTGATCCGTGGTTCTACGGTGCTGTTCAGATTGCTCCGTTGAAGAGCGGTGGTCATGTGAACTAACTATATCTGAGTCACTGTATAAGCGGTCTAGAAGCGCGATCTCGAATCAGGTGTTGCCTCAACATAGCTTAGATGGCGCTGTTCAACACAGCAGTTCAGATAATGTTTGAAAGGTGAGGCGGAGCATTTTTAAAGTGATTCATGCCCGAAAACGACCGCCTCAGCGGCTGTTTAGACGAGATCAACCTAGAGTTTGTGGAGCGAGAAGCACGTAGTGTTCAGATAAGTTGATTCCATGCGAAAGCGAACGATCTGAGCCACTCGTTAGCAGTTTCTGATTCGGCGTTGCTGAAACAGTTTGAGAAACAGATAATTCTGCGTTTTATCTCACGAGAGACACGTTCAACGCTGTTCCGATTTCCATGTCGTTCGTATCTGAATTTGAGGTCGTGTTTGCGACAGGCTCATTGAAGTGAGACTGATCCATCGACGAGAATAGTTGCGTCATCAATATCGTGTTTATCACGAAGATCAGCGAAGAACCGATCTGCGAGAGCGTTATTTGTCGTTGCTCAAGCTGTGTATGGAGTAGATCGTTCATTTCTGGATCGACAGCAGCGTACAGCCCATACTGTTCATCATCAAGTCGAATCACTGTCTCATCGACCGCAACGTGATTCGGGCTCCGCCCAGATTCTGGCTGTAAATCGGCCTTGTGAACCGAGTTATGAACGGTGGACCGAACTCTTTCAACACCGGCACTGTCAAGTTAAGCCAGTTTGAGAAGGTCGCGTAAAGTTAGAGAATGAGGCGGACGAGTTCTGAGTGCTTATGGCAGAATTCGACCGCCTCAGCGAACATATCGCGTGGATCGACTTGTCGTTTGTGGAGCGAGATCGAACTCCGCGCTGGGCAATTGAAGTAGGGATCCGCTGTCACTTGGCCGGTATGTCACTACGTGAGGTAAGTAAGCATCTTGAACTGTTTGGGATCAGACGGAGTCACGTCGCTGTCCATAACTGGGTTCATAAAGCCGATCTACAGCCGATATCGACCGTTTCCGAGGATCAACTCGCGGTCGACGAAAAGATGATCCGCCTCCACGGCCAGAAGTTCTGGCTGTACGGCGCGGTTGATCCACAGACGAACGAAATCCTTCACGTGAGCCTCTATCCGACCGCAAATAAACAGACAACGCGATGGTTTCTCACCGAGCTTCACCAGCGTTATCAGCTCGATGGTATCGAATTTCTCGTCGATGACGCCGATTATCTCGGCCCAGTTCTTGCTGAAGATGGCTATCGATTTCGGGTGATTCGCCATGGAAATCGGAACGCTATCGAACGTGTCTTTTGGGAAATAGAATGACGAACATCATCGTTCGCAAATAGTTTTAGTCATGTCGCGCTAGAGACTGCTCAAAATTGGCTCGAAGCCTTCGCCGTCTACCACAATTCACGACAAACTTAACGCGAAGTTTGAGAAGTGAGCAGTTCGTTGGTTTTGGTGTCTATGCTCAACCAAGAACTGCTCACTGAGACGCTTGAGACGGCGAATCTTGAATGTTGGGAGCGTGAGCGGACGGCGACGCCCGTCAGGGCGTTCGCCGTCCGACTCCACGCGACCGGCTGTTCTCTCAGAGAAACACAAGAGATTCTTCGTCTCTTCGGCGTTGAACGCTCTCATCAAGCGATCTTCCAGTGGGTACATCGAGTTGCTGATAGCAGTGGCGACCCGCCGACGGCGAAGCCGTCAAGGGTCGCTGTTGACGAAACTGCCATCAAAATCAACGGGGAGCTGTCTTGGCTCTATGCCGCAATAGACATCGAGACAAAACTGATTCTCGATGTCCAATTGTTTGGACGACATGGCACTGATCCGGCGGCTGCGTTCCTTGCTGGTCTCCGTGAGAAACAGGATCTCTCCGACGCCACGTTTCTTGTCGATCAGTTCGGCTATCGGACTGCCCTCTCTCGATTAGACTTGAACGGTCAGGTTGACTACACTGACCGAAACCTGATCGAAAAGTGGTTTCATACCCTCAAGATGCGAATTGACCGTTCCACCACTCGTGGGTGGGCAGTCGGGCAAGCGTCCGCGAATGGCTTGAACAGTTCGTACACTATTATAACCATCAACGACCGCATCAATCACTCAACGATCGGACGCCAGCTGAGGAGGTGCTAAACTAGACAGTGCCAATAATGCCTTCATGTATGCCAAAAAACTACTCTGTTCTTTTCCATTACACTCGTAAGATTGTAATACTACTCGCCGAGGTTCGTGACAGACATGTCCAGCATCCACGAATACAGTTGTAGTGAGGATCAGAGCAATTAGAAGGTACCGGCCAGCGGTGAACTCTTAGGATGAATAAATCACTCACCAACAACCGGGTTGAGAGCGTCAACGAAGAAACGGCACGGCAGCAGTGTGTTGGATACAGCATCCGAATATCTCGAACTCTCTGCTCGCTCAATTCGCTGATCCGTACCACGTCGAGGAAAGATCCAATCTCAGACATATTGTGCGCATCTATCAGCTGTTAGGCCTTCGGTTGGGGCCTGCTGTCCGCCAGTAACAGACACTCCGTTGAGCGCAGGGATCACAAACACGATAATGTGATAGGATTCTCAGATTGACCATATATAGACTAGCAGGCCGATAGGATATCAGGTCTACAGCGAACACTGCGCAACCTCGGCTAATTCAGATTCGCTAACCGATCTGCGTGATACACAACGAGTTCACCATGAGATTCAATACCTCAGTCAGAAATCGTCTGCGTGACCAGCTAAAGACCCTCAACGACCCTAACGCAATATTCACGATTATCGAATGTTCTATCAGTATTGTCGTGAAGATGTATGGCCGCGTTATTGTGTCTACTCATGTCTCGATGGTACCAAGTATAGGGCACGCAAATTAGTCCGTACAGCCGCAGCCAGATTTTCGGAGTAGCTCTCCGACTGGCCGATCTACGCCACAATCTGGACATACCACGCAAACATTAACGAGGACATCATAATGAGCTTGGTTGAGCTCGCCAGCCGCGGCAAGTGAGGAGAGCGTGGACTCTGTCACCGCTGTGAGCCGGTCCTGAAGCTTTTCGATCGATTCGACCTTCCGCTCATGGCGGTCCCTGTCGTCTGCTGGGAGGCTTGCGTCCCGGTCCCGCTTCAGGTACGTATGAATAGCCTAGGGCGTGACAAAGTCCGACTCGACGGCGTTCACGTCGACGTCCTCCCGCTCTAACCGCCGCCGCGCGCGTTGTGCTAGCCTCCGTACCTGATGACAGCGCCTCGTAAGTTCCCGACACCTCGAACTCTAGCGGAGCGCCGCCAGCGTCCCGGTGCGCCACCTCCAACGCGGCCCCATTGAACTCGTCAGTCAAGTCCCGCAGGCTCGTTCAATCGCCCGGTTCGCCGGTTCATGTCGCTTCGAGGTTATGTTCCATCCTCCTCAGATTGTACTCATCTATCACACGGGCAACCTTTGTCTACCGCCCGCCGTTCGACTGTGACATACTCCCTGTTCATCGCAAGGCATTACAGACTTAATGCCGTAATCCTAAGTGGGGGCTCAGTCGATGGTTTCCAGATACGCGTACTCGTTGTCGAGCACCTGTGCGTCTTCGGGCAGTAGCGTCGTGATGAGGTGGTCCAAATGGTCGCAGAAGTAGTCAATGAGGTCGACGATCCGGTTCGAGTCGATCGCCTATAGGGAGTCGAGCAAGAGGAACGGCACTGTTTCGTCGACATCGTGAAACTAGGTAGCCGGCGAGCGCGAACACCAGCCCTGTGACCTCGCGTCCGCTCTCTGAGAAGTGCTCGACCAGCTCCTCGTAGGTGCTGCCGTCCGACGCCGACCGAACGATGTGGAGGTCGAACTTAGTCCACGTGACCTTGTGGCGCCTCCCCCGGACCTCCATCTCCCGGCGCTCGATCCAGATCCGGTCAAGGTTCTCGTACCCTAAGATGTCGAGGAAGGTCTACATATGCTAACTGAACTCCTCAACGGCGTTCTCCTCAATGCGGTCGACGCGCGTCCGCAACTCCGTCAGCTGGTCGGCAAGCTCCTCGTGCTCGGCCGTCAGGTCCTCGCGGATCGACGACTATTGGTCAGTGAACTTCTGGATCTCTGCACGGACCTCGTTGCGCTTGTCGAGCTTGTCGGACCGGAGCTCCCGGAGCTGGTCGAGCGTGTCTTCGATCTAGTTCGTATCGACCTCGGACCCACAGGTCCAACAGGCCGTCTAGTCATCATTGATGAGCGCCTCGGTCGGGTCGTTTGTTTCCGCGAGGTCGATTCCGTCACCCTCGAGCATCTCCTGATTGAAGTTGATGACGCTGCCAAGTTCGTTGACGGTCTGATCGAGTGAGCGTTTCCGCTCTCGGAGTTACTTGATTCGACCGGCCAGCGTATCGGGGTTCTCAGAGATTTCTTCCATCTCTTCGAACGTCGCTTCAAGCTCCTCGCGTTCCGCCTCGAGCTGGTCTTTCGTCGACTGCTCCGTCTCGAGGTCGAATTCGAAATCATCGAGCGTCGAGCGTGCGTCGCGGTCGCGCTCTCGCGGCCTTTCAGACCGGCAGAGACGTAGAACTCGTCAATTTCAACCGGGCCACGGAGATCGAGTGACGGCGCGTCGAGCGCTTCGGTGAAGCGCTCGACACGCCTGTGGATCGTTTTGTAGGTAACTTCGATTTCGCACTGTAACTGCCTGAGGCTCGTGTTAAACCGCAAAAAGGCGTAGATCGAGAATAACCATTTGCGGAGCGCAATCTTCGAATGAGCGAAGATCGTGCCGGTTTTATCGTTGAACGTGCGGTCGCAATCCTTACAGAGATACCGCTGAAACTGCTCGTAGCTGCCGTTTCTGACCGTTCGGTCAGAACGGCAGCGAGGACAGGAAACACCGTCACGCCAGCGAACCTGCTGTAACAGGTCCGCTGCGACCGATTCCGACCCAAACACATCTAGCGGAATCATCCGTGTCGGACACCGCTGACGCGGTGTCCTTGTCCTCTTCGACTCGACAGCCACAGCTCAGCAGTATCAACAATCTCCTACAGAAGAGCGCTATGTGAATAAATACAATCGCACCGAGAAGCCACGATACCGTCTCCGGTGATCTGACAAACGTTCGGTTATTATTTACATTCACCTGTGCCAAATATAGGAATAATGAAGCTACTGCTATTATATACTTCCATCGGACTTCACTTTCCAGTATTGGTGGGTTCTCATCCAGTGATTCTCTAGCTGATTGCACTAAACATACCGACAGATACAGCGATACTGTCTTTGGTGGCAGTATCGCTTCGGTTTTGCTACGTCGTCGTCGAACAAAGAATCCCAAACGTGACCTTCAAATCTTGACGATCTAAACTGGATTTAGGTTTTCCTGAGTATTTTTGTCATCAGTGGTCTCGCAAACCATCCAGAGCTATTCTCGGGACCGTTTAGTATTACAAAATCTATTCCGTAGTATATCGAATTTCTATCCAATAATGGTGTATTCACGCTCGATACCTATTTGGCGGTCAGTAATACTGAACCACCATCGGCCCGCGGTTCAGTGTACTGTTCCATTTGATTTGTGCGTACCGGTCGAAGACCGAAGAAGGGAGCGCCGACGGCGACGCCGGACCGGCCGGCGCGTTCGGAACCGACACGATTCGACCGACGCATTACGCTGACAGCATCGTCGGCGTCGTCGCCCGACTCGATCAGGTGTAGTTGATGTTGAGTTCGATGACATTTGCGGCGCTTTCGAGTATTTCGGGGAGTTCTGTTCGGTATCGCTCGCCCTGGAACCGGCTCGTCGGTCCCGAGATGCTGATGGCACCCTCAACCTCGCCCTCCTTGTTGACGATCGGCTTGGCGACACAGCGCAGTCCCACGAGTCGCGCCTCGTCGTCAAAAGCGACTCCCTCTTCGCGGACACGCTCCAGCCGTTCGAACAGTTCGTCGCGGTTCGTTATGGTGTTCTTCGTCGTCTCGGGGAGTCCGTGTCGATCAACGATCTCCTCGACTCGCTCCTCGGGGAGGTGTGCCAGGATCGCCTGTCCCAGCGCAGTGTTGTGGAGGTGGACCCTGTGCCCGATGTAGGAGTCGGATTTGACCGCCTGTTCCCCGTTCGCCCGGTGGAGGTAGATCCCCCGGCCATGTTCCTCGACGAGCAAGTTCGTCATCTCGCCGGTCTCCTCGGCGATTTTCGTCACCTCTTCTTTGGCCGACTGGTAGAGGCGCTGCTTGTGTCTGGCGTAGCCGCCCAGATCGAGCAGTCGGAGCCCGACGCGGTACGCGTTGCCCTCCCTGACGACGTACCCCTCGTGTTCGAGCGTCTTGAGGTAGTTGTGGATGCTGCTCTTCGAGAGCGCGAATTCGTCTGTCAGCTCTGTGACCGTGGCTTCGTCCCGGGCTTTGATCGCCTCCAGGATCCGGAACGTGGTCCTAGCTGTCTTGACCATCGTGGAATTGAATTCGTCTGCCATAGTCGACACCAACAACCCACTCATAATAAATCTTCGTCCAGCTATTCTGTCGCGTTTCGATCCCGCGGTCGCCTCAACAGTTATATCGGGTCAGACCTCCGTCGTATGACGGACTACGAAGCGTCACGGGAGTCGCTGGAATCGGCACCGATCCCGGACTGGTTCCGGGACGAGACGTTCGGTCTCTACTTCCACTAGGGACCGTACTCGGTCCCGACGTACGGCAACGAGTGGTACTCCGCGAGACGTACCAGCGCGATTCACGCCACGGGCATTACGCCGAGACGTACGGGGACCGACGAGTTCGGCTACCGTGAGTTCATCTCCGAGTTCCACGGTGACGAGTTTGATTCGGAGGAGTGGGGCCAGCCTCTGTGCGGAGGTGGGTACCGAGTACGTCGGCGCGACGGCGATCCACCACGACGGGTTCGCGATGTAGGGCTCCGAGATCACCGAGTGGAACGCCGCGGAGATGGGCCCCGAACGGGACGTCGAGGTACGCGATCCTGATGGAGTGGCCCGCGGACGAGGTGGTCGATCCCGCTGCCGTCGACCTCCTCGGCACCGACGCCGCTATCGACTGGACGGCCGACATCGAGGCGAACGTCCTGCACATCTCGCTCCCCGCGACGCCGCCGTCGGGGCCGGATCACGCCTACGTACGTCTTCTGCCCCCGAAGACAGGGCAGACGAGTCGTGCCGCCGTTTTTCGCCGGATCGCCCCTCTGTCGGGTGAGGCACAATCTTGATAACATCGGCTGTGAAACCTCTTACCCGAGTTAACTATGAGCTATCGCGCAGGGATCATCGGCACCGGCGGTATCGCAGGCATGGGTATTCTCGGGATGCACGATTCGGAGGCGATCGGCAGCGAGAAGATCCGTGCCAGTCACGCGGGCGGGTACGACGCGACGAGCGACATCGACCTAGTCGCGGTCGCGGACATCGACGAGGAGAAACTGGAGACGTTCGGCGAGGCGTGGGACATCCCGACAGAGTGTCAGTACCTCGGTCACGAGGCGATGCTCGACGCCGAGGACCTCGACGTCGTCTCCGTCTGTACGCCCTCGTTTCTCCACCACGATCACGTGGTCGACGCCGCGCGGTCGGACGCCGCTCCCGACGTGATCTGGTCTGAGAAGCCGATCGCCTCCTCGGTCACCGACGCCGAGGCGATGATCGAGGTCTGCGACGAGACCGGGACGGAGCTGGTCGTCAACCACTCGTTCCGGTTCACCGACAAGCTCCGGAAGCTCCACGACCTCGTACAGGGGGAGGATCTGCTCGGGGAGGTCCATTCCGTCTCGACGCAGTTCCGGATGGAGCTGTTGCGCAACTCCACGCACCTGCTGGACACGTTCGTCTACCTGCTCGACGCCAGAGCCGAGCGCGTCAGCGGCTACGTCTCCGGCGAGAACGAGGCGGTCGACTCGCTGGACGCCGACCGCGATGTCGATGATTCGGCCGGTGGGGGCTTCGCGCTGCTGGACGACGGGACGTTCGCGACGGTCGACTGTACGATCCCGCGCGACGAGTCATCGATGACACTGCAGTTCATCGGGAGCGAGGGGAAACTGTATATGAACAACGACGACGGCGAGTGGCGCTACTGGCGGCTGGAAGACGGCGAGCACATCGAAGAACCGCTGCCCGGTATCGAGGGTGCCTGGACGTGGGACGACGACTATCGAGGCGCGTTCGCCAACGCCGCCCGCCACGTCCAGTCGCTGCTCGACGGTGAGGCCGAGAACGCCTCGACGGGACGGGAGGCGCTGCGCTCGCTGGAGATCATCGTCGGGTTCTACGTCTCGCATTACACGGGCAGTCAAGTCGACGTGCCGCTGGATCGGCCGTTGCGCGACATCGAGATCACGTCCTGGTGAGGGGGGCGGAGCGACGAGTGTCGGAACGAAAGGGAAGCCGTGTGGAGTGGCGTTACTCGTAGACGTGGACGCTGCCGGTGGCGTTGTTCTCGATGTAGTCCCAGTCGTAGTCGACGCCCAGTCCCGGACCTTCGGGTACTTCGACCATCCCGTTTTCGTCGATAGTGTCGATCATGTCCGAGTAGTCGCCCTCGTAGACCGGCGGCTGGGTGTTCGGACAGTCGGGGTGGACCAGAGCCAGTTCGTAGTAGTTCGTGTTGCGGGTCGCGGCGATGCAGTGGCGCTGGGCCGGGCCGGGCGCGTGGAACTCCACGTCGAGTCCGTGGCCCTCGGCGACGCTGACGCGCTTCATCGCGCCGGTGATCCCCCCGTCGTACTCGGGGTCGGCCCGGACGAAGTCGGTCGATTCGGCGTCGATGAAGTCCGTGAACGGTTCCAGCCCGCGGACGTGCTCGGTCTGGAGGATCGGCGTCTGGAGTTTCTGGCGGAGCTTTCGGTGGGCGTGCTGGGAGATCCCGCCGTCTCGGTAGGGGTCCTCGTACCAGAAGAAGCCGGCCTCGTCGAGGGCGCGCCCGAGTTTGAGCGTGTCGCCGAACGTCTCCAGTTCGCAGGCCGGGTCGTGCATCAGGTCCATCCGACCGCCGACACGCTCGCCCAGCAGGCGAGCGGTCTCTAGCTCGCGGTCGAGGTCGCGTGACCCCTCGCTACCGCCCCAGCCATGGATCTTGAACGCCTGATACCCCATCTCGTGACACTCTTCGGCGAAGGCAGCGAAGTCCTCGGGCGTCTCCAGCCCGCCGTTCTCGTCGCCGTGGTACGTCGAGGCGTAGGCGGGGAACTTGGTCTGGTACGTCCCGAGTAGCTCGTGGATCGGGGCGTCGTAGTACTTCCCGGCGAGGTCCCACAGTGCGATGTCGATCGGGCCGATCCCCATGCGGTCGTACTTGCGCAGCGCGCGCTTGATCTCGCTCCAGTGGCGTTCCCGGTCCAGTGGGTTCTTGCCGACAAGGTAGTCTGCGAAGGTGTTGATCTGTGCCGCACCTGGGGAGTTGCCCCCGACGTACTCGCCGGTGGTCCCCTCGTCGGTGTGGATCTTGATCGCGAACAGCTTTCGCTCGGTTACCTCGCCCGGTTCGTACACGAGGTTGAAACCGTGCTGATCCGTGCCGACGTCTTCGATCGGATACGCGAACTCCACTGACTCGATTTTGGTAATCTCCGGTACCATACCACACTGATCATTTACTGTGGTAATAAATTCAGTGATTCGTAGGTATCTAGCTCTCTTTGATTCCCAGAAGCGAGACATCATACAGGCTGTCTCCCGACGAATATCCGCAATTAATCTCCGGTAACACAATATATATATACCATTCTTCTATACAGTTGAATTGCATATGGTTGACAAAGAGCGGAGACGTATGCTTAGGGCCTTTGGTGCAGCAGGAATGATTGGTCTGGCTGGTTGTAGCAGCGGGACCAATGAGACGGATACCGACGATAGCAGTACCAGTGACGGGGGTGACAGCGGCGGGACCGAGACGAGCACTGAGAGTGGATCGACAGACGAAGTGAACTTCTGGGTGACAGCCACTTCAGGTGCGCCAAAAGAGGCCACGGATGAACTCATCCAGCGCTTCGAAGACGACCGAGGGATCCCCATCAACGATACGAAATACGAGAACGATGCCTACAAATCGGCCGTCACGAACGCCCTGGGGACGAACAACGCACCGGACGTGTTCTTCATCTGGAGTGGGCCGAATCGCCTCGGACGATACGTAGGCAATGAGAACGTCGTACCACTCGACGACGAGTTTTCCACCGAGGAGTTGGACGGATTCGTTCCCAGTTCGACTCGAAACGTCCAGTACGAACCTGGTGATCTGTTGTCGTGGGGTTCGGAGGACGGCGATATGTATTCCGTCCCACACACGATGGCTGGCATCCCACTGTGGTACAACAAGAACGTTCTCGAGGACGCAGGAATCGACCCGAGCACGCTCCAGCACTCGACGGACACGACCTGGGACGAGTTCCTCGATGTTTGTCAGACAGTCCAGGATGCCGGCTACACGCCGATCCAGTGTGGTAACCGGAACCGATGGACGATCGGACACTGGACATCAGCGTTCATGATCAAGTCTGTCGGTGTTGATAGATACCTGAACGCCGCCTTCGGTCTGGAGGGGGAAACCCTGACCAGCGATGACATGGTTGAAGGCGTCTCACGATTGGAAACGCTCTATGATGAGGAGTACTTCAACCAGTCTATCAATTCACTGAATAACAACGAAGCGGCTGCGTTGTTCTTCAATGACGAGGCCGCGTTCTGGCATCAGGGTACTTGGATTCAGGATCAGATCAGCACGCAGGCTCCGGATGGGTTCGGCGGTATCCCTGATCATATCGATTATATGTGGTGGCCGTCGTTCCCTGACCTCTACGAGAACAGCGCCAATGAGCGAGTCAGTGTCGTTCCTGATGGTACGTATGCGGTCAGTACACAGGCTCAAAACCGTGGTAACGAGAATTTCCAGAACACCATGGAATTCCTGAAGTTCTTTACCAGCGCTGACAGTATGCAGACCTGGTTCGATATGACTGGACAGCTCGTCTGTCGGCCGGGTATCTACGACAGTATCGATATGGATCCTGCTCAGGAAACTATCACGAGTACGCTCGATGGTCTCGACGCGGCGGATGCTATCGGGACGGTCTTCGACGTTGCATTCCTGCCTGAGACCACCGAAACGCTGCTATCAGGTAGCCAGACACTCTTCACCAACAGCTCAGCGCAAGAGGTTCTGCAGAACGCACAGGAGGCGAATGAAGAGGCTCTATCAAACGTCTGATAATAGATGAGTGCGAAAACATCGATACAGGATATTAGAAACGGGTTCTCTTCGGCGTGGGATACTACCTCACACGTCGTTGAGGAACGGCCACACTGGCTGTTCCTCCTACCAGCGCTACTGCTGTATGTCCCATTTCTCGCGCTCCCCGCCTTGGCGATCTTTGGTCTCAGTGGATTCCAGTGGTCCGGTCTCGGCGATATGTCGTTCGTCGGCGCTGAGAACTTTGTACAAGCAGTCGGCGATGACGTGGTCTGGAATGCCCTAATAAATAATTTCGAAGTCGGAATCTGGAGTATCGTCCTCCAGGCCGGACTTGGACTCCTGCTGGCACTGGCGATCAACCGTTATTCTGATCGCCTCCGGCAGTTCTTCCAAGTAACGTTCCTGCTACCGATGACGTTGATGTCTGTCGCTGTCTCGTTGATCTGGTCGTACATCTACAACCCAAGCTACGGAGTGTTGTCGTCGCTGCTCGAAGCGATCGGAAGTAGCTGGAATCCCCAGTGGCTCGGTGATCCTGGTATCGCACTACTGGCAATCATCTTCGTTGCGACGTGGCAGTGGACCGGATTCCGGACGATTCTCTGGCTGGCTGGTCTCGACAGTATCGACGAGAGCGTCCTAGAGGCCGCACGTATCGATGGTGCCGGTCCCTTCCAGCGGTTCGTGTACATCATCCTTCCGCTGCTCAAGCCGGTCGCTATCTTTATACTGATCTATACCATTGTCGGCTCGATGAACTCTTTCGTCTACTTCTGGGTGATGACCCAGGGCGGACCCGGTCATGCAACCGAAGTGATGGTGACCTGGATCTACAAGAACGCGTTCCTCCAGTCCAACTTCGGGCAGGCCGCGGCGATCAGCGTTATTCTGTTCGTCGTTGTACTGGTGCTCTCGTTGCTGAACCTTCGGCTCGGTGACCGTGAGGCAGGGGGTGCCGAGCCATGAGTACGGACGCCTCCGAGCCATTGCGCGAGATAGTCTCCGAGTTCGCGGACAAGCTGACACTGCTTGGCCTCTTCGTCATCGCGGGCGTGTTCCTGTTCCCAGTCGCACTGCTCGTTCTCACCAGCTTCAAATCCCGCAGTGAGATCTTCACGAATCCGCTCGCGTTCCCGGAAACGTTCCAGTTGGAGAACTACCTGAACGCGTGGACGACTGGTGGCTTCGAACAGTACTTCATCAATAGTGTGATCGTCGTCGGGATCAGCCTCGTGTTGATCCTGCTTCTGTCGAGTCTGGCGGCGTACGCGCTGGTACAGTTCGACTTTCCGGCCAACAATATCATGTTTGTCTTCTTCCTCGCCGGGTTCATGATCCCACCGCAGGTCTTGCTGGTACCGCTCTACTCCATCATGAACGCACTCGAACTGCTCAACACCTACTTTAGCCTCATTTTCGCGTACGTCGCCTTCGGGCTGCCGTTCTCGATCTTCCTGCTCAGGCAGTTCTTCGTGACGATCCCCGATACGTATGCCGAGGCAGCTCGAATCGACGGCTGTAACGAGTTTCAGGTGTTCTTCCGGGTGTATCTCCCGCTCGCACTCCCGGCACTGGCGGCCGTCGCGATCTACCAGTTCGTCTTCCTGTGGAACGAATTCCTCTACGCAATCATCTTCATCACTGACGATGCGATGCGAACGCTGCCAGCCGGCCTCATGGCGTTCCAGGGCCAGTACTCCGCTGACTGGGCACAGTTGTTCGCTGGGATTGTCATTGCAGTCGCACCGACGGTGTTGTTCTTTCTGCTGTTCCAGCGACAGTTCATCCGTGGAATCTCGATGGGCGGGACGAAAGGCTGACACCTCTCTCTACCGCTCTTCGAGGGACTGTCGTAGCTGGTAACCGGGTATCGCTGATCCGTCTCAAAACTCCCTGGAACGAGTACCAGTAATTCGTTTGCGTCTCCCGATCCCGTTCCACACGTGCCACGTGAGCGGTGGCAGTGAGTCAGAACAACGCTCTGGTCTTAATCGATAGAGTTCGGTATCGGTGTCCGCAGAACCGGATCGGCCATTCGGACCGATACACGTTCTCCATTGCCTTGGAATCTACCACACTAAAAAAAACAGATGTCAGGAGTACTAGGGTACGGGAAGACCGTTACACCACCGCGAGCTGGTCTAATGGTGGACTCATCTATCGCGGGTTCTCGATTCCGTCGAATCGAATCGTGTACGCGTGGTCGTGGTCCGGTCGCTCCGGTAACTCGACCGAAAGCTGCTCGCGACACTCTGTTACCGAAATCCGCACATCCGCTGTTTCGGTCAGTAGTGCCGACGTGGGCGGGTTCGAAACGGTGACGTGAGTCGGAATGTCAAGCTGAAGCGTGTCGCCGGGCCACCCGAAGGTAATTGCGTACAGTGTGTCGTCTCGATGGGTGTATCGGACTTCTGTATCCGCGTGTTCGTCTTCGGCAACTGTCCAGGGCCGCGAACCGAAGATCGCCTCACCGTTCACGTCGAGCCACTCTCCCAGTCCTACTAGTGGCCTCCGCTGGAGTTCCGGGATTGTGCCATCGGCGCGGGGCCCGACGTTGAGCAGGAGGTTGCCGTTCTTGGCGACGATGTCCACAAACGAGTGGATCAGTTCTGCGGTTGAGAGGTGACTGTCCTCGTCCTCGGCGGCGTTGTATCCGAATGAATGGCCGATACCACGGCACGTCTCCCACTTGTCTTCTTGAATCTCGTCGTAGGAGGTGTACTCGGGCGTGATGAAGTCACCGTGATATTCTGCGTCCGGGCCTTCGTTCTCGATGTTGATCGTCGGACCGATGGCGTCGGTCGATGCCCGGTCGTTGACGGCGACTGCCTGTCCACGCTCGATAGCCTGGTTGTAGTAGTCCGCGATCAGTTCACGAGCGTTGAGGTGGTCGCTTTCGGCCTTGGGCACGTCGAACCAGAGCAGGTCTGGGTCGTATTTGCGGATCAGTTCGCGGTGCTTGGCGTTCATGAAGTCGACGTACTCTGGTCCCGGTCCCCCTTGATCCTCGGCTGGTTCTCCTGGTTCGAAGTCGGGGTGGCCGAACTGACCCTCGAAGCCGGGCTGGTAGTAGTTGTAGTTGGCGTGATACGAGGCGGCGAACTTGAGACCGTACTCTCGCACCGCCTCGGCGAGGTCGCCGACGAGGTCGCGCTCGGGCCCCATCTCGGCGGCGTTGTACTTCGTGTAGTGGGAATGCCACAGCGGGAAGCCGTCGTGGTGCTCGCCGGTGAGGACGACGTAGCCCGCGCCCACATCATCGAAGAGCGACGCCCATTCCTCGGGGTCCCAGTTCTCGGCTTCCCAGTCGTCGATAAAATCGGCGTACTCGATATCCTCGCCGTAGGTTTCCTCGTGGTACGTCTGAGTTGCCGACCCGTCTCTATACATATGATAGGGATACCACTCAGCGTACGACGAATCGTCCTCGCCGCCGATTTCGCCGTCTGTGGGTGCCCATGCCGGGACTGAGTAGACGCCCCAGTGGATGAAGATGCCCAGTTTCGCGTCGTTGTACCACTCCGGAACTGGATGCCGATCTAACGACCCCCATGTTGGTCTATACTCGACCATACTGTATGCGTGGCGGCGTCGTATTAATATATTTCTCCAAGGTCTGCCCGATCTCTCTTGTGGTGTCCCGTCACCATCGAGATCTTGCGAAGCGTTTACGGGCCGATCACGCGGTATTCCCTCACAGGCGCATGATTTATATTGGTCGCTGTGGCGTAGTATAGTATGCGAATCGCAACTGCGACAGTTAGTCACGAGACTAATACTTTCGCCGACGGACAGACGACGCTGGAGGATTTCAATACAGCAACAGACAACGATCTCTTGACTGACTTCGATCACGGGCGGTCACTCACTGGTATCGTCGACGTGCTCTCGCAGCGTGACGTCGATGTTGTTCCGACGATCGGTGCAGCGAGCCTTCCCTCGCCGACGGTTGCTCCGGAGGCCTTCGAATGGATGCGTTCAGAACTCGTTGATCGACTCGATTCGGACCTCGACGGAGTCTGTCTGGACCTGCACGGATCGATGTACGTCGATGACCAACCAGATCCGGAAGGCGCGTTACTCGCGAACATCCGTGATGTCGTTGGTCCGGACGTTCCCATTACCGCTGCACTGGATATGCACGCGACTATCACTGAGGAGATGGTCGAACACCTAGACGGGATTGCAGGCTATCGAACCGCACCCCACACCGACGTGATCGAGACGGGTGAACGGGCTGCGGACCTTCTTCTTACCGCGCTCGACGGTGCGGACGTACAACTCGGCTGGCAACGCCTCCCGATGTTGCTCGCAGGCGAGCAGTCCGAGACGGAAGCCGAACCGATGGCCTCGCTCATCAATCGATTGCGCACTGCAGACGAGCGTGACGGCATCCTCGATGCCAACTACTTCCTCGGTTTTCCGTGGGCAGACTCCCCGTACGCAGGCTGTCACGCGCTCGTCTCCGGAACAAGTGACGTAGAGACTATGGCTGCTGACCTCGCGAAAGCCTTCTGGGAACGACGCGCGGAGTTCGACTTCACGACGGAGGCGTATCGGCCCTCTGAAGCGCTCGGTATCGCGGCTACGGAGGACAAGCACCCGGTCGTCGTTGCGGAGACGGGGGATATTCCCGGTGCTGGTGCGAGTGAGGACTTGACCGATTTCTTGGCGATGTTGTTCGAACGTGACGATCTCGGGACGCCCGTCCTCGCGGTCATTGCTGACGCCACGAGCTACGATCGCTGTGCGACTGTTACTGAAGGAGAAACTGTCGACATGGAGTTGGGCCAGCGCTACGAATTCGGTCAGCCTCTCTCCGTTACTGGAACCGTTCGTGCCCTCGGAGAATCCGATGGCGCAGGCGTAGCACGCCTCGACTGTGGTGACTGCGAGGTCCTCGTCACTGACCGTCGCACGAACTGCCACCGAGATCCGACGACGTTCGAGGCGCTCGATATCGATCTGTCCGAGTGCCGTCTCATTGTCCTCAAGAGCGGCTACCTCAGTCCCGCCTGGAAGGAGGTTGCCGCACGGCGTCTGTTTGCACTCACTGAGGGTGATACGAACCAGCTACTCGCCGAGTTGCCGTACGAGCGAATCCCGCGTCCGATCTATCCCATCGACGAGGAGATCGGGTGGTCGGCATGAAAGCCGCGATGTGGGCCCATCCGTGGGATCTGATTGACGAGGGGCCAGAACAAGCGGCGAACCGACTTGCGGCGCTTGGTATCGACGAGGTCAACCTCGCGACGGCGATGCACTCGGTTCAGACGCTGAACCCACACAATCCCGAGCGGAAGACTTTCTTCGCCGATGCGAGTGTGTACTTCCAGCCCGACCTCGATCACTACGGATCGATCACTCCGGACGTGAACGCGACCATGGGCGATGACGATTGGCTTGCGACGATCGCCGACGGGTTCGCTGACACGCCGGTGGACCTGAATTCGTGGTCCGCGACGTTCCACAGCAGCTCGCTTGGCCGTCAGCATCCCGAGGCGACGCTGGAATCTCCGTTCGGAGACTCGCTCGTATGGGGACTCTGCCCGTCTAACCCTGCTGTCCAAGCGTACGGACGCGCACTGACGACGGACCTCGCTAGCCGAGACGTGTTCGGTACAATCGAAATGGAGTTGGCCGACTACCAGTACGGAACGGGGTACGGCTGGCATCACCAGGAGTGGTTCACGCGACTCGGGCCGCTCGGTGAGTTCCTTTTCGGACTCTGCTTCTGCGAACACTGTCGCGACCACGCGACGGCGGTCGGAGTCGATGTCGAAACCGCGAGAGAAAGCGCACGTTCGGGACTCAGCGCGCTCTTCGAGGGTGAGCTAGCGTACGATACTGATATCGCCGGGTGGCTAGCGGAACACCCGTCGGTCGGTCGGTACGCAGAGACTCGGCGTGAGACGTTGCTAACGCTGTTCGAGGATTTCTCATCAATCATCGATCCCCTCGATTTCGGCTATTACTTCAAGATGGGCGGACTCGGTGACGATCGAATGGGTATCGAGCACTCCTGGAAACACGGCCTCGATCTGTACGGGTTATCCGCGGTACTTGACTCAGCCACGGTGCTCGCCTACCATCAGAACCCATCGGTCGTCCGGGACGACGTGAACGCGACACGGACGTTCTTCGACGAACCAGTACGTGCCGGTATCCTTGCTGGAGACCCGATAGTCCATGATCAGGATGGGCTTCGTGCACAGGTGCAAGCCGCCGTCGACGCCGGTGCAAATGAGCTATCCTTCTACGGCTACGGTGTCATTCCTGATCGTAACCTCTCGTGGATTGGTGACGTGCTGAATACGGTGTGAACGCCGCGGTCGCTACCGGTAGATTATTTATTTACTGTTCACGAGACTCCTGATATGGTCGGTCACACCAGCTACGACTACAGCGGCGAATCGGCGATCGTTACCGGGTCGACGAAAGGGATCGGTCGCGGCATCGCGGAGGGGCTCGCCGACGCGGGTGCCAACGTGGTGATCAATTCCCGGACCGAGGCCGACGTACAGCGAGTCGCCGATGACCTCGACGAGCGCAGCGCGGGCGACGTGATCGGCGTGACGGCGGACATGGGCGATCCCGACGACATCGAAGCCCTCGTCGAGACCGCGATCGACGAGTTCGGGCGGATCAATCTTCTGGTGAACAACGCCGCAGTCTGGCCCCGAGAGCAGTCGCTCGTCGAGGGCTCGCTCGAAGACTGGGACTTCGCGATAGACGTGAACGTCCGCGCCCAGTACTACGCCTCGAAACTCGTGGCGTCCCACATGATCGAGGAAGGGATCGAGGGATCGATCGTCAACCACACCAGCCAGACCGGGGACCGCCGGACCGGTCGACGCGGCTTGTATGGCATCTCCAAGACCTCGATCAACGGCCTCACCTGGCGGATGGCCCACGAACTCGCGGAACACGGGATCAGAATGAACGCCATCTCGACGGATCTCACCGAGACCTACCAGGTCCACTACGAGGCCGAGATGGAAGCTGAAAACGACCCCGACCGGACGAAGGAGGACATCCTCCGCGAATGGGGTGAGGCCCGTGCCATCGGTCGCATGGGTCAGCCCGAGGATCTGGCGAACGCGGTGCTGTACCTCGCCAGCGACAAGGCATCCTACGTCGTCGGGACGATCCTCCGGGTCAGCGGCGGCGGCAATCTGGAGTGATTCGATGAAATTCGTCGACACGCACACGCACGCCTGGGGGACCGACACCGACGAACTCCCGTGGCAGGCCGAGGTCCTGCCGCCGGGATGGGAGGGATCGTACACGGCCCGGGACCTGATCGGCGACATGGACGCGGCGGGCGTCGAGGAGAGCGTGATCGTCACGACGCCGCTGTACGGCCACGGGCCGCGCGCCAACGAGTACACGATGCGGGCCGTCGAGGCCTTCCCCGACCGGCTGTGGGGGGTCGGCCTCATGGACTTCTTCGGGGACGACCCGGAGCAGGTGCGGGCGGACCTCCGTCGGGTCGTGGGTCACGGGCGGATGCTGGGCGTCCGGATGCACGCCTGCCTCGAATACGCCGAGTACCCGACTGAACTGAACCGTACCGCCGACTGGATCCTCGACGACGCGCTCGAACCGATCTGGGCGGAGGCCGCCGCGCTCGGTACTGCGGTGTTCATCTTTCCCAAGGCCGAACAGCTGTCGATGGTCGCCGACCTCGCCGAGGCACACCCGGACGTGCAACTGGTCGTCGACCACATGGCCTTCCCCGACGAGACGACCGCCCCCGACGGGGCTCCGTGGATCGACTTCGAGTCCGTCGCCGACCACGACAACGTCGCCGTCAAGGTGAGTTCGCTTCCGCGGTCGGCCGAGGCCGACTGGCCCTACGAGGACCTCCACGGCTACGTTCGCAACCTGGTCGAGTGGTTCGGCCCCGAGCGGCTGATGCTCGGGTCGGACTACCCCTGGATGGACGACTGGGCGAGCTACGGGGACTGCCTCTCGTGGGCCGAAGAAGCCGAGTTCCTCTCGGCGCGGGACCTCTCATATCTCTCTCACCGGGCCTTCGAGCGCGTCCACGACGTATAGGTCGCCGCCAGCCGGGACTGGCACAACCTTCTTTATCCACTCACTCGTTGCCGGGGATATGGCATCCGACACGGAGCGAGCGGTGTACGTCCAGCGAATCGATCCCGACCACCGCGAGGAGTATCTCGAAGCCCACGAGGACGTTCCCGAGGGCGTCTCCGACGCGATGCGTCGGGGCGGCGTCACGGAGTTCGAACTGTACGTCCGCGACGACCTGGCGGTCTGTCTCCTCGAGGCCGAGGACATCGACGCCTACCTCGATGAGGTCGACAGGGACGATGCCGTCGAGGAGTGGGAGCGGTACGTCGCTCAGTTTAAGCGCGAGGGCGTCGATGTCGACGACGAGGACGAACCGATCCCGTTCATGGACCGGATCTGGACGCTCGAAACGGGTGACAACGCGTAGCAGGTGACAAGATTTATCACCGTCTGTGGGGATCTCGTTCCTATGGGCGACCTCGAGATCCAGAACCTGACAAAGCGATTTAACGACGGCACCGATGGGGAGATCGTCGCCGTCGACGACGTGTCGATCACCGTCGACGACGGCGAGTTCCTCGTCCTCGTCGGTCCCTCAGGCTGTGGGAAGTCCACGACGCTGCGCTGTATCGCCGGGCTCGAATCGGCGACCGAGGGGACGATCACTCTCGGCGGTGAGGACATCACCCACAAGCGATCGCGGGACCGCGACATCGCGATGGTGTTCCAGAACTACGCGCTGTATCCCCACATGAGCTCCCGCAAGAATATGGGATTTGGCCTCAAGATGGGAACGGACATGGGGAGCGACGAGATTGAGCACCGCATCGAGGAGACCGCGGAGATGATGGGTATCGATGACCTGCTGGACAAGAAACCCGGCGATCTCTCGGGCGGACAGCAACAGCGTGTTGCGCTCGGACGGGCGATCGTCCGCGACCCGGCGCTGTTCCTGATGGACGAACCCCTCTCGAATCTGGACGCCAAACTGCGCACTCAGATGCGGACCGAACTCCAGAACCTCCAGTCGGAACTGGGCGTGACGACGATCTACGTCACCCACGACCAGACCGAAGCGATGACGATGGGCGACCGCATCGCCGTGCTCGACGGCGGACAGCTCCAGCAGATCGGGACGCCGCTGGAGTGCTATCACCTCCCGAACAACCGGTTCGTCGCGGGCTTCATCGGCTCGCCCTCGATGAACTTCTTCGAGGTCACACAGGACCGGGACGCCGGGACGCTGGTCCACGACGACTTCGAACACGACCTCGACGCCGAGACCGCGGCCGAGGTCGCCGACGGCGCCGATCGCCTGACCCTGGGGATCCGTCCCGAGGACATCCGCATCGCCGCCGCCGACGACGAGAACGCTCTCACGGTCGATGTCGACGTGATCGAGCCGCTCGGTGACCAGTCGTTCGTCTACCTCCGGCTGGGCGACGAGCTGTTCACCGCGAGCGTCGACGGCGAGGAGTACATCAAGGAGGGGGCGTCGATGGACGTGGTCTTCCCTCGGAACCGGATCCACGTCTTCGACGGTCGGACCGGCGAGGCCATCGAGAACCGCGAACCGCCGAAAGCCGCCCGCGCGGAGGCCGCCGAGTTCCAGGACTCACACTCGTTTGCCACCGGACAGAGCGACGACTGATCGCGATCTCCGCTCGCAGTTGTCGGCTCTCTGGCGGAGTTTTAATAGCCGTTCTGCCAACGTGTCTGTATGGCATTCGAAGATCCACTCGGAACCCTGAGCGTGTCCGAGCGTGACATCGCCGACGCCTGTGGCGAGACCCCGTTCCCGGCGATGGGCGTCGTCGAACAGGTCTGGAACACCGGCCCGATCCCGACCGGCGAGATCGCGACGCGGGCCGGCGAGGCGGTCCGGTTGCTCCCCTTCGGCGACACACCGGCGGGCGGCGAGGTCGCGCTGGGCGTCGGGAGCCGCGGAATCGCGAACTTCGCCGAGATCGTCGCCGGCGTCGTCGACGCCGTCGAGGACGCGGGCTATACGCCGTTCGTGTTCCCGGCGATGGGGAGCCACGGCGGCGCGACCGCCGAGGGTCAGACGGAGATACTGGCCGAACTGGGCGTCACCGAGGCGTCGATCGGCTGTGAGATCCGCGCGACGATGGATGTCGTCGAGGTCGGTCGGACACCCGACAGGGACGTGCCCGTCGTGGCCGATGCCAACGCGGTCGCGGCCGACGCGATCGTCCCGATCAACCGGATCAAACCCCATACGGACTTCGACGGGGCCGTCGAGAGCGGGCTCTCGAAGATGCTCGTCATCGGCATGGGGAAACAGCGCGGCGCGAAGATCGCCCACGACTGGGCAGTCGACTGGTCGCTCAGGAAAATGATCCCCGCCATCACCGAGCAGTTGCTCTCGGCCCTGCCGGTGGTCGGCGGCGTCGCCATCGTCGAGGACCAGCACGACGACACCGCGCGGCTCGAAGGCGTCCCGCCGAGTGGCTTCCTCGACCGGGAGGCGGAACTGCTCGAAGAAGCCTACGAGATCATGCCGACGATCCCATTCAGCGCCGTCGACGTGCTCGTTCTGGATCGGCAGGGCAAGGACATCAGCGGGCAGGGGATGGACACGAACGTGATCGGCCGGCGACCGTTCGCGATCAACGAACCCCAACCCGATGACCCCGAGATCAAGCGCATCTTCACGCGCTCGCTGACTGCCACGACCCACGGCAACGCGATGGGCGTCGGGTCGGCCGACGTGATCCACGAGGACGTCGTCGCCGAACTGGACGCGGCGACGACCCTGATCAACGCGCTCACCGCGAGCACGATCCGGGGCGTTCGCCTGCCGCCCGTCGCCGAGACCGACCGTGCCGGCCTGACCGCGGCGCTCTCGACTATCGGCGTCGTCGACGAGTCGACCGTCCGCGTGCTACGCGCGCCGGACACGATGTACCTCCATCGCTTCTAC
The DNA here is from genome assembly GCF_901686465.1 of Halorubrum sp. DM2. Lineage (NCBI taxonomy): Archaea > Methanobacteriati > Methanobacteriota > Halobacteria > Halobacteriales > Haloferacaceae > Halorubrum > Halorubrum sp. DM2. Next base: position 1,144,898 of record NZ_LR594487.1, read on the forward strand.
GCCTCCGAGGCGCTCATCGACGAGGCCCGGGACCGTTCGGACCTCAGGGTCGTCGCGGAGCCGTCGCCGATCGCGTTCGACGACGACGGCTCCTTCACCGAGCCATCGCTCATCGAATAGCGATCGAGGGGGATGTTGGACTAACGACTCCCAGGATGGCTCGTACTCTGCCATGTGACTAGTGTTCAACCCCCGACACTAATAGTTTGAGCATCCGGAGGCGTGTGACAGGCTCCAGTGGGAGACGGACTCGGATCTCGGTCGCCCGGCCGCGCCGGGGTCGATTATCGACCGTCAGTGGAAACAGTAAAGACGCTGTGACGGGACCACTTGTCTATGCGAATAGGCCGTTTTCAGGCTGACGGAGAAGCACGTATCGGTCGCTTCGAAGCGGACACCGTCACCGACGTATCGAGCGAGTTCGACGACTTCCAGGACGCGCTGTCGCGACCCGACGACGCCGCCGACGCCGACGGGGGGTCGTTCGACCGGGCCGAGATCACCCATCTGCCGCCGACGACCGACCGAAACACGGTCTTCTGTGCGGCGCTCAACTACGAGGCCCACGCCGAGGAGTCGGACATCGAAGTGCCCGAGTGGCCGCTCGTGTTCATGAAGCTCCCGCGCACGCTCGTGGGCCACCGCGAGCCGATCTCGTATCACACCCGCGTGACCGAGGAGATCGACTACGAGGCCGAACTCGCGGCGGTGATCGGGGAACCTGCCCGCCACGTCGATCTCGACGAGGCCCTCGACTACGTCGCCGGCTACACGATCCTCAACGACACCTCCGCGCGGGACCTCCAGCTCGGGCTGCAGGTCGGCGACGACGAGATGCTCGACTGGTTCTCCGGGAAGACGATGCAGTCGACGACGCCGGTCGGTCCCTCGGTCGTCGTCGACGAGATCGACGACCCGCAGGACCTCCACATCGCCTCCCGGGTCGACGGCGAGACGATGCAGGACGACAACACGGGCATGATGATTCGGACGGTGGCCGATCTGGTCTCGTTCGTCTCCTCGCGCGTGCGGCTCGAACCGGGCGACATCATCGCGACGGGGACGCCCGAGGGCGTCGGCACGTTTCAGGACATCAAGCTCGAACCGGGCGAGACCGTCGAGATCGAGGTCGAGGGGATCGGCACCCTCGTCAACACCGTCGAAGAGGTCGAGGACTGACGGCCCTGACCGGTTCGTACGAGTAATATAATGAAACTATCTATTCGGTAGAGTAGACAGATTACAGATATATCGGCCCTCGGCTGGCAGCGTACCGGATGCGTCCCGAGGCGATCGCGGCGCTGTCGGGAGTAGTCGCGTCGAGTCTGTGGATTCGACCCGTGGACCACCCGAATCGATTCCTCGATGGGTCGATGTCTCCGTCCCCGAATCGATTCCTCGATGGGTCGATGTCTCCGTCCCGCCCGACTGATCGGCGGACGGGGCCACTACTGGCGGATTCGATGCTTCTGCCTTCGATCCTGCTAGAAAAACTCACCTCACGAGCACGTTCATCCAGATCATCAATTCATATCTACCTTTACTGTATTCGAAACTGTCAAATCTGGACTGCAAACCATTATATTCGTCCCGAAACCCACGTATGGAGACACGCCCGCTCGGCGAGACCGGTCACGACAGCACCGTCATGACGTTCGGGACGATCGCGCTCAACTGGCTCAAACAGGAGGGTGCGAACCAGATGGTCGAGCACGTGCTGGAATACGGGGTCAACCACTTCGACGTGGCCCCGATGTACGGCGACGCGGAGCTGAAACTCGGGCCGAAACTCCGCCAGCACCGCGAGGAGATCTTCTTCGGCTACAAGACCGAGAAGCGGGACTACGAGGGCGCGTGGCAGCGCCTCGACGAGTCGCTCGATCGGCTGGGCGTCGATACGATCGACCTCTATCAGTTCCACGGACTGGAATACGCCGACGAACTCGACGAGATCACGGGTGAGAACGGCGCGCTGAAAGCCTTCCGCGAGGCCAAAGAAGGGAGCCTGATGGACCACATCGGGCTGACGAGTCACAGCCGGCCGGAGCTCATCGTCGACGCCATCGACCGCATCGACGATCTGGCGTCGCTGATGTTCCCGCTCAATCCCGTCGTCGCCGGAAAGTCGGACGGCGAGCACGACTACGAGGCGGTCCTCCAGCGAGCCAACGAGGAGAACATCGGTACGCTCGGGATCAAGGCCTTCGCCGCGGGGTCGTGGCCCGACACCGACGAACTGCCCGAGCGGGACCGCCCCTTCTGCAACTGGTATCGCCCGGTCTGTGCGCCCGACGAGATTCGCGAGCGCTTCGACTTCACCGCCTCGCAGGGCCTGACGAGCGTCGTCAGCGCCGGCGATCCGAAGCTCGTGACGATGATCTGCGAGGCCGCAAAGGAGTACGGCGGGATGGACGAGGCCGCCCAGCGCTCGCTGATCGAGGCCTCGCGCCACGACGACAGCCCGGTCCCCGAACAACTCCACCACTGAGGGGATGGACGTTCCGAGCACGGTCACGACGGCGCTCGACGACCGCCCAGTCGAGGGCCGGCGCTGTCTCGAAGCCGGTGCCGGCGTCGGCAACACGACGGTGGGCCTGCTCGACGCGGGTGCGAGTCACGTCTACGCCATCACGAACGACCGCGAGCACGCGATGACGACACGAGAGCAGGCCACTGCCGAGAGCGACCGACTCGCAGTCCTCGAAGCCGACCTCCGGGCGATCCCGTTGCCTGACGAGTCTGTCGATTTCGTCACTGCCCACGGCCTCTGCAACGTCCTCGATCTGGCGGCGCTGTCGACCGTAGCCGACGAACTCCGCCGCGTCGCCGCTCCGGGCTGTCACCTCGTCGTCGACGACTACGACTCGCTCCCCGAGACGGCCGCCGTCCGCGACCTCTTCGCCGTCGAGAACGCCGCCGCGGAACTGGCGACCGGTCGCCCAGCCCTGACCTTCTATCCATCGTCGTTCCTCCGCGATCTGTTCGTCGGCGAGAGCTGGACGTTCGAGCGCGAGCGGACCCTGCTCGATCCGGTTCCCTGGACTGCGAGTCACCTCTCGGCCCACGCCGACGCGGCGACCTTGTTCGCCGCCAACTGTCCCGACGACGTGGGCGAGCGACTGGCTGAGCGGGCCGAGCGCCTCGCGACCGAAATCGGATCGGAGTCGACTGGCCGGATGTACAGCCTCGCCTTCCGTCTGCCGGCCTAAGAGGCCGTTTTCTGACTGCCATTGCGTGTATAGTGCCTGTCTCGAAATATCAACCGACGGTTGAACGACTGCCCAAACCACGCGGCGCGCGCTGTCGCGCTCTCGTGGCGCGACGGAAACTGTGCGAGGTCTTCGCGACCCATCGGCGAGCGAATGGCTCGGAAATCGAGCGAAGCGAGTCTTCCGGTGGATGAACGAGCGGAGTAAGTGAATCGGTTGGGGAGGTGTGTGGTGCGGTGTTGTCCTGCGGTGGAGTCCTGGTGGAATGAACGGGCGAGACACGTCTGAGTGGATCTGCGCGGGCACTATCCGAACAAAGTGAGGATATCCCGCACAGAACCCCTCAGCGGGTCGAGGGCGTTCAGTTGTCGGTCACGTCATTGGTTCCGGAGCGGGGCCGACTTTGATGTACTGACCGGTCGAATTCGCACGTATGCGCCGCCGTGAACTCCTCCAGGCAGGAAGCCTCGCCACAGCCGCCGCCCTCGCTGACTGTACCGTCCCCGGCGTCTCCGGGACCAGCGAGATGACGACCCGGACGCTCGACGTGCCCGATAGGACGCCAATCGGGGTCGAGAACCAGAACGGTCGCGTCACCGTCGAGACCCACGACGCGAGTGAGGTCGAACTCGACGTGACCAGAGAGAGTTCCTTCGGGAGCGGCCGGTTCGACGAGGTCAGCGTCGAGACGGGGGCCGACGATGGAACCTACACTGTTGCCGTGTCCTACGACAACGACGCTGCCCCGGACGCGCGTCGCCGTCCATCTCGATGTCATTGTTCCGACGAGCCAGCCCGTCACCGAGGTTCGCACCGCTAACGGCGAGGTGACTATCGAAAACACGGCCGGCGACTTGACTGGCGTCTCCCAGAACGGCGGCGTCGACCTGCAGGGGATCAACGGCTACGTCACCGCACGGACTGCCAACGGCTCGATCGATATCGCCGACTGCGCCGGCGTCGACGGAGCCGAATCCAGCAACGGAAGCGTCGACGTGGAAATTCCGAGGATCCGCGACGAGACGACGATCCGCACCGGAAACGGCAGCATCGACGCCGAACTCGGGAGCGAGCTCGACGCCGACCTGACTGCCTCGACAAGCATCGGCTCGATCGACGTCGAGGACCTCTCACTGGCCGATAGTTCCGTCTCGAACCGCCGCGTGACCGGCCGGCTCGGTGACGGCGGAACATCTCTGAAGATCCGAACCAGCAACGGGAGCATCGACCTGACGGCACTGGTGTAACAGAGCGATTATGTTCGACCGGAGCGACCACGGGATATGGCACGCGGATCGATCGAGGCGATCTTCGTCGCCCCGGATTCGGGCGAGCCGATGGAGGTAGTCGAGAGCGTCGAAGCCGTCGCCGGCCGCGGCCTCCGCGGTGACCGCTACTTTCGCGAGCAAGGGCTGTACGACTGCCGCGAGGAACTCCCCGAAGGGACCGACGTATCGCTGATCGAGCGCGAGGCGCTCGACGCCATCGAACGGGACCACGAGGTCGACCTGCCGGCACGGCTGACGCGACGCAACGTCGTCACCAGCGACGTGGCGCTCAACCACCTCGTCGACCGGACGTTCCGGATCGGCGATGTCGAACTGGTCGGCGAACGCCTCTGTGAACCGTGCAGCTACATGGAATCGCTCGCAGAGACAGAGGGTGCTTCCGAGGCACTCACGCACCGCGGCGGGCTGAACGCGAACGTGATCGAATTGGGCACGATCGCAATCGGGGACACCGTCGAGTTCTGAGCGCCCGCTCGTATTCTGGAGATCTTCGCTACGTTCAGATCTCCCTACTCGAACCCGAAGACCTCAACTGGTTCGTAGGGCTCTTCGAGATACGCCACGTCGGATTCAGAAAGCGACACGTCCAGCGCCTCGACGGCGTCCTCCAAGTGTTCGATACTGGAGGTGCCGACGATCGGCGTATCGACGTGGTCGTTCTGAAACTGCCACGCCAGCGCGATCTGGGCCATCGTCACGCCCTTGTCGGCGGCGGCTTCCTGCACGCGATCGTTGATCCCCTGGCTGCCCGGTCCCTCGTGGTAGGGGGTGCCGTAGTCGATCTCGTGCTCGCCACGGGCCGTCTCGGTGAACTCCTCGTGGGGACGGGTCAGGTAGCCCGCAGCCAGGGGCGACCACGGGAGCACACCGATGTTCTCGCGGTCGCAGATGGGGTAGATCTCGCGCTCCTCTTCGCGGTACGTGAGGTGGTTGAGGTTCTTCATCGTCTCGAAGCGCGCGAGGTTCTCGCGGTCGCTGACGTACAGGGCGCGCTGGAACTGGTGGGCGTACATCGAGGAGGCCCCGATGTGGCGGACCTTGCCCCGGCGGACTGCATCGTCCAGCGCTCGCAGGGTCGTCTCGATGGGCGTGTCGTAGTCCCAGCGGTGGATCTGGTACAGGTCGACGGTGTCCATCCCCAGCCGATCCAGCGAGTGATCGAGTTCCTGCTCGATGGTCTTCCGGGAGAGGCCCTCGGCGTTGCGGTGGTCGTTCGCGCCCGGCCAGCGCACCTTCGTGGCGACGACCTGCTCGTCACGGTCGTACTCCGCCAGCACGTCCCCGGGGATGTCCTCGCTCTCCCCCGAGGAGTAGACGTTGGCCGTGTCGAAGAAGTTGATCCCGAGGTCGATGGCTCGCTCGACCAGTTCGATCACCTCGCTGACGAACCGGTCCGAGCCGACCCGTCTCGGGAACACGAGCAGGTCGATCTCCTGGAGGAGGTAGGGCGCGAGTCCCTGCTCGATGACGCGATTGACCAGTGTCTCCACGTCCTCGGCGTGGGTGGTCCCGATCAGCCCGTGACCGGTGTTAAGTGTCTCGGCAAACGTCTCGAAGCTCTCGGACGTGTTGACCTCGGCGATGACCTCAACGTCGGGGTTGAGGTAATTACACTCGGTCATCAGATCGGCCATCGTCACTCGCCGGTGCTCGCGCTCGTACTCTCGGGTCGTCAGCGAGACGCCCGTTTCGTGTGGAATGAACACCTCTCGGGATCCCTCGTCGATCGAGATCGGCCGGTCGCGATACGGGATAAAGGGCATGTGGGCGTTCCACATTCAGAAACTACTAGTAGTCGGACCGAACGTGAGAATCGCCAGACTCCAACCGACTGGACGAAGAAAGCAATTTAATTGTGACAGTTTCTTCGCGCCATGCTGAATACAGGGCGCGATCGGTTATTGCCCGACAAGTAGATTGCTCTCATACACGAAAAACTGGCATCATCCAATATCTTCGGGTTAGTTGATTTGAGATATTATGGGGCAGGTTCTCGGATGCTTAACCAGATCCGATTACAAGAGCGAGTATGAAGTCATCAATTCAAAATCAACGTTATCGGTTGTTGAACTGGATTAACATAGACGATGATCCCGATAAGTTTAGAGAAATCACTCAACCTCACGGATTTCTTCTGATAACCATCTGTGAACGTTTGAGTTCGAAGATTTCGAGCGCAATTGATGTAATTTATCGCGCCGATTCCAGAATAGGTCATTCCCCCACCCTCCACCTCGTTCTATGGCGTTCAAATTCTCTACTACATCATCAAGATCCCCATAACGAATGAGCATTCCATGAGCTAAATTCCACCATCCGTCGTGTTCCATGGGGGGTATACAACGTGCTAATTGCGGGGCCCGATCTTCTGGATTCACATCAACCCATTCCCATAAGGTAGATTCAGGAACTAACAGTATAGCAGGATCCTTTACATCCACTCCGGTTCCCGCTAACCAAGCTTCTAGTCGAACCCGGCTGGAGTCGGTGTCGAAGCCACCCACAACAAGTTCCCAAGCCTTCTCTGGATTTTCTTCCAATAAAGGTCTTAGGACGATTCCAAGAATATCTCGAATTCCGGTGATTCCCCCTCTTGTTCCCAATGAACCAATGATCAGTACCTCACAAAGCATCCTCGGCTAGCTGTTTCTGCGGCCTGAGCTCTGTGTCGAAGCGGTTGTCCTGACGGTCTCGACGAGAGAATTACGGACGGATCGACGGGGAGCTGTCGCTGTCGGCGGCGATCAGCCGCCGACGCGACAGCATCGCCACTCACTCCGCTGGCTTGCTCGGTCGGTGGTTAGCGGTGGAATCGGTTGTCAGGTGGCCGGTTCGCGGGGACGGTCCGACGCACCGCGAGGGCCGTCCACGCAGCTCGTCGAATCATATTAATGAACTCCTTGTACGGCCACCACCAGAGGCGACGCCCGCCTCAGCGGGGCGTCGCCACATACTCGTAGTGAAGGTACCGCCAGACATTCTGTAAGAGTAGACTCACCACGACGTACAGCAGCCGTACCGTTGGATCTCGTGTTGTGGTTGTCGCTATCGCTTGCTCAAACAACCGATAGCTCGACTCGATACCGAACCGCTTGCTGTAGTGGTATCGAGCGTCGCGTGGTGAGTCGATGAACGGCGCGTCAGCGGCGTAGCCGTGACACGCCACACCGTTCTCGTCATACTTCCCGTTCAGGTACGTACAGTCGATGTAGACGGGAAATCGACGGTCCAGCTGTGACCGTCGAGTTTCCCTGTCAGATCGTGCTGAACGACACGGCTCCATCCTTTCGAGAGCTCTTGCTGAATCGTCTTTCCCCACCGGATGATCGGGATCACGTACGCGTAGTCGTGCGCTTGAAGCAGCGTGAGGCACCTGCTGTCGTAGAATCCGCGATCGAGGTAGACGGCCGTGACCTTGGTGTCAAGGCCGTCAAGGACACCGAGAAACTCAGCGAGGACACTGCTGGCGGTATCGCCGTCTTCGAGACGGCGTACCGCCAGCGTGTAGCGTTTGTTCTTCACACGCGCGTAGAGTGTCGCGTAGGCATGGAACGCGGTGGTTCCGCGCTTTGCGACAGAGTGGAAGAGTCCATTCGTACCGTCTTCGTCACCGTAGTAGGGTCGCAGGTGGAGGTCTGCGCAGACCTCCACCTGCTCGGGGAGCAGTTCATCGAGGTTCTTCCGCAGGAGCGTGTTAGCGACTCGTTCGAGCCGATCCGGTTCGAACTTCGTCCGACGCTCTTATGTAGAAACGCGGAAAGGGGTCGTTTGCTTTTAACCAGCTCTGAATCAGCACCCCTGACACCGTCAAATCAGTGGGAAGTGGCCGAGTCGAATTCTGTCAGATCGTCTTTCCACAGCTTTGCATAAGAGCGTCGTCCGAAGATGGTAGAGGATCGTGTTCGCAGCGGGTGTGTTCTCGCTCGAAGCACAGAGCGTAGAGACAGAGGTCCTCAGCAGTGATCTCAGCGTTATTGGCTAAGGGGAGCGGAACTTCCTCGTCAAGGCGGTTGACGAGAAAGCTAAGAAGCTGGTTCTCGCAAATCTCACCGTCTGCTTGCTGCTGTTTGCTAGGCACATTCGCAGCAAGCAGACGTTCTAACTAAGCGGCTTTGTGAAGTACTGAGATTGAGTTTCTCACCGAGACCAGCGAGGAATGTAGCCGCTAGATCGGTGCCATGTCGTCCAAACAGCTGGACATCGAGAATCAATTTTGTTTCGATGTCTATTGCAGCACATAGCCAAGACATCTCACCATTAATTTTGATAGCAATTTCGTCAACAGCGACCCTTGGCGGCTTCACCGTCGGCGGGTCGGTAATACTCTCATCAACTCGAGTTACCCACTGAAAGATCGCTTAATGAGACCGTTCAACACGGAAAAGACAAAGAAACTCTTGTGCTTCTCCGAGAGAACAACTGCTCACTTCTCAAACTGGCTTAAGTTGACAGTGCTGAACCATGACGGTGGTCACAGGCCCGCAACGACTTCGATCTCGACCGCGATCTTGATCGGCAGGCGGGAAACCTCCATGGCGGCCCGCGCCGGATACGGCTCGCTCATGTATTGGGCGTAGACCTCGTTGACAGCCTCATAGTCGTCCATATCGGTGACGTAGACGTTCGCGTGGACGACGTTCTCCAGCGACGTGCCGGCCGCCTCGAGGATGGCGCCGACGTTCTCCAGTGTCCGTTCCGTCTGCTCGGTCACGTCGTCGGAGACGACCTCACCCGTCTGCGGATCCACGGGTCCCTGCCCAGATACGTAGACCTGTCCGTCGTCGATGATCCCCTGCGAGTACGGTCCGATCGCGTCCGGCGCGTCGTCGGTACTGACTTCCTCCATAATGGAAGTAACTCCTACCGTTGCTTGTATCTTTCGTCAGCGTGTTAACGTTCGGTGGAGGGGAGACACTGTTAGAGTCAATGGGTCCGTCACTGGAACCGGAGCTCTCCGAACGCCGCCGGACGGTGGAAATCTGGTTCAGACGCCTCGACTGGATTCCAGGCCGCGTAGAGCGTCTCGGGAAGCTTCCGGATCCGATAGAAGTTCCCACGCCAACGCGTTCCCAGGGACGGGTCGACCGGGACGCCGGCGAGGTCAGACAACGTGTTGAACGGGAGTTCCACAGCGATCCACCAGCCCTCGTCGTCCGATCGCGGCCGCTTCGTTGGCCCGCTGATCGAGCCGCGGACCCGAACGTTGGCAGCGGCATCCGGTGTCACAAGCGTTCGGTTCGTTCGGCCCATTCCGTACCCGAGGTAGAACGTTCCAACACAGTTCACCTCAAAGTTAAAGTATGCATTACAGACATCTGGACGCGGGCTTGCGAAGAATTCGACGCAGCTGTCCTCCCACACCGACCCGTTCAGCGTCGTGGCCTCTGCGTGGCTGTGTTCATCGTTGACCGTGTAGTGCAGGTATAGCGTTTCGTCGTCGTACAGCACACGAACGGTCGTACGCGGTCGGGAATCCGGTTGGGTCCAGAGAAATCGGTCGATCGAGACGCGATCCACACGCTCCCACGGGGTCCCTGTCGTCTCACCAACTAGCGGGACCGAGTCGTCAACCCGCTGGATCCCCGTCGTCCTCATCGATCGGTCGGCGGTTCGTCTGCCTGGTAGATCTCGTTCTCGAACGACTGCGGCAAGCCAGCCGTCAGACCGCCATCGACGACGAGGTTCTCACCGGTGATGAACCCAGAGCGCTCACTGGCCAGGAACAGTGCGGTGTCCGCAACCTCGCGCGGGCGCCCGAACCTCCCGAGAGGATACTGGTCGATCCACCGGTCGCGGGCACTCGTCTCCCCAGACCGCTCCTCCGTGCTCTCCATCTCGTCCCGGCGGTTCTGGGTCTCGATGGTCCCCGCTGAGAGGACGTTTGATCGGATCCCGTACTGGCCGTAATGCGTTGCGATGTTCCTAGACAGCGCGAGGAGCCCGCTCTTGGCCTCCGAGTAGCCCGTTAGCCCGATCCCGAAGAGCCCGTTCACCGAGCCGACGTGGACCATTGAGCCGCCATCACCAGCGATCATCGCGGGCATGACCTCGCGGGCAAGCAGGTAAGGCGCCTTGAGGTTCAACTCAAGCATCCACTCGAACTCCTCCTCGCTACACCGGTGCAGTAGATCCGCTGACTCTACTGAGCCGCCCGCGTTGTTGACGAGAACGCGGATGTCACCGAACTCCTCAATCGTTGTGTCCACGAGGTCGCGGACGGCTTCGGAATCGGTTACATCACACTCCACTGGAATCACCTGGCCATCGTGAGCGGCATCAAGCTGGTCCGCGACGGCCGCGACATCCTCGTACGTGCGTGAACAGATTGCCACGTCGCCGCCGGCTTCGGCGAACGCCGTTGCGATCTCCTTTCCGATACCGCGTGATGCGCCAGTCACGATCGCCGGACGGTCCGTTAGGGACAACTCGGCCATGTCAAATAAGTCTACTGTAGGAGTGATAAAGAAGGTTCCGGCGTAGACAGCGACGGGAGGGTGATGTCGCGACCGGACGCCGAACGTGACATCCGCGCCGCTACACTTCGTACTGGTCGATCATCTCGCGGTCGATCTCGATCCCGAGTCCGGGCTCGTCGGGGACCCGCATGTGCCCCTCCGTGATATCGAAGGGGTCAGCAATAATGTCATCCTGCCACGCGTAGTAGGTTGTGTCCGGCGGAAGCGAGAAACCCGGGATCCCGTGAACAGACTGGAGGATGGCCGCAGTCCGAATCCCCAGATCGAACGCGCAGTGGTGAGTGAACGGAACACCGGCATCCTCAACGATGGAGGCCTGCTGTCGGAGTCCGCTGATCCCGCCTGCAGGCGTGAGGTCAAGCACGGCGACGTCCATCGCGCCGGCCTCGGCAAGCGAGCGTAGATTGTTCGGGATGTAGGTGTCCTCATTCGGCGCGATCGGTTGCCGGAGGCGCTTCCTGAGCGTAGCCAGCGAGTTGTGTGCGTTGACCCGGATCGGCTGCTCCATATACTGGAGGTAGATCCCCGAATCCTCGAGCGCTGCACCGACGCGGACGGCCTGATCGAGCGACCAACCCTGATTCGGGTCGAGCCTGAACTCCAGCGCTCCGTCGACCTCGTCGTGCATGGCTTCGATCCGCGCTACGTCTTGTTGCCAGTCACGGCCGGCCTTAGTCTTGAGCACTGAGAAGCCGGCGTCGAGCGCTTCCTGGGCTTTAGCACGGGACTCAGCAGGCGAAAGGATGCCCAAACAGAACGCGAACTCGATGTCGCGGTCAGGCCCGAATTCACGGTCAGCCGCGTCCGCGTTCATCGCGGTGGTCTGTTCCGGCGCCGTCGAGCCGCCAAGAAGTTCGTAGACGGGCTTTCCGAGAGCTTTCCCCGCGATGTCCCAGCACGCGGTCTCGACAGCAGCAAAGAACAGTTCGACGTTCGTGTACTCGATGAACACCTGCCGGCGGAGGCGCTCGACTTCGAAAGGCGACTGGCCCTCGATCAGGGGGCCGATCCCGTCCTCGATGACGGACTCCGTGGCGTCCGCCGTCAGGAACGTCCGCATCTCACCCCAGCCGGAGATCCCCTCGTCGGTCTCCACTTCGACGATAACGCGCTCCATCGAGTCAACCTGCCCGTGATTCGTCACGTACGGCCCGATCCCGAGCGGTTCATCGAGGTCGACAAGCGGTACGTCTACAGTCGTAGCTGTCACAGCCGTGATTTCCATATTATCTTGTGTACTGCCCCCGTAAAAGAAGCTACCGTCTCCTCACTGGATCGTCGACGCGATCCAGTCGAGGGAGCGATTAGGAAGCAACCCGTAGTTGTAGAAGGAGACGCGGGGGATGCCCTCCTCTCGGAGCCCGTCGACGATCCGTGAGAGCGTATTCGGGTCGTCGATCGCGGGGTAGCCGGGAAGCAGCCCGACATGAATTGGTACGTCGATATCGAGACTGTCAACTACCCGGTATGATCGGAGAACATCTTCGCGGGACGATTCGTACGTCGGGAGACAAAAGTAGTCGACATGATCGGAGAGCTGAGTAAGGTCGGCGCCGGCCATCCACTCGCGGCCGGGCTCCGGCATGCCGACGTAGTAGCCGAGTTCCGTCTCCCCTGCGGCCGACGCCAGGTCAGCGTAAAGGTCCGCAAGCGTGCGCTGGCGTACGTCCACGTAGTCGGCGACTGCTGGAGACTGCCGGAGCCACTGTTCCGGAACGATGTCGCTCGGGAGACGCCCAGCGATGATGTCGTCAAGCGCTTTGACGGACATCTGCCGCACCCGGTCGACATCGACTCCTCGGTCCATGGCGATATTGCGGCAGTGATCACAGAAGCAGAGGCCAAACAGGAACTCACCGAGCGTCCCGAGTTCCGCGTGGATCTTCTGGTGGTGCCAACCGAATCCCGTCCCGTAAAAGTAGTCGAACGTCTCCAACTCAATCCGATTGAACGTCTCGCGAGATGCGAGGTCGGTAACGAGTGACCGCAGATACTGCTGGGTGTCGGGGTGTGACGGACAGAGTCCGAACACCAGGTCGTCGCCGTACGGCGATGTAAGTGTCAGCTCGGGATGGGCCATACCGAGTCGAGAGTTGTGACAGCCGATCGTCCACGATGTCAGCTTGAGGTCGTTAGTCGCAGTCGCGATCGAGTCAACCCAGTCTTCGTCCATCCCTTCGTACGGTCGCGGTCGAATCTCACCGTACTCGCCGCCCGGGTAGAAGTACGAACTTGCGTGCGCGAAGTGGGTCTTCCGCACTGGGTTGTGCGGAGAGAACGTCTGGACAGAGTGGTAGTTCGTCGCCAGGTTCATTTCACCGATCCCGATCTCTCGAAGGCGCGACGAGACCGTGTCAATCCCCTCGTCGCGAACGTCCCACGGATACGCCCAGGTTGCAAACTCCATACCCACACAGATGTGGCGGGGCAATTAAAACTCCGGTTGCGCTGAAACCGCCCGTGAGAAGCGGTTACTCCTTCACCGCGCCGGCTGTCATTCCTGCGACGATGTACTCCTCGAGGAACGCGAAGAGGATCAACAGCGGAATGATCCCAACGACCGAGGCCGTCAGCATCATCCGCCAGTCCGTCTGGAGCGCGCCTACCATCGAGAAGACACCCCTGGGAACGTTGTACTTCCCGGCGTCCGTGAGGAATGTCAGGACGAACAGCAGGCGGTTCCAAGCGTACAGGAACGTGTAGGTGACACTCGCGACGAGCGCCGGCTTGGTCAGGGGCAAGACGATCTTTGTGAGGATCTGCCACTGTTCGGCGCCGTCGATCCGTGCTGACTCCTCCAGCGAAACCGGGATCGTCTTGAAGTAGCCGTACAACATCCAGACGTTGAACGGGAGCGTGAACGCGGCCGCCGGGATGATGACAGCGAGGTAGCTATTGAACAGTCCGACGGTTGTGATGACGTCGAAGAGCCCGACGATGAGCACAACGGGGGCGAACATTTGTACAACGAGCACGGACAGCAGGAATGTTCGCTTCCCGATAAAATCGTTCCGCGCACACGAGTAGGCGGCCGGGATAGCTAACGCGAGCGTTAGGACGACAGTGCCAATAGAGATCAGGAAGCTGTTGGCGATCCATAGGAGGATGTCCGTCTGGCTCCACACCTGGAGGTACGCCTCAACCGTGGGATCCTCCGGCACGAGCGTGGCCGGACTCGAGAAGATCTCTGACTCCGTCTTAAGCGTGCTCGAGAACATCGCGTAGAACGGGAACATCATCACACCCAGCAGCGCAATGAGCACACCGTAGAGGCGGACTTTCCGGAGCCACGTCCGCTGTTGACCCGCCATCGTCATAGTTCCTCACCTCCCCGTGTGTAGACACGCAGATACACGACTGCGAACACTAAGAGAAAGAGGAATCCAATGACGCTGAACGCTGCGCCACGGCCGAGGTTCCCGTTTTCTAGACCTACCTTGTAGATCCATATCACGAGCGTCGATGTGGTGTTGATCGGACCCCCGCGGGTCATCGTCCAGATCGTGTCGAAGCTGACGAACGTCCAGATAGTCGATAACAGCGTCGCAATCAGGATGACGGACTTCAGCTGGGGTAGGGTGATGTACCGGAACTGGTGCCACCGCTCGGCACCGTCGATCGCTGCCGCCTCGTACAACTCCTGAGGGATGGACTGGAGTCCTGCCAGGAAGATAATCGCCATGAACGGCGTACCGATCCAGATGTCGGCCACCACAACTCCGAGCCACGCAATATCTGGGTTCCCAAGGATACCGATAGCCTGATCGGTGATTCCGAGCTTCAGCAGGACGGCGTTGATGTAGCCGTACTGCGGGTGCTCGATCCAGCGGAACACGACCGCGGAGATGGCGTAAGGGATCCCCCAAGGGATCAGGAACGCTGTCCGGAAGAACTTCCGACCCTTGATGTCGCCCTTCAGGTGAACGGCGATCAGCAGGCCGAGCAACGTCTTCCCTGCCACGCCGATGACAACCCAGCGGCCGGTCTGCCACAGCAGCTGGTAGAACATGTCGCTGCCGAGTATCTCAACGTAGTGTTGGAGCCCGACGTACGTCTCGATCGACGAGTCGGCGGGCGATTCGTACAGCGACAGCCGGAACGTCTCAATGATCGGATAGCCGACGACGCTCAACAGGAAGATTGCGGCGGGGGCGATCAGCAGGTACGCGCGGCTATTGTGACGGAGGTAGTCCATTCCCTGCTCAAGGCGTGAATCGGCCTGCGTCTCGGCATACTCTTCTGCAGTGCCCATTTGTGTAGTCACTCCATCGCGTCTTCGAGATCGGACTGCGCGTCGTTGAGAGCCTTCTGCGGGGATTTCTGCCCACCGAGGGCCTCTTGGATCGCTTGAACCATGCGGTTGTTGAACTCATTGAAGTTCGAGAGCTTCGGTCGCGCACGAGCGTACTGGCCGGCCTCGATATAGGGTGCCCAGTTCGACGATTCTTGGAAGTGGTCGCGCTCACCGACCTCCTCAATCGTCGGCATGAACCCCTTGTTGGTCGCGTATTCGAAGTGACGGTCGGGCTCGAGGTAAAACCTCAGGAAATCTTCCGCCAGATCCTTGACCTCGGTCTGGGCGAAGATCGACACGGCGTCAATCGTGTTCAAGCTGTAGCGACCCTCGGGGCCGGCAGGCACCTGAACGATGCCGTAGTCGAAGTCGACTTCGTCGTTGTCCTTCGCGGCGTCAATGTTGATCCCCGTATAAACGTGGGCAATAACCATCCCGAGCTCGCCAGACTCGAACAGCTGACGGATATCCTGTCGAGTCGACGAGAGCGGCGAGGGCTGGGTGATCCCGTACTCTTGGTGCAGGTCGGAGTAGAGAGTGAGCGCCTCAACGCCCTCGCTAGAGTTCACGACAGGGAGCCCCTCGTCGTCGATCAGGTCCGCGCCGTGTGACCAGTGGTAGTGGTAGTACTGCGAACCCGTCTCGATGGCGGCCGCACCGGCGAGTCCCAGCGCGGGCGTGTCCGTCTCGTCTCGGATCTGTTCGCCGGCCGCGACCATATCATCCCATGTATCGAGTTGAGGGTTCTCGGGATCAAGTCCAGCGGCCTCAAACACATCCTTGTTGTAGTAGAGACACTTGTTGGATGCGGCCCATGGGGCCCCGTAGTAAGACCCCTGGTACTTGCAGCCGTCCGCCATTCCTTGGTAGAAACGATCGCCGAACTCGCCCTCCATGAGCTCATCGATAGGCTCGAGTTCATTTTTGCCGACAAGTTGGGGGATCCACCGCGCTGGCCAGCGAGCGACATCGGGCGCCTCGCCGCCATCGACGCGGTTGTTCACCGTCTGCTGGGCGTTGTCCCAGGTGACACTTGTGAACTCGAGGGTGACATCGTGTTCCTCCTCGAACTGCTCATTGTTTTCCTCAAAGAACTCTTGAATGTTGTCCCCAACCCCCATCGTCAGGAACTGGATCGTCCGGCCATCGTCGCCGTCACCGCTTCCATCGCCATCGGAACCGTCACCGTTGTCTGAGTCACTGTCGTCTCCCAGACAACCTGCAAACGCGAAGATGCCACCACCTCCCATCGTCTTGAGAACTTTCCGCCGGTCAATGCTTCCGTCGGTGTGCGCAATTTTGTCTATCGACATCTGTGCTATCCATTAATTTGCGGTTATTAATAATTTTTGGTGGTACAACGTGTCGGCAACTCCGGCCTACATCATCGGTTGTACTCGTGGATCGCCGTGAATATGGCGCCCAACTCGTCGGTGACGACATCGTAGATTTGTTCGCCCTTCGCCGCACTGGCGAGTTCCGGGGCGCCGATATCGCCCGTGTTGGAGTACTCAGCGAAGGAACGGTAGATAGAGAGCTGTCCTCCTTTGAGGAGATCTCCCCCGCCCCAGTCGTAGTGCTCGTTCCAGCGCGTCCCTTTCTCAATCATTGACTCCACCACAAGATCCGGTCGGAGGTACAGCATGAGTGATGTCTCGTACTCGCCCCCGTGAGCCATACCGCCTGGCTTACTATCACGGAGGTCCGCGATCTCCGGTGCCGCGAGAGTAAAGTAGGTCGTCCCGAGAACCTCCGCGTCTGTGGTCTTCCCGAGCGTGCTTACCGTCGCATCGATGAGGGAGGCGTTCCCGCCGTGACCGTTCACGAAGCAGACTGCATCGAAACCGTTCTCTAATCCTGTCCGGC
This sequence comes from Halorubrum sp. DM2, assembly GCF_901686465.1. Lineage (NCBI taxonomy): Archaea > Methanobacteriati > Methanobacteriota > Halobacteria > Halobacteriales > Haloferacaceae > Halorubrum > Halorubrum sp. DM2. Next base: position 1,162,032 of record NZ_LR594487.1, read on the forward strand.
CGATGTCCTCAAGCACACGTCTGAGATGCTCGAACTCCAGCGAGAGCGTTCCGCCGAACGAGAGGTGGTGCGGCGAGAAGCCGCACCAGACCGCTGGCGTGACAAGTACCGGTACGTCGTCCCGCAGTGACTCTGCTCCGCCGTGGACCATCGCATCCACGAGGAGCGTGTCGGTGATGACTGGGAGGTGATGGCCGTGCTGTTCCACACTCCCGACGGGGACGACAAGGACGGACCCGTCGCTCTGAGCGACATCTCGGATCGCTGCGTACGGTTTTCCAGCCCATTCCCACTCGTTCGTACCGATCGTCTCGTAGATCATTGAGTCGTCTTCACGCCATTCGTTCCGCGGTCGCCTCAACCGGAACTCGGTCGCCCGACTCGTCGAAGAAATGAATATCCGCGACATCGAAATCGAGCGTGACCAGTTCGCCGGGATCGGGTCGGAACTCGTTGTCGACCCGGGCGATGATTTCCTCGTCTCCATCCGTGGGAGGTTTGAAGTAGAGGTAGTTATCTGCCCCCATGGGTTCGACGACATCCACAGTGGCCGAGAGCCGGCCGGTACCGTCGATCGTATACAGGTCCTCGGGGCGGACGCCAAGCGTGTAGCGTCCCGGCGGTAGCGACACGTCGAGGTCGGTCTCGAAGCCATCTCCTTGGACGGCTATCCCGTCAGAAGTCGACTCGACATCGACCTCAAAGAAGTTCATGCTGGGAGAGCCGATGAACCCGGCAACAAACCGGTTGTTCGGTTCGCTGTAACAGATTTCAGGCTCCGCGATCTGCTGGAGCTCCCCATGATTGAGGATGGCGATCCGGTCACCCATCGTTATCGCCTCCGTCTGGTCGTGCGTAACGTAGATCGTTGAGACCCCAAGCTCCTCGTGTAGGCGCTGGAGTTCCGTCCGCATCTGTGAGCGGAGCTTCGCGTCGAGGTTGGAGAGCGGCTCATCCATCAGGAAGACGTCCGGATCGCGGACAATCGAGCGACCGAGAGCGACTCGCTGTTGCTGTCCGCCCGACAGCTGCTTCGGGTACTGGTCCAGCAGTTCCGGGATTTCGAGGAGTTCGGCCGCATCCTCGACTCGCTCATTGATCTCGGCGTCCTCAAACTCACCCGAGAGCCGCAGGCCGAATGACATGTTCTCCCGCACGGTCATGTGTGGATAGAGCGCGTAGTTCTGGAACACCATCGCTATGTTCCGGTCCTGTGGCCGCACATCGTTGACAACCTTCGAGCCGATCCGAATTTCGCCGTTGGAAATCGTCTCTAGGCCCGCGACCATGCGGAGGGTCGTCGATTTCCCACAGCCGGACGGGCCGACCACAACAAGGAACTCTCCGTCGCGAACCGTTATGTCAATTCCCTCAACTGCGAGTACGTCGTCATACATTTTCGTTACGTCTGACAGCTGTACTTGGCTCATAGTTGCCTATCGGCATCTTCATAGCGGCACATAAAAGTTTTTCGGCGGAGAACATGGTAAATGCTCGAATTCTCGCTTACAGGCTGCCGCAGTGGGTCGCAAAATATTTGATAATACCAAAAGTTAATTAAGCGGGGACAACCATTACCGTACATGACCGAAGACCGAACCCCGAGGCGGATCAAGTCGGTGAGTACAGCATTTGACATACTCAAAATTCTCAGAGATGAGGAAGGTGCGACGGTGACCGAGATCGCCGAGGCAATAGATCGTTCGCCAGGAACAACACATACCTACCTCGCGACGATGGAAGAGAAGGGGTATGTGCGGGTCGAGAACAGCGAGTATCGGGTGGGACTATTCGCTCTCCCATTGGGGGAGTACGTCCGGGCTACTTCTCGCTTGTACCAGACTGGAAAGCCTGAGATCGATAAACTGGCACAGGAGAGCGGAGAAGCAGCACACCTTGTGGTTGAGAGTCACGGCCATGAAATCCTCCTGTACGAACAGTTTGGGCCCAATGCCGTTGGTGAAGACCTGTACACACGGATCAAAGGATACCCGCGTCGAAATCTTCACTGCTCAGCCGCTAGCAAGGCGATCCTCGCACATCTTGACGAGTCTCGCCGTTCCAAAATCCTGAATGATTACGAGTTCGTCGCACGTACACCAAACACGATCATCGACGAGGAAACGCTTCGGGCAGAACTGGAGGAAGTCCGACAAAACGGCTACGCTATAAACGACGAGGAACAGATTATGGGTGTGCGTGCAGTTGCTGCACCGATAATCCACGAAAACACCATCTACGGAGCGATCAGCCTTTCGACACCGACAAGTCGGATGCAGGAAGACGAGTTTGTGAAGCAGGTGCCGGAACGAGTCCTCGACGTTGCAAATGTCATAGAGGTAAATATCCAGATGCCATAACGAGATTGGTGAACCGTTCGTCGACATCTAGCAGTAATAAGAGAAAATAATATAAAATATATCAGAATAATTAAGTATGTCTAATTCTAATTGTGTTTTAAAATTATATGAATAATTTTAATAGCTCTATATCATTTTCGAAATATAATGCTACTTGTCTGAGATATTTTTGTTATTGTCAAATTATCTCCGCGTGGTTAATGGGAGTATTACGCTCATACGTTTGTAAAGTTTGGGCGGATAATTCGGTCGCGTTATTTTAGAAGATGAGTCGCTCAAATTTAGAGTATCCACGATCAAACCCGAATGTCTCAAGGAACGCTCTTGTGGCGGAGATTGTTGGTGAGTCATAGCACGGTTTCGAGGATAGTTTTGAGTGCTTCTTTCTCCGGTTTTCGGAACACTTCACGACGGAGCTGAAACGTTTGGAGATGTGTTGTGAGTCTGTCTTTGTGTGACTTCTAGCTCTAGCTGAGAACTGACCAACAATCCTCTACCCAAGTGCGTCGAACGTTTTATAATCAGACTAGCATTCCTTTTGAACAAGTTGAGTAGAAATTATATGTTGTGGATTGTTACCGCTGTGCCATTGTCTTCATGGACTTGCTCAAAGCGATAGGTGATGCTAACTCACTCATCCTGTGACTGCACTTCTGAGAGAATGGCGACTACCTCGTAATTTCTCTTCCTCTCGGCGATACAGTTGTACCCGCGGATGAGCGTGTCATAGAACAGTTCCCATACCAAAGAGCAGGGTGAACGCTGGGGTGGAATGAGCCCAACGACCCTACAAGATAATCCTTCGGTCGAATCGCTCTTTAATATCGTGTGCTCCGTTGAATCCGCAGAAGGCGACAGGATAGCGTCGCTGTAAAGGCAGTAGCGAAGCGGAAGAGCCGAATGTGTCCAAGCTACTCTTCCGCTTCGTTAAGCAAGTCGCGTCCCTGACGCAAATGCGCTGTGCCGCCAGTCCAACGGTGGTGAGTGATCCGACTGGCAACGGATTTCCCGGTTGGAAACATGTGACACTCCACTTTTTGCGGGTTCACATGGATGCGACGTACCGCGAGATCGTTGATTGGGCGAGTGAGATGGATCGGGTTCGTGGTCTGTTACAGCTGTCGCGGACAGCATTTTCCGCACCCTCAACGCTGTACCGGTCCTTCGAGAAGGTGCCCACGTCCATGTGGCGAAGGTTCCTTCGAGAGTCCGCAAAGAGCTGTGATCCGGGCTCACACGGAGCGATCGATGCTACATTTTTCGACCGTGAAACGGCATCGAGACACTACTAATACCGCTCGGATCACCACATACGCACGCTCAAAACGACGGCCCCCGTAGATACAAACTCGTGTGCCATCCTTGATGTTCACTGTTCGGCACACTGGCCTCATGACACCCAGACTAGCCGTCGAGTGGCCGCTCGTAACACCGAGAAACTAGGAGTATAGCCGGTGACAAAGGCTATGGCGACCAATAGCTCCGGGACGCCCTTCGTTCAGAGGGCGTCCGTCCACTCCTTCGTCACCGGCTGTTCGCTGCCTACGATCACGTACACAACGCACGGTTGGACAGCGAATTATACGGCCAGCGCTGGATGGCCGAGACCGCCTTTTCGGCCATCAAGCGTCGATTCGGCCCCGCTGTCCACCCTCGCGCGTGGTACCGTGAGTTCCGTGAACTCGCGTTGACCGCCACAGTCTACCCCCTCGAACAAGCTCTCAAACAGTGATCCCCGCTCCGTCATCGGATTCAACAAAGCAATATCGTGGAAACAGAGATGCTCGCGCTGTTTGAGTACCTTTCCTTTGAATTTCTCGAAGAACTCGACGTATTCGCCCCGGCGGAGACGGGGCGAACACAAGAGCTTGAGCCACCAGAGATGATGCGCGGCTTTTTCCACTGTTATTACAAGGACATTCACGGGATTCGTCCTGTTGTACGAGAACTCAACAACCCACTTTTCTGGCTTGGCTGTGAGTTCGATCGACCGCCGTTGAGAGACGCTGTCGATCGCTTCCTCACCGATCTTGAACACGTTGTTGACAAAGTCTCCGATCACCTCGTCGGGCAGGCCACCTACCGGGGCCTGATCGACTTGACCTACTCGATCGATTCGATAGATGTGAGGACGATGCCAGCCGATCAAGATGCGTCGGAATGCTACGATCCAACAGCTGAAGAGTACTACTACGGCTACGGATGTACAATTGTTTCGACCGGGCAAAAGATCCCGATAGCAGCCGAGTTCACTGAGAGCAAACAAGCACCAGAGGAGACGGCGATGCGCGTCACGTGTGACGCGCTCGCCGTCGAAACACCGATTTGGGTGCTCGGTGACAGCGCCTACGACACACTCGATTGGCACGACTACCCGCTGAGCGCAGGAGTCGTGCCAATCGCTCCGTACAACGCACGAAATGCCGACGATCCAATGGACATCGAGTACAGGGTCGAAGACCGTGTCAAAAAACACAGCAGGGATGTGAAGCTGAAGCAATCGTCGTTAGATGAGACGTACAACCGCCGGACAGGCGTCGAACGAACCAACGACGCAGTCAAGGACTGCGGCCTCGGGCGCGAACGTGCCTGAGGCCGTGTCCATGTACGGGCACAAGTATTTCCCGCCCTATGTCTCCGCCTTGTCGTTGCGATCACCAACTATGAACGCGGAGACAATCCGGGAAGCACAATTATCACGGTGTGACAAGATTTCTATGACACCCTCGTACCCGCGGATAGCTGGACATGTGACTTAAGATCGTGGGCTAGCAAAAGGGAATTACAAATCTACGTTTGTAACGATCAGACAAAGCATACTTACGCTGAATATTTTCAAAAGCGACCAACGAAATTTGCTCGGACTATCGAAAAGTGTGACTTGAATTGGCTCGGTGATAAGTTGGAAATAGTCGAGAACCACCTGTTACCGCTTTATACAAGTAGATTCGATGACGCCGAACTTTTGAAAAAGATAGATAGCGATACAGAACAAGATTTGAGTAGATGGGCTTATTTCCTGTCCCGTTTCGAGTTGATAAAGTCACCGAGCAGACGACTCGACAGAATCCGTCGGCGGCTGATGGATGCTTGAACAGCACATCGTTCTCAGGAAAAGCAACCGATGAGAAGGCGTTAATCCCATATCAGCTTCCCAACGTAGACGAGAATCGGATAGGTAGGCGAGTGCCGCCGCTCAAAGCGGCGGCGCTCCAGTCGCCGTGAGACAAATTCAGCCGTAGGATCGTAGCGATGTGTTCCACCGTGTCCGAATTGTTCGGATCGCTTCCGGCACGCCACCCCGCAGTGGGTGGCGCTGCCGGAACCACTCGACTAACACGTACCCGATCAATGTGCAGAAAATCTCGAAGAGAACGCCATTCAACGACTGAGAGTGGAAGCTCTCGATATTTGTGTACTGCTTGAGTTCCCGGAAGAGGATCTCGATCATCGTGCGAAGCGTGTAGATACTCATCACTTCGACAGGCGCGTACGCTGACGACAACGTCGTCAGGTACGCTAGTTCCTCGCCATCAACATCTTCGAAGACGATGCGGCGGAATTGTTCGCCAGTTTCGGCAAGCTCAATCCGTTCATCACGGAGATATCGTGTTCCCTGCTCGTCGGTAATCTCGACGTCCTGGATGTGTTCCAGGACGTCGACACGAGCGTCTGCTTGGAGGAAACAGATGAAGTCCGTTTCACGCTCTTTGAGCTCGCAAAACCGGTCATAATCGAGGTAGCCACGGTCGAAGACGTGGATTGGCGAGTCGAGGTCTGTAAAGACCTCGACATCGCTTTGGAGATGGTCGAACTGGGTCGGCTCACGCATAACGCCCGGCGTGATCGTGACGCCAAGCGGGTGCTTGGCGTCGCCATCTACACGCGCGGAAAGGTTGAGATGGAGGCCTTTCTCATCGGGATCAATCACGCGCAGAATCTCGGTGTCAAGACGTTCACTTGGAACCGCAACTGACCTAGTGAGATTCAAATTAGTCGCGTCAGTTGCTACAACGGCACGATCAAGCCAGTCAAGTCGCTTCCGTTGGACAGCGCGTTGATGATAGAGCTGTGGTGAATGAAGCAACTCCAAGAACAGACGAACGACCGCGCGGTAGTCGCGGTCGTTCGTCAACCTAGAGAAAGTCGAGCCAGCCATGTACGACAATTCATCATAGATGTCCGTTTTCTCGGCGAGTTCGGCAAGTGAATCAGATGGATTGACTCCTTCAAAAATAGCGACTTTGAGATGGTTGTCAAAATCGTGTTTTGTGGTGTGTGTCCCGATTTCGAAGTCGTCAGCAATGAACTCGCTGTCGACTGCGTCGAGCAGCGAGTAAAACTCAGCCCCAACAGTTGATGGAGAAACGCTGTCAGTTTGTGTATTCATTGCTCGGAACTAACGAACTCACATCGAATTTAAATAGTCGAAACGGGACAGTTTTCGATCAGGTTTCGGTCAGTGTAGTCAACCTGACCGTTCAAGTCTAATCGAGAGAGGGCAGTCCGATAGCCGAACTGATCGACAAGAAACGTGGCGTCGGAGAGATCCTGTTTCTCACGGAGACCAGCAAGGAACGCAGCCGCCGGATCAGTGCCATGTCGTCCAAACAATTGGACATCGAGAATCAGTTTTGTCTCGATGTCTATTGCGGCATAGAGCCAAGACAGCTCCCCGTTGATTTTGATGGCAGTTTCGTCAACAGCGACCCTTGACGGCTTCGCCGTCGGCGGGTCGCCACTGCTATCAGCAACTCGATGTACCCACTGGAAGATCGCTTGATGAGAGCGTTCAACGCCGAAGAGACGAAGAATCTCTTGTGTTTCTCTGAGAGAACAGCCGGTCGCGTGGAGTCGGACGGCGAACGCCCTGACGGGCGTCGCCGTCCGCTCACGCTCCCAACATTCAAGATTCGCCGTCTCAAGCGTCTCAGTGAGCAGTTCTTGGTTGAGCATAGACACCAAAACCAACGAACTGCTCACTTCTCAAACTGGCTTAACTTGACAGTGCCGGCTGCGACCCCAACCTGTAAGATACAAGCTATGTATTCACCACGGCACTGAAACCTATCAGTGTGCGAGGGTTTCAACAAGGCCGACTATACCTATGTTGATTGCTACTTATTGTCACTTGATGATGTGTATGCGCGAATGAGGCTTGGACCATATACTAAGCCGAATCCAACGAGAAATGAAATGGCAAAGATGAGCCCTTGCGCCAAGATCGCCTCCTGCCGACCGATAATGGACTGGATGACAACGCCTGTACTACCGGCGAGGAAGGCAGCAATCAACAACATCGCCATCGAGTTGAATGAAGTATTGGGGAACCCCATATGACACAGAATACATCGCACTAACAGAAACTATTTGGGAAAAATTATCATCGTATGAATGGCTCACGTCGTATGTGAGCAGCGACAAGTGGACAATTCGCACTCTTCAGCGACCAGCCGTTTCAGGCGAGAGGCTCTGTTGGAATCCTATTCTTCAGACAGTTTCCCGTCTGAAACAGCCGGTCGATGAGATCTGCGTATTGCTCAAACAGCTCTTTTCGCCTCGCATAGTCTTTTGTATGTGAGAGATTGTTATTAAGTATGAAGCGCAGGAGACTGCTGGCCGCTGTCTTTACATCGGTGGCTGGTTTTGCCGGCTGTTTGAGCAACGCCAAAGAGCAGGAGACTCCAACGACCGCTTCCACTCCACTTTCGGAGTACGGTTGTCCACCGAGTAACTCCTTAGCTGAGCCTGCTATCTGCTCGCACACCGTTGATACATCATCTACAAGCGTTTATCTTCTCCCGTCGGAAACAACTGGAGATACACCCGCAGGGACTGTTGAGCTGACGCTTCATAACGATTCACCGACTGAACTTGAGTTCAATCCCTACGAGTGGTCGATCCTGACGAAGGTATCCTCTGGATGGGAAGCTATTGAGGGAAACTCCTCTGGTAACGGTCGACTCATTCTCTCCCCCGATGATACTCAGACGTGGGCATTTGATGAGGTCGTAGGATTTATCAACGAGAGTGTGACCGTCGATTCAGGAACTTACGTAGCAGGAATCCGCGTTCCTAATCCAGAGACTTCTGATTGGGTACGGTGTATTGCCCTGTTTCGGCTCGGCTGACTCATCGGAACAGTAGTCAGTAGTTCGCCTGTATTGAGCGAACGGCTCTATTACCTACAATTATCCAGTGGTCGGGTGACCGAGTCAAGAGAGGAATATAAGAATCCCGACAGTAATTATCAGAGGTCCACCGATCCATCGAACCTGTCGGACTGCCGATTGGGTTGGTGTTGGATCGGTCGCACCACGCAGACGGTCGCGGGCGACGCGCTCTGGGAACAGCATGAATAACACACCGGCTCCGACCGCAATTAGTCCGTACAATTTCATCCTTTCGCGATAGTCCCTATACTCACAAAGACTTTTTCTCGTCTGGATTGTGGCGCTACCGAGATGTGACTTACTGAAGTCGGTGTTTATAGATAATCCAAACTATACTTCGTAAACCCAACTAGGAACGCCATGAAACGACGTATCTCCGGCCAGACTGTATTGACCGATCCGTGAGTTCCCTGTATTGAGCACTGTCGAGTGGGTGATTCACCAAAGTAGCTTTTATCATCGGTTATAGTAGCGCTGTCCGATGGCACCGACACAATCCTCTCGACGTGCTGTGTACCGTCGGGTCGCCCAGACGTCCTACTACGACTGGCCAGCCTATCGTGCCACGCCACTCTACGACCGGAGTTCGACAGCTGGCCTTGCTGAAGATGTCCGGGTCCTTGCGGCCGTCTGGTTCGACCACGACGCCCACGACTCTATCGAAGCGTTCGTCGCTCACTGGCCGCTTGCCTACGTCGAATTCGACGCTCACGATCGCTACGCTGGGAGTACGACCTACGAGATGGAGACGCTATTCCGTGGGTTTCTCCTCAAGGAACTCTACGGGTGGGACCACGAAACGGCACTCTGTTCGTATCTGGAAGACCGACCCTCTCTCCGCCGTCGCCTCGAGTTCGAAACTGTCCCCGACCAGTCGACGCTCTGGCGGAGTTGGCACTATCGGTTCACCTCCGACCTCCGCGAGTGTATCGAAACTGCCGCGCGGACGATCCTCATCAAGGCGTCCGACGCTGGGGTCTCGGTTCCACGGACCCCGCCGCGTACAATTCCGCGTCGCCAGACCGATGACGACGAGACGACCGGCCCATCTACGTTCGAACGCAAACAACAGCTCACGACTCACGTCAGCCACCTCGTCTATCCGGCGTTTTCGCTCGACCGTGCGAATGGCTGTGCTATCCACGAAAACGCGTTTTGGAACCTTCAAACGTATCTCGGCCTTCAAGAGAACCTCGCTGCCAATGAGGGCGCTCGCAGCTTCCGCTACGACACGACACGCGAGCGGACGCCCCTCGGTCATAATCATCGAGACCAGATACGATCGCTATCCATCGAGCGCATCCGTGAGATGTATCGCGAGGCTGCCCAGCGACTCGTCAATCGGACGGCCCAGATGCGAAGTCTATACCAGCGTAGCTACATCGCCATCGACACGACGGAAGCCGACCCGTTCACCGGTGACCGGACGGGCCACGAAGACGAGATCATCGGCACGAAAGAGAAGACCGCCGAGTACGCCTATCAGTGGGCAACTGTTCAGCTTATCGGTGATTCTGTCCCACTGGTTCTCGACGCACGTCCCATCCGGAAGGGTGACACCCGCTTAGAGATCGTCGAAGACCTCCTCGATTCGGCAATGGGGCTCGTCAACGTTGACCGCGTGTTCATGGACCGGGAGTTCGACAGCCAGCAGATTCTCGAAGCGATAGCCGACCGGGGGGTCACATATGTCGTACCAAAGCGGATGCACACCAGCGAGAAAGCTCAGGCCAAACGATTGCTTCAGCGCGACCAAGACCGCTACGTCACCGACCGCAAACTCCACCTTGGTAACAACGAGTGGCACGAGACGACGCTCCAGTACCGTCGGAAGAAGAACTCAGACCGGACGGATTACGGGCAGTACGCCGTGTTCATGACCAACGGCAACCCCAGCGCAATCACAGAATATGGGAAACGCTGGGACATTGAGCGCGGCTACAAGTCGATCAAGCGGTTCATGGCAGCGACAACGTCGAAAGATTTCGTGCTGCGATTTTTCTATTTCGCGTTTGCGTGTCTCCTGTACTCGATCTGGCGGGGGATCGACATGCTGTTCCAGTGTGAGATGGGTGGTGTGTACGACCGTGAACCCGTTGTAACGGCGCAGAACACGCTGACATTACTCCGGCAGGAGACAGGGATCGGGTAGCGACCATCTAAGACTCAGAGGGTGCCCCGACTCGTGAGCGGCAGCGCTCTCGTGATACTCGGTCAGTTCCCAAAATAGTTTGATGACCGACACGAGAACGCTTCAGAGGCATCGCTCAACCGGTATCCGTGTACCGATTCAGTCGAAATCACGCATCCCACACCCGCTAAACCCGCTGTAGTCTCAACTTCCAACCTTTTCGTTAAGTTGCGAACGACACGAAACGTTCACGACTTCTTTTTCTCACAACGAATGTCTAACAAAACATGAGGAGATATGCCAAATTCCAGCCGGTTACGTAGTAATCCACTCTTGTATTCGGTTCGACATTGGATCCATTACGAGAAACAAGCGTACCCTATCCAATGCCGAAACGACTACAAATTACTATGAGCAAGCAGGACCACCACCACCGTAATTGATACGACATGGAACCAATTACACTTCGACTACCATCCGACCTCCTCGAAGAGTTGGATGCTGAATCGGACGAAGCCGGATTCAGTACCCGCTCAGAATACATCCGCCATCTTCTGTTCAATCGCCCTGACCTCAGTCAACTGGCGGCCATAGAGGGATCGACAGCACCACCTGAGGCTGAACAGATCGAAGAAATTGACCAAACCGTCGGCGAGCTTACCGAACGAGTTGAAATACTCACGCAACGGGTAACTGAGTTGGAGGGGGAAACCGCTTCTAGAGGCGGAGACTCATCTACATCTCCTGTGAATTCAACATCGGAGACTCCGTCTACAGCTGGAGAATCGACTACCGAAGAACAATCCGGCGGTGGCCCTCAATCGGAGGAGGGTAACGCAGATCTTGCCGAATTTGAGCACTGGCTTGAGAGTGACGGTCCACAGAGTGATAACGCTCGCACTGTCTTGCTGGACGCTGCTAGGATTTTAGATGGGCAAGGACCGCTCAAGGCAAGCGATTTACGACAGCGACTGTTCGACCGGCATCCGGAAGCGTACGATTCTGCCGAAGCACTATGGGCATCAACGGTTGAACGCCTCTATGACGACCTTCCGGGATTCGACCGACCAGAATACGGGCAGTACACATTCAATCGAGACGATCTGTAGAACACCAGTGTCGTCTTGCGATGGTCGTAATCGTTTCACGTATTGAATTGGCCAAATCAGCACTCATTTTCTACTGAAAGTCCGGTGAGCGATTCGCGCTGTGTATCAGTCACAGCAGTTATGCCAGTGATTCGAGAGCAGTTGATTCGGATGTACGGACTCTTCTGTTAATCCCTATGAGTAGCAGAGCAGTTCAGACAATACTGTCCATGGAGCCTTACTCATTGGTTTCAGACGAGTATGTTTCGCCGGGAAGAAACACAGAAAGGTCCGTATCTCGGGTTTCACGGATGAGATTATCGAACCAGCGTCGAACAGACGTGTGTAGTTCTTCTTTTGAATCAAATCGATCGTACTGGATATTGTATCCTTTTGGCAACTCGTCAATCGTGGCACTTCCGAATGTCTCGTCAGCGTAGATCGAAACCCGCTGGCCCGGCTTGTGAGTTGTAGCGGGGTTCCCCCGTCGGAGATGGAACTCACCCAAGATCCCACCTGTCTCGGCTCCGACGCCGGTTGTCAATCCCCCACTGGTGAATAAGAAGAGCACGGCATCGCTGTGCGCTGCGAATGCCACTGATTGGGCAAGGGGATCCATCCCCGCAATTTCCGGTTCGTCTTCGCCTCGGTTCTCATTCCGTTCCTTGGCTTGTTGATGCGTGGGGATGTCGATGTCGGTGGCGATGAATGCACGGCAGTTGTGCTCGTGTCTGAGTTCCTCGCAGAAATCCCGGAGTACTTCTTCCATATTGCTATTTCCGGCAGCATCAATGTGCTTACCCGGATCGAAGAGGGGATCATCCTGGAAGGGAGTACGGAGTTTGTCAGCGTCGTCGTAGGCCTTCTCCGCGTTGAACGCAGTATACGGCCCCATCACGTAGACCGTGAAGTCGTTATGCGGGCCCAACTTTGGGGCCGTGGGCGCTTGTTCTGCGAGTATATCAGAGATCGGGCGATCGTTATATCGAAAATTCGTATCGCCATCAAACATTATCTCACAGGTAACCCTGTCTCGGCAAAAGCGTGGTTATTCCTGCGACGGACCCATACTGTCAACTAAAAGCAAAGAAATTATTCATTATAGTCGGCAGATTCATATGTATCCACGCTGTACGCGCAAATAACGATGTCCTCGGATTCCACTTCCACGACGACCGACTCTGATGAGGACGGTCTTGAACAGTACGTGGACGAGCAGCTGTTCAGCGGTAGTATGGGGACGCTCACGGATCATATCGCACGGAAAGCAGCGCTGGGTGATGGTCGACGATATGCTATCCTGTACTACCTGTGGGATCGTGAGGAAGTCGCACGGAAAGAACTCGCTAAGGCTGTTGACGATCCTGGATTTGACCTTACTCACCACCTCGGAGAGCTCGTTGATGCTGGCTTGATCGCTCGCGTTGGAGCTCCAGAAGATGGAGATGGTCGACAAACGTTCTACCGGGTCACACATATTGGACGGCAGGAGATAACGTCTGATGTCCAGAACATCACTGGTTCCGAACCCCAGTGACTACTTCAAACTTAACACACACAGACTCTGTTGAAACCCTATTCTTCAGACAGTTTCTCGTCTGAAACAGCCGGTCAATGAGAACTGCGGACGAATCGCTGAGACACCTACCAGTTCTCGGATCTGTTCTGAAAGCCCTACAAGATGGACAGAGTTCATCGGTCTCTGAATTGAGAAATTCAACGGTCCAGACGATGAGCGGCTGATATCTGGGATCGTGTGGATGGAACTATACCTGTGTGTGAAGGAATGTGTGTTATGAATTGGGATCTAATCGATTATCTCGGAGTGTCTCGAAGAGATGTCGGTGCGGGCATAGTGGCGGGTGGTGCCGCGGTGCTTGGTCTTGTTCTGTTTAACGGCTGGGTCTTGGGAGAGGGCAACAGGCCTCAGGGAGTTATCGCCACTACCATGTTCGTCAACTTTTCGGCATTTCCCGTCCCGATTATCGCCGTCTGTGTAGCAACCGTCGTGTGGCGTGTGATGCTACCTGATAAGCCGGCACCAGTCCGCGGTGCCTTGGCAGGCATCGTTTCGGCACTTGGGACACTGGTTGTACTCGGGGTTTTGCAAGGTGTTCTGCGCTCTCTACGGGCGCTTTCGGTTGGAGCACTCAGTGATGTCGTCTCAGAGTTCATCGTCACTTTTGCTGTAATCGCTTTCTGGGGGAGTTTGTTTAGTGCCATTCTCATCGCTCCGCTGGGTGTGATCGGTGGATATGGCTACGAGCGGTACCTAGCCGGAAGATAGCGGTATTGTCTGGGTTGCTGCTTCCCGGTCGTTTTCTCCAGTGTACGTTGCCAAACAACCGACCAACATCCCGTCGATAACTGAACCGACCTGCTGTATGTTACACGCCAATTCTGATGATCCATTGATTGGTAGCAGATCTCACCGGTCACTGTATCTCCTGAAATGACCGCTCTCTACGTCTCAATAACTCTCTTATAGCCAAATCCAAAATATCATACCAAGATGGGTATTCCAACCGATGAAGAATATTTACAAGAACTCCGAGAGGAGGTAGTCAAGTTTCTCAATGAAATTGATGAAGCAATTGAGAGAGCAGGCGAGGAAAATATAGAAAGGCATCAGTTCGGATTAGTTCGAAACGTTTTGATTGATCTCGAAGACCAGTTAGACCGCCAAGAGTTCATTCATAAATTAGGGCCCGGTACTCGGACATTCAGGGCACCGTATGATGAAGAGGATGCCTATGGAAACACAAATCGTCGGCGTAAAATGATATACATAAATCAGACTATCTTCCGCGCTTGGGGTGAAGCAACCTCCTCGTATATTGCTGGAAATTATTACGCTGCTACGATTACGATTTCTGCTGCTTTAGAAGCCGTGTTGAAACACGAAATTGAGAAGGAGGAGGTAGATCATAATCCTTGGAAAATAACATTAGATGAAGCTGTCTCAAAAGCTCGTCACGGTGATATTGTACCTCATAATGGCGAGGTTTCAGAAGCTGCTGATAGAATCGTAAATATTCGAAACAATATCATTCATTTTAATTTTGAGCGAGGATTAGTGGAAAGCCCTATTTCTCCTCCAACAACGCAGGAACAGGAAGAGAATGATGTCTTTTTATCCATGGATGCGTTTTCCGATCAATACCAGTGCCTAGTTGCATCTATTGCGATAGTTGATTGCTACACTGTCGCAGAATATATTCATGAACAAGGTAGTGGGTCAAGTGCCCGTTCTTGATTCATACATAATCCAGAAACGAAATCCGGTCGTGTGCCGCATACACCCTCCGTATCTTGTACGGTGGTCTTGCCAGGTATCTGGCAGATTCTGATCTACTGCGCTACATCATCCACCTGTATTGAGCAAATGAAGTCTGTCTATTTCACTCGCTCAGGCTAACAACAGAACTGGTGTGATTACGCGTCGTCGGGGGGGGTTCTCGGGCAACCAGTACCCGCCGTTGTGTTCGACGGTCTGGCCCTCTTCGACGTGCTGATCGAGCGCGTCGCCTAAACCCTCCGTGTCGCGATCCGCATGTGAGAGGACGACGCCGATATTCGGCTTCCCGCGGTTGTGCTTGATGATTCCTCCACGACTTCGGTGAGCAGCTTCTCCGTCGACGCCTTGTAATCGCTCATACCTGTCACTAGAACTAAGAGTGTGGAAAACAGCTGGCCGGACACCAGTAGCTCTCTTCGGGACACTTTAGATTACTATACTATAGTAACAAGCAAGCGCAGCGGGGAGACCCGCGGCGCGCAGGTGACCAGGCATGGACAAGACCACTGGCGGACACGGAAGTTGTATCGATGACGAGTAACCACGTCGGCCCGATCATCTTTGGTGACCCAACCGCCTGCGGGCAACTCCTCGAAGAAGGAGAGGTCTACACCTTCCGAACGAGTGACCGAACCACCGGCGACACATGGGCACGGGCCACGCGGACCGGCGAGAAGCTCGTCGACGTGACCGTCGAACTGATCGCCTCGTTCGATGATCCCGACGCCGGGTCGCTTCGCGACGAGTGGGCGCGGCACTCGGGATTCAGGACCGCTGACCGGTGGTGGGACGCTATCGAGGACATTCACGGTCCACCTGAGATCGGCTACGTGTATCGCGTCGAGACGCGCGGCATTGAGCGCGACGATGTCGCCGAAACGCTGTTCGAGAACCGAATTGAGTCCCGAACGTACCGCCTCGCACTCGACGACGAGCGGACATTCGAGGTGACGGCTGTCGGTTCCGAGTACGAGCCTGCCGACATCCACGGTACCGGGAACTTCCAACAGAACATCGAGTTTTCCGAGCTTCCCGAGGTCGCCGTCGACGATGACCGCCACCCGACAGTTCAGGGTGAGATACAGACTGTCGAGACGGACGACGGCTGGGGAACGCCGGTGCTACACGCTGCGGTCCAGCACGTCGAAGACGACGAGCTTGTCCAGTGGGAGTATCCCGTCCTCGGAACAGTCGCAACGATTCAGGAGGTCGATGAGTAGATGCCCAACCAACTGACGCCCACCGGCGACGGTCTCGCGCTCCAAGTCACGAAACCCGTTCGGAGCGCCGGACTCATCGAGGAGGACGCCGACGGCGAGACGACCTCCCGCTCGGACGTCGTCGCGTACGGCTTCGCCGACCTAATCCTCGTGATCGGCCGCGATACGGAGTGCGTCCCGATAGCCGACCGCGCCGAACTGGTCGCGCTCGCGGCGCAAGAGACCGAGTCGATCCATCGCGGGATCGACACGCGAATCCAGCACTCGGGGAACGGCTACCGCGTCCAGGTGCCGGCGACCGGAACCGCCTTCAACGCTGGCGACGCCCTCCCGTGCCACGCCGCCCCCGGCTTTCTGGTCATGGCCCCGGCCGATGCCTCGGTCGGCAAACACGAGCTATTGGAGACGCGTCGGACGCAGGCGCTCGATACCGCTGCTGATGAGTGAGTACGACGCGCTCCTCAATGTGATCGCCGCTCACCCCGGTGCGTCCCGCAAGGAGCTTCGCGAGCTGGCTGGCGACGCCGAGCGCGCGATCGACCCGGACACTGTCGATGACCTCCTCGACGACGCGCTCGCTCGCGAGGACGCCCTCGAAGCGAGCGGCTCGTACTGGGTCATGCGAACGGGGCGATTTCACCCAGACGAGTACGGCCACCCGATAACCAACGAGTGGCAGAACGAGACCCTGTAGTAGGTCGATTGGAGCGGGGTATCTGCGCGTTTAATTTCACCATACGGCTATCACTTATTCGAATACTCCCATGATGACTACTTGTGTATCCTCACAGACAGCCTATCCGAGGTCTCTGGGAGAAAAGCTTAGATAACACTGGCCGATTTGCAGCGTTCCATGAACAACGGGTCGACCCTGACCATGGCGTGAGATCGGAAGAGGACTACCCGCTTGCAGTTATCCATATTGCTCCACAATTAGCGTTCTCGAAAGCTGCAACGAGGTTTTCGGTACCTGACTTACTTGAAAGAGGTGTTCGTCTCCATTCCGGTTCTCCGCGTCCAACTCGTCCAGATATGATGCCCGGTGGGGTTGAATCGACTACTGATCCAGCTCCACAGCACGGCGAAGGCGGCAGGAAAATTAGCCTGTACGAAAATGCTGTCGTTGAAATCATCACGGCACGAGCGACGTACACAAAGACCGATGAAACTATCATCTCCCACAATTCTCTTGTCGACTCGATCACGGGTAATTTGGCAACCGTCCTCTCGCTACTTGCGGAGCGACATCAAGATCAGAACGTTCTCGTGACAGCAACGTACGTCGGATTTGACGGCTCAAAGTTGAAAATAGATTTCCCGACATCTCCGGTGACACACAACCACGTTCAAACACCAGTTCTCTCATTTCCATCCCACAACCCTGAAAACGGGGAGGATGCTGACACCTACAATCTCCGCGAAGAGCGTGTGAAAGAACTCTTTCGTCCGCTGTTCCATTCTGTGGATCGGAAAGACTTCCCGATGGAGATCCCCGGCTCGCTTGGATTACCTGATCTCTCGGTGGACGAATCTTAGGTACAAGTATGGGAAAAGTACGAAATCTAACTCAATCTGCTCTCCGTGAGTTCGTGTACGAGGATCTTGGCCCGGATCAGCTCAAACAGCGGCTAAGACGGATCGATCGAAAGACGACGGGCGCAAGCCCTCACAACATCGGGATGGCTACGTTCGCTTTTATCAATCGAGACATCATCAACAAAGATACTGAGCGTGAAATCAAGCAAATACTCGCTGATACGTTTCCGGACCACGCGCTTCCGGGTACGTTCCCCGAGGAGTGGGCCGGTGAGTGAGAATCGGATTTTGGAGCGTCGACCCTGAAATCGATCTTGGCTTGATCGGTTCACAGCCACCCTAATTGAGCATATATCCGTACAATCCCCGTTGTCTATCTCACGAGGAACGGAGCGTCTCCACCTACAACCACGGTTCGTTCCGGTTCCTCGTGCTTGCGGTCTTCATGAGCGATACGCCCACCGATAGCGAGTCGGCTACCGATGCCGACGCCGACGACGACAAGTCGGACGGAGACGATGGGTCTCCGCACACCCTCGACGTGCTGCGGACGATCAAGATGACGGCCGAGATAGTCATGTTGGCCGCGCGGCTCGTCGGGGTGCGGTAGTGGAGCGCGCCACGTAGGGCGTCTCCACCTACAACCAGTCGTGTCTTATTACGGATTTTTAAACTGATGGGTCTGTACCGAGAAATCGATCTGTACTCTACGGGTCTTCTAAGAGTAGCTCAACCGGAACTTCGTGATCTGGAACCCGCCGGATCCCTTTGGCGTCGACCGGCAGTTGCGATTCGTCGACACGAGATAGGACAGATGAAGACGCAGAGTATGAGGCTCTTCCCCATGCGTCGCTTTTCTCTGTGATTTCAACGTCCGCGAGCGTCGCACGAGCTGTCTGGACTTTTTTTCGAACACGCCCGACCTTCCCGCGGTATGTCCCGACTGCAATACCAAGCGCATCGGCAACTTCTTTCTCACTGAGTTTGGGATTCCGGCTTCCGATGAAGACAGCGTACTCTTTTGGCGAGAACATCGACGCTTCTTGGTCGCTGCTGATCACGTCGATGAGATTTGTCTTCCATCGGCTGGCAACCTCTTCACAAAGCGCGTTGGCTTCGTCAAAGTCGTCGAGGAGTTCTGGTTGCGTTGTTGGATTAAACTCAAAATTAGTATCGTATCCGTACTGCCCGAGCGCTGAAGCGTATATCGGCATCCCGATTGCTCCTCCGAACCGACCATCCTCGATCATTACTGTATACCACTCGGGTGATTCCCTCTGTATCGAGTCAATTGCTCGTTTTAATGACCGTTGATGCCACTCTGCGTTCTTTATTGACGGAGCGTACTTCATGGTGAACGCCGCGATCGCTTCGTCCATGCTATCTCTCATACGGGCATAGATAATATATCTATCCCAACATATAGAATAGTCACAAGTGGTATTTAATGGCTCATTGGTTACTCCGTTTCTGAAACACCCGATCCGACCGCACGGACCGCGACTGCCTACCATGCTTGACCCCATTCGAACAAACGCCGATAACGATTATATCTCAGGCAACGAGTGGGTAGTGATGAGTAGTATTCACTCAGATTCTGTGTCTAAATTTGACTCAATCGCTTCTAAAGCGGCAGATTGAGCTGTTACGAGGTCCTTAAAGAGTCTACGGATTCGCTTTTCTCGATTTTTACTTGTAGGTTGTCCGTATCTACCTCCCGTTAGTTTTCGGGCAAGGTAGTTCAGAATCCCCTCATATCGTTCATAGAACTCTCTTGCCAGCCCCATCTCAAACGTTGTATCTAACTTCCGTTGCGTTTCAATTTCTGTCTGAATATGGTCTAATCGGGTATAGTACTCTACAATCAAATCCACTTCTTCGTCCTCCAGCAACCCGATTCTACCTGCATTCGATTCATACACTGTGTTGGGGGCGGGAATCTGAAATATACTCATACCAGTTTCATACTTCTCGACATAATCTTCGTACGTACGCACTTTTCCGATTTCTTCATGTAAACCCCGTCTTAGTGCCATGATCTCTCTTTCCTGCTCCTCTTTACGGAATTCTTTTCGCTGTTCCCTGTCGGACTCTGCTTCCTCAGCGAGCCGTTGAGTCATTTGAGCGTATTGGGCAGTTAACGACACGAGTAAGATCGTTGCAAATGCTGAGGCAACCGCGGCTAACTGGCCAGCCTGCTCGAATATACCGAAGAGTGTAGCAATGATCGCACTAACAGATATTGCGAACGTGATCGCTATTAGAATCCTCCTCACGCCACTCGAATGGAGTAACTTCGAGCCGACGGGTCCCTCTGAGGTAGAAGCCATATTCCAGACACACGCACTTGTCAAAAGAAACCTACTATCCCTCCACGAATCCCGCTAACGTCTCGTCTGTCGTCTCAGATAGATACTGCCGGATCTCACCCTCGCGCCACCCAACCGGAGCTAGTACGCTCTCGACGGCGCGCACGGCGGCGTCCTCGTACCACGCTGTATCATACCGCCCGAGGTCCTCGAACTCCAGCCGGACCCGCACAGCGCCGTGTGCGTCCGCGTCGACGACGACGTACCGAACTTGCTGTCCCGGCGACAAGCTGTCCCCCTGAATCTGTACCCGCTTCAGGGCGGCGACGGTAAGCGTCTCCATCGAGTAGTCATCCACGTCCTTCGAGACCCGATTGTCGACGATCAGCTCGCCGGCGTCCACCTCGTGCTCTCGTAACTCACGAAGCCGGCGGCGAAGCACGTCACTCACGGCCTCCGGCGACCGCGTTTCGTCGAACACTCGGAGTGCCTTGCCCTGGACATCTTCGACCCACGCCGACGTCGACGAGCGTGACGCCCAGAATGAGATCGGGAAGATCGGTGGTCGGTCGTCGTCGTGCGTTCATGGATCCGACAATAAACAGGTCTATAAAAGAGGTGAGCTACGGCCGGGCGGTGAAAGTGGAAGTGGTCGGTGTCCTGAACTGCGACTACCCCCCTCCCCCAACGAATATGATAATTTAATTACTATCTGAACTGAATTCCATAACAATGTTTGTTCACCGTTGTCCGATCCGGCAAATCCGGAATGAGTATCGAAATACTGCCGACCGACTTGCTGCGTTTCACGAACGCCGTGTCGATAACGAAGCGCCCAGTAATAACGCAGACAGCGAGAATGGCGATTTACCCCGCATAGTCGTCCATTTTGTACCTGAACGAGCGTTTTCCGAAGATGCCATCCGTTTCTCTGCTTCGGAGTTATTCGACCGAGAAGCCTATCTGCGGCCCTATGGCGGACAGACAGGCAAATATGGAAAAATGAAACCGGGTAGAATCGAGACGGTGAATACAGCAACAGCAGATTACAAGAGCGGTACTGAACGGCTTATATTGTTTGAGAATCTGGTCTTCGAGCTTGATACAACGTGGGTAACAGAGCAATCGAACCGAGGTCGGATATTCGACGGAAATAGCTTCGTTGAACAGCTTGAACAGAACCTTGCTACTCTCCTTGGACTATTGTCTGTCCATTCGGACGGTTGCGAGCTGCTGGCGACTGCCACCTACCGCGGATTTAATGATGCCCTTATCACTTGCTCGGGGAGGCCTGCACCCATCACTGATGATGAGATCCCGACGAGAACTGTCTCCATGGATGTTCCAAAAAATAACCACGAGCTGTACGAGGGCCATGTTGAATCAATAAATGAGCTTCTCCGCCCTGTCGTACAATCGGCTGGCCGCCACGGGTGGGATCTGGAACGTCCCGACGCGATCAATATTCCTGATCTAATGATTGAGGAGTGATTTGAGCCTACCCGCGGATTCCTCTTCTGTATCACTCTCTGAGGGTGGATCTTCCGTACTCTCGTCGCCTTCTTTTTCGCGGCGTCTTTCGAGAGCAGTTTCTTTCGTATCGATAACGGTTACCTGCCGAATGTCGTCACCGAAAAACAGTTCAATATCTGTTCCTGAGCTCCTAAAACCGTCCATTCCGGGCTTGCGCCACTCTACATTTTTTAGTGCAATCTGTCGCTGCTTCCCGTCGTCACTCCACTGATATATTGTTCCGACGGCGATTGCTCCATCGGACGTAAGAATTTGAACACGAGCGGCTTCACTAAGTGTCCCCTCCCACGGCTCGTGGAAATTTCGCCGACTTGACGACGGCAGTACCGACCACAATCCATCTCGGGTTCGTTTCGGGAGGTCGAGCGCAAGCCCGACGCCACCAACAAACCCAATTGCCCCAGAAAAAAGGAGCAGTGAGAGAACGCGTAGTGGACGAAATACGGGCGTGAAGAACACATCTCCAACTTCTTGAGGTTGCGTGACTGCTGCCCCTCCTGTGGCTTCAAGTCCCGCAAGAAACAGTGTTACAACGACGAGACTCGCAGTAAGGCTGGTAATCAGGATTCGCCACTTTGAGAGATCGGTCCGAAAAACACCGAGGGACACCGCGACCTGTGTCGTAATGAATCCCGGAACAACGACAACGAGAGCGAGAAATAGATCCTGAACTGTTCCGGTAAGCATCTATGTCTCTACTCCGAACCGGAATCGGAATTAGAGCCACCTTCAGAACTGGAATCCTCCGCGGAGGGCCGAATGAAGCCATAGCCACCTTCTGAGCCAATTTCTCCGTCCTCATCGCCTGTAAATCCTTTCTGCATTGTTCCGCCGAGTGCTTCCTGTCTGTCAGAGGAACTATCACCATTATCGTCGGCGTCGCCGTTTGTGTTGTCCTCAGTCATTGTGAAACAGGGTAGGGAAGTTTCATACAAAAGCGTTCTCCACCCACCGGGGTCTCGGAGGTTGAGACTAACTATCTCAATGTATACGGCCACAGCTTCGGAGGGTAGAACCGATGTGTGCCTTTCTTTCGACGCTAGTAATCGGGTGAATCACCTGTTCAGTACGTCTGTGTATTGACCGCAATCAACTCAGAATATATCACCTACTGAGGATTTCAACAAAGCCTAATTCCCTCAAATACCGAGATCGCGGAACGTCCAATCATTCGAGAGATCGGCATCGAAGCCCATCTCTTCGACGAGGTCGCAGATGCGCTGTTCGACTGTCTCGTCGAGTTCGAAGGCATACTCGAACTCATCGTACCAGTTGTAGTACCGTGGCATCCCCGGCCAGTAGTCGTCTGTTTTCAGTCCGTAGACGCAGTCGAGCAGGTAGTGACGATATGGCATATCGTCACGGGTGACGCGAGGAAGCGTCCCATCGATCGATTCGTCTCGTACCAGCTGTTCGAGCAGGTCGACAGCAGCGTACTGGTCAGCGTAGAAGGCGTGTTCGACTGTTGGGTTGACCGAGAAGATGTCTTCCGTCGTACGGGCGTGGAGCTGGTCGATGACCGAGTGGTTTGGATGTCCGATTCCCCACCCATAGGCATGACTTCCTCGCGCGCGATGTCGTCGCTTTCGGGGGCGTTGACCGCGACAGTGTTCAGGTATTCGAGTGCCTTGACCGGAATCGCCTCGACACCATCGGTTATCCGCGTTCGAATGAGGTATCGCCCGACAGCGTTTGCTATTGCGGGCGTGACGAGAGGGAATTCATCCCCCTCAGTGGGCTCATGCGCATCGATTACATCCGCAAGGAATGGCCAACCGTGTACTCTCGCTGCATCGTCGAGTTCGTTGCTGACGCGCTCGTAGTATGGCCAGAACACGTCCCGAAACGTGTCTCCACTGCTGTCTTCCTCGACTGCAACCGAGAGTGCTGCTTCGAATTCGACGACTGCGTAGTGTAGGGCATCTACGTCACCGTCGGAGAAACGATCAAGCAGGTCGCAGTCATCGGCGTCATCGGCACTGGCTACTTTCTGCTGTTCGGCGAAGGGTTTGAGGCGTATGTATAAAAAGAATAGTTTCGATGTCGTTCCCGGGAATCCGAGTGAAATTGGGGAATGTATCTGCCCGTGGTGAACCACCGGATTGAAGCCACTAGTTGCGAAACCCAATCGCATATCGACGAGACCAATGACATCCTCTGACCAGCCGCCGTCACCAGATCAACTGTTTTCGCTCCTCAGTGAGGACGCTTTCGAGGAGGCGGTGACGTGGCTGAACGACCTCAGTACAGCAGACACTGAGACCCGTAAACGTACCCTACAGACAGTTCGAAGCCACGCCGAAGCGAATCCAGGACAATTCGACGGGCTGGCAGCCCAGCTCACAACGTTCCTGACCGACGAAGACCGGGCGATTAGGCTGACGACCGCGAAGCTGTTCGTCACACTCGCCCGGACGGAACCGGCAGTCGCCCGTCCGGTCGTCGACGCGCTCGCTGACCGACTCGCCGACGACGAGGAGTTCTACTACGTCCGGGCGCGGTGCGCCGAGGCTCTCGGCTACGTCGGCCGCGAGCATCCCGAAGCGGTCAGTGACCCAGCAATCCTCGCGGACTTCCGTATCGGCCTCTCGTTCGATGAACCGGAGGTCAAGGAGAAACTCGCGAAGGCGCTAGAGTGTGTCGCCCTGGGCGACCCGAGCCGGCTTCGCCATCAGGTCGAGTCGCTCGCAGAGCACCTCGACGACGACGGAGAGCTGGTCCGGTATCACCTCTGTACGGCGTTGGCGGCGGTCGGCTGTGAGCACCCGGGGAAGCTCGCGGACGGCCGTGACGCCCTCGCGGGTCGGCTGTCGGATACAGACGAGAACCCGTACACTCGCGGTCGGGCCGCCGAGGCGCTGGGGCTACTGGAAGGCGTCAACGGTGAGGGCGTGGCCGTGCCCGACGAGATCGATGTCGATGGAGACGAGGCCGCCGAGTTCGTTCGCTCTCGTCTCGCGTTCTCTCGGGCCGCAGGGACGGAGCAATCGGTCGACAGAACCGCCAACGTAGGGACACTCGACTCACTCCAGAGCGGAACCGAGGCGGTCGTCGACGCGATGACGACACCTGACGGCGACGAGTGTCCACACTGTGGACTTGCGGTTCCGGAAGGCGGACCACCGATGTGTCCGCGGTGTGGCGCACCGCGCTGACTGGGTGTTTGGCTGGCCTAAAATCCGGAAGGTTTTAGAGTATTTAGGTGAGCCTAAAGTACATGCTCATAGACGACGTCGAAAATGAGTTCGACGGAGTCAACGTCAAAAGCGCCGTTGACGAACTCGGATCGGACTTACTGCTCGACGCACTCGACGACGATGCGATCGAGACGTACGTGACCGACTACAGACTCGTGGAAGCAGGGGGACACCGATGAGCGGTGAACCCGCCACCGAGACCGACCAGTCGAGCAGTACCCGCGACACCCGCCGGTTCGTCTGGCTTTTGGACCCGAAACTAGTGACAACCGCGATCGGTAGTCTTGTCGTCATCGTCTTTGCCGGGCTTGTCCAGGTGAGCTTCGGTGCCTACACGATGAGCATTGGCCAAGCGTGGGCGGCCGTGTTCAACCCCGACGTGATCTTCAACCAGCAGGCGTGGAACGCGTTCCTGTTGGGCGGCGAGATGCCGGAAATGGGCAAAGAGAGCCTCATCGTCTGGAACATTCGCTTACCCCGAGTATTCGTCGGGGCTATCGTCGGGATGAATCTCGGCGTCTCCGGCGCTATCTTCCAAGCGATCACTCGCAACGAACTGGCGAGCCCGTTCATTCTCGGCGTCTCCTCCGGTGCCGGGCTGATGATCCTGCTCGTGCTCGTCGTGTTCGGCGGACTAGCAGCATTCCTGCCGCTCATCGCTGCCCTCGGTGGCGCGGTCGCGTTCCTGATCGTCTACGTCATCGCGTGGAAGAACGGTACCTCACCGGTCAGGCTCGTCCTCGCGGGCGTGATCGTCGGCACCGTCTTCGGCAGCGTCCAGACGGCGCTGTTCTTTTTCGCCGACGACATCGGCATCGTCCAGTCGGCGATCGCGTGGACGACAGGCTCGCTGACGGGGACCGACTGGGAGCAAGTACGGATGGCGTTGCCGTGGTCGTTCGTCGCCATTCTGCTGGCGATCGCCGGCGCACGACAGTGTAACGTGATGCTGCTGGGCGAGCAGACCGCGAAGTCACTCGGGATGTCCATCGAGAAGGTGCGCTTTGCACTCTCTGGTGTCGCCGTGCTCGCGGCCGCGGCGAGCATCGCCGTCGCGGGTATCGTCGGCTTCGTCGGCCTCATCGTCCCGCACATGGTGCGGAACCTGGTCGGCAGCGACTACAAGAAAGTGATTATCGGCTGCCTGTTCGTCGGCCCGGCGTTGATGGTCGGCGCAGACGTGGGCGCGCGACTCGCGCTCAACCCGGTCCAGATCCCCGTCGGCATCGTCACCGGGCTCGTCGGCGGGCCGTACTTCCTGTACCTGATGCGAAAAAAGGAGAATATGGGGGAGATCTGAGATGGCACGCAACACTACCGAGGCACAACAACGGAACGGCACCGAGAGAGCAGTTACAGATGAATCGCCAGCCGACGATACCGGCTCGGAGCCGGCCAGTGAGCTGTCCGGTGAGGACCTTGTCCTCCGATACCCCTCGATGGAGGAGCCGGTCATCGACGGCGAGCGGCTCGTCGCGACGCCAGGTGCCGTCACCGCGCTGGTCGGGCCGAACGGCTCCGGCAAGAGCACCCTGTTGAAGGGGCTCGCAAAGCAGCTCACGCCCGACGACGGCTCCGTGGTACTGGACGGTCGGGACGTCCACTCGATGGGGACGAAAGAGCTGGCTCGCAAACTTGGGCTGCTTTCTCAAGAGAGCATGTCGCCGGAGTCGATCACGGTTGAGGACCTCGTCTACCACGGCCGATACCCCCACCGGGGGTTCTTCGAGACCACCACCGAGGAAGACGTGGACGCGGTCGACCGAGCCATCGACCTCGCCGGCTGTGGTCACCTCCGCGACCGCGAGGTCGGCAGCCTCTCAGGCGGGCAGAAACAGCTGGCGTGGGTCGCGATGGTGCTCGCCCAAGACACCGACGTGTTGCTGCTCGACGAACCGACCACGTTCCTTGACCTCCACCACCAGCTGGAGGTCATGGAGATCGTCGAGACGCTGCGCGACGAGAGCGACATCACCGTCGTGGTCGTGCTCCACGACATCGAACAGGCAGCGCGGCTGGCCGACGAGATGGTTGCGCTCAAAGAGGGCGCGATCCAGGCGCGGGGGACGCCCGAGGAGGTCGTCACCGAGGAACTGCTCGCGGACGTGTTCGAGATCGACGCCGAGGTCGATATCACCGAACGCGGGCCGCGGGTCACGCCGATTCGGGCCCGGCACGACGATGACAAGGACGCGTCGGGGAACACCGAGACTACGCCGGCTCACGCGTCCGAGGCAGAGTGATGGGCGACGAGGAGGTGTTCGAGACGGAGCTGGACGCCTACCGCGACCGCGCCGAGAAGCCGCTCTGGCGGCTGTTCAAACAGTATGGTCGCGGCGAGCAACGCTGGCTCGTTATCGGCCTCGTCACGAGCGTGTTCACCTACGCCGCGCTACTGGTGACGCCGATCGTGCTCGGGACGACCATCGACGCCGTATTCACCCAGGAGAGCGCGTACGCGCTCCCGTTAGTGCCGGAGCCGTGGCTGCCCGACGATCGGACCGACCAGTTCTGGCTGTCGACGGGAATTATCAGCGCGGCGCTGCTCGGTGGGGCGGTCCTCCAGTGGATCCGCGGCGTCTCGATCAACTTCTTCGCCCACGGCGTGATGTACGCGATCCGCGTCGACACATACGAGAAGATGCAGCGGCTGGACATGACCTTCTTTGACAACAAGGAGACCGGTGAGGTAATGTCGATCCTCAACAACGACACCGGGAACCTGGAGGTCTTTTTCGACAACGCGCTGGGGGACGCGGTTCGGGTCGGCGTGATCGTCCTCGGCGTCACCGCGGCGTTGCTGTACACGAACACCCAGCTCGCGCTGGTGACACTAGGGGCAGTCCCGTTGCTTGTGGGGTTCACGTGGTGGTTCGTCCGCGTCATCGAGCCGCGCTACACCCGCCAGCGCTCGGTCATTGGCGACCTGAACACCCGCATCGAGAACGGTCTCAGCGGCATCGAACTCGTCAAGACCGCGAGCACTGAGGAGTACGAGAACGAGCGAGTCCGCAGCGTCTCGCGGGACGTGTTCGACGCCGAGATGGACGTGCTGAAGCTGAGCTACTTCTACCGCCCGGGGATGGAACTGGTCACCGGGACGGCGTTGCTCGCGACGTTCATCATCGGCGGGCTGTGGGTGTTCTCGGGACCGCCGCTGTTCTTTTCGGGGACGCTCAGCGTCGGCGACTTCGTCGTGTTCATGTTGCTCACCCAGCGGCTGACGGGACCGATGGCCCAGCTGTCGAGCATCGTCGACTGGTACGAGAACGCCCGCGCCTCGGGCAAGCGCATCTGCGGGCTGATGGACGTACCCGTCCGGATCGAGAACGCGCCGAACCCCGTCTCCCTAGAGGACATCGACGGTCAGATCGAGTACGACGACGTGACGTTCGGGTACGAAGGCGAGGAGACGGTGCTCGATGGCGTCGATTTCGCGGTCGAGGCCGGTGAGACGGTCGCGCTGGTCGGTTCGACCGGGGCCGGAAAGTCGACAGTGGCGAAGCTCTTGCTTCGGCTGTACGATGTCAATGAGGGGGCAGTTCGCGTCGACGGCCACGACGTGCGCGATGTGGATGTGTCGGACCTCCGCGAATCCATCGGCTACGTCAGTCAAGACACGTTCCTCTTTGATGGAACGGTCGGTGAGAACATCCGGTACGGCCGGTTCGACGCGGGCGACGAGGCGGTTCGGGAGGCCGCCAAAGCGGCCGAGGCCCACGAGTTCATCCAGGACCTCTCGAAGGGCTACGAGACGCGCGTTGGTGAGCGCGGCGTGAAGCTCTCGGGCGGGCAGCGCCAGCGGATCGCGCTGGCGCGGGTCATCCTGCGCGATCCAGCGATTATCCTGCTAGACGAGGCGACCGCGAGCGTCGACACCGAGACGGAGTACCTCATCCAGCGGTCGCTCGACCGGCTAACGGCCGACCGGACGACGGTCGCCATCGCTCATCGGTTGTCGACCATTAGGGACGCCGACACAGTCCTCGTGTTGGAGGACGGCCGGATCGTCGAGCGCGGCAACCACGCGGAGTTGCTTGCGGTGAACGGGCTATACGCCAACCTCTGGGGCGTACAAGCCGGCGAGATCGACGACTTGCCCGAGGAGTTCGTCGAGCGGGCGTCCCGTGGGGATGTCAGCGGACAGTAGTCTTTAGGTTCACCTAACAATCGGTGGGTTTAAGATATTTTAGGTAAGCCTAAAATTGTATGTCGAACGAAGACACGGCACACGAGGCACCGACGCGGCGAGACTACGTGAAGTACGGCGGGACGGTCGTCGGCGGGGGACTGCTCGCCGGGTGTACTGGAGATGGGGGTGGAGACAGTCCTGAGACCGACACCTCGACGGAGGGATCGACGAATGAAGAGACGGAAAATCCTGAGGATGCGTCCTACTCGGTGAATATGTCGCCTGTCGGGACGGTCGAATTCAAGGAACCTCCACAGAGCATCTTCACCGTCCTCGTCCATCATGCCGATATGGCGCTCGCACTCGGATACGGCGACGCGATTAATGCGATGTACTCTCCCACAGAGTTCGATAGTCGCTACCGGTTATTCCTTGATCGTTTAGATGGTGTTTCTATTGATTGGTCGGACCTAGACAACGCTTGGAACATAGGTAAAGAGAGACTCTACGATCTAGACAGCGATATTCACCTCACAGATCCGGCCTATGTCGTGGCACAGATGGACAACTGGGACGTGGCAGACACCGAAGAAGTCCGAGAGAACATCGCCCCTTGGTTCGGAAACACACTAAGCGGGGAACACAGCCAAGCCCCGTCGCCGTGGACGGACGACTACCAATACTACACGCTTTGGGAGATCTTCGAGAAGGTATCGAAGGTTTTCCAGGAGGAGCGACGGTATCAGGTACTTACAGAGATTCACTCGAACCTCGTCTCAACTATCCAGTCGAATCTCCCGCCGGAGGTAGAACGGCCACGGACGGCATACCTGAACATCGCGCGAACTGGAATACAGGATGGGATCTGGGCGTACAGCCTGAACCAGCCAGGGTTCTTTCGCGCGAGTACTCGACCCCTAAGGGCGAATGATGCTTTCCCGGATCTCAAGCAGTTCCAACGGATTGATCGAGAAGCGCTCGTCGCTGCCGACCCGGATGTCATTCTACGCACTGGTTCGATGGGAGAAGGCAGAAATTGGGCCGAAATTAAGAACGAACTCAAAAACGACCCGGTTACGCAGGAGATTCTGGCAGTCCAAAACGATCGGATACACCCGCTAGCGGTCCAATATGGTGGCCCTATTCTAAATCTCTTCCAGCTAGAAATGGCCGCAAAGGAACTCTATCCTGAGCGGTTCGGCCAATGGCCGTCGTACGATGGCGGCCGGTATCCCGACTTCTCACCCGAAGAACAACTGTTCGACCACCAGCGGGTCGCGGACATCATCAACGGAGACATCTAACAATGAGTAACAACCACGACACGATTCAATACGAGTCACCGACACGACGAGACTACGTCAAGTACGGCGGCGCGGTCGTCGGGGGCGGGCTGCTCGCGGGTTGTACCGGCGAGACAAGTCAGGAGTCGACCACTGAAGCGGAGTCGACGACTGAGACCGATACCGCAACTGATGAATCGTACTCAGTGACGATGGAGCCGATGGGAACCGTCGAGTTCGACGAACCGCCGGAGACCTGGTCGGCCTTCCTCAGCACTTACGGCGACATGGGTATCGCCCTGGGCAAGGCCGACGGCCTCCGAGGACTCTGGAATCCCGAAACCATGCCGACCGCGTTCTACGACGCGCTGCCGGGCGTGGATATCTCGCTGGAGAACGTCACGGCCATCGCCGAGGGCGGCGAGTTCGACAAGGAGGTCTTCTACGAGCTCGACTCCGATGTCCACCTGATCGACCCCAACTGGCTCGGCATCCTCAACGACGACTGGACCGAGGACGATGCCGACGAGGTCGCGGCTAACGTCGGACCGTTTCTCGGCAACTACATCCGTCGACGCGGTGACGACTGGCACGACTACCAGTACTACTCGCTGTACGAGGCCTTCGGGGTCGTCGCCGAAGCCTTCGACGAGCGCGAGCGCTACGAGGCGTTCGCGTCGGTCCACGACGACGCACAGGAGACCATCGACGACTCGCTCCCACCGGCCGAAGAGCGACTGACCGTCGGATTAGTGTCGGTCAACTCCGACTTCGAGGCGGGTTCGTTCTACGTGTATCCCGTCCAGGGGGGGAATAACCACAAACAGTACCGCGACCTCGAAATGCGCGGTGCCTTTGACGACCACATCGACGGAAGCTACGGCGAGTGGGACTACGAGCAGTTCTTGCAGGTCGACCCCGACGCCATCGTCTTCCAGTACGGCTTCTCGCACGTCTCGGCGGCCGAGTTCGAGTCCCGACTGGAGACTATGCGCGAGGACCCGGTCGGCAGCCAGCTGTCGGCCGTCCAGAACGACCGGCTGTATCGCGGTGGCGGCTCTTACCAGGGACCAATTGTCAACCTCTTCCAGACGGAGGCAGCGGCGAGGCAGTTCTACCCCAACGCCTTCGGTGAATGGGACGGGATGGATACTCTCCACGCGGAGTCTCTCACGCTGTTCGATCGCCAGCGGATTGCAGACATCATCAACGGAGACATCTGAACATGAGGGATAACGACGCGAGCGAGACGAGTCGACGGGAGGCACCGACACGGCGAGACTACGTGAAATACGGCGGGTCGGTTGTCGGTGGGGGACTACTCGCAGGCTGTACCGGCGGCAGCGGTGACGAGTCGACCAGCGAATCGGCCACGGCAAGTGAGTCGACCGAGTCAACCGAGGAAAACACCTCCTACGAGGTGTGTATATCGCCGGTCGGGTGTGTCGAGTTCGACAGTGTCCCCGATCGGGTGCTAACCTACAGTATAAATTACGTCGACATGGCGGTAGCTTTTGGCTACGGTGAAGCCATTAACGCAATGCCGACGGAGCGCCTTTACACTGGATATTACGACCAGTTACCCGATGTCGAATTTGACCCATCTACGCGGATGACGAGCAGTTACGACAACAAGGAACTCATCTATGATGTCGATCCCGACCTCATCTTACTCGATCCGACGTGGTTCTCCATTTATAACGAGTACTACGACTTTGATGAGGACGATGTCGAGGAGATCGAAGAGAACGTGGCTTCCTACTTCGGGAATCGGTTCTCGCGGTCGCACAACAATCGAGTCGATCAAAGCGTCGAGAATTACGAATTCTACACTGCTTGGGAGTTATACAACAAGGTTGCACAGGTGTTCCGTGAGACCGAGAAGCAGCAGGCGTTAAAACGCGTTCGTGACGATCTTGTATCACTTGTCGAAGCCAACCTCCCGCCTGAGGACGAACGCCCGACGGTGGCGCTAGTTGCGATGAACGACTGGGGTGTGTTCTCGCCGTACAAAATCGACAACGAGGGATACGGCGTCTCACACTACCGGCCGCTCGGCGTACGAGATGTTTTCGCCGAGAGCGACCGCACGTACGAATCGGACGCAGGAACGTACGACCTCGAAGCGATGCTTGAAATCGATCCAGACGTTCTCATTCACAACTTTGGCACGGGCGGATTCGACGAACGGTATCAGTCGATGCTCGAACTCAAAGACGATCCGGTTGGCTCAGAGTTGAGCGCGGTACAGAACGATCGGCTATACGGTGGCGGAGATTCGATGCAGGGCCCGATATACAATATCTTCCAGATAGAGATGGCGGCAAAGCAGATCTACCCTGAGCAGTTTGGAGCGTTCCCGACCTACAATGACGATGGGACCTACGATATCCCGGAAGACGAACAGCTGTTCGACCGCCAGCGGGTCGCAGACATCATTAACGGAGACATCTGAACGTGGACGAAGCCACCGTACAAGCCGGTACTGACTTCGACCACGATCTCGTCATCGTCGGTGGCGGCCCAGCGGGTTGCTCGGCCGGGATCTTTACTGCCCGGTACGGACTCGACACCGTCATCTTCGACCGGGGACGCTCTTCGCTCCAACGACTCGCCCACCTCGAGAACTACCCCGGCTTCCCAGCGGGAATCGATATCGAGACGTTCTACGATCTACTACACGACCACGCTGAGACGGCCGGCTGTACGATCGTCCCCGATCTGGTCGAGACGATCGAACAGGACAGATCAGGGTTCGCCATCGAACCCCAGGACGGAGAGCATGTTACCGCCCGCCGGGTGATCGCCGCTACGCGCTACGACGCCGAGTACATGCGCGGACTCGGAGACGATGAGGCGATGTTCGAGACGTACGAGCACGATGGCGAGGAACACGAACGCTTCGATCGCGAGTATCCCGAAATGGACGGGACGACCCCGGTCGATGGTCTCTACATCGCCTCGCCGTCGGAAGAGGCGGACGCACAGGTAATCATCGCCGCCGGACGGGGCGGACGGGTCGCAACACAACTCATCAGGAACGTTCGACTCGAAGACGAGGGATTCTGGGAGGAGGTCGTCGATCACCACCGCGATTGGGTGTTTCTCGAAGAGGGCTACGGAGACGACGACTGGGAAGGGAAGGTCCGAAAGCACTTCAGAGAGACGATTCCAGAGAACTCGGATCACAGCAATGCGAAACTCGACCTGCTAGAAGATCAGCACGTCGCTGAGAAGCTCTCACAGCTTATGAGCCGAGAAGAGCAGGATGAGCGCCGGACCGAAGGGCAGCGGGCGCTTGCAACTCGGCTTGACGACGACGTACTGCGTGCGGAACTTGAATCACGGGAACTACTCGGAGCGGGAGCGGTGGCAGACGGAAATAGCGGTGACTAAAATGAGTGATAACGACACTAATGACACGATTCGACACGAGGCACCGACACGGCGCGACACGATCAAGTACGGTGGCAGCGCCATCGGGGCGAGCCTGCTTGCGGGCTGTAGCGGAGATTCAGGCTCTGACGCGGCGTCCGAAGACACACAGACGGAGACGAATACGTCGACGGAGGAGACCAAACCCGATGACGAGAGCTACTCGGTGACGATGGAACCTGTCGGTACCGTCGAGTTCGAGTCGGTTCCGGAGACGTGGATGGCGATTACGGGGCCCTGGGCGGATATGGCGATTGCGCTCGGACAGCGCGATGGGTTCCTCCCGGCAGGCTTCTACCCGCCAGGATACCTGTACGAGCGCGTCGGCGTCTCGATGCCAACAGAGGTTCCGAATCCACTCGCGGGAGGCGGCTGGGACCAAGAACTGTTCTACGAACTCGATCCAGACGTGATTCTCTGTGATCCGAACTACCTGCACGGAACCGGGTTCGACAGCTCTTGGGACGAAACCGACACGGAGAGTATCGCGACGAACGTCGCACCCTTCTTCGGGAACAACATCGTCCGCCGTCGAGAGTTTCACGACTACGAACTCTACTCGATGTACGAGGCGTTCGATCGACTGGCTGATGTCTTCGACGAACGCGAACGGCACGAGGCGTTCGTCGAGGTTCACGACGACCTCCGCGCCGAAATCGATTCGAAACTGCCGCCCGAGAGTGAGCGCCCCGAAGTCGGACTAGTAAACTTCGGATCCGATCTCCAGGCCGGTGAGTTCGCCGCCATGACGACCGACTCCGAGGGGACCGAAATGAAGCAGTATCGAGACCTCGGAATCGAAAGCACGTTCAGCGAGGAACAAACCGACGGGATGCTCGATTACGAGTCGATGGCGGAGATCGATCCCGACATCATCGTTATCCATGGCGGGATCCGCCTGACCGACGACGACGGCGAGTTCTCGGCGGAGGCGTTCCGTGAGCAGTTTGTCACGCCACTCAACGAGCACCCCATCGGCAGCCAGCTTACCGCCGTCGAGAACGACGCGGTCTATCCCGGCCCGTACTTCCTACAGGGGCCGATTGCGAGCCTCTTCCAGACTGAACTCGTCGCACGGCTGTTGTATCCGGATGCGTTCGGTACGTTCGATCCGGTACAGTTCCCAGATGTTCCGGCCGAGGAACAGCTGTTCGACCGCCAGCACGTTACGGACATCATCAACGGAGACATCTGACAATGAGTGATAATAATGTGAATCGACGGGAGGCACCGACGCGGCGAGAGTACGTGAAGTACGGCGGCGCGGTCGTCGGCGGTGGCCTGCTCGCCGGGTGTACCGGCAACGCTGACGACGGCGCGACCGAAGATACCGAGAACACTGGGGGCACACCCACCAACTCGACGACTGACGATACGACCGAGAACGAGGACGGGCCCGAACCGTACACCGCGTCGATCGAGCCGGTGGGCGAGGTGACGTTCAAGCGACCGCCCGAGCGGTGGGTCGCGTACGACGGCGGCTACGCGGATATGGCGGTCGCGCTCGGTCAGGGCGACGGCCTCACGGGACTCGGCTACGCACCGCGGTACTACACGTACGTGTACGACGAGCTGCCTGGCGTCGGCGTTGACCGCGACGCCGTTGAGGCGCACCCGGAGGTTCGGACGAAAGAGGAGTTCTACGAGCTGGACGCCGACGTACACCTCTACGACCCGCAGATGCTCGTCAACTGGTTCGACTGGGACGACGACGACGTCGACGAGATCACCGAGAACGTCGCGCCGTTCTTTGGGAATCTGATCTTCCGACGTTCCGACGAGTGGCACGACTACCGCTACTACACGCTGTACGAGGCGTTCGAGCGAGTCGCTACCGTGTTCGACGAGACGGCGCGCTTCGAGGCGTTTGCCGCGCTTCACGACGAGTTCATCGCCGACCTACAGACCCGGCTGCCTCCGGTCGACGAGCGGCCGAACGTGTTCCTCACCTTCGAGGGCACCGAGGAGCCGGAGACCTTCTCCCCGTACCGCCTGATCGACAAAGGCACGAGCAAGAAACAGTGGCGCGATCTGGGCGTCACCGACGCGCTTGCGGGCACCGACATCGAGAACCTCAGTACGAGCAATCGCGGCGAACTCGACTACGAAAACCTTCTCGAAGTCGATCCAGACGTGATCCTCATTCGGGGCCACGAGCGGAAATCGGCCCAAGAGTTCCGCGACACCGTCCTCGCGTACATGAAAGACCACTCGGTCGGCAGCGAACTTGCGGCCGTACAGAATGGTCGCGTATACCGCGGCGGCTATCTCAATCAGGGACCGATTCACAACCTGTTCCTCACCGAACGGGCGGCCAAGCAGATCTACCCCGAAGAGTTCGGTGACGTGACCGGCAACGAACAGCTGTTCGACCGCCAGCGGGTTGCGGACATCGTTAACGGAGACATCTAAGAATGAGTGACAACGACAACGCGATTCGACACGAGGTATCGACACGAAGAGAGTACATCAAGTACAGTGGTGCGGTCGTCGGTAGTGGGCTGCTGGCCGGCTGTACCGGAAACAGCACCGATAGCGACAACGCCGATACCGACACCACGACATCGACGGAGACGACGAATTCATCGATGGACTCCGACGAGGAAACGGACACCGCCGAAGACGCGGCGTATTCGGTTTCGATGTCCCCGGCCGGGATGGTCGAGTTCGAGTTGCCTCCGGAGACCGTGTTCACACGGCTGACTCACCACGCCGGGATGGCGTTCGCACTCGGCCGGGGCGACGGCGTCAACGCCATGCACGCGCCGGACTACTACGACGCGCTCTGGAACCAGTTCGTCGAGCGGCTTCCGGGCGTTTCGCTGGACTGGTCGGGGCTGTACTCCTCGTGGGACCCTGACAAGGAGGTGTTGTACGAACTCGACAGCGACCTCCACTTGGCGGACCCCGCCTCGGTGGCCGCGCTGGACAGTTGGGACGACGACGACGTAGACGAGATCACTGAGGCGGTCGGCCCGTGGTTCGGAAACTCGTTCAGCGACCGTCATCAAGAACCGCCCGAAGGCTGGGCCGACGACTACGAGTATTACACGCTCTGGGAGCAGTTCGAACATGTTTCCCGAGCGTTCCAAGAGGAATCTCGGTACCGCGAGTTGGCATCGATCCGAGAATCGCTGCTCGACACTATCGAAGCCGAGGTCCCATCGGCCTCGGACCGTCCGACTGTGGCGCTGGCCGGGATGAGCGATATTGAGAGCATATACGTCTACACGGCAAATGCTCCGGGATTCTTGACGGCGCACCTGCGTCCGTTCGATCCGGTGGATGCGTTCGATGGCGCTGTTGCCTCCGGTGAACAGGTCGACATGGAGGCGATGCTTGAGGCCGATCCGGATGTCATCTTCTCACTCGGCGGTATGGCACCGAGCACGGACATGGTGGCGATCCGGGAGAGCCTCCGCGATCACCCCATCGGTGGAAGCCTCACCGCGGTCCAGACCGATCGCGTGTACGCACAAGGAGCGCGGTACCAGGGTCCCATTCTGAACCTTTTCCAGCTGGAGATGACAGCTAAACAGCTATATCCCGAGCGGTTCGGTGAGTGGCCGACCTACGAGGAAGGACCGTATCCGGATATTCCGGACGGAGAGCAGCTGTTCGACCGTGAGCGCCTCGCGGACATCATCAACGGAGACTTCTAACAATGAGTGATAACGACGCAAGCAAGACGAGTCGACGGGAGGCACCGACGCGACGGGACTATGTGAAGTACGGCGGGGCGGTCGTCGGCGGGGGACTCCTCGCTGGCTGTACCGGCGGCAGTGGTGACGAGTCGGTCAGCGAATCGGCCGCGGCAAGCGAATCGACCGAGTCGGCCGAGGAAAACACCTCCTACGAGGTGTGTATGTCACCGGTCGATTGCGTGGAGTTTTCAGAGCCGCCGGAAAGCGCGTTTACGGTTCTGCTCCACCACACCGATATGGCACTCGCTCTCGGCCACGGTGATGCGGTCAACGCCATGTATAGCCCCCAACTGTTCGGCAGGCTGTATAATATGTTTCTTGAGCATATCAACGGTGTCTCTGTCGACTGGGCAGATGTGCTCAATTCGTGGAACCCCGACAAAGAAACGCTGTACGAACTCGATAGCGACATCCACCTTGCAGATCCGGCGTACGTAACGAGCATGGACGCCTGGGATACCGAGGATATCGAAGAGATTCAGATGAACGTCGCTCCGTGGTTCGGAAACACGTTCAGTGATCACCACAGGACCCCGCCAGAACCGTGGGCCGAGAAGTATCAGTACTACACGCTGTATGAGATTTTCGCGAAGGTAGCGGAGGTCTTCCAGCGACAAGACCGGTACAAGGCGTTCGAAACGATACACTCGAATCTCGTCTCCGAGATCAGATCGAAGCGACCATCCGAATCGGATCGTCCACGAGTGGCACGCATACAGTTCGGTCTCTCGGACGGCGACCTCACGCTCTATCCGTTCAACATCAACGGACCAGGCTTCGAGCAAGCACACCTTCGTCCACTCGGTGTCGAAGATGCGTTTCCCGAACTAGAAGCGTATGCGACGGTCGACCTCGAAACGGTCGTTGAATCCGATCCCGATGTCATTCTCGCTACTCACGCGATGGGACCGGAACGAAACTTCTCGGGAATTAAGGACGCTCTGAAATCTGATTCCGTGGCTCAGGAGATCTCGGCAGTCAAAAACAACCATATCTATCCGATGGCAATCCGGTACGGCGGCCCGATCGCGAACCTCTTCCAGTTAGAGATGGCCGCAAAGCAGGTCTATCCGAATCAGTTCGGTGAGTGGCCGGAGAACAGTGGCGGGTCATATCCCAAGTTTACGGAAGACGAACAGCTGTTCGACCGCCAGCGGGTTACAGACATCATTAACGGAGACATCTAATCATGAGTGACAGCGACAAAAGCAAGACGAGTCCACAGGAAGCACCGACGCGACGGGATACGATTAAGTACGGCGGGGCGGTCGTCGGTGGCGGACTGCTCGCTGGGTGTATCGGAGACTCGGACTCCGATGCAACACCCGAACAGACAGAAACCGAGACGAACACGTCGACAGAGGAGACCGAAACCGAGGATAGCAGCTACTCGGTGACGATGGCACCGATGGGGACCGTCGAATTCGAGAAGCCTCCCGAACGAGTGTTCACAGACCTAACTCATCACGCGGGAATGGCACTCGCGCTCGGTCATGGAGACGCAGTGACTGCGACATGGGGGGGAGAGAGATTCGGTCCGATCTGGAACAACGTTCTCGATGGCGTCGACGGCGTGTCAGTCGACTGGTCGGACCTCCCGGGTGGGTTTAATCCTGATAAGGAACTGTTCTACGAACTCGACAGCGACCTCCATCTCGCTGACCCGGCGTACGCGACGTGGATGGAGACGCTAACCGCCGACGATGTCGCGGAGATCGAGTCGAATATCGCTCCGTGGTTCGGAAACACGTTCAGTAACGGTCACGCAGAACCGCCTGAGGAGTGGGCCGATCGGTACGAGTACTACACGCTCTGGCAAATTTTTGAACAGGTCGCACAAGTGTTCGATGAGCGAGAACGGTACGAGTCGCTGGCCTCAATCCGGTCATCAATGGGCGAGTTGATTGAAAATGAGCGTCCAACGGAGGAAGAACGACCGACGGTCGCAAGTGTCCAACCGTACAACGATGCGTTCTGGGGATACCAGATCAATGCGCCCGGCTTCCTGTACTCGCACACTCGGCCGTTCGAGGCGCAGGATGCGTTTGCGCCCGTTCTTGACGAGAGCGGAGAGGTGGATCTTGAGGTATTGGTAGATGTCGATCCAGATGTTATTCTGGTAGTGGATTCAATCGGAGGATCCCGTATTAAAAATGTCCGAAGCCAGCTAGAATCGGATCCGGTTGGAGAACAACTCTCAGCGGTCGAAACAGGCCGCGTTCATGCGGGTGGCGTCAGGAACCAGGGGCCGATCCTAAACCTATTCCAGCTGGAAATGACGGCAAAGCAGTTGTATCCCGAGCAGTTTGGCACGTGGCCCGAGTACCAAGGTGGACCCTACCCAGAAATTCCCGAAGACGAACGGCTGTTCGACCGCCAGCGCGTCGCAGACATCATCAACGGAGACAGCTGAACGTGAACGAAGACAACACAAATCAAACGAACCCACTAACCCGAAGAAACGCGATCAAGTACGGCGGCACACTCGCCGGTACGGGACTGCTCGCTGGCTGTACCGGACAGTCACAGGAGGAGCCGAGTTCGGAGTCGACGCCGACCAACGAGTCGGGAGACGGGAGCGACGAGTCAGAGGAATCGACCGACACCGAAGAGTCGACCGAGGAACCGACGTACACTGCCGAGCTGTCGCCGGTCGGCGAGGTCACACTCGAGGAGCCGCCAACCGACGTGTTCGCGCACTTCCCGTGGTTCGCTGACATGGCGACCGCACTCGACCGCGGCGAGAGCGTCAACAACGTCTGGTGGGACGGCACCGCCTCGACGCTGGAGTACTTCACCGCCGGGCTCGACGACATCGAGATCGCGTGGCGAGACAGAACTGGTGCGTACGGGTTCGAGAAAGAGCAGCTGTACGAACTCGACAGCGACCTCCACCTCGTCGATCCCGCCTGGGTGACGACCCAGGACAACTGGGCCCGAGAGGACATCGACGAGATCGCCGAAAACGTCGGTCCGTGGCTCGGTAACTACTACAGCAGCTTCCACCAGTCGCCGCCCGACGAGTGGGCCGACGGCTACGAGTACCACCGGCTCTGGGACGTGTTCGAGCAGATCGGGAACCTGTACGGCGAGCGGACCCGGTACGAGCAGCTGCGGGCCGTTCACGACGATCTCCTCGACACCATCGAGGCTGGGCTTCCGCCGGAGGACGAGCGCCCGATCGCGGCGTACCTCTCGATCTCGACGGATCTGTCCGCGATCTACGTGATCCGACTCAACGCGCCGGGGTACTTCAACGCCCACACCCGGCCGCTCGGGGCGGTCGACGCCTTCGGCGGCGAGGAGTGGGACGGCGCGTTCAAACAGGTCGACATGGAGGCCGTGCTGGAGGCCGACCCCGACGCGATCCTCGCGCTGTGGACGGTTACGGACGCCGTCGACTTCGAGCAGATGCACCAGAACCTCGCCGACGACCCCGTCGGCCGCGAGTTGGCGGCCGTCCGGAACGACCGAGTGACTGTTCAGGGGACGCGCTGGCAGGGACCGCTGATGAACCTCTTCCAGCTGGAGATGACCGCCAAGCAACTGTATCCGGAGCAGTTCGGCGCGTGGCCGACCTACGAGAACGGCGACACGTATCCCGAGTTCAGCCGCGAGGAGCAGCTGTTCGACCACCAGCGCGTTGCGGAGATCATTACCGGAGACGACTGACGATGAGCGACACCGACGATACCAACGACACGATTCGACAGGGGGCATCGACGCGGAGAGAGACGATCAAGTACGGCGGAACGCTCGCGGGGATCGGACTACTGGCGGGCTGTACCGGCGGCGGTAGCGGATCCACGGAAGCCACGAGCGGAGACGGGGACGACGGCGACGAATCGACGGCGGAGCCCGAGGCCGACGAGTCTGAGGACGACGAACCGGAGTCGACGAGCTACGAGGCGTGTATCGAGCCGGCCGGCTGTCTCACCTTCGAGGAGGTCCCCGAGACGTACGCCGTGTACAACGGCGGCTGGGCCGACATGGCGTTCGCCCTCGGCCAGCGCGAGGGGTTCCTCACCGCCGGCAACATGATTCCCGGATTTTTTTTCGAGCCGTTCGGGCTCGACGTGCCACCACAGGACGAACTCCCGTCGATGTGGTCCGAGGGCGGCTGGGACAAGGAGAGCTTCTACGAGCTCGACCCGGACGTGTTCCTCATCGATCCGAACTACCTGCACGGGACCGGCTGGGACAGCAACTGGGACGAGTCCGATACCCAGGAGATCAACGACAACGTCGCGCCCTTCTTCGGGAACAACTGCCGGCGGCGGCGGGAGTTCCACGACTACAAGCTCTACACGCTGTACGAGGCGTTCGACCGGCTCGCCGACCTCTTCCAGGAGCGCGAGCGCTACGAGGCGTTCGTCGAGATTCACGACGAGCTACAGACCGAGATCGCCGACAGGCTCCCGCCCGAGAGCGAGCGGCCGGAAGTCGGACTCATCAACGGAGGTTCAAATCCCGCGAAGGGTGAGTTCTACCCGCTGAACACGAAAGACGAGGGGTACGAAATGAAGCCCTATCGGGACCTCGACGTGAAGAGCGCCTTCTCCCAAGAGCTTGAGGAGGGCGGCCAGATCGACTACGAGCGCCTGCTCGAGATCGACCCGGAGATCATCATCGTCCACTGGGGGATCGGGACGACCGGCGACACGGACTCCTTCTCCGCGGCGGCGTTCCGCAAGCAGTACGTGACGCCGATGGAGGAGGACGCCGTCGGAAGCGAACTCACTGCCGTACAGGAGGGCAACGTCTACCCCGGCGCGTACGGCGAGCAGGGGCCGATCGTCAGCCTCCTCCAGACGGAGATGAAGGCCCAGCAACTCTATCCCGAGGAGTTCGGTGAGTTCGATCCCGAGGCGTTCCCCGAGGTGCCCGAGGAAAACCAGCTGTTCGACCGCCAGCGGGTCCGCGACATCATCGCAGGTGACGTCTGAATGCGGGCGCGGGAGTGGGCCATCGCCGGCACGTTCGGTGACCCCTCGGAGTATGGGATTTCCGAGCCGCCGGCGGTGGAGGTGTGTCCGCTCGACTGCGGCGGGATCGCCCTCTCGGCGGACGGTAACGAGCCGTTCATCGCGGCCGACGAGCCGATGGAGGTCCGACGCTAGCATGACCACGAAACCGACCGCCACAGCCGCGAGCGACCCGGACGCCCCAATAGACCACGATGTCGCGGTCGTCGGCGGCGGCGCTGCCGGACTCGCGGCCGCCGTCTTCACCGCACGCTACGGGCTCGACACGACGGTGTTCGACGGCGGCAAGGCGGCGATCACGCAGTGTGCCCACGTCGAGAACTACCTCGGGTTCCCGGGCGGCGTCAGCCCGGAGCGATTCCTCGAACTGGGTCGCGCGCAGGCGAGCCACGAGGGAGCGACGGTCCGCAACGAGCGTGTCACGGCCGTTCGCCCGTACGAGGCGGGGTTCGTCGTCGAGACGGTCGACGGCGAGCACGTCGCCGGGCGGGTCGTCGTCGCGGCCGCGTACGACGGCGACGTCTTCGCGCCGGTCGCCGAGGCGTTCGACGGGGCCACGTCTGACGCCGACGACGGTGACGACCGCGACGGCGGCGACAACGAGGGCAATGCGGACGAGGGCGGCGACGACGACAGCGACGACGAACACGACATATTCGTCCCGAGCGACGCGGGTCGGACCGAGCTCGACGGGCTGTACGTCGCCGGCTGGATGAGCGACGAAACCGCCCACCAGATCGGGATCAACGCCGGGCACGGGGCTCGCGTTGGCCTGGCGCTCGCACGCGACGACATGAGCGAGCGCTACTGGCCCGCGGTCGGCGAGCGCTACGTCGACTGGGTCGTCCACGAGGAGCGGTACGGCGGCGACGGCTGGGACGAGCACGTCGACGAGTGGTTCGACCGCGAGATGCTCCCGGCCGATGGCGACCTCGATCAGGGAACGATCGACGCTGCCCGCGAGGACTTGAAGGCGGAGTTCCTCGGTCGGGGGATCGACGCGGACGAACGGGACCGCCGGGAGCGCGAGGGCCAACGGATGCTCCTCGACCACGTCGACAACGACCTGATCCGCGAGCGCGCGAGCGAACTCAAAGCGAGTGGGAGTGTAGGGGAGACTGAGAGCGTCCGGTAGGAGCGCTATCTGTTTCCCGTCGATCGCGGCCGTTTACACCGGTACATTTTTGTATTTTTAGGTTGACCTAAAATTGTATGCCGAAAGATGACGCGGCACATGAGGCACCGACGCGGCGAGACTACATGAAGTACGGCGGGGCTGTGGTTGGCGGCGGGTTGCTCGCTGGCTGTGCGGGGCAGTCTGATTCCGGATCGACGCCGACTGAGACGGATAGTGGCGAGACAGAGACGGACACATCGACAGAAGAGAGTGAACCCGAGGACACGAGCTACTCGGTCACAATGGAACCAGTCGGTGAGGTGACCTTCGAGTCCGTTCCCGAGGAAATAATCGGTCACGGAGCTTCCACTGAGGCTGCTATCACCCTTGGACATGGCGACGCGGTTGTGAATACGGTCAGTGAAGGTGGCGGCTTATATACCGGATTCCTGAACCGTCTTCCTGATGTTTCGTTCCCAGATATCGACAATATGAGTGGGGTCCGAAACGAAGGGGCACTCAACAAGGAGCAAGTTTACGAGGTCGATCCGGATCTGATCGGGATCGATCCGAACTGGCTGCTCACGTGGGCCTCCGCGGAGCCCTCCGACATCGAGGAGATCACCGGGAACGTCGCGCCGTTCTTTGGGAACTTCAGCCGCGAGAAGCGGGCCGACGACTGGGCTAACTGGCCGAACGGGGAGTACGCCTACTATAGCATCTACGACCTCATGGAAAAGTGGGGGGAGATGTTCCAAGAGCCGGAGCGAGCCCGAGCACTGAACGAGATGGGCCAGTCGTTCTACGAACAGCTTCAGTCGGAGCTCCCGCCTGTTGACGAACGACCGACGGTCGGACTTCCCAATTCATTCGGGATCGGACTTGACCTGGATATCGTTTTGTACAGCCTACAGACGGAAATCGACATAGCGAGCGGAAAGAAGCAGTACCAAGATATCGGCGTCACGGACGCCTTCGAGGGCTTCTACGACGGGAAGGCCCGGGCGACTGTAGATTACGAGGCGATGCTCGAGTACGACCCCGATGTCCTCCTGCTTCACTTCGCTATCACCGGTCCGGAGACGTACCGCAAGGCGGTCGAAAAGCTACAAAATGACCCGGTTGCCAGCCAACTGAGCGCCGTTCAGAACGACCGGGTCTATCCGGGCAGCTTCATCAACCACGGTCCGGTCAGCTACA
Organism: Halorubrum sp. DM2; assembly: GCF_901686465.1. Taxonomy (NCBI): domain Archaea; kingdom Methanobacteriati; phylum Methanobacteriota; class Halobacteria; order Halobacteriales; family Haloferacaceae; genus Halorubrum; species Halorubrum sp. DM2. The sequence continues at coordinate 1,206,733 of NZ_LR594487.1, forward strand.
TGTTCCAAACGGAGATGGCAGCCAAGCAGGTGTACCCGGACATCTTCGGCGAGTTCCCCGGACTCGGCGAGCCCGTTCCTGAAAGCGAACAGCTGTTCGACCGCCAGCGCGTCGCGAACATCATCAACGGCGATATTTAACCCATGAGCACCGTTCCATCGGACGTGGTCGTCGTCGGTGGCGGCGTCGCCGGCCTCTCGGCGGCGACGTTCACCTCGCGACACGGCCTCAACACACAGGTCGTCGACGCTGGGGAGTCAATCCTCCGACGCAACGCCCACTTAGAGAACTTTCCTGGGTTCCCGACCGGCGTCAACGCTCGGCAGCTGCTCGACCTACTCGGCGAACAGGCCGAGGAGGCGGGCGCGACGCGCCGTGAGGCGACCGTCACGGGGGTTACGCGAACTGACGACGGGTTCGCGGTCGAAACTGCGGCCGGCGACCGCTACCGCACCGAGTACGTCGTCGCGGCGACGAAGAACGAGGTCGGCTACCTCGACGGCGTCGACGGCGTCGGGGTCATCGAACGCGGGAAGGCGTTCGTCGACGTCGATGAGCGCGGCCGAACGGGCGTCGAGGGGCTGTACGCGGCGGGCCGCCTCGCCGAGAAGCCGCATCAGGCGATCGTCTGTGCCGGCCACGGCGCGGAGGTCGGTGTGACGATACTTGAAGACGATGACCGGCCGTTCTACCACGACTGGGTCACCCCCGAGGGGTACTTCACCGACCGCGGCCGGGACCTCCCGCCCGGGTGTGAGGAGATCGACGCCGAGGAACGACGAGCGAGGGAAGACGCCTCGCTGGACGTGATGCGCGAGCGCTTCGCCGAGCCGCACCCCGACGAACAGGAGACGCATCCGAGTCTCGAAGAGTAACGACCCATGACAGAACAGACACCGTTCCCGACGCCGGCCGAACGACGAGCGGGTAGCAACCTACCCGTCGGTATCGGTAGTTTAGTCGCGGCGGGAGGGAACGGTGCTCGAAACCGCCCGGCCGACCTCCAGCCGTCCGAGTCAGCAGTACGAGAAACCCCTCCATGATCGGCACAACACTCACCGAAATCCGAGACCACATCGAGTCACTAGCTAGCGACGACGGCGAGTACTACCTCGTCTGTGCGCGATACGGCGACCGTCCTGTCCCCGCGTCGGACCTCCGCTTTGACACGCGGGCGACGGCGAGAGCGGCCGCACAAGCGACTACACAGTACCGGCAGGCGCTCCGGCGGTACGACCCGCAGCTTCCGTACTACGACATCGTCGTGTGTCAGGCTGTGGACGTCCAGACTCGGTGTGCGCGTATCGAGGCGCACCGTGACTCGCAGTCGACGTATCCAGCAGCACTCGCCGAGCCGGTCGTAAACCGTTCGTCGGCGGTCGCCCGCGACCTCGTCGAGTTCTGTCACCGCGTCGCCGCGGCGGTGTTTGAGACGCTCTCCGACCACGGGTACGACGCCGTCGAATCCGCGATCATGGACGCGTACTTCGCACACGCAGAAGAGCTTGCTGACCCCGACGGGTTGTGTATCCGACTCCTAGAGAGCATGGCGGTCGAACTTGCTGATCGCCTTGATCCGTCTGACCAGGTCGCCTTTCTCTCGGCAGCAGCAGAACGACTGGAACACGGGCCGGGAGACGCGACCGACTCCCCGACGCGGTCCTCAGAAGCACAGTCCGTCAACGAATCGCTGTCTGCGCTTCAGGATATCGGTCTCTTTCGGCGGAGCGCCCAGACGATCGATACCGAGACGATGGGCGGACAGATTACAGAACTCGTTGTCGAGTTCTCCGGATACGTACTCCGGCCCCATGACGGGCGACTCCCGGTGCTTCCGATCGCGCTTACCGTCCACAGATGTGCGGAGGCGTGGGTTCCGACTCGAATGAACGCCTCCGACGACGGCCAACATATTGCGTTCCGGGCTGTCGAAGACACGGAGACGTTGGATCGCCCTGACCAGGTTTTCGCTCCGGAGGTGTGCTGAGATGCCGATCGAGACGCACATCGACAGTGCGCTGACGCGCGTCGAGCGGGAGCAGACGCACTTCGACGCGGAGCGTCGGGCCTACGAGCGCTTCCAATCGGAAGTCGCGTCGCTGTCGCCACAACCGGCAACGGCAACGTCGGCGAGCCCGTCAGCCGCTGGAGGGGCCCTCTCTGTCGCAGGCGGATCACAGCATGACGCGGCGACGACTGACGCCGATCGCGTCCGTGAACTGTTCACCGAGACCGTTCGTCCCCACAGCGTTGCCGACCTCGATACCGAGGAACCGGTACTCGAAACGATTCGCGAAGAGCTCGGTGACTCTCTCGCGTTCGTCCTCGCACCAGAAACGGATGCCGACGTAACCCCACAGGTTCAAAACGCGATCTGTTCGAAGGCCCAACAGCGACTCCAAGAAATCACTGCGATGAGTAGTGCGCTCAATCGCGAGACTGAGTCGCTCCAAGCGGCTGCTCGCGACTGCCAGAGCGTCACCAAGTGGGTGGAAGATCACAATCAGACCTCGCTTCTCGGGTTGGGATTCTCCGAGCTTCAGCAACGCCACGAACAGCTATCGGCCCACCGAGAACGGTGTGAGGAGCGACTTCTCGCCCGGCAGGAGACGATTCATTCGACAACGAGTCGGGATGCACAAGTCGGTCTCGAACATCGTTCGCTCCTGACGTTTCTCTATCAGGAGTTCCCAGTTTCGTACCCTATCCTGTCAACGGTAACGCGTCTCGACGCGCTGTTGGCGGACTGTCAGCGATCTGTTCGCGATCATCTGACACAGAGGGTATGACAGATGGGTAAACCACCTCAGTCTCAACGTGCTCAGGCCTGGGCGTGGCTGTACGTCCAGCTGTTTGGAACCCCCGAAGATGGCGACGACGATTTTAAACAGGCTCGCGAAATGGCACAACAGACGACTGAAGAGACCGCTGATAAGGAATTCAAATGACCGCAGAATCAGACTACCTGCTCGCCTTGTTCATTGCGGAACAGCAGTCATCTCCACCCATATCGTCGGGGCAGGTTGCAACGGCACTTGACCGCTCACAGGCCGCGACGACAGAGATGTTCCAGCGACTTGAGACGGAGGGACTCGTCGAATATGAATCGTACGAGGGAGCAAAATTGACAGCTTCGGGCCGTGAGCAGGCGGAAGCGTTACACGAGACATATGTGACACTCTCGTGGTTTTTCCGCTCGGTGCTAGACCTCGATACACACGAACGCGAGGCGATGCAAATGGCCGGACTGGTTAGTCCGGAAGTCGCTGAGCGACTCGCAGAGACGCTCGTTCCGACTGATGAAGGTCCGAACGGGGGCACGACGTTTTCTGGTGACGAGGTCGGTGAATCGTAGATCATGAGTGCGTCCGGATCCGAACTGTTTTATTTTAGGCCTACCTAAATATTTGTATGTCAATTGGGAGGCAGCCGGAAACGGGGCAAGCTGTCGAGTCGGCTTCCGAAAGCAGGCCCGAACTTTCTGTCTGTGAGAGCGCTCCCGGCAAAGCGGTGTTCATTGAATGCGAGAACACTGACGGCTGGATCGCGATTGACGAGCCCGTCGAGGTGACCCAGTAGATGTCCGACATCGACGACGAGCAATCGACGATTCGGTCGGGACGGAACTTCGAGGAGGAGTATCGGCTGGACGCGAGCGAGGCGGGCGAGTTCCTGATCGCGCTCGGCGAACAGCTCCGTGACGACGACGAACTGACGATCGTCGGCGACGACTGGGAACTGCCCTTCGCGTTTGGGGAGCCGGTCGAACTGGAAGTCGAGTACGAGGGCGTCGACGAGCCGGAACTCGAAATCGAATTTGAACTCCCGGGGCGAACCGACGAGAGTGGCCCCGAAATCAAGTAGCTTACTGCGTCGCCGACTCGAACACGACCGTGTCGTCTTCGAGGTAGTGCTCGATGTGGTGAGTGTGCTCTTCGGGGGTTTCGGGCTGTTCGCGAAGCATCTCGACGATCGCGCCTTCGATGTTCCAGTGCTGTTTGTGGAGCTGGTGGTAGAGGGCGTACGCGTTCGCGAGATCCTCGATTCGACGTGGATCAGTAGATATAGAGACGACCTCACTGAATTGTTCATCGCGAAAAGACAGTAGAATGGTTTCTGACGCAATAGTGATCTCCGTCGTTCTCGCGGCGTTTGGACTGCTCTTTTTCCGACAGATTCGCGTCTATCCGCTCACTCGGTCGATCACTGCTGCAACTGGGGCGGTCGTTGTCGTCGCGCTCGGAGCCATTTCTCCCGAAGAAGCACTCCGTAGCATCGACAGCGAAACGATCCTGTTACTATTCGGAATGCTCGCACACGTCGAGGCGCTCTCAAGAAGCGGATTCTATCCGTGGGCCGCCGCGCAACTGGTCAGACGGACGGGGACGGTTCGGCGGCTGGTGATCGGGACACTCTGGCTGGCCGCCATCTTGAGCGCACTCGCGCTCAACGACGCCATCGTGCTGTTGATGACGCCAGTATTGATACAGGCGGTTCGAGACGCTGAGGTCAATGCTACTGGGCCGCTCGTCGCGGTCATCCTCGGGGCGAATATCGGAAGCGTCGCGACGCCGCTCGGCAACCCACAGAACGCGTACATTCTCAGTCAGAGCGGCCTCACGACGCTCGAATTCGTGAGTGTGCTCGGCCCGATCGCCGGCGTCTCTCTCGTCGTCACGACGGCGATGCTCGCAGTACAGCACAACGGCACGCCGATCAAATCGACCGTTTCAGTCCCCGATATCGACCGTCAGTGGGCGATCTCAAGCGGCACGTTTCTGATCGGTACGTTCGTCCTGATGGCTGCGCTTCCGACGGTACCAGCGGGGATTATCGCCGCAGGGATGGGGATCTGTCACCTCGCATGGCTCCAACTGTTTCGTCGACTTCCCGGTGAAGAAGTCCTCGCAGAGATGGACTGGGGGATCCTTGTGTTGTTCGTCGGACTGTTCGTACTCGTAGGAAGCGTCGGTGACACCGTCCTGGTCGAAACGCTCCGGCAGGTCGGGAGCGGACTTGGCCTAGCTGGTGTGACGTTCGTCCTGTCGAACCTCGTCAGCAACGTGCCCGCCGTCGTGTTGCTGTCGACAGCCGTATCCGATCCCACTGGGTGGTATCTTCTGGCAGCGGTCAGCACGCTCGCGGGAAATGCGACGCCGATTGCGAGCGCGGCGACGCTGATCGTCCTCGATCAGGCGAGTCGACGGGGAGTTGATCTCTCCGTCGTCCATCTCATTCGTGTTGGACTTCCGGTCGCTATCGTGACGAGTGTGCTCGCGACAGTAATCCTGTTAGTCTGATAGAGTCAGTTTGTTGTGAAGTAGCGTTTTCGGTACTGTGATACGTTCTTTTGGCTCTATTGAAATCCTATTCTTCAGACATATTTGACTGAAATGACTGGTCACTAAACAGTGCGAATTGACCGGACTGAACTCTGGCGATTCGAGATACCGTTCCGAACACCGTGGAAGAGACGAGTCGCACATGTACACTACCACGTACTAATCCACCGTCTTGACGCCAGTAATCGCAAATCGTGCGCCTCCCGAGATACTCTCCGTAACCTGTATCTCCCAATCGTGGCCGGTAACAATCTGCTGGACGATATTCAACCCAAATCCCGTCCCGTCCGGGTTCGTCGTGAACCCGGTCTCAAAAACACGATCACGCTCTTCGGGTGGAATTCCAGGTCCATCATCGGCGACTGAGAAGCCGTCCGACTGTGTTTCGACGGTTACCTCTACGTCTGCCCCGGCGTGTTCGATAGCATTTCGGAATAAGTTCTCAAACAACTCCCGTAATCGGGACTCATCCGCGAGTATCTGCGCATCGGAGCCTGCCAACCGCAAGTCGGCGTCGATCGTTGCGACTGAGTCCCAGGCTTTCGTCACGGTGTCGAACAACGACACTGGGTCTGTCTCCCCGACCGGTGTGTTCGTCCGTGCGAGCTGTAACAGCTCAGACACCAGCGAATCCATCCGTTCAAGCGCGTTGTCAACGAGAGTTATCTCATCACGGTCGATGTCTGCCTGTAGCATATCGACATAGCCCTGAGCGACGTTGAGTGGATTCCGAAGGTCGTGTGAGACGAGCCCGGCGAAATTCTCCAGACGTTCGTTCTGTTGTTGAATTTCACGCTCCTGCGCCTTGCGTTCAGTAATGTCTTTGATCGTCCCGAAGTGGTACGACGCCCCGTCAATCGTTCGCTGCGTCGTGACCGTCGCCACGGGCACGCGGCTCCCACTGTACTCATGGACAGTCTCCGCCTGCCGTGTGTCACCATCAGCGAACGAGTCCCAGTACGCGTCGAACGTGTCGGGGTCGATCTCGGGTGCGACCTCCCAAATCGCTACTCCGACCAGATCGGCCGGCGTGACTGAGAACAGCTCAGCGTAAGAGTCGTTCACGTAGATATACCGACCGTCTTGTCCGTATATCCCGACGCCGACGCCGACTGCCTCGACCATCTGCTGGAAAAACTCGGAGGAGAGATTATCCGGTTTCGAGTCGCCATCGCTCATATGCCGCATTCTCTGTCGGCTGGTTACTTACTCTTTGGTAGGTCCGCACCGACCGATGGGCGCTTTACCTGTATTGACCGAAGCCACTCCAGGTCGTATCACCTGCTAAATATTTTAACAGACCACCATCCTAACTCTACTGATAGCTCAAAAAGGATTAGAAACGGTCGTCATCAATTCGACGAAACAGATCTTGTAGCTTGGCCGGTAACTCTGTTGGATGTACCCGATTGCCAGCCCGCATATCTTCGGCATACGCTTCGATTGACTCTGGATTATCAACCCACTCAAGGAAATCGCTTTTGCGGTCTTCGTATTCACGTCTAGCGGTGATGAGTCGCTCGTGGCTTTCTGTCACTCCAAGATGGCGCATCCGCTGTCGAAAGTAGTGGCCCAACGCTGTGAGAGTCCACACACGGCGGACGGAGTCATCTCGGTATGCTTGGTCAGGAACAATGAGCCTGAGATGGACGGCTTCGTCTCGACGATCATTCAGATACCCACGGCTGACATCCAGTAAATCGTCGATCTCGTCGAATCGGTACCCCTCATCATCAAGAAGAGAGATCAACTCAACTGCACCCTTCTTTTCAAAAAATCTTGATAGTTCATCGTAATCCACATCCTCTAGATTGGGCGCTGTATCCCGGATATCATCTGGCATTACATACTTCTCAGTGATGCAGCACTATTCACCTTGTACATTAGTTCAAATTGTACTAGCATTTAGAATATACCTACATATTCTATGTACTACCGTTTGAGACGAACAGTGGTATACAAATTTTGTATTTAACTCTCTGTATCGAAGGTTATTCCAGAAACTTCGGAAACGACACGCCAGCAGTTATGTTCAAAATGAATCTACTATCGATACTAATGTCCTCACTCAACTGGGCTGTTGACAGCTCATTTTTGTCTATCGGCGGTGAGAGCCGATGAGCAATGAGAGCAGTCGAGTTCAAACTGGACTGACAAAGCAAGTTGATGATGTCCTTACCGCGGATACCGACTGGATCACACTTGCGAACGAACTTGACGTGGGTCGCTATACGCGACGAGATGGACACCCTGAGTGGAGTTCGTCGCTTCCGTTTCGGCCAATGTTTCTGGCGTATCTGTGGGCAACTGTCGAGCGTGAGTCACTGTCAGGAATCCCAGATCGCCTCTCTGACCGACCGGAACTCGCCCGCGCATTTGGGTTTGAGATGGACGAACTCCCCTCAGAAAGTAGCTGTAAACGGCTCTGGTGAATCGCCAGAAGGCGTTTGATTTCACGGTTTCACGGCTCGCTTGATGTTGTAGACCGCACACATCAGAACGATCTCACGAAATTCGCGGTACCACGCTCGGGCACGCACCGCGTGGCCGAGCGTCCGCTTGATCGTTGAGAAGACGGCCTCAGACATCGCTCTCTGGCCGTATAGAGACTCGTCGATTCGCGCGTTATGCGCGCAATCGACGGGTCGGAACTCACGGTGCTTGATCAGCGGTCTCACGTCTTCTTCGCGCAATTTTTCGCGTAATCGCTGCCAATCGTAGCCTTTGTCGGCGGCGAGGCTGGCAATCTCGCCCGCGTTGCGGAGGGCGAGTTGCCAGCCGATCTGCGTGTCGTGGCGTTTCTCGGTCGTACAGTGAACGTCGAGCACAGCTTGCGTTTTTGTATCGACGAGAGCGGTCGTTTTCAGCGTTTGAACGCGATAATTCGTCCGACGACAGTAGTGCTTGCTGGCGGTTTCACGGTCGAAGAACGTCGCGTCCATCGCGGCGTGATCGGCGGTATCGTGCAACTGCGCCGAGAGGCGCAGCAGCACTCGCCAGATCTCCATCTCTAACCTATCAAACGCCTTGACTAGCGTCGAGTGATGCGGAAGATCGCCCGCTTCGAGGCCGATCTCGGCCACTATTTGTGGCATTTCGCTCAGGAGATCGAGGGTGTCGCGGTAGGATTTCTCTAGGTAAATCCGGAGACAGTGGAGCGAAACGACGGCGTAGTCGGCGAAGCCCCCACCCCCTTCGGGGGCGGCGGCTTCGCCTCGGCCACCAACAGCATTTTTAGCTAACGTGACCGCCTTGCTCGTGAAGCGGGAGATCTTCGACATAGGCATCGCCGATTTCCCGCTTCACTTCCTTTGATTTGACGGCCTATCCTGCCGCCTTACAGCGATTCACCAGAGCCCTGTAAACCAGTCCGGCTTGAAAGCCGATTCGGAACGTTACAGACGGTCGTCGAATCAGGTGCTGAAGAGATCCGCTCGCTCGCGGCTGAACGGGGCGCACCGATCGGGAATGATCTTCTCAAAACAGCGGACGGCGAGGACGGACAGTCGCTGTCAAATCGAACCGTCCAACGCTTGCTACGAAAGAAGGGCCACGAGGTGCTTGATGAGTTGAAGTCAGTAGCCATCCCCTCAATCTCACTCCCTCGGCCGAATGACGCGATCTACGACGACGATGAGTTACTCGTCTTAGAAGCAATCGCGTCGATCAAACAGAAGGCAGCACACGATTCGGGCCAGAAGCTGGGCGACATGAAAAATCCAGATCCCGATATTGATGACCCGTTCTACGAGGACGGCCCATCTGGTGAGACGCTGTTGGAAGCGCTCAAACAGATGTCCATTGAGGAGATCGCGACTGTGCTGAATTTCGCTCTCCGGAAAACCTACACACGCGCGAAGCCCCGAATTAGAGAGCTCGAACACGGGAACGGCTCACGGTTTGGGACTCGTGCGAAAGTCGCGCTAGATATGACGTACGTTGCTTACTATGGTGATCGTGACGAGATGGAATGGGTCCAAGGCGCACCAGAGGGAAAGGAGTACAGTTGGTGTCACAAGTTTGCGACGGTCGTGATCGTCGGCGAGAACACTCATTACGTCGTTGGGGTGTGTCCGCTCGGGAGTACGGATTACGCTGCGACAGATGCCTATCCCGGTAAGGATAGTTCCTACTACGTCGGGGATGTTGCACGGCGACTTCTCTCGATCGCCGAAGACTATGTTGACATCAGAATGGTGTATGCCGATCGGGAATTCCACGCTGTAGATGTCCTTCAGACGCTTATTAACAAGCGGTTGGATTACGTAATCCCTGCCAAAAAAAATCAACATCGGATTGGACCGATGTATGACCAGTTTGACCAACTCAAGCGGGGATATCACGAATCGAACGACACCCCGCTGTATGTCAAGGAGGATTTTGTCATGCACGGTACAGTGAAGGACGGCGTCTCAAACCACGCAGCACATACGAACGTCGTCGTGTTACCCCCCGCAGAAGATGATGACGTCCATGAAGAGGGATCGCCACAGCCCTTCATTACGAGTCTTGACGCGAGTGACGAGGTCGCATTAGACCGGCGCTGGACGAAACAGCAGATCGAACAGTACAGTGACCGCGGAGCGATCGAGAACTCATACTCGTCGATCAAGAACGCAGCAGCGTGGGCTACCTCGAAGGAGTTCGGAGTCCGGTGGTTCCATTTCGCCTTCGGGTGTGTGATCTACAATATGTGGCTGCTGGTCGATTTCCTCACCCAAGAGCGCATTGGAGTCATCAAAACCCGGAAGAAGCCACGGATAACGCTCAGCCGGTTTCTTGATTGGCTGGACAGGGAGCTGATCACACTCATGTAGAGTTCGGTCTGGGTTAGCCCTTCGAGAGAGGCATCACTGGTAGCTGGGGTATATTTCACTAGATATGTTTAGATATTGTATTAATTCTGCTTGTTTGATGATTGTTAAAGAGTAATTGCGGCTGTTTCTATCGGGTATTGGCCCGAATAGCGTCGATCCCGTGAACGTTTTCAACGCCATTCGCAACTCCACTCTCTAGAATTACTATAGCGACATACAATTTATAATAACCGGAATGCCTATCTAAGGACATCTACCGTCCGATATAGCCATTTGAGCCTAATACACAGTTGGTTATGATTACACTGGTAATCACGACCACTTTGAAGTACCCCGCCGCCGTCGGTGAAGCACGAATGCTGGAACCGCCTCACGACGACGCTTTCCCCGGGTAGAGCCGTCAAGAGTGGGTTTCCATATTGCTCTTGATCCAGTTGCTGTGGGTCGGCGGAATGGTGGGGGATTCCGATCCGATATAGAACGAACCACCTCAACCTATATTAAGATAAAGTGTGTACTGTAGCGTATGACCGAAGACGAAGCGAACTCAGAGAGCCTGATGGACCGTCAAACCACGGGTGAAGATCGCGTCCGCATGGTCGCCCGGCAGCTGTCGGAGCCGCGGACGGCAAACTGGATCGCATCTGAAGCGGAGTGGTCACACGAACCCACCAAGCGCGTCCTCAGACGGCTCGTCGACGACGGCATCCTCCACCGTGACGAGAGCGGCACTCACACCACGTACTATCCCGATTACCGGCGACAAGCGATGCAGGAGGCGATGCGGCTGCGGGACAGCGGCCACACTGTCGAGGAGCTTACGGACCGGCTTGGGGAGATGAAGGCACAAATCCGTGACTGGGAGGACGAATTCGACGTTGAGTCACCGAACCAACTTCGCGGCACACTCGCCGACGAAACGCTTGACAGCGACGAAGAAGCCCGTCGACGTGAGATTGCTCGTGACTGGGAGCACCTCCAACGGCGCATCAAAATCGTCGGGTTCGCTATCCGCGAGTGGGACTTCCTCGCTCCGACGTCAGAGCCCTCCGAGGCCAGTAGCTAACGGATGTCGGTCCCGCATCCCGGTGGTGACCCGAACGCGAATCTCTACGCCCAGCTGAAGCGGGACGTCCTTGACCGCGTGCCTCAGATCACAGCCGTTGAGTACGTTCCTGACGATATTGAGGCCAAGCAACTGCGAGCAATTTTCGATCCGGCTCGTCTTGACCCGCCAACCGGTCCTAACTCACCGGAACTGACCATCAAATGGTACCGACAGGATCCCCACGATTGGTTTCGTATCAACTACACTGACCCGAACACGGGCTTTCATGCTGGCTGGCACCAGGACGAGGATCATCCTGACCTCGGACGGACCCATTTCCAGTGCTCAGTCGAGGATGAAGAGGACCGCTGGGGAATCACGTTCGAACACGAGACTCCGTCCCTGATTCTCTGGGAGATCGTCGAAGATCTCCTCGAGGAGGTTCGCACCAACCACCAATCCGGGAACGAGGACTCATGACCTCCGAGAAGACGTCTGTGGAAGGTACCGAGCGGTCGCTCGCGAGTTCGTTCGAGCGGTACCTCCAGGACAAGGGGAAAGGTCGCGGTGGCGACGGCGGGAACTACCGACGCAACGCGGCACGCGAGCTTGAGCGGTTTGCCGAGTGGGCCGCCGGCGATCGCGGCCGTGACGATTGGCCCGGGATCGTCCCCGACGATGCCGATCGAGAGCCCACCTTCGGAGACCTCGATGAACGTGTCTTCCGGGAATACGCCAGGCACCTCGCTGGTGACCGTGGACTCAAGCAGAATACCGTACAAACCTATTACCGCTATATCTCTGCGTGGTGTGGCTGGTGCGTCAACGAGGGGTATCTCGAGGCACACTACGCACAGCGGGCCAGTGCGATGGCCCCGCTCCCCGAGGATGACGGCCGCAAGCCCGGCGACCAGCAAGCGTGGACCTCCAAGCAGCGCCACGCATTCACCCGTTATGTCGATCAGCAGGCCCGTAACGCCATCGAAGAGTACACAACGCTTCCAGAGGGCACAGACCCTCTCGACAAGCAGCGGGCCCGTTACGCCGCACTGAAAGCGGCTCGCGACCGCGCACTCGTTTTTGTCCTCGCTTACACGGCTGTCCGGGTTGGTGAACTCCTCCGCGATCCCGACGATCCACGACGTCGCGGTGTCCGTTGGGAGGACCTCTCGCTTGACGACGGAAGTATGGACGTCTACCGGAAGAAGCAGCAATGGGACGCCGCGAGCCTCCCTGAACCGGTGATTTCACCGCTCAAAAGCTACCGTCAGCTCCTCAACCCACCGACCGATCGATGGCCGGTATTCCCTACTTTCGATCAGCGAACGCTTGCCGATCTCATTAATACAGAGTTGTCCAACCGTGGAGAGCAGCCGGCAGCGATCGACGACCGACGAGAGGAGTACGCTCGTGACTTCCTGCTTGCGCTTGAGGCTGACATTCGCCCACCGTCGATCACGACCGATGGTGCCCGGTCGATCCTCCGTCGACTCACTGAGTCAGCGGCGATCGATGTTGACCACCCGAAACACGAGTATCTCGCGCCGCACGGTGGTCGACGTGGAATGGGCGAGGTACTCGTTCGTGCGTTCGGGTATACAGTCGCTGCCCGCTACCTCGACAACTCTGAGGAGATGGTTCGAGAGCGTTATTCACACATCGAAGCCGGCGAGTTGGGTGACATCGCAACGGAAGCGTTGGACGAGATCGACATGGATCTCGAGTAGCGGACTACAAGGGCACGAATCGAACCTCACATCTCCACCAGTTGGAGAACTGACCTCGTTTAGGCGGTTTTAGATGAAAGTAGGCGCTAAGCCCCCTTCCTCGGCGAGCGCCGACCGAACGGGAGGCGCGAGCAGGGAGGAGGATACAGAGCCGCACAGTCCTCATACACAATTCGGTGGCAGGCCCACAGGCCCACGCAATCGCAATTCTTTCGCAGTAGAGTAACATAAATTGACCGAACCCAATGGAGTACGACCTCGACTCGGGAGCGCACTCGACGTACCCCCTACACTACCACCTGATACTCACCACAAAGTATCGGCGTAGGGTGCTAACCGAAGAACGAATCCAATTCATTCACGAGGTCATCAGCGGGTTCACGGACAACTACGGTGTCGAACTGACGAACCTCGATGGCGAGGACGATCACGTACACATCCTGTTCCGAGCGAAACCCACCACGGACCTCGTGAAGTTCATCAACACGGTCAAGGGCGCGACCGCCCGCTGTATCCGCAACGAGTACGCGGACGAACTGAAGACCGAACTGTGGGGCGACTCGTTCTGGAACGACTCTTACTGTCTCATCTCGACGGGGCAGGTATCGCTGGATGTGCTGAAACAGTACGTAGAGGACCAACGCGAGTAACGCCATGTACTACGCCTACAAGTACCGTCTCAAGCCGTCCGACGCCCACCGTGAAGAGTTGGACCGTCACCGTGACATTTGTAGGCAACTCTACAACCACACGCTCTACCGCCTCAACGAGTACCAAGACGAACACGGCGAACTGCCGTCCATGACCACCCTGCGGTCGGAACTGCCCGATCTCAAGAAGTGGTGGGACGGCCTCTCGGACGTGTACTCGAAGGTTCTCCAAACCGTTGTGGAACACCTGTTCGACAACCTCAAAGGACTCTCAACGCTCAAAAAGAACGGCTACGGCGTCGGTCAACTCAAGTGGAAGCCGCCACGGGAGTTCCGTAGTTTCACGTACAGTCAGTCTGGCTTCAAGCTCGACAAGAAGGGCGGTCAGACTGTCCTGTCGCTCTCGAAACTTGCGGACATACCGATTCGGCTCCACCGCACCATCCCCGACGAGGCTACTGTGAAACAGGTCACGGTCAAGAAGGAACCGACGGGCGAGTGGTTTGCCACGTTCGGCGTCCAAATAGACCGTGAACCACCCGAACCGCCTGAGAACCCTGAGAAGTGCGTCGGCATCGACGTTGGGATTCTCAAGTACGCCCACGACACCGACGGCACGGCGGTCGGGTCGCTCGACCTCTCAGAGGAACGTGACCGCTTGGAGCGCGAGCAACAGAAGCTCTCGCGCAAACAGCACGGGTCGAACAACTACGAGAAGCAACGGCGTCGAGTCGCGGAGTGTCACGCCGACCTCCGGCGGAAGCACCGCGACTTCTTACACAAGCTCTCGGCGTACTACGCTCGGGAATACGACCTCGTGGCAGTCGAAGACCTGAACGTGAAGGGGATGATGGAAAGTCCGTCGAACAGCCGCAACACGGCGTCTGCCGCGTGGCGAACGTTCCTCTCGCTGCTCGAATACAAGTGCGAGCGTGAAGGGACGCACTTCGTCGCGGTCAACCCGAGAGGGACGACCAAGGAGTGCGCGTCGTGCGGCGTTTCGACCGACAAGCCGTTGTGGGTCCGTGAACACTCCTGTCCCGCCTGCGGGTTTGAGGCGGACAGGGACGCGAACGCGGCGTGGAACATCCTTTCTCGCGGTCTACAAGATTTAGGAGTGGGATACTCCGAATCAACGCCTGTGGAGACTGCGCTCCCTGTGGATACGCCTGTATCTGCAAAGCGCGTCGTGGAAACAGGAAGCCCTATCCTCAAGGAGCGAACGGCTGACACCGTGAGCGAGTAGGGTAGGGTAGTTCACATGAACTCGGAGTTCTGGGACCCGTTCGTGATATGGACCTCAAACGGCTGGGTACTGACATTGTCTTGTTCGACGAGGTGCCAGTACGTCTCAGCCATCTCGTCAGGATCAAGGAACGTCTCGCCGTCTCGATCCGGCAACCGTTCACGGACTGCCTCTGAGTCAATCTGCCCGTCGATGACGACGTGAGCGACATGAACCCCCTCAGGTCCATATTCTTGCGCGATATCCATTGCCATCCCGCGAGCTGCGAACTTTGCGGCGGTGAAGCCAATCGAACCGCCGAGACTCCGCACAGCAGAGGTCGCACCGGTGAAGATGACTGTCCCACCGTCTGTGTCGAGCATGTCGCCAACGGCTTCCTGTGAGCAGACGAACGCGCCACGTCCGTTGACAGCCCAGGCCTCTTCGAACTCTTCAACACTTGTGTCCATCAGTCCAGTCCAGGAGGCGGCACTCGCGTGGTTGACGAGGATATCAACCGGACCAAATGCGTCTCGAACGGTGTCGAACCCCGCCTCAATCGATTCGACATCGGTGAGATCAGTCGTGACTGCTAGACCCTCCCCGGACTCTGGGAGGTCATCTGCGAGTTCCTCGATGTAATCCGTTGATCGCGCGAATAACGCAACTTGACAGCCCTCAGCTGCGAATCGCCGTGCCAACGACTCACCGAGACCAGGGCCTACGCCCGCAATTACTGCTGTTCGACTCATACGGTCCTCTTCACATTCGAACAACAAAAACTAGCCCGACTGTGAGGGGTTCTGAGCGTGGTTACCGGTTCCGTTCACTTGGCCTACATCCAACTGTTCTCGCTGTCCCACTGTCGTTTCTCACACGAGTTCGTGACGCTCTTTCCGGACTCGTCGTGGCGGTGTTGAACGCCGGTACCGCGGTCATCGCGTTTTTGTCGTTCACTCCCAATGAATTGATATGGCGACGCCAGGTGAATTCGGTGAGTTTGGTGGTCGACACGTTCCAGAGCCGCTTGAAGAACCACTGGACGAATTAGCAGCGGCGTACGAAGCTGCGATTTCCGATCCGGAATTCATGGCTGAGTTCCGCGATCTGCTCGAACATTTCGCGGGCCGCCCAACACCGATATTCCACGCAGAGACTCTGAGTGAACGGTACGACGCCGACATTTACCTCAAACATGAGGACCTGCTTCACGGGGGTGCCCATAAGCTCAACAACACGCTTGGCCAGGGACTGTTAGCCAAGCGAGCAGGGAAAGATCGTCTCATCGCTGAAACCGGTGCCGGTCAACACGGGACGGCGACGGCGATGGTAGGGGCGCTGCTGGATTTGGACACGACCGTCTACATGGGTCGACACGACATGCAGCGGCAGGAGATGAACGTGTTCCGAATGCGGTTGATGGGTGCCGATGTTGAGCCGGTCGACCGCGGTAATGAGGGCCTCGCCGAAGCAGTTGATGCCGCACTCGAGGATTTCGCTGAGAACGTTGACTCCACACACTACCTTGTTGGGAGTGTAGTCGGGCCGGATCCGTTCCCACGGATGGTGCGCGAGTTCCAATCTGTTATCGGAAAAGAAGCACGCGAACAAATCCAAGAGCTCCATGGTGACCTTCCCGATGCCTGCGTCGCCT
Organism: Halorubrum sp. DM2; assembly: GCF_901686465.1. Classification (NCBI taxonomy): domain Archaea; kingdom Methanobacteriati; phylum Methanobacteriota; class Halobacteria; order Halobacteriales; family Haloferacaceae; genus Halorubrum; species Halorubrum sp. DM2. Next base: position 1,223,196 of record NZ_LR594487.1, read on the forward strand.
GTGTCGGCGGTGGCTCAAATTCGATCGGGCTTTGGCACGCGTTCAAAGACGATGATGTCGCCTTCTATGGCGCTGAGCCAGGTGGCAAAGATGCGGAGAACCACTCCGCCCCACTCTCCCGCACGGCGCAGGATGAGCCACAGATCTTCCAAGGCATGAAGACGAAGACGATCGGCGAGGATACCCGCAACCACTCAATCTCAGCTGGCCTTGACTATCCGGCTATCGGGCCAGAGCATGCCGCGCTTCAGGAGATGGGGCGTGCTGAGTATCACGCTGTCTCCGACGAGGAAGCGTTAGCTGCCTTCCGTGAGCTGAGTGAAGCTGAGGGTATCATCCCAGCACTGGAACCGGCTCACGCGCTCGCACTCGCCGCAAAGCTCGCTGAAGCGGACCGCCACGACACCATCTTAGTCAATCTGTGTGGTCGTGGGGACAAGGACATGCAGACGGCTGCTGAACACTTCGATCTCAGCGACTAATCTCCGAGGGCTCCAGATCAACAGTCACCCGGATTGACTCGGTCACAGCCGTCTTTCGTAGTGGACAAGTTCGTACTCCCCAGCTGTGGATCGTTCCACTTCTTCGTATCCCTGATCAGGATAAAACGAAAGTGCCGCTGACTGCCTTGTTGATGTCGTTGCCAGTATGGATTCGAACCCAGCAGCCGTCGCTCTGCGCTCTAACTCTGCGATAAGTTTTCGACCAAATCCTTGCCGCTGGTATGGTGGTGCGACACGCATCCGATGGAGTTCAGCCGCACCGGATCGATCGCGCTCGTCAGCGTGGCCAGCATCATTGGGCATGAATCCACCCATTGCGACGACCCTTCCGTCATGCGTTGTGAGAGCATCCAGTGCGCTTGTCTCAGCCGTTTTTGCTGTTTCACCCTCCTCGTAGCCATTTTCCGGTGCTGACTCAGCAATACCGACGAGAAACGCTCCTCCTGGGTCGATATATGTTGTCTGGATTGCTCGGAGATCGTCGGTTCCTGGGACGTCACTCGGATCGACGCCAGTTTCTCGCATTGCCCATTGATGGAGCTCCCAAACCGCGTCATCATCCGATGGCTCGTACGAACGGAATCTCAACGTCTCTGATCCCACGTTCTTACCGAATGTCGGTCTGGTTCACACATACAGATGTCGGTACATACCCAGCGCAGCGTGCCGTACAGCACCACTACCACACTCGAAGAAACCCAACCCCATGACGACTGACTGTTGAGTTACGATTCCCCGTTCCGATACTCGAGTGACTGCTGGTTCAGTTTGTCGACGAGTGGCTCTCCCTCCTCAAGTAGCTGCTCAGCGGTCTCAATTGCCTCTCGGAGTTCGGACGCCGAGAGATGTTCATATGCCGGCCGACCTGCCATGTGGTCATACCAGATATCGTCGAACACGTCGTCGAGAATGACTCTGGCGAAACAGTGATCCTCACGGATCGGCCAACTCTGCTGCTGAGCTGCCTGTGGTAACGCTGCCATCACCAAGTGTTGGTATCGTTGACGGAGTTCAGATAGATCAGCACCACCGAGGGTTCGCTGGCCCATATCAGTGACTAGGCCGCGAGAGATTTGTACCTGTCTCAGTCAGCGCTGCGGAGAGTCTGTGATCGCGTCATTGACGACCCCGTAATGTCTACGCTGTCCTCCGATCGGGATCCGGGAGTTCCTCGGCAACAGCCACATCGTGTCCGGCGACGTACCCATTTAGCTTGGCAGCGATCGGTGACTTACATGGGGCAATTCGTTGATCGACCGCACGGACTTCGACCGCTGCGAGGGACGGCGAGCGTGCGCTCGGCTCGACTCCTCGGCCCACGACGACTCATCCACGGTCGGCTCTCACGACGACTGGCTGGCGCTTGATGGGTCGCTGGCGCTCGCGGTCACGCTTTCACTACGCTCGCTCGAACCCTCTGATCAAGACAATCTGATCCGCGGTCCACACGTCCACCCCACGCACGGATACTTGGTGTAGATTACAATCTAAAAATAACTGCGGGATCGACGACGGATCGATGGTGGGGGAGAGGCGCTCAACACTCTCCGACTCAACTCTCACTCAACACTTCACACTCCACACTCCACGGCTCGCTCTCACTCCGGATCGCTGCTCACTGCTGAGGGGTCGGCGAGCGCGACGCGCTCGACGTTGCGGATCAACTCGCGGTCGACGGTGCGCTGTCACGGTGCGCTCACTCGCGGTCGATGGCGGCGACGATCACTCGCGACGGTCCACGTCACGACGCGCACAACGACGCGAGCAACGCGACGATCGACGGTGGGCTATCGCGACGGAATCACTCGCGGTCAACACGACTCGATCGGCACTCGTTGTGCGTCGTCGACGGCGTCGATCCCTCGTAGCGGGGCGCACCCCACGTGCGGAAAGTTGTAGAAGCGAATACACTGAAGGAATACGGTGCGTCACTCGGTCGACGCGGTCAACGACGCACTGATCGCTACTGTGGTCGCGTCGATCGCGGTGCTGTTCACGAGCGGTCTGCGTTGCTGTTGCTGTCACGAGCTGGTCTACTGACTGCGCGATCGACTCCTGCTGTGCTGTCTGTTGACGGCGGCGACTTGTCGCTCTCACTCGGGGTTCAACTGTGCGCTGCGCGCTCGTCTATCCTCGGTGTCGAGGTTATCGATCCTCTCACTTGGCGTCCGAGATCGTGGCGTCATTGCGACGGTCCACGTTGTTCTTTTCTCTGCGTTCTGATATACTTCGATAACTCGTCTTCTGGTGTCGACGGCGACGATCACGGTGCTGTTTCAAGCGCGATCAGCGCACTCTCTCATGTCGGGCTTCGCGTCGTCGTCTCCACGGTCCACGGTCGCACCTCGTGGTGGATCGATTCTCATGTCGGGGCGAGGGACCCCTCCTACTTCTCCTTCTCCCCTTGTTGGAGGGGGGTATCGCCCCTATTAGTGCGGGAAGGGTGGGGGTGCCTCATATTATGGGGGGTATTGTCCCCTTAATTTTGAGTACCAGCTATTAGGCCCTGTTTCTGGTATTTGAATACCTGATATTCTCTATTAAGACCAGATATTCTCCCCGTGAAAAGCTGGCTTTCGGATGGGTGGTTAATATTACTACCCCATTATGGGGCTTAATATCTAGTAGTATGTATTATGGGCTTGGTATAGAGGTAGATTATAGGGTATTCGCTATTGAGGCTCTGATATTCTCATATAATATACTGGGGCATAACTACTAAGGGGCTATCTATTCTGATGAATTGTAGGGAGAATAAGAATACATGACCACGCTTAGGGAGTACGGACTGAAGCCTGCTGACGTAGAGTTTTTGTTAACTGTCCAAGATATAGAGAATAGCCCTCAAGATTATGATAATACGGAACCGGGTGAAACACCTGCGAACGTGACTGTCATCCGTGAGGAAACCAGCCTCTCGAAATCGCAGGTCGCGTACCGATCTCGGGATGGCGAGAGCGGGCGGGGGTTCGCCACAGACGACATGGGGCTCCTCCGGGTTCACCCACCGACTGTGGAGTCGGGACAGTTTGGTCCACGGAGTGTGGAGCTGACTGATCAGGGGCGACGAGTAGCCTCCGAGGTTCGGGCGGAGCGGTCGGACTCGATGGACTCGGATGGAGCCGTAGCGGAAGCAGAAATTGATGAGTTAGAGCGGCAGGTTTCTGAGTTACAAGAAGATATTGAAAAAATCTCGGAGACCTTAGAGAAGATCGACCGCTCACAGATGGGCGCTATCGACTCAGACATGGCGGATCGTCTCACCGCTGCGCTTCGCTTCTTCCCCCGCCACCAGTTCATACTAAGCGAGGTCATGGGGATCGACATGGACGCCCTCTCGGACGCTGGTGATCTTGACTCGGTCGACAAAGACGAGCTTCGACAGGAAGTGCTTGAGACACTTTCGGCAGCGAGCGATGGTGGGGGTAGTGGGGACTCAGCGGGGGGCGGTTCCGCCTCACTCGCTGACGAGTGAGTCCCACCAAACTGACGTTCTCCGGCCCAGTTCTACCCGGTGATCTGTGTGCGTTTTTCGCGGCGATTTCTACTCAAAATCACGCCACCTCTGTTCGTTGATTACCGCCTGAAAATTACTCTTGGCTGATGGTGGTCGACGACGGTGTAAGACACGGTGGTCGTGTAGCTACTCGACAGGTAGATTCTCGAAATGAAGTTCCCACCGGGGGGTATCGTTAGTCGGCGCTGCTCTCGTCGTCCTCGTTCTGTTCGCTATTGAGTACGTCACTCAAGTTGGGCTCTGACCGGCCCGATCGCTCACCGGTGGATGCCTCGCTATCGTCGGTGCTGCTGTCTGTATTGGGATCCTGTTCGGTAGGACCAGTCCCCTGTTGCTCGTGGCCTTCTGCGGGTGCTCCTCCGAATGTTTCTGGGGAGCTCTCGGAGTCGGACAACTCCGCATCTATCAGGCTGTCCCACGCTTCATCATCCATGTCGATTTCCTCTGGATTCGGTTTTGCGTCTGAGTTGTTCTCTGCTGCCGGAGAGGCCTCACCCGTAGCCTTTGTCCGGTCCGTGTTGGGCTCGGGCTGGGTATCGGGTGAATCGTTGGCCTCGCCGACTTCGCTGGATTCGCTTGACCCGTTGGTGACGATCTCCTTGACGGGGTCAGCGTCCAATCCGATAGGTGGCTCCTCGCCTACTGAGAAGTCGGTAAGTGCCGCTCGCAGGGTTCCCTCCTGTTCGCGTGAGAGGGTCGCATCTCCGTCTCTCGCGGCCCGGAGAAGCCCGGGTGATACGGACACGTCTGGGTGGGACGATATGTTCACGGGCGTCGGCTCTGTCTTGTAGGTCACTTCCCCCTGCTCCTCGACGATCTCCGCGGCCTCCTCCGGCGTAATCCCGCTGTCAGTCCCTTCGTCGCGGGAAGACTCATCTGCCGGTTCACCAGCCGCCTCCTCGTCAGTCGCGTACGCGCCGACACCGTCGACGGGGATGACGATCTCCCCGGGAATCTCCTCAGTGGGGTACTCGGGGGTCCCCTTTGCGAGCCGCTTGAGGATCGATTGGAGGATCACGGCCTCGTCGACGGTCATGTCCCGTTCACCCCGGGCGATCGCCGCGATCTCCTCGGGCGTGAGCTCTAATCGGTCGTCCTTCGCGATCTCTGTCGGTGTCGGTGCCGTGTTGTATCCCGGGTGCGAGAGGCCGGGGTTCTCTGGGGACATACCGATCGTCTCGTCGTTCTCATCGGGCGCTCTCTCGCCTTCCTCGCCGCGCTCGTCGGCTTCGGATGACGCCTCACCCGTTGCCGTGGCCTCGGCCGACTCGTCACTCTCACCGGTTGTCGCTTCTTCGGTTGTGCCTCCCTCGTCGACTTCCTCGGGAAGCACGATTAGGTCGGCCACCTCGTCGGGCGTTGTCGCCATGTAATCGGGGTCGGCGGCGAGAGAGTTCACGATCGTCAGGAGAACAGTCTTCTGCTGCGTGGGCGGCGTGTATTCGCCCTCTGCGGTGGCGGTGATCTCCTCGACGGTAAGGTCGACTCGATCGTCGCTCGCGATACGCGCCGGTGTGGGCGCTTCCTCGAAGCCTTCAACTGCCGGGGCGTCGCTGGCGGGGGTGTCGCCACTCGACCCGCTCTCCGCCGGGCTCTCGCCGCTTTCGTCGGGTTCACCGTCGCCCGCCGTTTCTTCCTCATCCGCAGGCTCGTCAGCGGTCGCGTCCTCGACCTCGCCGGGGCCTTCGATCTCGCCGGCGTCGACGTCGTCGACAGACTCGACGCCAAGGTGGTCGAACAGCGGGGTACACTCGCCGCGGTGGTAGAGTTGCGGCTGGTCGTATTCGTCGTTGTCCCCGTCCGGGAAGATGATGATCTCGAAGTCCTCGTGGTCGGGCCACTCCGGGAAGCGGGCTTCGGGAATGAACGGCCCTCTGAACGTGACCCAGTTCGCCTCAAGCTCCTCTTTGCTCGGGTAGTATAGCTTCTCGCCGTCGTGGTAGACGACGTACTCGCCCTCGCTCTGGTCGTACTCGTAGTAGGCTGGGACGGCGTTTTTGTCACCCTCATGTGCGGCCTCCGGGCCGTCAAACCGGGCTATCTCCCCGTCAGGTGCCGGCTCTTTGTCTCCGACCGCGGCCACGACCTCTCCGGTATCGGTGTCACGATACCAGATCATGCTCATCGTTCCGTTCCCCTCGTCGTCTTCTTCGCGTCGCTCGCGAACAGCGACCTTCTCGTCACCGACACGGTAGTCGCCTCCACCGTCGTTGTAGTACCGGAGATTCCCGTCTTTACCGGGTGATTTGCGGAAGGCAATCTCGTCGCTGACGACCTCGGTGTTCTGTCGCTGCCCTTCTGTCTCGTAGATGACCTTCTCGGCGCGCTCGCCCCAGTAGGTGAAACTGCCGTGGTTGGCGCTCCCGTCTTTCACCGCGAACACGCACTTTTCGCCCTTCTCCATCGCTTTCCGGAGGTTGGTGAACGTCTGGAAGGGGTACTTGATCGTCGACGTTTCCGCCTCGATCGATACGTCGTCCGCGCCGGCGAAGTTCCACACGCCGGGGTACTCCTCGCGAAGCTGCTCGCGACGTTCGTCGATCGCGTCCAGCATCTCCGAGCGCGACTGGTCTTCATCCACGTCGGTTACGTCGATCGGCGCTTCTGCGACGCCGTCCGGCATCTCCTCGCCTTCCTGTTCGGGGAGCCACGACACGTAGCCGATCTGCGTGAACGCGACGTAGCATTGGCCGAGAATCCACCGGTGGTCGTCGCCGCCGCCGGAGCCGGCACTCCCTGTGTCCTGTTGGAGAACGACCCCACGACCCTCGGGTGTGAGCCGGATGACCGACTCGCCGCCCTCGCGCTCTGTCTCGGCGTAGCTGCTGTTGACCCGCTCGTAGATGTTCGACAGTTCGGAGAGGCTGTCAATCGTCGCATCCTCAAGGCGAGCAACGAGCTCGTCTTTCGCGTCGTCGACGGGGACATACTGGTCGGCCTGCTTGCCCGCGCGGAGCCGTGCCGCGAAGATGGACTCCAAGACCGTATCGAGATGGCGCTCGACGACGCTCTCGGCGTCGTCTGCCGTCGATGCCCCGAACGCTCCGGGGGTCTCGCCGGCGCTCCCGCTGCCCTCGCCGCCGGACATGGGCGTCGTCGACGCCGCGGTCGCGTCTCCGCTCGTGCCGCCGCCTATCCCCGGGTTCTCCGGCCCCGGGACGGCGTTTTGGAGTTCACGGGCGTAGAACAGCTTTTCATCCTTGTCCTCGACCATCGCCATTTTCTGCCCGATACCGGTCTCCCACCGGCCCTGTCCCTCGTTGAACAGAAGGTTCTGGTACACTTCCTCGTCGGACCGCCGTTCGCGACCGACTTCCTGAAGGCTCGCATCGATCGCTTCCTCGCGGGCATCCACGTCACGGACGGGCGGGAACGGAGGATGAGCGTACACACGGAACGCCTCGGACCGCTCCATGTTCTCGGAGATCGTCGTCCGCATCCAGTAGTGGTAGTTGACTTCCTCGGTCAGATCCTCGGGGTCAAGCCCCAACTGCGTACAGTAGGTCCGGGCGGATTTCTTGTCGCCCGGGTTGAACGACATGATCGTATCGCAGTTGGTCGTGATCGCGTCGATGACCTTTTGGGGGAGCTGGTCCGGGTACTGGTTGGCGAGCGTCATGGCGAGCCGGTACGACCGGCTCTCGGAGATCATCGACGGGATCGTTTCGTCGGCGAGCGCGAGGTTGTCGAACTCGTCGCAGAACAGGTAGAAGGGCGACCGCTCGTGTTCGGAGGTGGTTGCCCGGCCGCGGATATGAGACCAGATCCGCCGGATGACCGACATACCGAGCATCTGCTTGAGTTGTCTCGGCTCTGACCCCATCCGCACGATGATGATCTTGTCGTTGTCGATCGCATCGGGGATGGACACTCCACCCGAGCGGAAGCCGATCATCCGGCGGGCGACGGGGTTCTGGATCCACGGGAGGAACCGTCCGAGTAGCGGCTCCAGATCGTCCTCGGGCATCTCTGCGACCGTCTCCATGTGCGGCGTAATGAACCGCATCCCGGCCTTTTTCAGTCGGGCGGTAAACTCGTGGCGAGAGGCCTCCGACTTGAGGACGTAGTACATATCCACGAAGTTCATCTCGGGGGCATCGTCGGGGGTCATGGCGTTGTACTGGTTCATCCCCGTGATGATCGACTGAGCTACTCGGTCCATCCGTGGCCCCCAGTAGTCGTCGTTCGCAGCGAGCATCTGCTTCAGGTCCTCGACGAGCGACGCGAGCGCGGCGTTGTACCCGTCCTCATCGGGGTCCATGTTGAGTGAGATAAAGTTGAACCCAGAGAGGTAGTCGCCCGTCGCCCCCGGCTCAATCCACACGACGTCGTCCAGCCGGTGTTCGGGCATGACCTCCATGAGCCGGCGAGCGTCGTCGCCCTTCGGGTCGATATAGCAGAGTCCAGCACCGGACTCGATGAGCTGGCGAGCGTCGTTCGTCAGTAGCGTGGACTTCCCGTAGTCGGTGACGCCAAAGATCGCGCGGTGGCGGAACAGGTGGTCCTTCTCGATCGACGCGTCGCGACCGTTTCGCGTCCCCTTCCCGACGAATAGGGGCACGTCGTCGTAGTTCCGGGGGAGGTCCTCAAGGACTTTCCGCGACTCGCCGGCGGCGTAGACCTCTTTCCCACTCTCTCCCGCATCGAGTTCGTCGGGATCGACGTGATCTGGGATGCCGATAGACTGTATCTCCGCGCCGTACTCGGTCCGGCGATCGCGTTCCTCGTATGCGTAGCCAAACTCGGGCATCTCGCTGATCGCGTTCTCGATCTGAACGAGGTCCCGTTGGATGGCCTGTATCTGACTTCTGGTGGTGCTTTTCGGGAGTCGATCGAGGGTGATGAAGTCCTTGAGGTCGCGTAGGTCGTCCGCGATGTGGTCTGTCGTTGGATTCTGGTCTGGGTGGGTCCACACCGGTGACTCGTCGTTGTGGGTCAGCTCATCGACCGTAGTGAGCAAGTTTGCGACGTGGCCGGAGAGCTCATCGCGGTGATCGATACTGAGCTTCCGGCTCTCGACGGTCTCCGCTGTCCTCTCGATTTTCTGGTAGAGTGTTCCCAGATGCTTCTCGTTCACGTATTCGGTGTTCTCGTCCTCATCGTCGCCGCCGCCGAATATGCTTTCAAACATTGATGGTCGGTATCTGCTTGGTGTGGGGGTTAGTCGCCACTCCGGCGGTTGTTCCCCAACGGGTTCTGGTCGTCTTCGTCTTCTTCATCTTCTCTCTCGCCGTTGTCAGCGGCGAGTGGGTCCGGGTCTAATATCCCGCTGTCGCGCTCGTCGTGGCTGGGCGGGGTGTCAGCGTTGCCGTCGGCCCCTTCCGGTTCTGACTCGCCTGTGTGGTTATCAGGCGTGTTCCTCTCCGGGACACCGCCTGCTTCGGCGGCCGGTTCTGATACCGGCGAGGGGTCGGCGCTTGTGGGTGGCCCAGTTTTATGGCCGCCGAACGTACTTTTCTCCGGGCCCTCGGATCCGTCCTCTCCCACTGCCCGTTCCACGTCGTCGGACTGGCGGGATTCGGCTGGGATCCCCGGACCGGTCTGCTGTTTCGCCCAATCGACGACGGGCGTGTTGATGCTCTCGTTGGGGATGTGGGCGATCGACCCGAGTGCGCTGACCGTTTGGAGTGGCGCTCCTCCCGCGGGGCCGACCTTGAGGCGGTCGGTCCATGAGATCGAGTGCGTCCGCTCGGCCATCTGTTCAAGATGGTTGGGGACTTCCTCAGGTTCAATCGAGACGGGCGTGAGGCCCTGCTCGGTGAACGAGTTGTAGTATTTCTCGAAGTCGCTCGCGACGGTGTTACACCGGCGCTCGGCGATCTCCTTGTGGGGGGAGATAGCCAGCACGCGGACGGTGAAGTAGTAGCCCTTGGCCCCGTGGAGTTTGTCGATGATCTTCGCGGTTCGGGTGCGCTTGGAACCGGGGTCGCGGACCTCGTATCCTTTCGCCATGTTGCCGACGAGCTCTCCCTCTTTGATCTTGGCAGCGGCCTCGGTGACGTTGATGCCGTAGGGGCGCTGCTTGGTCCACACGTCGCGCGCAGGCTCGAAGACGGTCTGGACCATCACGCGACAGTCTTCGGCGAGGACGCGCTCGCCGCTGGAGGTCTGGTCCTCCTCGACGACCATGTCTGAGGTGATGTCGCCGTAGGGGTCCATCTCGAAGTCCTCCTCGGCGATTTTACACTTGATGGGGTAGTAGAACGGCCGCTTGAGCCGCATCTTCGCCATCGCGATGTGGTCACCGCGATCGATGGTCGGGAACTGCTTGTTGGCCTCGGTGATCTGGGCGTCAGGGTAGTTTTTCCGAATCTGCCGTTCGACCTGATTAGCGTCGACGCGGGTTTCGGGCTTGAAGAAGAACTGTAGTTTCCCCTCGTCGTAGACCATCTCGTGACTGTGGATGTGAGAGTCGGTAGAGACGAGCTGGTGGCGGCCGAGTCCGATCTTGCTCTCGCGGGGTTCGTGGATGGTCTCGTAGAGGTTGATACTGGCGTCCATCCCGGGGTTCTCCCGCGGTGGTCGGATACGGAGCCGTGGGCCGGAGTCGGATTCGGCGGTCGAAATCCCTTCGTTAAACTCGCTGTAGAGGTCTTCATCTACTTGGATCGCCGGGTATCGTGACCCCTCTGTAACCAGCCTATCAAGGATTGAGTTCAGTATTCTGTTCATCGGTTTTGTGTCTGACTTTCACGGCGGATACCCGTTTTAGAGGCCATCGCCCCGTCCTCCATCTGGGTGGCATAAATATCTGATTTTGGTGTAATCACTTTTAATAACTAGACATAACCATAAAAAATATTCTATTATTTACTGTATGGTCATTTTTGTAGGAGAGATAGAATAACGTCAGATGTGCCGGCACTAGTGAAACGATTTTACTCCTGCGCTAGGACGCACAAATGTGGCTGATTCAGCGACGTCGAACCAGTCAGTCCCCTTGCGTGATGTGGGAATCCTCGTGGCGATTGTCGTTCTCTTGGGGATTGTCCACGTCGTTGTTCCTGACGAGATTCGGTTTGAACTCCTGTTTTACTACGGAGAGCCGACGGCATACACACCGTGGACGGCAGTCCTGATTCACGACAGTCTCGATCACCTCACTTCAAATCTGGTCGGATACGGCATCGTTCTCGTGCCGACCTATCTGCTGTCACTCGCAGTTGCGACCCGACGTCGATTCTGGATGCTGTTCGGCGGGATTTGTCTCATCACGCCGCCGGCGACGATCGCTGTCGATTATCTAGTGTTGTACCGGTATCTGAACCTCGCGAGTTCACAGACTGTCGGCTTCGGATTTTCAGGTGTGGTGAGCGCGCTTGTCGGAATGCTGCTGCTCACAACGGTTGCTGCTGTCGAGGACTGGTATAATCGACACTATGCGATTGTCGCTGCCGTCGCGATGATTACCGCGGGCGGTGCGGGGGCCGCCTTCCAGAGTGGGTTTCTGACCGCAAGCCAGTCGGTGCTCGTCGTCGGAGCTGTGGCTGGCATCGCTGGACTCATCGTGGTTGCTCTCTCCAACCTGACGTTGGATCCGTTCCGTTACTGGGACGTCGCCAACCGGGAGACACTGATCCTTGTGGGAACCAGCGGCGTCATCGTGAGCCTGTCTCTGGCGACACTTTTCCGTGTCGAACTGGGCCCCGCTGGCCGGTTCGTAAGTGTGCTTGGCCACGGAACAGGGATGCTCACTGGCATCGCGCTCACCCTCATTGGGGACCATCTCTCTGGGTCCTGATTCCGCACCACGAATGGCCGACATAGCCCATTGAGACCGACCTCGACGAGCCGGGAGTGGCAATCAGTCCTCGATACTGGTCTGCCTCTGTCCTTCTTCGATCTCGATGATGTCTCCATCTCCAACATCCAGGGCACTCCGAAGCGCTTCGAGATGTGTATCAGCCTCTTCCCGAAGTTCCTTGGCGGTCGTGAGCCCGACATCTCCCTCTTCGAGGGTCTCAGCAATTTCCTCGAGTCGGGCAATCGTGTCCGCGATATCGATGTCTCCCTCGTTCATACCGCGTAGTTGTCGGGCGGATTCTTGAATACCCTGCTCTCATCACACGATTCCGAGTGCCCACGCAGCAGCGGCGATCACCAGTAGGACCACGAGGAGAAGGATAACGATCCGAAGCCGCTGTGCTTCTTGTTTTGCTTTCTGGACATCGGCCTCCGATTCGATGTCCTGATAGGCACTCTCAATTCGCTGCTCAAGCGCAGTGGTTTCCTGGCGAACGTTGGTCGTATATGCTTGGTCAACACGGGCTTCGAGTCCAGCAACTCGGTCTCTCGCGGCTTGGGTCGTGAGTGCCTCTGTTTCTGCGGCGTGTGCTATCTCTTGGAGCCCACTGTCGATTTGATCATCGACTTCGGTGAGGCGGGTTGCGGTGAGTGTCGTGTAGGCGGTCTCGATCCGCTGTTCGAGGTCGGCTGCGCGTTGAATTTTTGCGCGGCGTGTTTCCGACGCCTGCTCGAGTCCCGTCATGGCCGTCTCGAGACGCCGCTCAAGCGTGGTGAGTTGATCGGCGACAACAGTCTGGTACGCTCGCCCGACGCGTTGTTCAACTGTCTGGACTCGCTCACGGACGCCCGCCATGTCTGGGGTCGCCGCAATCCCGGCGTCTGTAGGTGTGATTGCTACTCGATCGGCGACATCCTCGGCGAGAGTGGAGTCGTCTTCGTGGCCGACAGCGACGATCGTTGGGGTGTTACAGTCAGCAATCGCTCGCACGACTGGTTCCTCGTTGAAACACCACAGCGTGTCGTCAGCGCCACCGCCACGGGTGACGACAATCAAGTCAATATCGGGGTCAGCGTTTGCGCGCCGCACCGCGCTGACGAGCGATGGGGCTGCGTTTGCCCCTTGGACGGTTGCTCCAAAGATGGTGATCGTCACTCCTCGGGCCCGAGTGTGTGCTGCCTCTTGGAAATCTTCTCGCGCCGATCCCGTCAGTGAGGTCACGACGCCGATGTTCGATGGGTATTCGGGGAGCGCCTGCTTTCGGTCAGCATCGAATAGGCCCTCAGCCTCGAGTGCCGCTCGCAGTGCCTCTAGCTCTTGGGCACGCTCGGAATCACCCACTGCCCAGTAGTCTTTGACGTTGAGTTGGGTGCGGCCGCCATCAGTGTAAAAGTCGACATCAGCCCGGACAATGACCTCCTCGTCCGCTGTGATGCTGTCGGCAAATTGGTCTCGAAACGATGACCACGCGATACACTGGATCGTCTCGGAGCCGTCGACGTCATTGAGTTTGAAGAACGTTCCATACGGCTTCGCGGTTACTTCGGACACCTCACCGACGACGTACGTGGGGAACCGGCTGGCAGCATCTTCGAGTGTGTTCGCGATCTCGTCGTTGAGCCGAGAGACCGACCACGCGGACTCGTCTGGATCGAGTTGATCTGCTCCGCTATCGTCATCGACGGCCATTCAAATCGGTGTATGGCAGGTGGTGGTTTAGTTTGTCGGCTCTGAGCGTCGGCCGTTGGCAGTCAGAATGCGACGGGAGTCGGCATGTGGTTCCAGCTCTCGGTGGGGACTGTAAATCTTAACCAACAATATCCGATTAGAGCACTCTATGTAGGTTAAAGCTACTGCTCGGTGTCAGGCCCGGGGTATACCTCGATACAGGTACTCGTTTCCTGTTCCGTTATTTCAGACACTGTCTGAATCCAGACAACGAGGTATAAACGAGCACCACTGTTCAGCTAGCAAGACCTGAAATAGTCCACCCTCTACCGCTGTTACATGGGTACCGGAATTGGTGTTGTTGACTCGATTTCTATAGTCAGCCTCAGAGCAATCACATCTTACTCACACAACGCAAGCCGGACCGCGTCGGATAACCCACTAACCCGGGCAGCGTGTTCCCAGGATTCTTCGCGAATCCCGTTGGTGACATACGCAAAGCCGACGTTCAGCTCTGGGTCACCCCACCCAAAGATGCTGCCGAGTCCGGCGTGGCCGAACATCCGCTCGCGGCTGAGCGATCCAAACATGTCGTTTGCGAGGCCGCCGGTCCAGACGCCGAGTCCGTAGCGGGCCGGCCGGGAGAGGGTACCGTCCGACTCTGTTTCCGCGTGGGTCTGCGTTGCGTGGGCGACAGTGTCCTCGTCGAGGAGTCTGATGCCGTCAAGCGTCCCACCGTTTGCGAGGCACGCGTAAAACCGCGCCATGTCTCGGGCGGTGCTGATTCCGTTAGCAGCTGGAATCACGGCCCGACGGACGGCCTCGTCGTTGAAGGCAGCCGCTGACTCGGCTGCCGGGATGCCCAGCCCCTCTCCGGGATCTCGGCACCGGTCGTACATCTCGAAGCCGGCGAGGGTGGCGACGTCGTCTTCTTCGTCGGCGTCGAGCCCGATCGATGTCTGCTCCATTTCGAGTGGATCGAATACGTGTTCGGCGACGTACTCGTCGACTGGTTGGCCGCTAAGCCGGCGGATGAGCTCGCCAACGAGCCAGCCGTAGTTGAACGTGTGATAGGCCGGCTGCTCACTTGGTTCAAACACTGGCTCGATTGCCTCCATTGCTTCCACCACGGCGTCCCAGTCGCCCCAGTCTTCGGCTTGGTCGTCGAACTCGCCGTAGGGGATTCCGGCCGTGTGGCTGAGGACGTGTCTGATCGTGATCTCGGCTTTTGTGGTGCCGGGGTCAGCGAATTCTGGCCAGTGGTCGATAACTTGGTCGTCGTAGTCGGCTTCGCCCTCTTCGACGAGTTGGTGGAGCCCGACGCCGGCATAGGGTTTTGTACACGAGAAGATGAGATGGCGCGTCTCAGGGGTTGTCGCTTCGCCTTCGGGGGCTGTCGTCCCACCGGCGAAATCAACCACAAGCTCGCCGTCGACGTAGACTGCGAGTTGGCTCCCGTGATGGAGTCCGACGTCGAGTTGGCGGTCAAATTCAGCACGAAGCTGCTCGCGATCTGTCTCGGACAGTGCTGGCATGGTTGACACTACTGACAACAATCATTAAAGATTCGCCCCAACCGAGTTGATGTCCGCGGCATGGCGACCGTGTTACATCCTTCCCAGTGACCGTTGTCGGCAGGTCTATGCGGAACAACTCAGTTTGTGACTGTATTAGTCGAGGTTGTTGCTCTGGCTGCGTTCACGGAACTCATGAAGGAGTTTGGTAGCAGATTTGTCGGTTGACGCCTCCTTTTCTGCGGCGAATCCTCTCATCTCACTTGGTGAACGGACGGCTTCGACCACTACATCACCCGATTCTGTCTCACAGAATATGATCCGCCCGGGAGCCTTGATGCCCAACTTCTCACGGATTCGTTTAGGAATCTGTGTTTGGCCGTCTTCAGAGACTACTACGGCCTCCTTGTCTTGGCTCTGTGGATCTGTGTTCTCTTCCATGATTACTTACTGCGTGTTTGCTACCTAATCATTTTCACGCGTATCGATGGGATCCTCAGAGTGGTTTGCTCCGGCCCTGTCTGGGTAGCGTTGATACGCGTCGAGTGCGGTATTCACGATCGAAATCCGGTGGCGGAGTGTTTCCCACTCATTAGCTCGGTCTCTGACGTGCCGAGTTGTCGCTGCTGTCTCAGTGGTCGCAGCCTGCGCTCGGAGGTCGCTGGGTGAGTTTGCTGAACTGTCTTTGGCGAACTCTTCGATTCGCTGTTGTATGTCTGTCTTCAGTTCGACCAGCTCCTCGTAGCTCTCGTTTTCGATGAGTTCTCGAACTGCTTGGAATCGGGAATACAGCGGATCTGGCTCGTACCGTGTCGCGCTCTCGCCAGCCACCGACTGAACGATATTTATTTCGACAAGGCGCTTGAGATGTCTACGGGCAGTGGATTCTGCGACCGCAGCCTCTGTCGCGATGTACGATACCGTTCGGGGTTGATCGAGCGTTTGTGTCACCGACTGAACTCGCTCGAAGGCGGTCGTGTGTTCTTTCCATGTCTCAACACCCCGACTCGTACTGTCCATACCGTCTTCGGGGATGTCGTCTCAATAAAACTACCTCCGAGGTGCTTGACACAGTGATCGGATGGTCAGGGTTCTAGTACGATATTAGTCACAATTGTGAGGAGAGCGTCCACCACCGCTATTACGGGTATCGCCGATAGCTAATCTAGTACAATGGGTTGCGGCCCACATGAGGCGGTCCCAACAGGAGGTGACCGACGTCAATGACAGACGATTCCACCACAGCGGAACGCGATGGAGTAGAATATCCTGAAGTCCTCCGGGTCGAGGTCGGCTCCACCGAAGAAATGTTTGCTGACGCGATCGCGACCGCAGAAGCGTTTGAGACTGGAGAGACTGAGTCACGAGGAGTTACTGAGGCAGTCCTGACGTTCGAAAGTATCGGCCAACTCTGGAAGGTATTTACTGCTCGTCGAATCGAACTTCTTGAGTCCCTACTAGCCGCACCAACTGAAGGCATCACACAACTGGCTGAGCGAGTTGACCAGCCATACGCAGTGGTTCATGAGGATGTCGAGGTGTTGGTCAATGCTGGTATTATCAAGTGGCGGGAGGCCGAGACTACATCTCAATTGTTCGCTCCATATGACAGAGTCGAGATTGGGATTGTGCTGTCCCCCGGTCGAGCGGGAGATAGCCAAGATCCCTCTCGCTAACTGCCTCATCTTAAGATCTATCTCCGACACCCATTGAGTCAGAGGTCCATAATGTCACGGCAAAGTGGAATCGCTCTTAACCAACAAACGCAAGGCATTCTGAATATTGTTGGTTAAGGCTGGTTAGACTGTACTTCAGTGCTTGATGTTTGTATTGCTCGTATCTGCTTGCTAGCGGGAGCATTATTGTAGCGATTGACCACCGCTGGATTGCCCGCTGTGATTACTCGTCCGTTACAACCAACCCGAAATACCGGTGGCCGACAGGATGGGTTACTGGGAGCCACTCAACTGACCGATCGGCGATTGACTCTGTAGTGAGATTCTCAAATCCGTGGTTGGCGTCGCGTTCATATCCGATAAGATATGCGGCCGGCGATGTACCGATCCGGGAAACCCGTTCAGCAAGCCACCCGTCCCCGGTAGGCTCCGCAAGCACCACCGGCAGGTCAGGGAAAGATGCGATGTTAGCGTGGAGATCAGCGCTTGTGGTTCGCGTTGGTTCGTGGGTGTCGAAGGCAGTCGTGAACGCATCAACCGCGGTCGCCAAGTCCGGTACACCGATGACTACTGTGTTGACTCCCCGTATTGGCGACGTAGCAAGGTCACCTGTGGGCTGAACGCGCCGTTTCCGTGGCGTACGGTCTTCGATCAGAAATGGGAGGCGAGTCCCGGGGTCACTGCCTTCAAGTGACGTGAGATCCCACTCAACGAGTGTTCCGTCTTCACGCTCTCGCTCGTAGGCTGTGGGACCATTGGCGGTAACGCCACGATCGCGAAGCGTTACGGTCGTTCTCTCGATATCGTCGACGCCGATAGCCCACGCACACGGGCCGGTGTTGTTATCAATCGCATTGTTCCACCACGGCGAGTGAGTGTTGGTGGTGTGTTTCGAGATGAGCTCGATATAGCTGCCATCTGGGAAGCCGACAATCGCCATATGAGTGACCCCATTCGAGTGGTGACCGCCATATTCAACGGGGAGTCCGGCTGCCGAGAACGCCTCAGTGAGACGGTCGAGATCACGGCCTGCGACGGTTACGTGGTCGATTCTGTGATCCATGGCACAGGGCGTGTGCCGACAATCAAAGTGATTTCGACGACACAAGAGCCAATCAGCAAGCTCAGCGATCCAAACACGACACTCGAGATCTACACCACTGATGCCAGCTCAACGTCGGTTTTCTTTGATATCGCTCTGTTGAAACCCTATTCTTCAGACAGTTTCTTGCCTGAAACGGCTGGTCGATGAAGACTGCGTGCTGACCGCACGTCCATCTGGTAGATTTGTATGCTAATCTGCGAGCGTACTAGATACGGGGATTAATTTAGTATCTGCCACTCATGATTCTAGAATAGCGATACAAAATGGGCAAAGATAACGAAAATAGTCGTGAAAATCTGAGGCAGCAGGTGGTTGGGCAGAAACGAGATATGCTCTTGGAGAGAGTCTACGACACCACAAAGTTCGCAGATCTCGACAAAAAGACACGCGAACGAGGATACGAAGGGACAGAACCCATCGTTCAGCGTGGCATACGTTCGGAGGATCCATTTGACTTCTATCAAGTTATCCGCCACTATACTAACGAGGACAACCGAGCGATAGCCACGTGGATCGGCCTAGACCCTGAAAAAGTCGACAGCGGTGAGGTATCGTATGATATGATAGAGGAGTTGGACGAGATTCAGGACCTAGAAATGGATATACATGAACTATACCCGCTTATTGTTGCTTTTCTAAATGATGAGGGAATCGGTTTTCGAGCAACCAGTACTAGTATTGAAGAAAATGAGTTAGATAACAGTATTCTTCGAAACGCACTCAAAGAATCGTTCCAGACATCCAAAGAGGAGGAATAGGCTCTGTTGAAATCCCTTCTTTAGACAGATTCTCGCCTGAAGCAGCCGATCACTGAGGAGTGTATTTTGAGCGATTCGTGAGTTCCCTGTATTGAGCGCAACCGGGTCAACACGTATCACCTGTTGAGGATTTCAACAGAGCCAGCGATCTGTAAGTCTCCTATACTGACCGCAGGGGGAGGCAAACATATCACTCTCTGAGGATTTCAACAGAGCTTTTGATATCAATGGTGACCAAGCGTTCCAAATTGACGTTTATGACCAGCATAGCGGAGGTCAACGGCGCACAGGACTTAGAGCAGCATACCGTGTGCCTGTTCCGTAATCTGATGTGAGGGATATTGACGGAATAATTCGGTTATACTCTTATATTATCTGGCCACAATCTCTACTTGGGGGTATGGCACACGACTCCCGTATTCGTGCGTTGAGTACCAACACGCCGGTCTCTACACTTTTCGTACGTCGGATACCACCTGACAGTCTTGGTGAAGAAGTCTATTTGTGAGTTCTCACCGTCCCTATTGAGATTCGCTCTGACTGGTCTGGATCTCATCGCCCAAGTAACCGAGACAAGAACCCACTGGACTCGTCTTCCGGTTCGCTGGACTCCCTGTCGTTTGATTTGGAATCATCTTCGTCCATCTTGGATGCTGTCTCGTCACGCAGCAATTCTTCAACTGAGAATCCAACCCATTCCGCAAACTCCTCAGGGGCTCCAATATACACGCTCGTCGCTGATTTCTCTGACATGAATCGTTTTGGAAGTCGCTTTTCGTAGTCGTAGACCTCGTAGCCTTCTCGATCGAAATTGGCTGTGATCGCCCCTGGTTCTGACTCGAATGTGACACGGTCGCCCTGAATATCTCGCTGCCACATCAACCGGCCTGTATTGTATTCTTTTTCTGCTGGCTCATCAGCTGGGAAGTACTCAGGCGGATCCCGGCCTGCCTCCTCATAGAAGTCACACATGATCTGGCGGACATCCTCAATCGTGCCGGTCCCATCGGTCCACGGCTTCTCGGTGACCATCCGGCGAGCGATGTAACTGAAGATAGGATTCTGCCGTTCCAATACCTCTGATAGGTCCTCCTGTGCGTCGCGGAATCCTGGGTCTTCAGGGTTCGAAGGGAACGACACGTCCATGCTGAGGATCTTCATCCGATTGCGGAACTCGGATTTGGGGAGCGCATCGTTCGTGGTGAAAATCAGGCATGGCTGATCTACACTCGTTGGCGTCCAGTCACCCCAGTAGTTGCGGATCGGACTCCACCGCTGGATTTTCTCTTTTTCTGCGTCGATGATAGCGTACGGGAAGCATGTATCCCACTCACGGATCCCACGAACCTCCTTGACGCCGATCTCGTCAGCATCGACGCCGGAGATGACCGTGTTATCGGAAATGAGCCGGAGGATATATTCTGTGAGTTTGTCCTTCCCCGCGTCGCTTTTGCCTTCGATGTAGAGGTGCTGGAGAACGTTATCAAGGGTTCGGGACGGCGATGACAATTCCTCAGCGTACTGGTTCGCAAATGGGGCCCAGAAGCCGTAGAGAAATGCCTCGTACATCTGGGCCATCACCGCTTCTTCAGACTGCGTGTGGCCGTGCTTTTCCACTGTCTCGATGTAATCTTGAATCGTTTTGAGACAGTGATCGAGGACTTCGGATGTTGGTTCATCGGTGGCAACGAGGATCATCTCATCGTCTTCGCCGATGACGACCTGTTCGGCCTCCGGGAGGACAGACATGGTCGGGATCGATGTCGACTCCTTGACTTGGTTGTTGTACGCGCTCATCGGGGCCGTGATACTGTGGTCCTCGATCGTCGCTCCGTTATCTCGAAGTCTCGATCCGAACCTGTCTGCGGTGTCTTTATCGACTTTGCTGGTCCCCATCCGGATCTTTTCGTCTGTGGTTCGGACGCGCGGTCGGTCAAGGGCGTCAGTCAGTCCCGTTTCGTGATCTGACTCGACGAGTCCAACATCTGGTGACTCATCTGCTGTCTCTTCCTTCTCACCCTCTCGTTTGTCGACATCGTCGGGCTCCACGATGCTTCGGTCAGCGTTTTCAGGTTCCTCGACGAACGCGACGGTCTCGTCTGCCTCATTTGGGTCATCGACAACGGCGGTAACCTGATCAGCAACGTCTTTTAGATCCTCGACGGCGTCTTGGTTGAGTGCGGCTGTGTCACTGACATCGAGGTCACCAGCGCCGACCCAGTACTCAATCCGATTCTCCCGCTCTTCTGGCGAGTCGGCTTGCTCTAATGCGTCGACTAACCCCTCTAGGAGTGTTTGATCGCTGTACCCCTCACGGTATTCGTCGATGAATCGCTTGAACTCCGAATCTAACTCCGTTCCCACCTCGGTCGTCAACACAGCGATCTGGTTTGTGTGGTATTCCCAGGAGTTTCGAGAGAGATTCGCTGACCCGTGAACGAGTTTTACCGTCTCGTCTGGCATGACGATCCGGTAGATCTTCGAATGAACGGTCTTCTGGTTCTTCAATCGGACTGTGAGGCGATCGTCTTCCCGAAGTTGAACGAGTGACTTTGCGGTCGCCACTTCGTTCACCCGCTCTGCGTAGTCATCAGAATTGCCGATAAGCACATCCAAAGAGCCGATATCATACTCAGTCAGCATTTTCACCATCAGATCTGGAGTTTCTGCGTACGTGACCGCATCCACATGCTGAGCTCCTTCGAACAAATCTAAGAAGTCACTGCGGTCTTTCACCATCGCCAGACGATATTTTGCCGCGCCTGACCCGTAGAACTCAGGCATATCGGGGTACTTGTCGAATGACACGTTTGCCGTAACTTCGTCCATAGTAGTGGCAACCGGCTAATATGAATAAAAACTGCGCCAAGGGCGGCGGAAGTGATCAGAGAGACTCTGTTGGAATTGTGTTCTTCAGCGAAAAAGAAACCAGCGTCTATGACACTACCACGGAACTATTCTGTGTAGGTGGAGCGAGACGGGACTGGGATGATCTCCCTGTGACCGTTGTCTGATAGACCTAATCTTTTCTCAACACCTCTCAGATACCTATCTATTAAGTATATGTACGCAAAGTTACAGAACATGACCCAGCAACACATTTCCACTCAGATGATTCCCGAACGAGACGAGCCAGCACTGTATATCAATCCCAACTCTGAACAGATCGCAGCCTTCGCAGAGGAAGCAGTAACAGTTGAGGACCAGCCTAGGGTCCGGCTGCTCGCAGACTCAGATGAAATCAAAGACGCCCTCTACAGCTTCCTCACGGCCTCGAAGATAGCTGAACTGATCCACCGAGATCAACTCAGTCTCCGAACACTTGCAGAGCCAGTCCAGAATACCATCTTCACAACCGAATCTGAGGCTGTAGTTCCTGTGATGGGCAAGTACAGTATTTCGAGCTCGGACCCCGAACTGGTCTCATCAGTTTACGGTGAGTTCGACTCCAGATTCGAAGCAGCCGAGCAGTATCACCTCCGGACACCTGCCCTCTCGGTAGTAAACCAGACTCTCCGGGAGGAGATCGGCGATGCTACCGCAGACGAACTCAACGAAGTCCTCGCACACGCTGAAGAGATTTCCAACAGCAACGAATATCTCAGTATCGTTGAGATCATGCTCATCCTCGCAGCTCGCAACGAGGTCCTCCTCTACGATATCTCGAAATGGGGCGAGGATACGGGGATCGCTTCGAAAGCAACCTTCTCGCGAGCCAAATCGGCACTTGAAGATACTGGCCTCATCAAGACTGAAAAAGTTCCACTCGACGTCGGTCGGCCCCGCCTTCGGCTTCTCGCAACCGAAACGATCGCTACGGCAGACCTGAAAACGCTCTCTACCGAGATTTCCACCCCGTTTTGACATTCCTCCCGCTAAAAAGTGGGAATTCTCAGCCTCGCTGGAATATGAATCCAGACTGCGGTAAGTCCTGAACCCCTGTATCACCCCTGAAAATCGGAACTCAATATATAAAATCCCCATCCGGTTTCGACAAGATATGTATCCTGATAGACGGACATCGGAATACAGACGTCGCGGGTTGTTAGCCGCGGCAGCTGGGACCGCTACCCTCGGACTCAGCGGTTGTCTCGGATCGAACACCGAACAGACCGAAGAGAGCCGCACGCCCCTCTCGGAGCGCACCCTCCGATACGGCGGCGTGATGGCGCTTTCCGGGGGGTTAGAGTCAGTCGGGACACCGATCGCTGACGCAGCCAAGCTTCCGGGGAAGCAGCTCGACACCTCAGACCTGGAAGCCGACGTAGAGTGGCAAATCGAGGACTCAGAGACAACAGCGCGTGGCGGGATCGACGCCATGCGGACACTCATCGATGCAGACTACCCGGCAATTGCCGGCCCCCTCGGTTCCGACGTGACACTTCAGGCTGTCCAACAGGCATCTATCCCCGAAGAGGTCGTCAACTGTTCGCCAGCAAGCACGACGCCGACCCTCTCCATTCTCAACGACCGCGGGTTCAGCTTCCGGACCGCACCGTCCGACTCGCTACAGGCCGTCGTCGCCGCTAGACTCGCAAGCGACGAACACGACGCGTCATCAGCTGTAACTCTGTACATCTCGGGCGACTACGGACGGCAGCTCTCGGGCGCGTTCGCCACATCGTTCGACGGCGAGATACAGCAACAGGTCTCCTTCTCAGACACCTACGAGGAGCCGCTCGCAACCGCGCTCTCCGACAACCCCGACCTGCTCTTCGTGATCGGCTACCCGGAAGACGGCGTCGAGATATTCAGCCACTACTACGACAGCTACGCCGGCGACGAGACCGTGTTCACTACTGACGGGATGATGGATTCATCGCTCCCAGAACAGGTAGGCGAGTCGATGGAAGACGTATACGGGACAGCCCCATCCTCAAACGGGCCAGGATACGACGCCTTCACAGACCGTTACGAGTCTGAATACGGGCGACCACCGAGCATTTACACCGCAAACGGGTACGACGCCGCAGCAGTACTTCTCCTCGCGAACGCCGCCGCAGGCGAGAACGATGGCGGCGCGATCCGCGAGCAGATGCACTCTGTCGTCTCACAAGGCGGCACCGAAGTCACGCCCGACACCCTCGCCGAGGGGGTTCGACGCGCCGCCGCCGGCGACCCCGTCGAGTACCGGGGCGCGTCGAGTGAGGTTGCCTTCGACGAGAACGGCGATGTCTCCGGGATCGACTACGAGTACTTCCGGTACGAGACCGGCGGGATCAACGTCATCAAAGAGGTCTCCCCGGAGGTAGACGCATGAGCAGCGAGGAACCGCTGCGGCCTACCGACAACTCGAACAACGCACCACCCGATACCGAAGAGTCGGCGATCAGCCGCGTCGCGCAGCGGATCACACCAAGCGTGATCCGACGCAACTACCGCGCGAAGTTCGTCATCTCGATCCTCCTTGTTGTGGTCGTCCTCGCGGCCGTCGGCGGTGTGAACTACGCGAGCGCCGAAGCCACAGTCGAGCAAGACGCAGAACAGCAGCTCACCTCGACCGTAGACATGCACGCCGACTCGATCAACGAGTGGGCAGTCTCGATGGAGACGCACACCAGATCCGTCTCGTCGACGCAAGCACTCTCCGGGACTGACGCCGGCACCGCCGAAGGAGAGTTGATACAGAAGCAGGCACAGCTCCCAGTAGACGTGCGAGCGATCCACCTCGTCGACACAGCCAGCGGGGAGGTCGTCACGAGTACGTCGCCCGCCCTTCGCGGTGAGTCGGTCAACGGGGTCGAGGCTCCGTGGAGCGATGTCGAGCCGGGCGTCGACCTCACCTCATCGAACGACGTGTGGAACTCGCCGACCGCCTACAAGTCAAGCGCCATGGGCGATCAGGTGATGGCGTTCGCCAGCCCGGTCGCCGGCGAAGAGTCGCGCATCGTTGTGCTGGTCGGGACCTTGGAGTACCGGGTCGATAACCTCCGACAGCTCCACGCCGACCAGGAGACGATGATCGTCGGCGCGGACGGCGAGACGATCCTCTCCAGCGGCGGTGACGCGCTGAACGCCGACGACGAGGTCGTCGCCGAGCTTGGCGCGTCCCGCGACGGGACCGCCTTCGACCGCGGCGACGACGAGGTGGCGGCGTACGCCTCGACTGGGGACAAGGAGTGGGTCGCTGTCACCACCGTCCCGACCGCGCAGGCCTTCGCCGCGAGCGACGCGGTCGGCACGAGTGTCCTGACGGTGATCGGTGCCGGGCTGCTCGCGCTCGCCGTCGTCGGGCTCGCGCTGAGCCGCCAGACGGTCGGGCCGCTGCGCGACCTCCGCGACCGCGCGGAGCGCATGGAGAGCGGGGACCTCTCGGTTGATCTGGAAACGAACCGGATCGACGAGATCGGCCGGCTGTACGGGTCCTTCAGCGCAATGCGCGACTCTCTCAGCAGCAAGATCGACGAGGCTGAGACCGCACAGGAGGCCGCCGAGGCCGAGCGCGAGCGGATGGCGGAGCGGAACGACCGCTTACAGTCGACCGCCGACGACTACGGCGAGACGATGCGGGAGGCCGCCGACGGCGACCTCACCGCACGAATGCACACTGACGCAGACGACGAGGCGATGACGGCGATCGCCGAAGAATTCAACGGAATGATCGCGGAGATCGAGCGGACGTACGCCCGTCTCACCGCGTTCGCTGACGAGGTTGCTGCCGCGTCAGAGCAGGCGACGGCCTCTGCCGAGGAGGTAGCCGAGACGGCTTCCGAGGTCGCCGGATCGGTCGACGAGATATCACAGGGAGCCGCAGACCAGAGCGAGTCGCTGGCCGAGGTGAGCGGCGAGATGAGCGACCTCTCCGCGACGATCGAGGAGGTCGCCTCCTCGTCCGACCAGGTCGCTGAGGCCGCCGCACGGACAGCGGAAGCGGGCAACCGCGGGCAGGATGCCGCCGAAGACGCCATCAACGAGATGGAAGCAACCGAGGAAACTGTCGAAGAAGCAGTTACAGCAATCCACGCGCTTGACAACGAGGTCAGCGAGGTAGACCAGTTGATAGACCGGATCACAGAGATTGCGGAACAGACGAACATCCTCGCGTTGAACGCCAACATCGAGGCAGCCCGCTCCGACGGCGAGGCCGGTAAGGGATTCGAGGTAGTGGCAGAAGAGATCAAGACGCTATCTGACGAGGTGAAAGATACGGCAGAGACCGCAGAGTCCCGCATCGACGCGATCCGAGAGCGGATGGATCAGTCGACATCCGAAGTCGAATCGACGAGCGAGCAGATCGATGATGCCGCAGAGCGCGTCGAGGCTGCCGTCAACGATCTTGAACACATTGCCGACTTGGCGGACGAGACCAACAACGGAGTCCAAGAAATCTCCGACGTGACCGAAGAGCAGGCCGCCTCCACCGAGGAAGTTGTCTCCATGGCCGACGAGGTAGCGACAATCAGCGAAGAGACGGCGTCCGAGGCAGACAATGTGGCCGCGGCCGCAGAGGAGCAGACCACCTCGCTCACAGAGGTCTCGAAGTCCATCTCCTCACTCTCCGAACAGGCCACTCAGCTCTCGGCAACTCTCGACAGATTCGAGACAGACGCAGACTTAGATCAAGCAGTAAACACTGAATTGGGCTCTAACCAACCCATAGCCGCCGATGGAGGGAAAAGCGGACGCGGTTAACTCCGCTATACACGTTGTGAACTACCCCAAGTAGTCACTCCGCTTCGGCTTTGTTGAAATCATATTTTTCAGACATATATTTGTCTGGAACAGCCAGTCGATTGGAATTGCGTATGTAGCATCTTTATACTCAATAGAGAAATAACAGAAATCAAGCCAACTGATTATGGATAATCGAAAAATCCGAACTGCCGCATTCCTCATTCTTGGGTCAGGGCTGGTGCTTAGTGGGGTTATCCAACGGTTAGGGTGGGTTGTGATTACGGTTCCTCCAGTCGTCTATGTCGTACTGGGAATTGGGATGCTCAGTTACGGTCTGTTTCTAGATACGTAACTCCAAGAAATATTCTCTGTATTGACCGATCCGACCTGCTAGTTTTCTGAAGAGCTCCTATTCGAGATATGTGCGTTCGCTTCAGCACGCACTAGATTACCATCTTAGAGTACTGTGAAACGCGGGATTTACGTACTTTAGTATCCTAATATACTGATACTTGATGATCGAGATCTCCGATTCGCTTCGTACTCTGTTCAGTGCTCAAATCGAAGAACGTGACGGGTCATATGTCGTGGACGTTCCCGCGAGTGAAATCGAACATGATGCGCTTGCTGCCGACGAAACGTACCGCGTCGCGATCTTGGCGTCAGAATCCTCGACAGGCCAGAAGACTCAGCAAGAGCAACACCACTCGGCTGCTCAAGAAACACCTCCGACGTCGGACGGTCCTCCTGTGGATGAGGGTGAGGTCCGTGACGTGACGATCGAGACGACCGGCGATCAAGGAGACGGGATCGCGAAGGTTGAACGCGGCTACGTCGTGATCGTCCCTGGTGGACAACCAGGTGATGAGCCAACGGTCGAGATCGATCAAGTCCAAGAGAACGTTGCGTTTGCCAGCATCGTCGAACACGACTCACGGGCGCTCTAACGTCGATTTATTAGCGACCGTCTGTAGGGCCGGCGTCGTTGAGACTCTGACCGCCTCTGCGATTACTCAAGATCGTAGGCCGCAATCTCGTGAGAGCCACACTGTGGGCATTCATCGACATCCTTTTTGACGCTGTATCCACAGTGGCGGCATTCGTGGTGAACTGTCGATGACGGCTCAGGTCTGACGATCTGCTGGATGAACTGTTTACTGACCATTGATGGGATCGACAATCTCCCCACAGCCGGGGCATTCGGCCCACACGCCTGGTTCACTGTAGCTGTTTCATACTCGATGATCGCGTGTCGATCGGTCACTGTCTCGCCGCAGAATGAGCAGGTTCCACGGACCACCTCTGGATTATCGGGGATCATTCTCACGAAATTGGCAGGTCTTTTCAGGGGGAGAGGGAGCGTGTGACACTGTTTTGGAGCTGGTTCGGTCAGTGAGACCGATTCAGCTTTGCTCCCTCACCTCCACATTACAAACTCTATGACTTATACTTCGGGCGACCGGGGCGAAAGTACTCCTCTAAAGAAGGACACCAGCCAGTGGGGAGCAATTTTCGATGCGCTCTCGAACCCATATCGGCATCAGCCCCTTGTTGCGCTTCTCCGGCACAACCCCCAAGACGACGAAGATCCTGACCCGCTGGATCTTGTTGGCGAAGCCGACGAAAACGTCGAACAGCTCCAGATGGGAATGTACCACAGTCACCTCCCCAAACTGGCGGACCTCGGCTTCATCGAGTGGGACCCCGACGAGAACGAAATCAGGAAAGGTCCACGTTGGGACGATATCGCGCCACTACTCCGCCTCATCGAGGACCACCAAGACGAACTTCCCGACGGCTGGCCGTAGGCGGCCACTGACCCTGCTGATAACGTACTGTCTGTATTGACCGCAATCGGGCCTGAATATGTCTCCTGCTGAGGATCTCAACAGAGCCAAACTAGAGGAAATCGTCGATTCCAGTGTCGACTAAGTCTTCCGTGTCTTCTTCGAGTTCATGATCTAAGTCCCGGCTCTCCGGAACTTCAAATGAGATCGTCGGTGAATCCTTCTGGACCTCCGCTAACACTGTCTCAACCTCCCTGTGGAACGGAGACCCCGGATTTGTGCCAGTCACTGTACACCACGCACGCGACCGCGTCAGAGCTACGAAGAGCTGATTCCGCCGTTGTAGTTCGGAGCCACGCCATGTCTCCTCTGCCGTCGAATCGGCACCCATAACATAAACCGAAGCTGCCTCGTTGCCTTTCGCCCGATTGATGCCGGATAGTGTGACCTCGCCAGGCTGCTTGAACGCTTTTTCATCATCACTTGATGACGAGTCCTCCTCGGGCCAGGCTACGTTCAGTTCAATGTCGAACTCATCGAGTGCGTGTTCAAGCTCTGATTTACAGAACTCTCGATTGCCCGTCCCGTTTCTCCGTTGACCGCTTAGTGGAATTACGAGCAGCTCCTCGGGATCCAGTCCGTTTTCGAAGATATCCCGACGGAGTTGCTCAGCGACCCACTCGATTTCATCTGCTTTTGATGCGAACGATCGGTGCGTGATATGCTTCTCTGGTGGGTACTCGTCTTGAAGAGGGTGTGGAGAGTTCTCTGGTGGCCTCGTCAGAACAGCTTCGCTCCCGATTTTACGGAAGTCACCGTCAATATCATAGCCGAGGTTCTCCCAACCATCTTGCCGAGTAATCATTTGGACCGGCCCATCGTCCCGCTTGAGCCCCATCCCCAGTGCGTGGGCAGTCATTAGAAGTTGATGGGGCGACCGGTACGCCTTCCGCATAATGTAGGTCTTCTGTGGGCCGTTCTTGTAGGTCCCACTCAGATCAAGAAGCGCATTCCCGTCGTCATCGGTCCCGAACAGGTTCTTCGGACTCGGTGCTTCCAAACTTCCGAGATCTTGGGCCTCATCATAGGCCCAAATGAGTCGATTAGCGTCTGTGAGCGATTCCAGACACAGATTCAGGAACTGTGGTCCGAAGTCTTGCGCTTCATCGACCAAAATCGCATCCCAGAGATCCGGGATCTCTCCTTCCGCTGCCTCAAGTATCTCTCCCGCAACAGCCTCTTGTTCATCGTCAGCGTCCGGGAATGCCGACTTGGCATCCGAATAGTTCCGATAGTGAACGCCATCAACCTCATTGACGACGCGATAGTAGACTCCATCCCCAGTTTGGCCGCCGCCCCACCCATGGAGGATATCGATCTCTGCGTCAGCCTCGTCGAGTGACTCACCACCGAAGCGCTGATAAAATCGTTCCGTGAGGGTGGTGATGTGGTTGTAAAGGCTTTTTGTACTGAATGTCAGCGCGATCCGTGGTGTTTCGACGTTCGGTGCCCACTCATCGGGGTCGCTGAGCATCCGAGCTGCTTTCATCGCGACGAGAACCGTTTTTCCTGACCCAGCGATCCCTCGAATCTGTTGTGGGCCCGGCGGGATCCGCAGCCCGATCTCCTGTTGCCGCATATCTAATTCACGAATCCCGGTGGTCACCATGTCGTAGTACTCGCCTCGCGTGGTGGGATCCTTTGGTGGACTGCCGTGAGAGCCGCTGATTGGCTGGCCACAACTGAGGACCGCTCTGGCGACCTCATACTCCTCTTTACTTAGTGAATCGAAGCTCGGGAGCTCGTCGAGCCGCTCACGGAGGGTTTGGGCACCCAACTCGTCACCAGTAACGACTCTCGGCGCAGTCGGCCCGGTGAACCCTCGCTCTTCCCACTCAGACCGCTCAATGTTCGGCAGTAGGACGATCGGCGTCATCGAGACGATACATTCTCCGTCCGACCGAAGTTGGGATTCCCGCTGGAAATACGATTGTAGGTGGAACCCTTGATCGCGTGCTTGCTCAAGAGGGCTTGCGGTTTTCTGGGTAACACCTTCTAGAATCCACGTATCACCCTCAATCCGATCGATCTG
Organism: Halorubrum sp. DM2; assembly: GCF_901686465.1. NCBI lineage: Archaea > Methanobacteriati > Methanobacteriota > Halobacteria > Halobacteriales > Haloferacaceae > Halorubrum > Halorubrum sp. DM2. The sequence goes on from NZ_LR594487.1 coordinate 1,253,174, forward strand.
GTCTATCGTGTACCCCTTACATTCGAGTATAACTAGCCCCATATCCTCATGGAGCAGTACGAAATCCGGCTTGCGATCGAATCGGTTCCCGCCTTTCTGGATAATCGGATACTGGTGGTAGAGGACGCCTCTCTCGTTCTTATCAAACGCTCGTTTGAGGCGGTTCCACACTTTGAGTTCAGCTTCGCCTCCAGGATCGGATTCAGAGACTGACGAGGCAGAGAGGTATTCCATATTTGCTTACATTATACAGCATTTGATATAATTGGCGGATCACCCGACTGTATTCCGCTATTTACAGTGAGATAGTGGGGAGGTTCATGAATCCGCTCGTGAGGCGCTGACGGAGCAAATTCCCTCGCTGTAATGGTGTTTGTGAGATTCCTCCAGATCAATATTTCACCTGCCTTCAACGTCGTACTCAGCTTCGCTTTTTCTTCCTCCACAACATATACAGTGAGTGAATAGTATGATAGTATATCACCCAGATAGGGTTGAAAATTCTCAGTGAATATGGACCCCGATCAAGCATCCTCATGGGACGAATACCAGCGTAGCCTTGAGTCGAAGCAAAATGAGACACTGTTTTCGTTGTTGCCCGGTCCGCTGAAAACGGCCGTCTATGGAGACCTTGTCACTGAGATCGCGCACGCTGATGAACGGAGAACGAACGCCGAGCAGCGCTTCAAAGAGCTGAAACAGCAAACCCGATCTCTAACCTCGAATCTTGAGGAATCCCTTCGTGCGTGTCGCCACCGGGGTGAACCTCTCCCGGAAGAAGCACGGAATGCGGTCCCAGATATTCGGGATTCTCGTGCCCAGATAGGTGGCCTGCTGGAAGAGCACACACGATTTCTCACGGCGGCTGAGCAATCTACACTGCGTGAGCTACAGGCTGATTTGGACGATCACGTCGCATATCTCCAATCGAAGAAGCAATTTGATGCGGGGGTGACCGAAGTTCGGGATAACCTGACTACACTCGAAACCGACGTCGACGCAGCTTGCGATGGTAGTTCGATTTTGTCTGCTGATGCTGAGGAGGACCTCCTGAAACGGATTACTCAAACCCAACAATTGCTTGCGCCGGTCAAGCCGGACTCGTCGGAGACACCGCTTACCGAACCGGATTTCCAAACGATTGGCAATATCGCTGATCGGCTTGACTCACTCCGGTCACAGGTTGAAGAGTACAATTCGGCGTACGTTTCGGACCGCTATGAAACGGTGTATCGGAAGGCTGTCCGGCTCTACAAGGATCTTCAGGAAGATGTAGCAGCGTCTCAAGAGCAGGGCGACCCACTCCCCGAACCCGGACCCGAACTACTCGATCGGGTTGGCGCTATGCTCCAATCGATTACAGAGCTTAGAGGGCCGCAAGCTGAAGCTGTGCTGACGAGTGAGCAGGTGGAGAACCTCGATTCTGTTCAGTCAGGTCTCCAGAGCTACCATAAGTTCATCAACTCAAAGCACACGTTTGATTCGCAGATCGACGACTTGGAAGCCCAGGTTACTGAGATAGACTCGGACGTGACAGACCCGGAGACACGGGAGTCGTATCTCACGACACTTGAGAAAGACGCACTCACCTCGTCGATAGAGGAGATTACAACAGCTATTCTCAGCTTCGACAAGCAAGTCTCCTTGGAGTTGCTCGCAGAACGTGAAATAACCCGTCTAAATAAGCTTAAGCGGCGGGTTTCGCGGTTAGAAGATCGGATCGAAACCGTCAACGAGCAATTTGTCGAGCGCAAGCGGGAGCAGTACGCGGACCTGTTTAGTGGCTTTGGCGAGGAGAATCTCGCCCTCAATTCGGAGCAGGAACTCGCCGTATACCGGAACGATATCCACAACCAAGTGATTGCCGGCGCGGGTACTGGAAAGACGTTTTCGCTATCGTGTCGGGTCAAGTATCTCGTCAAAGAGGGTGTCTCCGAAGACGATATTCTCACGCTGACGTTCACGCGAAAGGCAGCCGATGAAATGGGAGAGCGGCTGGACGAGATGTTCGATATCACTGGTGTCGAGACATCGACGCTCCATTCGTTCGGTAATCGGACACTCAATGAAGTCGACCCGACGCTCGTCCAGATCGAAGATCAGAGTCGACTCCGCGAAGTGAGTCGGTTCATCCGTGCGCTGCGGGCCAATGATGCTGAGTTCGAGTCTCACTATGAGGCATTTCTCGATATCTATGCCGAAGAGAATCTCAGCGATGAGTCCGATACACGGAAAGACTTCGTCGAGTCCATCCGGTATAGCTCTGGGACGACGCTTCGGGGGGAGGAAGTTGAATCTCGATTCGATGAAGAACAAGATGTCCACACCAGTATCGCCGACTGGCTGTTCAAACACGAGCTCGACTACCGATACCGTCAGTATGCGGCGTGGGCGGGGAATCCGAACAACGAAGCATATATTCCCGATTTCACACTGCCTAGCTTGGATCTCTACATCGAGTACATCCCCTCCGAAGCAACCCGACAGCGGAAGCGGTGGTACGAGCAATGCCCAACAGCCGATGAAATCTCGACCATCTTCGAAGGGACTGACAAAACTTATCTCGTAATCGATGGTGACGAGGTCGCACCGAACCAAGTTACCCGTTATCTTGCTGACCAACTCTCAGCGCGTGGGATTGATTCAGCGAGCCCGCTCAGTGGAGCGGAACTTCGAGATGCGGTCTACGAACACAACATTCTGACACGAGAAATCGAATCCCACTTCGCCGACTTCGTCAAGAAGGCCAAGACCAACCAACAGAATCCTCGTGACCATCTTGAGGCGCTTGATCGCGAGCGTGACCCCGAGCTGTACCACTTTAGCCATGCTGCGACGCGGGTCCTCGAAGTGTACAACGACCGGTACGAGGAGTACAACGCGTACGACTTCGTGGACATGATTGTGATGGCGACAGCGGCGATCGAAAGCGGAGAGGCGGGCGAGATGGCCCGGTTCAAGCACGTCATGGTCGACGAGTTCCAGGACCTCAATCTCGTCCAGATTGAATTCATCCAAGCGCTGCTCACCCAACACGAGGATGCCAGGCTGTTCGCAGTCGGTGACGACTGGCAGAGTATCTACGGATTCAAAGGAGCGCGGCCCGACTACTTCATCGACTTTGAAGAACACTTCCCGCACGACACAAAGACCGAATTAGAAACGAACTATCGGTGCCCTCCGAGTGTTGTTCAGGCCGGCAACACCCTGATTCAGAACAACGACGCGAAGACGTCGAAGACAGTTAGAGCGAACAAGTCGCTGGAGACCACGCCGCAAGTACATCTTGTTCCCGGCTCTACTGAGTTCCAGTACAAGCAGAACGCTGTCACAAGGCTGGTCAAACTCGTGACTAACTCGATTCGTCGCAACCCAGACCGTGATCCATCGGACATCATGGTCCTCGCCCGGAACGAGGAGGGCTCGCCGTTCATTCGGGATGTCTCAAGAGAGCTCCAGAAGCGTGATATCGAGCTCGGTGCGGGGTCCGGTGTTGAGGTAACCACCGCTCACCAATCAAAAGGGAAAGAGGCTGAACACGTCATCATCGCCAACGCTGCTGGCGATATGAGTGACGGGTTCCCGCCAACGGAGGGCGACCGAAATCTGACGACGTTGGTTGAGATGAATACCGGATCGCACCTCGACGAGGAACGACGGTTATTCTATGTTGCGCTTACTCGCGCGGAAGAGCGGTTAGATATTCAATCACGGGCTGGACAGCAATCTCCGTTTTTGGGTGAGATTCAGGACCACGTCGCCGTGGAGTCTGCGGGTGCCGATTGGACTGCTGATCGGGAAACAGTCACTGTCACCGTTGCGGATGAACGTGAAGCCGAACCGTACTGGGAGACCCGGCAAGTTGGGGAAGTGACGATCGACAAAGAGTATTCGGTCAACTTCGCCATCGCCGATGATGCGACGGAGCAACCTCTCCTTGACGATGGGGCTGAGTATCGATTAGAAGACGTGAAGATCGGTGAGTACAACGGGCAACCTCAGCTTCAAATTGATTCAGAGACGACCGTTACGGCCCGGTCTGCGTCACAACATCGCTGATAGCAATCTCGTTCGGAAGACGAGTTTCGTACGATTACTGTGACCATGTCCACGAATTCCGTTTCGCCAAAACGTACTATTCAGATGTATTTTCGCTTGAAACGGCCAACGATTATCCAGTGTAACTTGACTGTTGTGAGTCCTAACAACTGCAGATAATACTAGGAGAGCCGTGTAAGGTACAGAGCGTATATTATGTAATCGTCCACTTACTCATTTACGGGGTATTGGATGGTTTCTGTACGCAAATACCGCAGTTTGGTTGTGTACGGATAGTTTTACAATTATCAACGATCAATCTTGATTAATGCCCTCCAGACGGACGGTACTTGGCACCGGAGTAGTAGCCACCTTCTCTCTCGGGACGTTATTTACCGTTCGCAGTGGTCCGATCCAGACTCCCGACCAACCTGAAGACTCGTGGCCACAACATCGCTACGATGCCTCCAACACTGCTCGCTCCGACCTCCCGGTCCCGAGCGAACCCACAGTCGCGTGGTCACGGAGTGCGGTCGGACAATCTTTCCCCTCGCTCGTAGCTGGGACCCAAACCGTCTTCGCGGGTGGTGATGGGATCACGGCGCTTGACAAAAGCACCGGCCGCCAGCGATGGCACAAGGACGCTGACGGAAACAAACTGGCGCTCGTTGATACCGGATCCAATGAACCGACGCTGTACGTCGCTCACGGGATCGGATCGTACGATCATGACGGACGCTCCCCCACTCTCCGAGCATATGACGCTACCGACGGTACTGAACGCTGGCGACACGAGATTCCAACCCCCGCGTACGATCTCGTACCGACAGAGACTGGCGTCGTGGTTGGCTGTCACGGGGTGCTTCTGACTGTCGGACGGAACGGCCACCGCCACTGGACCGAAAGGGTGCCCGGGAGTGGAGATGTTTATCCGATGATCCATGAAGGCAGGCTCTACGCAGGCCTCCCAGGATACGTCCGCCAGTATCGCCACCGCCGGCATCTTGATCTGCTTCTCGGCTTTCCGCCCGATGTCGGCTGGCGGGGAAGCGACACGAGCAGACCCAAACCACCTACCGTTGCGTGTAGCAATCTTGTGATGGGAACGGAGCAGGCAACGTTTGAGTCCGAGGATCCGGTCGTCCACGCTTTCGATCTCACTTCTGGAGAACGACAGTGGGGAGCTGGTCCAAGAACGGCCACTAGACGCCGGATGCTTACTCCTGTACAGTTCGGTAATACTGGTCTTACTGCGATCCATGTCTCCGATGGCGACGACAACTCAGAAACGACGTTTATTGCCGGAATAAATCTACAAGACGGTAGCGTCGAGTTCAGACAATCAGTCAACGATTGGTTCTGGCGGGTTGCTGCCGGAGCCAACTGTACTGTCTTCGGCGGGTACAGTGGTAACCTGCGGACGTACTGGCCCGATGGCCGCGAACGATGGCAAACCAAGGTGGGAGCCTCAGTAACTGATCTCGTAGTGCTTGACGGACGAATTATTACTGCTCAAGCTAACGGCGACATCACGGTTCTAGAATGAGTTAGCCAGTACATATGAATCAAGTATAAAAAAACGGATACACTAGATCTGCCTCTCGAACGCGCCTCAACCGATTCAGCAGCCGCCAATTTTGAGTCTACATATTGGGAGATACATACTCTATATCTTGTACGCAGCACCTCCGATAGTCATGACAGGGGTGGTCTGTGTCGGTGTGAGACCCGCTGAATTCGACGGTTCTTGTGTTTTCTATACTGACTACAGGCGAGTTAGGAATCAGCCCTACCTGAGAGGCTCAACAACGCCACTACTCGGGGATCTGGCTCTGTTGAAATCCTATTCTTCAGACACATTCTCGCCTGAAACGGCTGGTCGATGAAGAGTGCGCATCTTATAATCAAATCCCGTAGCGTATTTCTTTCCAGCTGTATAGATCAGCGTATGCGCCCTGCCCTCCGATACGCGATCTCGATAGGTGTTGGATTAGTGGTTTCAGCCCTCACATGGGAGTTCACCACAACAGACCGCTTGATTACTTTTTCACTCCTTCCACTCTATGGTGTAGTAACGTCGATGATTCTGGCGTATAAACAGCAGTGGCTTTCCATTTCTCGTCGCAATACTAACTGGTCGGCAAGGAAGCGAGCGGCTGTTATTGGTGGTGTTGGAGCGTTCACTGGGTCTCTCCTTCTCCAGTCATCAGTTCCTGTGGGGGTTGCTGGGTATGGACTACTGATTCTTGGCATGGCTGGAGCTATCGCAGAAGTAGAGCGGTTGTAGATCAATTGTGTTGAGCGATTCGTGACCTTCCTGTACTGAGCGATCCCGGCCGTGAAACTATCATCTGCTGAGGATTTCAACAGAGCCGGGGATCTCTATTACAACTCAAGCATGGCATTGGCGGCGGTCTGGATATTCTCTGCCGTTGTCGCTCCGACCTGATACACGTCCGTTAGTTCTTCTTGGGACGCCTGTACAATATCGTACGGAGTCTCGTATCCGGCTTCATGGAGATAGTAGGCTTGTTGACCGGTGACGGCGTCGATATCAGCAACGGTCGGTCCGTACAACACCCGAAGTTTCGGGATCGCTTCGGAAGCTGGGACACCGGACGCCGCAAGCGACGCGAGGGCCGGATCGAACACGGGGTCTGAAACACCTGTTTGATCCCGAAGTCGCTCGTTAGCGGGCTTTGTTCGTCCAACAATCTCCCGAGCGCCCTCAACGCCGACGGCAGCAACGCCCTCAGTGATGCCATCGATGTCAGCGAGATATCCTGGCCGGGAATCAGCAAGTGTTTCGATGGACTTCACACCGCCATCAACGAGTTGGCCCGCCCGCTTTGGTCCAATACCTGGAATGCGTTCTAATTCGGATGCGATCTCGGAAGTGGACCGCTCGGATTTCTCTGGTTCCGTGGTATCCGGCTCAACCTCTCTGGCTTTGCCTGTCGATGACGTAGGCTCATCGGGCTTCAGTGAATCAGGTAGAGAGGGAAGGTCAACGACTTTGAGATCCTCCGAAGAAACATCATCAGCAATCGGGGAATCTTCAAGCACTGATCGGACTCGCTCAGCGTTTCGTTCGGCGATATTAGATTCGGTGACGTACGATATCAACGCCGACCGTTCGCTGGAACTGAGTGTCTGATCGGATGAGAGATCCTCAATGATCGCATCTGCGTCACGCTGGTTCGGGAACCACGCATCTCCCATTGCCACGAAAAGCGGGACAAACGGTTCGGGAACGATGTCACGTTCAGTGAGTCCCAACTTATCGGTAAGCACGATGATGGCCCTATCGTCCAGCGATAGTTGGTACCGCCCGCCAGGGAGAGAGACCTCTAACTTCAGCCGATCGACCGAGTCACGAATCAGCCTCGTTGGTTGCCGCATACCATCCCATTTCCACCAACCATGATAAGATTATGACTAGAAGAAAAATAGACATAAACGGAGCTACTGAGCGCGGTGAGTTGAGTCCTGAAGGCGGAACACCCAAATTAGTAACTGTTGAAACCAAGACCAATGCCACTGTCAATAGACGGACCGTCAACGCCACCTCAATTTCGGGATGGGATATCTGGCCTTGCGAAGCAGTCTGAGACCCCACCACCCATCGTGAGTCTCAGCGATATTCATGGATACCTCACCGAAGCGAAAAGTGCTCTCTTAACGCTCACAGATCATCCTGAGTTTGATCCTGTCGTTAGCCAAGACGATGATGGGCGCTTACACTGGGCTGGGAACAATTATGTTCTCGTCTTCAATGGGGACCTCGTTGATCGGGGGCCAGCGAACGAGGGAGTCCTCGCACTGGTACGTCGCCTCATTGAGGAAGCACCCCCTGGCCGTGTGAGAGTGACATTGGGGAATCACGAGGCGTTTATCCTTTCTCCAGATCACTTCAACTTCGAGCGATGGTTTGCGGGGCAGGTATCGACTGCTGATCGGCTCACGTTTTTCGACGCAATTGCTGATGGGCATGTCATCGCGGCGTATGAGGGGTACAACTACACCTACGCACACGCAGGCTCCCCTGATCCGTACGAGACTGACGCCGTCAACACGACACTCATCGATGCCGTCGACGTTCTTACGGCGACCGCAGGCACCCCTGACGATGCTGCGTCACAGCGGACGGTCCTCGATACACACAGTCGGGTTCTTGGAGTCGGAGACGCCCATCCAAAAGGTCCCGAAGCGGGCCTAGTCTGGTTGGATTTCGAGTATCTACCAAGTGATGCGCCGCCGCAAATCGTCGGTCATACGCGACATGACGAACCGCAGCAGAACGGAAACGTGTTCTGCCAGAATGTGCTCCGGAATAATCTCGCGAGCCCCGGAGGCGAGGGGGTCTTCATCGAAACCCCAACCTCGCTATCAGCGCTCATCCGTCACGGCGACAGTGAGATGACTGAGCTTTCGCTCGTGACTCCCGAGGAGAGTAGGACGCGCGAGGGAGCCTAACAGCGGCGGCGCGTTGGTAACTTATGGCTTTGTTGAAATCCTCAGAAGTTGATAGTTTTATACCCCTAATCGCTCAGTACAATACACACACCTATTGGTTGTTTCAGTAGCGATAGTGTCAAATCAAGGAGGTTCTTGTCTATCAAGATATTCATTAATCAACGTCGGAGCGACCACTCCAACACCGAGTACCACAGCAGACATAACCCACAATGGGGGTTGTACTATGCTGAGAGGCACAAGTAACAGCAATGTCAACGCGATGAAACCGACAATAACCTTGTTTTCACGGGAAACCATAAAGTAATTTTATATACGAGTTCATTTATCTGTATCGTTCAGTCAGTTGTGATTTCCTGAAAGATACGCGCCCTACATCTTACACGGTACTCTGAACATCGTCTCAAACGGATAGAATTCTCACCAGTCAACTCGCAGTCTTCATCGACCGGCTGTTTCACATGGTCTTATGTCTGAAGAATAGGATTTCAACAGAGCCTAACTTATCTATTAGGCTCGTACTCGCTTACCTCCCACTCACGTTTGGCGATCTCACCGTTAATCGTGTCGAGATCTGCTTGGGTCACAGTCTCAGGGTCGCGTAGCGGAATACAGTATTCCAGCTGCTTTCCGAAGCAAATAGCCTCTCGGTGACGTGAAACCATCCCGAGTTTGAGCTCAGCAAGTGTCCGCCGGAACATATTCCGCACCTGCTTCTTGCGTTTACTAGCGCTGGCATCAAATCCTGGTGCTAAGGCCCAATAATCGATATCATGATCACTGTACGTGTAAGACCGATAGTTCAGTATCTGTCCGAATCCCTCAGCGATATGTTTCGTGTTGCATCTGTATGTTCGTTTGATTTCGATCCCAACACACCCGACAGACGGGTGCTCTGCCACGATATCAATACGACCGTTCCGGTCATCATCGAACACCTCTGTTTCGACATTCCAGTCGTGTGCTTCAAGCAGTGCGATGAGGTGTGATTTGAATTCCCGCTCTTTCCGGTATTCGACCGCAGTGAGGTCGGGAACTCCATTGATCACTTCACTGTCGTCGTACTCTGCGCCTTCCCATACGGGGCCGTCACCGATGTGGCTTCTAATCATTGGTTGCGTGGTGTGTAGCTGCCTGATTGACAATTGTGTGAGCGATGCTTCTCTCACCGAGCGTCGTGGACCCTGTTTGTAGGATTACGGCGGCTGGTGCTCTCAGGTCATGTCTGAGACTAATTGGCGGACATACAGTCGGCACTGCGTGCGGTTCTCGTTGCGATCTGCTGCTGTGGCCTCTCAGTTGCCAACTGGCACTCCAGCGTCGTTGGCACCTACTGTGCCGATGTATCCTCAGACCCGACCTAGGAGTGGCCTGGACCGCTACTGCCTGCTCGCTGGATAGTTGAGCCGCTATCGGGAAGTCGATCGCAACTGTCGATGCGATGCTGCGATTCCCTATTGAGCGCGGATTGCTGGGGATTCGTCGAGAGACCTGTAGCGACGGCGGACTATCGTCCCCAGTCGTTTGGATCACAGCGTTCCACTTCCGGTGGCCGTCTACCGTTGTCGGCCGGACTCGGGGGAGATCACCGACTGTCCCAATACGACGGTCGTAGCTACTCGCCGAAATGTCGGCGCGGTCGATGAGCGCTTCTCGACCAAGCGGCTCAGGCGCAGTCAACAGCGTCGTGTAGAGCTTCGTGGCCGTTGGCGAGAGGTCCGGGCGGAAGCGCTTGCTTGGCAGCGTTGCGGCCGCCTGATCGACTGCTGGCCGCCACCCGCTGGTGGGTGACTCCTCACAGGCGCGGACGAGACAGGTGACCGCATCGTACGGGTTACTCCGGTGTGGCACGTCACGACCGAACGACTGGAGACAATACCTTACGATCTCGCGCCGATCGCTGGGCAACCACTCGGTCTCGTACTCCGCGGCGATCTCGTCGACGACCGCACGGACCGACGCGTAGGTCGTGCCATCACGAACTGGAACGGTTAGCGTCGGTGCTGACTCAGTCCCAGATTCAATAGCTTCGCGGAGGTCGCCCAATTCGGCTGAGAGCGCCTCTGCGATGTCGGCTTGGAGTGTTGTCGCCGTTGGGCCCGCAAGGACCCACGACGCCGTCAGGTCCATCGAAGCGCCTGTCTCGACATCGTACGGCAACCGTCGCTTGAGCTTCGGCGGCCGATCCTCGAACAACATTCGATAGCCCGAATGGATCCCGTACACCGACTGTTTCGGCACCGTGTATCGGATGAAGTCACACAGGTCGGCCCGCCGTGACTCGTCACGAGCAAGGGACTCGGTGTCCGGCAGCCGGACAGTAAGCGTCAGATCGACGCCAGCGGCGTGATACAGCTGTGTTGCTGTCGCGATGAGTCCGTGGAGGTCTTCGAACAACTCGCCACGAGCAGCACTGTCGTCGCTTGTGACGAGCTCGCTGAGTTGCGCGAGGTGATCGTCACGGACGATCTCGATCCGGTCACGCCATGCGGTGTAGGCTTCCTCATCGTCGCTGAACCAGCCAACTTGCTGACCGCGTCGGAGAATCCGGCCCGGATCTGTTGTGAATTCGCCGGTCCCGTCGTGGATGTTCGCGAACTCCGGGCCAAGCCGTGACGGCGTGAGGATCTCGTCGAGTGCCTGATCGCTGAGTAAGGAACCCGCGAGACGTCCCAAGGTGGCCAGCGGGCCACCCCACTCGACGATCGCGAGACACTCCCCGTCGACGTGGCTCAAGTAACTCACCCGGCCGTCGTCGAACGGCTTGACTGGGTCATCGACGAGTGTGACGGCTCCAGTGGTCGCTGGAACCGTGAACCGCCGGTGAAGCGCCGCCGCATCGTGGGTGTCGATCCATCGGACGTACTCCTCGTCAACGTCCCCTGTCGCTGCGAGCCATGGCTCCACCGTCGTCGGGGTGGGAGCTGTGGCCTCTCGCGGGGGCGACACTGTACTTGATGAATCGTGAGTGGTCGCGGTAAGACGGTCCGACAGTTGGGCCTGAGCCGGATGCTGAAGTTCGCCTGCTGCCGTGAGACACTCACTAACGGCTGTTTCACCGAGGGTAGTGAGTGTCACTGTGTTGTGTCGGCCACGGCGGTCAATTGTGACGAGCCCGCGGGACTCCAAATCGAGCACGTATCTGCCGACCGTCCCGCGCTCGATATCGAGTGTGGGATCGTCGGCAAGCTCGCTGTAGTGGCAGCCCGAATTCTGCGGGATCGCCCCAAGCAGGCGGCGTTTTCCGGGTTCGGTTTCGAGACCGTCGAGTGCCGCCCAAGCCGCCTGTGTCGGACTCGGCTGCCCAGCTGTTTCATCGGAACTGCGGTGTCCTGACGGGTGGGACCGATCCCGGTCAGCAGTAAGACCGAGATGGACCTCACTCCACTGGGGATACCGACGTGTGAGTTCCCCTTGGAGCCGCGGCGTTGCGACGACTCGAACATCGAACCCGTTCGCAAGCACCGCAATCGCAGCGAGCACGCGGACCCCAGTGCGCCGGTCGGTCAATTTGGTCCACGCAGGCCCGTCGAGAAGCAACGTGACCGACCGCGGCTGGTCATCGAGTTCGCGATGGAGTGCGACCGGGCCCTTCGCGAGTGCGCCGAGATTGGCGTTAACGGCACCGCGACCGGTTCCAACAGATTCGACGGTGTCGACCAACGAGGCTCGACGCTGGTCGTGATACGTCGACAGGTCCTGCTCGTCATCGTACGTGAGTGCGAGCGTGCCGATCGCCCGGGTGTACGCAACGGCTTCGGCTGTCGCATCGTCCCAGGTGTCATCAAGGGTGTTCCACTCAGGGATGGTGTCGTCGAGTATCGCGGCGCTTGCTCGCCACGGACCGGTGTGTGACGTGTAGGTTTGAACCGACTCGACAGTCATCTCACGGAGCGACGCGAGTAGCTCAGGCATCCACTCCGTGAGGCGTGGCGTCACCTCCGGACAGACGAGTCCATCGGTATCGATGGTACTTGTGGGAGTAACGAGGTGGACACCTCGCTCGCGACCTGCTGGCGGTGCTGTGGAACGGGCGTCTCGTGTACTGGGTGCAGCCATCACTCGGTCGCCTCCCAGAGATTCACCACTGCGACAAGTCGCTGGATCGTCCGCCGAATGTAGCACCGTATCGTCGTCGAGAGTGGGTCAACGCCGCGGGCAATTCGGATCGTTGCCGCAATCTCTGGGTGACAGCTTTCGTCGATCGCCATCGCTGCCCGGGTGAGTGTAGCGCGGACTGCCGACGCCGCATCGGCACGGCTGGCGACAAGTACGCGTCGGAGATGGTCGATTGTCGAGCGAACGCCCCGTTGCTCGGATGACGGATCCGGAGATGTCGTGGCCCGTCGCTTGTGACCGCTCGGTGACGCGTCCCGTTGATCTCTGTGCGGGGCTGGCGACTCCATCAATCGTCACCTCCCGAGACTGCCGGATGATCGCCGACCGTTACCTGGCTCCGGGTGACGTGCCGCTGTCGGTGCTGTGTGGACGTTGGGGTGACGCGTTCGGCGACCGGCGTATCGGCCGGCAGCCATCGAAGCGTCGTCGTGGCGGCGGCGCTGACGCCGACTGGAACCGGGTCAACGAGGATTGACCACGTTGACTGGGTCGCGGCATCGGCAGCGCTCCCAATCCGGCCAACGACGAGGAGTTCGCGGACACCCAGCGTGAACACCTCCCGCTGGCGGTGGTCTGGACGAGCGCACACGCAGTCACCGATTTGGTAGGTACACTCGTCGGCGGGTTTGGAAACGTGTACGACGACATCGTCACCCTCGGTGAGCGACCGGCCGCAGTGTTGACACTCTATGCTGGTTTCCGCCAGCGACATGTGGTCGAGCTCGCTGACAGTGGTGACTAACTGGACATCGGCAGCGCTGTGGGCCCCTGCGTTGCTACGGGACGCAGAGTCTGAATCTTGATTCATGGACCCCGATTCACCGTTGCGATGGTCCGACCACAGTACCACCCGCAGCGTGGACAGGTCCAGCCGTTCACGAAGCGGTTGACGAGCCGCTCGCAGTTGCGACATCGCCAGAGCTTCTTCGTCACGCGTCAGCCTCCACTGCTTGGCGGACGGTCACATCGTCGAGTGCGCCTTGGAGGGTGGTACGGGCGTCAAAGCGAACGTGACGGTGGCGTGGGTGGGTCACTCGGTATCACCCGCGACCCAAGCGTCACGGTTCGTGAGTGCGGTGTGTGCCTTGTCGGTGAGCGCGTACTCGTTGGTACGCTGATCGCGAGGATGTTTGTCGACAAGACCGCTGTCGACAAGCTCGTCGAGATTCTGGTAGAGCCGACTATGGGTGATCTCTTCGCCGTAGTAGTCGGCGAGGTCCACCATCACTGCGAGGCCCTTAGGGTTGTCCGCCTTCGCAAGAACGCGGAGAATATCACGCTGAAAAGCCGTTAGGCCAGCGACAATGTTGCTGTCGGTGGTCGCGCTCATGCGTCACCCCCCGTCGCACAGTCGCGGCAGATCGGTTTACCGGTGGTTGCGTCGATGCCATCGGCACTGGCGTGACAGCAGACGCAGTCGCTGGCGTTTTTACTGGGCGGTTCCTCTCCCGTCGTGCGGGGCTGTATCCCCGCAATTGCCATCATTGGCATGGTTCTGTGTCAGGTCACAGAACCCGACCCGGCTGGGTGCTCCAACACCGTGGCCGGGATTCCTACAGTTTCATCGCGAGCCGAGAGTTCGTCACTCGGGCTCCGTATCTCATCAATACGCTCTTAGTCACATATAGTTTACGGGAAGACTATATGGGAGCTTTATTTGACTAAAAAGTGCTATCCGACCGTAATATACACCACGATATTGTATATGTGCTACATGAGACACTCGGGAAAGTGGATGACTTCTCTTGACGATCGGATTCTCGAATTTCTACATGAAAATAAGCCGACAACGCCGACGAAGATGACGGAAGAAGCACCGATGCGCTACTCTCGGCAGCATGTTGATCGGAGGTGTAAGAGATTAGATGAAGAGGGGTTGCTTGAACACCTCGGAAATGGAGTCTACATGATTACTGATGAGGGTGAGGCGTATCTTGACGGCCGTCTCGATACAGAAAACTGGCAATACATCGAGGAGAACACCGACAGTGTGGACCTCGACGAGTCAACGGACTGAGTTCGTGATTAGCGCAATAATCACAACCACGGAAACTACTTATTCGGTAGTAGCTTCCTCCGTTATCTCGATCTCCTCGTCGGTGGGTCCGTACAGCTCGTACTCAATTTCGTCGATCAGCGTGTCTGTCTGCTCTATCTTCTCGTCAAGCTCCTCAACGCGCTCGACAGTTTCAAGGTAGTTTTCGGGATCGTCGGCCACGTCGTTGACGATCGAGACAGACAGACCTTCTTGTTTTACTATGGTTGAGGGACCAGTGATACGGAATGCTACAGAGAAACCTGACCTTTGGCTCTATTAATGATCTACCTCACAAGGAGAAAGGAACATTTGGAGAAGTACTCAGTGGCACCTATCTAAAAAGTCAAATCAGAGAAAATCCGACGCTCACTGTTGGTTCTAATATCGATGATTCGGATCCAAGAGTCTGGATTTCACACGTTAATGGACCGACTGTAGTCCAAAAAATAACGTTTAATGATGATTCACATACCAATAAAACCGATTCTGAAAGAGTACAGTGGAAGCCAGATTTTAGCTTTGAGGTGACGCTGCCTGACCACAAAATTCGGCAGCGTATCTTCATTGAAACAAAAACGGGCGATTCCCGGCCTGAAGGGAGCCAACTCGCGGCGATGAAATTGGCAGCAGAACAGGTAAATCCGGAGAGTACGACGGGATTGTCTCAGCCGACAACTCCGGACAAGAGGGTCGTTATTCTTTGCCAAGTGAAATATAATAAATCAGATACGAGCCTTAATTATGAACGCTTCAAAGGAAAGTGACCAAAGAAATCTCTTTCCGAAACAATCTGACGAGATAGGACTGTCAAAATGAATGAGAATGGCCGAGAAACTGGTGAAAATATGGGGCAGTCTGCTTTTGACAGACCACAGAACGATCCACGTGCTCAACGGGTTATACGGTCGATCGAACGATTCGCCACCGAGTTCGATAGACGTGTCCCGAGAGAACACGCCAATGAGGTCCTCTACGAGTCTGTACCGCTCGAAGGAGCCGTGATCCGACAGGGGCCGGAACGATTCATTGAGGAACATCTAATCCGCGACGTTGCTGAGGCTCTCGGATATCAGTATCGTCCACAACCGAAGGGATTCGAGGGACTCGATGACGACACTCCCGACTTCACGATTACGAACGTCGGCGTGACAGTAATCGGTGAACTCAAAGCCCCAAATAAGATTGAGAAAGCACAATCTGAGTCCATCAGTTACCTTCATCGGGCAGAAAACCGCCCTCTCGTGGGAATCGCCTCTGATGGGTGGACATGGATCAAATATACGGCACCGATGGATGGAAAGCCGACATTCAGCGATCATTGTTCCCTCCGTAAGGTTATCAGAGATATCACCCGCGAACAGGCTAAAGACAGATCGTCACGTCGCGATCGGTCAGAGTTGCGAAAGCGTTGTTACGATTTTGTGACCGCGTTCGGTGCCGAAGAGATTGGGAGGTCAGTTGAATCAGAACAAAGTTAGATAGCTCCGTTCTAAGGCACTAAACCGCCTACGCCGCGACGAATTCTTCCATACTCTATTCCCCTACAGCCTTTTCGACTATCTCGATCTCCTCCTCTGTGAGGTCGTACAGCTCGTAGACAATCTCGTCGATCAGGTCGTCGGTCTTCTCGATCTTGTCGTCGAGCTCTTCGGCGCGTTCGACTGTCAGGAGGTAGTTCTCCAAGTCGTCGGCCACGTCGTCGACGTCGGGCAATTCGATCGCCTTCAGCCGATCGACGAGCGAGTTCGTCTTCGTGGCCATCTCGCGGAAGTTCGCGAAGCCGCTGGCCACGTCGACAGCGACCGGTACGAAGTGCTCGATCAGGTCCGCCTCCGTCTCTGTGAGATCCGTGATCCGGAACGCGGGCAGGAGGTCCGTCTCGGTGTAGCCCCACTGGTCCGTTTCGTGAGCATCCTCGTCGCCAGGTTTGTAGCGCGCGGTCGCCTCAATCAGGACCGTATTCGGGGACTCCCGCTTAACGCGAGCAGTTCCGACGCGGGAGTTAGAACGTTCTTCACTGGTCTCAGAAAGAACATTTGTAGAAGTTGGCTGCCATAGTCCAGCATCTTCGATCGCTGGGCCGTCATCGTAGTTTACAAAGTAGTCGAGGAGATTGAGATTGAGTGATTGGCGTGCCTTCCGGGCCTCAATAGCTGTTTCAACTTCGTCTGGTAACCTTTCTTGAATGGGCTGCCCGTTTAATTTCGTATTAAAATCGGATTTATTTGGAATACCAAACGAAGAGAGATAGTCCGTTTTGAATGTGAAATAACCGCCGCGAAGTACGTATCCTGTATTCTTCAGATAGTACCAGAGAAGGTCACTATTCAAAATTGCTAGTAGCGACTTTTCGAGGTCATTCCAGCCGTCCTGGAACAGAAGCCCGTATACCTTCGATTTATGGAACATTCTAGACGAATCATACGTGAAATTACCCCCATAGCTTATTTCGGGTGTTACTATTTTCTCTTTACCAAATTCGGCCATATTTTGATTCCGTGTTAGATCATACCACCGATCGGAATCCATCGATCCTCCGTCTCGTTTTCTCAACTCTTTTTCATATGTGCTAAAGTAGTCGTACGCTTCGGGAAAATTACTTCTCAGGTCTTCTTCTTCTATGAAATCTGGCTCAGAACCATCTGAGACTCTGTACGGTAAAAGGATTGACTGTGGTGGATTGAGCGGAGCATACCGTTTCACATCTTGACCCTTTAAAAATGGTTGGAGAAGATATGATTCCACCTCATGCGTTTCGCCCTTTCCGTTCTCTATGAGGCTCTTCTCACCATTTTTCTCTTTAACACTTACAAGATAAATGTCGTCAGCACTAGTGACGACACCTTGGTATATTTTGGAAGTGATCTGACCGAGATCTTGCTTTGAATCGTTGATCTTTTCCAGTACTTGAAGATCATCCGGTGAGCGAAAGACCCAGGGCTCTTGTGTATAATTAGCGTCCAACGTGTGATATTTCAGATTTTCACTGTTTGAGAGGACATTCGGGTCTTCTTCCGCATACTCAAATGATTCACGTTTGGCTTTCTCAAGTATTAGAACACATGTGTAAACAGATGCTCCCTCAAACACTTGATGCCGTCCAAATGAGAGTACCCTTCGAAGACTCTTATGTCGTGATATGAATCTGCGAATGCCTTCACCAAAGTCATTCTGGAAGAATTTATGCGACTCAATGTATCCGAGTATGCCGTCCTCGGAGAGGAGTCGGTACCCCTTCTCAGTGAAGTTCACGTAGATATCGAAGTTCCGCTGAGCAGACTCGTACTCTTGAAGCAAATAATCCGACTGGGTAGGGTTTGAACCACGGAGCTCTTGAATACGAATATACGGCGGATTCCCGACCACCGCATCGAACCCGGATCCGGCCAGCTTCTCACCGTCACGATCGAAGAAGACTTCGGGATATTCCAGTTCCCAATGGAGGAACACCTTAGGATTGTGTACCCCGACGGGATCTTCTGGTATGAATAGACTCGGTATAAGTGGGCGGAATGTGGCTAACATCAACATCTCTGGGATACCAGAGCAAGAAAAGGCGAAGTACACTAGTTTGGCAGAGGAATCAGGGGCAGAATCTCGTTCAGAATGGCTCCGCTGGCGTTTGCGCACTGGGATTCACCTATGGGACTGTAACGGACGAATTGATCTTGAATCAGTAAATGAACTTGTAGAGAATAGCGAGCAGTCAGAGAATACTGTACCGAGGTCGGATTCCGAGATTAAACGTTGTATAGTATACCACCTGTCTACTCATGATATCGCTACTCTAGACGAATTACAAGAAGCCGTATTTGAGGAGTTAGTTATCGATGCTCTCTATGAATTACTACAGGACGAGAAGGTAGAGAATGTCCCTGGTAGTGGTTATCGGACCTCTGAAAATGGCAGATAAAAGTACCTCTCAAATATGGTCTGATGAGCAAATCCTCGAAATGGACACTAGTACCTCAACAAATATACTCGAACTCAAGCGGGAACCGATCCGGGAGTACATCGGGCGAAAACGTCGGTATGGGAAAAATGCGGAGTATATCAAGAAGACACGTGCGATTTTACGGGAGTTTGAGACTTTCCTGTTCAAAGACTTTGGGTCCCATCTGTGCGACATCGATGATACTCATGTTGCGGCATTTAATGAGCATCTCCGTACAGGAGGGCAATACTATACGATCACAGGGGCACAGTCAAAAAAACCGAAGCAAATTGATCTGATAGACCGGACGAGACACGAATACCTCCGTGAGCTTGTCGGATTTTACAACTGGCTCGTTGAGGACGAAGGTGTACTCACTCAGAACCCCGCAAAGAAGGCGTTGAATGACCTCCCTGAGTCGGAATTCGATCTATCACCACCGGGGCGTCCGCGTATTGAGATGCCGGAAATGCGAGCATTTGTACAATGGCTATCGACACCGATCCACAGAGCGATCATTCTGTTTCTCCTGAAAACCGGAGCAAGGATCGGCGAAATGGTGAACTTAGATTTGTGCTGTCTCAATCTATCACATCCAATTTACCAATCCCTACTTGAGAGACGTGGAATCTCGCTTGATTCTGCTATTCGATCATCCCCAGATACCGTTTTTTTACAGGGTGGATATCAATCGAACACAGAAATCCGCGGTGAGGCAAGAACAGTAGGAAATAAGCGTCAACGACCGAGTGGGACCCTTGTTCCGATAGATGATGAACTCAAGACAGCACTACTAGAGTATCTGCTTACTCGACGATGTGCTTATTCTCATCCTCAACAGGCCCGACCGGTATTTCTCAACCGCCAAGGATCAGGAGATAACGACCGTCTCACACGGCAGTCGGTCTATGGGATTCTCACAAAAAACGGTGCCTCAGAAGGCGTGTTGAAACAGTACGGCTGGTGGTCTAGGGGATTACCAACAGAAGAGAAAGTTACTCCACACTACTTCCGCCACTACTTCACTCACAATCATCGGCATAACCAAGGTGTACATGATCAGTACATGCCGGAGGGTGTCATCGCGTATATTCGTGGTGACGCTCCAGAAGGTGATTCGGTCAGAGAACAGACGTATCGACATGATGATTGGAACGTCTGGGAACGCTACATCAAACGGCCGTACTTAGAAGGGATTTACGAGTTCAATCTGTACGACTAGACCCATATCTTAGGTAACTCGCTCTCACGACTTCACATCAGGTTTTTATACAGTCACAGGGATTTTGTATATCATTCAATGAGTCAGGCAACTCTCGGGGACGCACCCTACCGGAATTCCGATCTTTTCTCCGGCTATTACCTTGATGAACGCGTCAACGACCTCGAAGACTGGGAGCGCGACGACGAAGCCGAGGCGGCCTTCGAGGTCCTCAGTGAGTTGTGGGCTCTCGAAAAGGACCTCGTTGGCTCCTACAACGAGGATGAGCTTCTCGACCAGTGGATCACCGAGGTATGCTCAGTTCTTGGATTCGACACGATTTCCGAGGGAACGCTCCCCGACAGCGGCGGGTACGTCGACCGCCTGCTGTACGAGTCCGATGAGAAACGCCGAGAGGCCGCCGAGCGCAAACTCCAAGACGACACCGAAGGAATGTTCGCGAAGGCCGCTGCGCTCGTTGAGGCCAAACAGTGGGGACATGACTTTGACCAGCGATTCAGCGAGGATCGGTCATACCGGGATGCCTCTCATCAAGTCAAGTACTATCTCGAACGCACTCCTCCCGATCTCAAATGGGGCATCCTCACTAATGGTCGGAAATGGCGGCTCTATGGTACCAAAGACTACGAGACGCAAACTTACTATGAAGTTGACCTTCCGGAGCTACTAGAGTCGGGCGACCTTGAGCAGTTCAAATACTTCTACTGCTTTTTCCGGCCGGAAGCGTTCGTCGAGATCGCCGGAACCTCATTCCTCGAAACAGTATGGAACGAGTCGGAGACAGCCGCACAAGAACTCGGTGAGGATCTTCAAGATAACGTCTTCACTGCGCTTCGGGTCCTCGGCGAGGGGTTCGTTGAGTCGAACGACCTCGACATCGATCCGGACGACGAGGCTGCGCGTGACGAACTCAAAGAGCAGTCGCTCGTCTTGTTGTACCGGCTCATGTTCGTGTTGTACGCGGAGTCCCGCGGGCTGATCGATCCAGACGACCCCAAACGGAATGCCGAATACCACGAAAACTTCAGTCTCGACGCCAAGCGGTCGGAGATACTCGATGACTTGGAAGGTGAGGATGTCACTGGCGGAGATGCGTTCCACCGTGAGTACAGCGAGTATTCGACAACCATCTGGAACCGACTCACTCGACTGTTCGATCTCGTTGACGAAGGTGAGGAAGACCTCGACATCCCACCGTATAACGGCGGATTGTTTGACACAGACGACCACACATTCCTCGCCGACAATGAGGTGTCGGATCCGTACATCGCCGAGGTGATCTTCCGACTCTCGACAACACTTAACGAGGAGGGTGAGCACGTCCTCGCGGATTACGCTGACCTCGACACGCGCCACCTCGGGACCATATACGAGGGTCTCCTCGAACACGAGTTCCGTATCGCTCCAAATGAGGGGATGGCTGCTGTCTCAGAGGACGGCGGACAGGTGTGGAAGCAAGGAGACGAGGTATCGGTCGCTGACGCTGTCGAGACGGTCGACGCCGGCGGACTCTACGTTGTCAACGATGAGGGCGAGCGAAAAGCGACCGGTGCGTACTACACCCCCGACTATGTTGTCACCTACATTGTCGAGGAGACGGTCGATCCGTTGATAGATGAGATTGATGAGGACCTCAAAGCTGATGGACTTGAGGCAACCGACTCGGAGTACTTCCGGCGCTTCTACGACCGTGTGACCGATCTAAAAGTGCTCGACCCCGCCATGGGGAGTGGTCACTTCCTCACGAAGGCGACGGGATACCTCACGGAGCAGGTGATGGCCGTCGTACGCGAACAAGAAATTCAGTCGTACGATGAGCAGGACATCCGACGTGAGATCTCGAAGGAGAGTATCTACGGCGTGGATCTCAACGACATGGCCGTCGAACTGGCAAAGTTGTCGATGTGGCTGGAGACACTCGCTGCAGATCAGCCACTCGCGTTTCTCGACCACCATCTCAAAGCTGGTAACTCGCTCGTCGATGCGGCGGCTGCGTCGCCGATGTAGTAGCCGATCTAGGCAGAATTTCTATATTTTAGTATCTTCTTAGAGATAATTGGAAGCGAGACTACTACCGTGGTCAAGAGGCGATTCAGACAATGATCGAGTTCATGGACCCCACAGCTGCTAAGATTGTCTTAGCGACTCAACGTGGGGATTCGATTAACCGCATCGCGAGCAAAATCGACGTCTCGTACTCATGGGTATACGACTGGATCGAGCGGTTAGAAAACGCGGAGATTATCGTTAATACCGATAATGGACTCCAGATCGTTGACCACGAGATGCGCCAGCAGTACGCTGAGATGATGGCTGCGTTGTACAGCCGCGACCCCATTTCCCAAGAAGACGCGTATGTCATCCCACACTTCGCTGGGATGGAGTTCGCGTACACGGAGATTGACGCGGCGTACGTCTGGACGCACGGCGGCTATCAGATCGCACGGAGTCACGACGACTATCCGGTGTTTATCGAAGTTCACGACCGCGATGTCGAACGGTGGATTGCGTTCTTCCAGCAGTTTGGCATCAACACAACGATCAGCGAACGCCCGGATGCCAGTGATGTCAATGGGAACACCCACTACGTGTTGTTCCCGAAGACCAACAATATCGAGGTCGAGTGGGTCGACGGCAGTCCCGTCATCCCGTTGGATACCGCCGTCGACCAGATGATGGAGAATCGCCCAGCGTACGAGCCCGCCTTAGAGATTATCGCTAACGAGTACGACAGGGACATCGACGCGTCACACCACAGTGCGACAGAATGAGTCTTCGCGAGCGACAGTCCGAGTTTATCAGCAAACACGGTTGACAATCTCATGTCGGTCCCGTCCGAGCAGCGAAGAACGATGGTGAGATATTAACCAACAGACTACGTACAACGTCACCTGTTGGTTAAATAGCCACTGCGAGTCGGATGGGATTCTGGAAGCGTTCTCGGAAGCAGTCGGACAGTCACAGAAATCCAGCCAGTCGTAGAGGTCACCATGTGCCTCGTGTCTTTCCTGAAACGCGGAAGCGCCACGCCGCGGCTTATCGGAGCTGTGGACAACTAGTTGAGTATGAGAGAACACTCACCGGCGAACCGATTGGTGGTGGACCAGCCGACACGAGGGGCTGACCACAATCGGTCCCTCGCCGATCAAGCTGATCCAGCTACGGATGAGATGCTATTACCGAAGCTTGACAACGGCATCACGCTGCTCGACGTGGACGGCGGCCGTGGTGTCCCGCTCCTACAGTCGCTCGTGCTCGATCATCTCCTCCTCCATGACGGCCCTGCCTTCTGGGTCGACGCAAACGGACACGCGACGACGACAACACTCGCCCAGATCGCTCCGAGCCGGAGATTACTCGATCGAATCCACGTCGCACGTGGGTTCACGGCCTACCAGCACTACGGCGCTGTCTGCGATCTCCCGGCGGCGGTGAATCAGTCCATCCAGGAGTCGACGGCAAACAACCACGCACAAGATGGGCAGCCAGCGGATGGCAATGGTGAATCACCATACACTCCCTCGCTCATCGTCGCGCCGGCTGTCGACGCCCAGTACCGCGCCAACGACACTCTCGGGGACAGGCACGCCAACACCCTCCAGGCCCGAACGCTCGCTCGGTTGGCAACGTACGCCGACGGGTACGACATCCCAGTACTCGTTACTCGGCGTACAATCGACGAATTCACCGAGTCCGTCGCGACGGTCGCTGCCCACCACCTCGAGTGTGAGCAAACACGGATGGGACCGCGAATCCGTGGCGAGGAGTTCGAGACGCTCGTGTACCCTGTCGACGACGGCGCGTACTACCAGACAACCTTCGCCTACTGGCGGCAGCTGCTCGCGGCACGCGCTACGCAGGTCGGCGTCGAACCGACGACGCCGGCATCGGCGACACCCAAGGGTGTCGGAACGGGCGTCACAGCGAAGGGAGAGACGCTCGCAGCCACCACAGATCCCCTACTAGATGCGTGGACAGCAACTGGGGGTCGGTAACGATGGGGCGTACGAACCCGACGTACCGAGATGCGCTCCGGGCCATCGAAGAGCGCTGGACGGAGTTCCGGCTGGCGCTCCGTCGTCGCGACCAGCCGCGATTCGATCGACTGTTCGAGTACGCTCGTGAGCACGCCGACGCGAGCGGGCTGTTGAACCACCAGAACCCGATCCTCCCGGCGCTGTTCAGTATCGATCTCGAACAGGAGGCCAAGCTAGAAGATCACGAAGACCGCCTCGAAACACTCGAACATCGCCTCAACGAACAGAGCAACATCGAACAGTCACCCGACGAGGGGACCAGCGAGACAACCCGATGAGCACACTCGCCACGATCGCATTCGATATCGAGACGACAGGGTTTTCGACTACTGACCAGCTGACCGTCGTCGGCTTCGACGCCGAGATTGGTTCGCGGGTTTTCCTCAACACAGACGGCAGCACCTGTGCTCCAACCATCGAACAGTGCGTGAACGAGCGCCTCACGACGCCGGTAACGCTCTCCGTTCATGACGATGAGGGCGCGTTGTTAGATGCCGTCAAGAAATTCGTCGACGCCACGATCGCACAGCGCGATGCCAAACTCGTGGCCTACAACGGGGAAACCTGGAAGGGCGGGTTCGATCTACCGTTTTTTCGGACACGGCTCAGTCATCACGAACGCGAGTGGCCGTTCGCTGAGCTGCCGTACATCGATGTAATGGAGGTCTTCACCTCACGCTTCAATACGAGCGAAAACAGCCTCACTGGAGTATACGACGAGCTCGTGGCCTCCGGTCATGGCACAGTCGATCCGTTTACAGATAGCAGCCAAGCTGTCGACGCATGGCAGACTGGTGATTTTGAAGCCGTAATACTCCACAACGTTGCCGACATTCGGCGCACACGAGCGCTGATGAACGTCGCCGAACGGTACTGCTCGAAGTCAGATTTTTCGATGAAATCGCTCGAACCAGTGAGTAATGGAAGATAGATCGGAGAAACTGTCGAGGGGCTCGGTCACAATTACTTGCTGTATTTGTCTTCGAGAGCAGCTTCTTGTCGAGCCAGTATTCGGACACCCTCGCGGATCCCCTCGGTCAACACGATCCGTCCGAGCTCCGTCAGTTCGTAGTACGAATAGGTCTCTTCAGTCCCCGTATTCGGATCGCGTCGGTTCTTGATGAGTGCGACATCCTTGAGCGTCCGGAGAGGATAGTGGAGCGCATTATCCTCCTCACCAAGTACCATTGACAGTTCGCTGGTACTGAGTTGATTATTCTCCGCAAGCGCCTCAAGGATCAGATATTGCTTGGGCTTCGACGCCACTTCGTACATCTCCAAGTAATCTTCAAGATCGAACAGGCTGTCTTCAGGGAGTTCGACATCAAGGTCGAACTCGTTATCACCCTCATTAGAGTCATCACGCCGTCGGAGTGACCCACCGTCAGGAATTGACGTGTGGTCGGGTGAGTTGGTCATATAAGTTAGTTGGTCCCCAACCGTCTTAAGATTTTTTACTATGGTTGCGGCAAGACCATCCAGCTATTTGGTCCACCGAGTTGAGTAACAAATAATGGAAGAGCGGTTGATCGAGGCACTCGAAACAAGCCCCTACATCAGCGAGACAGAGATCTCCAAACCCAGACTCCTCGTCTATTTGATGGGGCCCTACAAGTCCTATCCACCCTACGAGTCACTCTCTGCGGATCGGGGCGTAGCAACGACGCGAACGACACTTGACGAAGCAGTCAAAAACCTCCAAGCTACTGAAACTGACTTTGACGCGGATGAGGCACTCTGGCTCCTCATCGAACTCCGCCGACGACTCCGAAGAGAGCGAGGCGTCAATGCCTTCCTCGCGACAGATCCTGAAATTCCGCTCTACGAAATGGACGCTGCCACCCAGAGTATCGAATTCACCAAGGCATCCGTTACAACTGTCTTTATTGCTCCAGCGATGGGTGACAACCTCGGTGTCGGTATCGAGATCGGGTCTGTATGTGAACATCTCTCGTCACAGGAACTCCGTGAAGAAGTGCTGTTTCTTGGCGAACAGAACGTCGAAAGTTCGATGATCGATGCGATTTCGGAGCGTTGGCACGTTACAGTAGACGAGTTCGATGATTTTGATGGGCTCTATCAAGCTATCAAAGCTCACATCCGCCAAGTTGCCTAGCGAGAGACTCCGTTTTGGTTGTCAGAGCGTGTTGAAACCCCCAGCGAACGAGAATCCAAATAGGTCTATTTAACCAACGAATATCAGTAGTACAGGCAGTTTGTTGGTTAACACAGATACGGAGATCCGGATACAAACTCGGAAATGATTCCGGAAAGTGGAATAGAGGAGTGAATCCACGAGAACACGCTACTTCTATCGAGACGATCCTCGTTTCCCGAAATCCGGAATAGACACGCCGGCGATTATGCGAGATTTCGGTGTAGAGGAAGTAGGTGACTTACGCAAATGCCGTTCACTATCGACTTCCTAGACGACGGGCGCGTCCTCGAGTGGGACGCCACCGCCGACGGTGCCGTTGCGACCGAACGCGACGACTATACTCCACGGTTCTACGTCGGTGCTCGCGATCCGGATGCCGACATCGATTTCACAGCACTTCGGTCGCTCTACGACCAACATCCCCACATCGCTGGAACCGAGATAGTGACGCAGCATCCTGGATTCCGTCGCAACGAGGAACCAGTCCTCGCCGTCGACGTCACCCACATCGACCGCGTTGCCCCGCTCGCACAGCAGGCACGGCAGGTGGACGCGTATCCGGTTGGGGACCTCGCCTGTTTCAACGTCGACTTCTCGCGAGAGTTTCGGTACTGCCTCGAGGAAGACGTGGATCCGACGCCGGCGGGCGAGCTGTCGACACTCCGACTCAGCGTCCCAGTGACCGAAACGGGAGCCAATACCTACACCGAATTGTCCATTGACGGCGACACCGTCACCGGTTCGTCAACGGACATCCTGACAGCAGTCCAGGCAGCACTCGAAAATCAGAACCCCGATATCCTGGTCTGCTCAACGAGTGAGATCATCCCGACGTTGTACGAGATGGCTACGGCCGCCGGCGTCGACGAGTTCACGTTGAGCCGGTGGCCCGACATCGACTACCAGCAACTCGCGGGCCAGTCGACGTATGCGAGTTACGGTCGTGTTGCCCACTCGCCGGCGCGGTACAACGTGCCTGGCCGAGCGATCATCGACGAGTCGAACACGTTCTTCTACGGGGAGACAAACCTCGACGGTGTCCTCGATCTCGTCTCGCGCTCAAAGAAACCCGTCCAAGAGCTAGCATGGGCATCGATCGGCAACGTGTTGACCGCGATTCAGATCTGTAAGGCCCACGACCGCAACGTGCTCGTCCCATGGAACTCCTGGCGGCACGAGTTCTACAAACCGATGGGAACGCTCCACGACGCCGACCGTGGCGGCTTCATCTTCGCACCCGAGGTCGGCGTCCATGAGGACGTCCACGAACTCGACTTCTCAAGTCTGTATCCGAACATCATCTGTACCCGGAACGTCTCGCCAGACGTTATCCGGTGTGACTGCCATAGCGACCGCGAGGACGTCCCCGGCCTCGGGTACTCGATCTGCGACGAACGTGGCTATCTCGTCGATGTCCTCCAACCCATCATCGACGCTCGCGACGAGATCAAGGCGGCCATCCGTCGCGAACAGCTACAGGACGATCCTGACGAGGACCGACTGGTGGAGCTCGAGGGACGGTCGGGTGCGCTGAAATGGATCCTCGTCGCCTGCTTCGGGTATCAGGGGTTCAGCAACGCGAAGTTCGGGCGGATCGAGTGCCACGAGGCGATCAACGCGTTTGCTCGCGAGATTCTGTTGACGGCAAAACAACGCTTGGAGGCCGGTGGCTGGCGTGTCGTTCATGGCATCGTTGACTCCATCTGGGTGACGCCCGATCCCGACGTCGACAACGATGCCCGCGAGGACCTCGAGGCGCTCGCGACAGAGATCACGGAGGACGTCGAGATTCGGCTTGAACACGAAGCCCACTACGACTGGGTCGCCTTCGTTCCACAGCGCGAGAGCGACGCCGGCGCATTGACGAAGTACTTCGGGAAAGTCGCTGGCGCCGACGAGTTCAAAGTAAGAGGTATCGAAGCACGGCAACGCTCAACGCCACCGTTCATCGAGGCTGTCCAGTTGGACTGTCTCGAGCGATTTGATGCGACCTGGTCGCCTGACGCGGTACTCGATCGTCTTCGGGACGCCGTCACGCGCCTCTATGCTGGAACAGTCCCAGTCAAGGACCTCGTCGAACGGAATCGCGTCTCCAAGCCGTTGGAGGGGTACACGCAGAACACCCAGAACGTGGCGGCTCTGAAACGGGCTCACGACCAGGACCTCGCCGTACACCCTGGGCAGGAGATTGAGTATGTGGTCGTCGACGACGAGAAGAACTCACGAGAGCGGGTCGCCCTCGCCCACGAGGAGATCGAGACCTACGACGCCTCGTACTATGAGACGCAGCTGGTCCGAGCTGTCGAGAGCATATTGGCACCTCTTGACTGGGATCGGGACGACATCCGACGAGAACTCAACGAAACACGTGTGGTCAGTATCACGGACTGGACCTGACGAACCCCCTCCCCCCTTTTTCGAGTTGTAAACTCATGGCACCGGGGAGGGGGCGAATAGTAAGAGGAACTGTAAAACGGCCAATTATGGCGTATACACATGATAGAGAGCCTGAAGATCTAATTCGCTAACTTGTAACTAAAAATACGAAGATTTATATAATATATTACCTAACCATAGCCGTACTAGAGAGAAAGATAATATATCGTCTAGCTTAGCTAGAGGATTGAGATATCTGAGTGTAAATAAGCTCTTCATGTTATCCATAGTTCTAATACCGTGTACTATCTTATTTCGCCGCCTCTATACCCACTTTAGTCACCTCACCTCTCGCTACACTACATCTAGGGTAGCCTGTTCCTAGCGACTTACAACTCGAAAAAGGGGGGAGAGGGTAAAACATTCGAGATCACTAAAGCAGCTCACCAATTATTCTTCTCATTCGTGAACAGGTCCTACGAGTCTCATTCTTTCGCGACCGATCTGGGGCTTACTACTCGAAAACGGGGTGTATGAGAAAGACCGTATCATTCAGGAAATCCGGATTATGAGGATTTTGCTCTGAGACCACCTTGGCTCACTTCTCCTTACAACGCGAAAACGGGGTGGGTGGGAGGTAGATGGAAGAATCAAGCGAGGTGTGTTACCGCTCCTTAACGCCTTACAACTCGAAAATGGGGGGTCTGGGTCATCGAGGCAATCGACGATAGATCTTCGTCGAACCGTTACAACTCGACAACGGTGGGTGATAGATTCCGAAAACGGTCTCTGACTCATACAGAAGATACGAGGCTGTTGTCGTTGGATTGCCTGTTTTCGACCGGATACAACTCCACAAGGGTCCATATTTTTATACCCAGAGTTCGAGGGGGTTCATAATGGGACGAGAGGGACGTAGAGCAGGATCGAATAAGCCAGAAGGTGAGGGAGATCGTGAATCTTCTTCTGCTGATCCTGAAAATCTTGAATCGATGGATGAGGAGGTCGCATCTCCTGATACGTCACAAACGACGTTCGAAAACGGATCAGATTCTGCCGATTCGTCTCAGGAGGCAACCAATGGCGACGGTGGCGGCATCTCAATTCGTGATCGGCTACAAACTGAGTCGTCCGGTGGTGTTTTCACAAACAAAGACCTCGTCCGGTCAGATACTATCATCGACGAGGATCGTATCGTCGGTCGTGACGACCAACTGGGCCGTGTCGTCGACAATCTAAAACCGGTCCTCCAGAATGAGGGGATCCCCGATATGCTCCTGAGCGGACCATCTGGAACGGGGAAATCGCTCATCATTCATGCAGTGTGTAAACAGATCATCGAACTATGTGAATCCCAAGACAAGACCTTCGGGGTCCTCTCTATCAACTGCGAGGGACCGAAGACTGCAGATCGGGCCGTCTACCGGTTAGTTAAAGCTGCTGCCGACGACCTCGGTGTCGATCCTGGCGTTCCCCAAACCGGCGTCTCAACGGATCAGAAACTCGAGCGACTGTACGAACTCATGCGAGAGTATTACGATGGTGTCATCTTCATCCTCGATGAGATCGATATGCTCGAGGGGCCGTATCAGGAAGCAGAGTACAATTCTCTTATCTACCAGCTTTCACGAGCTCGCAAACTCGCCGACTTTGATGGTCCTATATCGCTCACAACGATTACGAACTACGCCGACTTCATGAAGGATCTCAACAGCCGCGCACAGAGTTCTTACAACCCTGACGACATCTTCTTCGATGATTACGATGCGAACCAACTCCGTAGTATTCTCCGCAATCGGCGGGACGCTTTCAAGCCAGACTCACTTACAGATGACGTTGTTCCGCTTGTTGCTGCGTTCGGATCCCAAACACACGGGGATGCGCGGAAAGCGATTGATCTCCTTAGATGGGCTGGCGAATTAGCCGAGCGGCGTGGGGCTGACACGGTCACCGAGACTGATGTTCGTGATGCTCAGGAGAAATATACCGAAAACCGCAAGCTCCGCCATATCAGCGGTATTTCGACTCAAAAGAAACTCTCTATCTATGCCGTGGCGGCGACGGCCAGCTACGCAAGAGAACATCCTGAGTGGATCCCTGCTGGACCTGCGTTCAAGACGTACCAGTTCATTGCTGATACGATGGATGCGGACCAGTATAGTCGCGAGACGTTCGTCAATCACGTCACCGAGCAAAGCACGTACGGTGTGTTGGACTTCGAGCGACGGGGTAAAGGCCGAGGCAGAGGAGTGCATATGTATTTCTCCCTCTCTGAAGATCCGGAAACGATCATGGAGACGATTCGGGAGGATTCCCGGTTCGAGGATCTAGCTCAGGAGGAGGCGACTATCAGCGCGGTTGTCCGCGAACGGCTGAACCAGTTCCGGAGTAAGAACTAATCTTACCCGTATTCTCTCCGCACTTACTTCTCGAAAACGGGGAGTGTTCATACATCGAGTGATGCGTTACAACTCGAAAATGGGGGGTGTCAGTCGCAGGGATATCTCGTTACTACTCGAAAACGGGGGGTGGGTGAGTCGAGAATTCGACGGCTCGGTAGATCAACTGTGTTATCACTTAGCCCTCTCCCATATACAACTCGACAACGGGGGGTGCCCTGCGATTTTTCTCTCGTCGGTACTATTGATGATGCGGAGACCGTAGAGAAACGACAGAAATGCGGGGGGTGGGGATCCTTCGGAATCTTCCTCACCCCCTTCCCTCAACATCCAGTTACGACGGAAACGTGGGGTGGGTGTCTTCCCTCCTCGAGTTTTACTCGTCCGGGTTAACCGGCCCTTTGTACTGTGAGCGAATTTTCTCTCCTTCCCGCCACTGCCAGTAGTAGTAGAGATTGTCGTTGATCTCTTTGATCGTGATCGTTGCCTTGGCAGGGACGTCGTCCGGAAGGTCGTCTGGTCGCTCCTCTACTGCTTTCTCGTCAGCCGACTCCTTGAGACGGGCCTCACGTTCCTTGTGCTCGGCGAGTGCTTCGGCGTACGTCGCAATCTCTCGGAGCTGCTCCGGGGTCGACTCGTTGAGCGTGTTGACGATCTCCGTCGTAAGGGTCGCGGGTGGGGTCGGGGGTTCGTAAGACATCGACTGTTCACGTGTTAACCAACATAACCCACTAAACCATAGTCATGTTGGTTAAACCGATGAGATCGGCTCCCGCGCCTGCTGGCTGCAACACCACTCAAAATTTCTTTATAAGTTAGTTTCAAATCATGTTACACTATGCTACGGCGCATCGAACTTGAGATCCTCGCGACGGTCGATCGTGGCGACACGATCTCCGGGCTCGCGACGAAGCTCGACTACAGCGAGAGCTACCTCTCTCGTGGCGTCGGCGACCTCGTCGAGAAGAGACTCATCTACACGGAACGCGACGGCCGCCGAAAGCGGGTCGTTCTGTCAGCTGCCCGCGCCGTCGAACTCTACCAGGACCTCGTCCGCCAGTACTCCCATATCGACTTCCCCGAGCTGTTGACCGGGAAGACACTTGAGGTGCTCTACTACCTTGACCAGCCGCGAACTGTCGCCGAGATCGCTGACCGGAGCGACAACTACCGCAATACGGTCAACCGTGTCCTCAAGCGGTTTCGCGACCGCGGCCTCGTCGGGGTGGACGACGGCCGCTATGACTTCAACGCCGACTTCGACCGCCTCCACAAGTTCGCCCGTCAACTCACACACCATCTCCATCGCCAACGTCTCGAAACCGTCGCCTCGAAGGGCACGATTCTCTGGGAGGACTACAACGTGTTCCTCGCCCAGACCAGGACCGAGATCGGCATAGAGGCATTCCACGAAACCGGGCTCGCTCGATTTACGGCCTTCGACCTTCAATTTCTGCTCACCGACCACCGCTACTACTTCTATTCCGAGGAACTCGATATCCTCTCCCCAGCGGACCTCTGCTGTCACACGCTACTGATCGACGACGGCAGCCGCTACCGTTCGTACTGTCTCCTCTTGCTCAGACAGGTTGACGTCGACGAGGGCGACCTCCGAACGCAAGCTGTAAAGTATGACCTCGAAGACGAAATCAACGCCTTGCTCCGCTACCTTGAGACCCACGGCGATGTTACGGACGATCGCCTCCTCGAGTGGGACGAGTTCCAGAAGCTGGCGGCCGAGTACGAAATCGACTAGTGACCAATTTCCGATTTCATAAGGACTCAGAGGGATTTCTTGTCCTGGATGCCACACCACTCGAAATTGGTGAGAACTCAAAAAGGAATTAGGTTGAAGTAGTAACGCTAAGAATTACTTTACAATGAAAACAGATTCGAACGGTACTCTCGCTGATGGTATCCAGATATCCATCGACTTACCACTCCAAGACGACCGGTTACTCAGTGGAGATGCGACAGCCGAGATTCTTTTCTTTTTAACCCGACATCACGACGAGTCGTTTTCGATGACAGACCTTGCTGACGCAATTAGCTACACGCGACCGACGATCACCAAGACGGTTGACACACTCTCTCGGAACGATCTCGTTGTCGAAGAACACGACGGAGCCCGTCGACTTGTCCAGATCAACCGTGACCGGCTCACTATCCCAGACGATCCGTTCCTCGGAATTCCCCAGTCGGAGTTCCACGTGCCGGTACAGGACGCGACCGATCAACTTCGTACCAAACTTGATGACGTCCTCGCTGTCGTTTTGTATGGAAGCGTTGCTCGCGGTGAGGCTGACCGTCGCAGCGATATTGATCTTTGGGTGTTGGTTCGCGACGACCGACCGAGCAATCAACGACAGGCGAACCACATCAGGCAATCACTTGAGGAAGACACGTTTGGCGGGGATCGATACGCATTCGATATTGATATTGAGGCTCTCCAAGGGATCCCGACGTATACTGAGGAGCTCCAAGAAATTCTTCGCGATGGCATCGCAGTCTATCACACAGATGAGTTTGATACCGTCCGTAGTATGGTTCTTCACGGTGATGGGTGATCTGGGGGCGCTCAGAGAGGCCGTTGATGTGGTTGTCGAGGCCGCCAACAAGGCGGGATATGAACACTTGGCACGGGAGCACTACTCTATCGAAATCGATGAGCTCTCTGGCGCTCACCAATGTATTTGGTTGTGGCGAGATAAAATCTAGATACATCGAATGGCCGTTCTAGACGATCTTTCCGGGTTCGAATTTGAGGATCTGATCGAGGATGTCTTTCGGAACCTCGGCTACGAGAACGTCCGTCAGGCTGAGAAGACGGCAGACGAGGGCCGAGATGTCATCATGGAGGAGGTCGTCGACGGCACCCGACGCGCGGTCATCGTCGAATGTGAACATACGGCGACGGTTGGGCGGCCAGTCGTTCAGAAGCTCCATTCGGCGATCTCGACGTTCGACTTCGACGGTCCCAAACGCGGGATGGTTGTCACGACCGGGCGGTTCACGAGTCCCGCGAGGGAGTATGCCGGCCGCCTCCAACAGAACGATGATCCGTATCCTATCGAGTTGCTTGACGGCCAAGACCTTCGGGAGATAGCCGATGAGATCGGCCTAGATCTCTACAATGGTCGCATCGAGATTCTCTGTGACGAGACTCTGCGGCCGTACGACCCAGCGGCAGACGTCGACGCACCCGTTGTGGAGGCGTTCCGCGATATCGAGAATATCGAGGCGGCCGACCTTCCAGACTCATATTCGGCGGTGACGTTTCGCCCGGTCGTGGCAGTCACTGCGGACACGAACGCTGTCTTCGAGACATCGGTCGGCGTCATCCACCGGATAAACGACCGGACGCAGTTCGTGGTTCACGCTGAACGTGGAACCCCACAGGTCGTCGACGGAGATGTCGCGACACTGGTCACCGAGAATCTCCATACGAGGATCGAACTCGACTCTGAACAATTTGGCGAGGTGTTTGATGATGTTGAGGAGCACCGATTCGGGCAGACTCAGACCGAGTACAAGGAGTGGGCTGTCGAGCGGCTTCAAGACCACCACACGACGACGGTTACCTACACCGGCGACAACAACGTCACGTACAACAAGACCTGCGAGCCGAACCGCTCGGACATCTCCGTCCAGTCGATCGAGCCAGTCTACCTCCCCGAGGTTCGGCACACGACCGACATTCAGGAGTACACCTACCCCTACGAGTACTACGCGGCAGGCCCCTCTCGAGTTACTACCGAGGACGGTATCCATCGCTGTGTCCACTGTGAGGCCAGCGGCGTCGACGAGCCGTACACGTACTGCCCCAACTGCGGGGCGATCGCCTGCGACAGCCACATCAAAACCGAGCGGCTTGACCAGGAGCCGGTTTGTACAGGCTGTGCGGTTACCGAGCGGTTCGCACTGAAGACGAAGTACTTCTACGACGAGGAGAACCTAGAGGCGTTCCGCGATGAGTACGCCGCTATGCCGCTCCACGAGAAGGCGATGGAGAACAAGATACTGGCCGGTGGGGGCGTGGTCGCGACGCTGCTGCTCGTCGTTGGACTACTCGTCATCAGCGGCATCATTTAGAATCAGTTGTGACCTCACGCCTGCTCAGCAACCATTAAACCCGACTCCGTTCGTAGCAGTAATCGGTCATCCCTCGAAGTATCTCTACATCAATGGCGGTCAATTCTCATGAACCAACTGTGGAGACGCGAAAGTCAATTAGTATTATAATACAGACTGTCAATATGATAGTATGGGAACAGCAACCCGGAACCGATCCGGGGCCTCCAACGCTGACTATGAAAATGCGAAACGTGATTTAGCTGGTGCTGCGGGTGATAAAGATGCCGCCAAGGCCAGTGAAATCTATTTCAAGATGATTCTGGCTGCTCAACCGAACGGCGCAGCTAAAGTTCCAGCTTACTTAGCGGTCCGATATGGCTCTGAATTCATTATCAAAAGCCACCAGAACGGTATTGAGTCCGCTACCAAGGATGTCGGTTCCTCAGTGGTAAAGGAGGTCGTTGCAGCTGGTGCCTCTGAAGCTGTCATTGAGCAAACTTCAAAAGAAGCGGCCACGCGGGGACTTGCAGAGGGATCTCAAGGCACAGACCGGGCCTTCTCAGGGTCCGCAGAACGAGCAATGGAGAGTGCGATGGGTGACATCATGACTGAAGGAGCTGATGCTCTTGAACGACACCGAGATTCAAAATAACATTGACGAATTTGTAGAGGCGCATGGTGTTGAAGGATTCTTCCGTGTGTATCTTCGGGAGTATCTGTTTCAACTGCTCAACAAAGAGATTGAAGCAGCTACAAACGATCCCGAGTCAGACTCCGCCCTCCAACTCCACTTCAGCCAAAACGTCGAGACTGATCAAGAGATAGAAGAATTTGAAGAGCAACTACGAGATCAGTGTGCTAATCGGGCAGATGAGCTCGTCGAAAAAATACAGGACCAGCCGGAACTGGCTCCAATTTTCGAAGATGCCGATGTGGAGCTACTAGAACACGAGGATGTAGAGGAGATGATTCGGAATACCATGCACGAGATGATTAAGACATGGGGGGATGAAGATCTTGAAGGGAACTAAGCGATTCCTGATTAAGTCCGGAACTGGGTCGAATCTTAGCGAAGCAGACTCGGACTACACGATTGTCATCGACGATTACCGAACTAAGACTGAAACGGAAGGCAGTCGTCTAATTAAGTATGAGAAGAAGGTTCTCAGCAACTTGTTCGGACAAAACCCTCCTCCAACAGTCACGGCGTTGGTTGAGCTCGCACTCGGTACGTATGCTGCGGACCGTTTGGTGAAGCGAGGGCCTACTGGTGCGAAGGATGACGGCGAGGAAATGCTGAAATCACGGCAGATTCAGATCCTGTACCCTGTTGTCGACGTAAAGAAATGGCAACCACTAGAGTCTGAATTGAACCACGCTGTTAGCTTCATCTCGCGTGACAACTTCCAGTATCGGTTCATTGATGCTATAGACGAGAATCAGTCTGTTAATGAGAACGATGGTATGCCTCGTGGTCAACTGCCTGAGGCTGATTCTGTCGTACTCTTTTCAGGCGGATTAGATAGTTTGGGTGGACGATTTCATCTCGCTGATGAAGGGCACAATCCACATTTTGTCAGCGTGGATCATGGCCGAAACGTCGGCCATCTAGTGCGGAATTTTGACCATCTCTTTGATGCTAATCTTACCTCAATAGGTGTCGACGAGGGGTTCTCTGCCTATGAAAATACGCAGTTTACTCGGTCATTCATGTACTTTGCTTTCGCCGCCGCTGTCGCGGTAGCACTCGATGTTGATGATATCTATGTTCCCGAGAATGGTGTCCTGTCGCGTTTCTCCTCGTTGGAAACTGGCTGGACAACGACTCGTACAGTACACCCATTGTTCATTAAAAGCTTGAACAGAATTTTTGAGGAACTATTACCGGACCGTCAAGTGAAAATCAGCAATCCCTTCATTGATTACACAAAGGGAGAAGTGGTCAACTGTATCCCAAATAAAGAGGATATTTTCTTTACTCGAACTTGTCCACATCCACGTGAATTGTCACAAGGAAAGGACGCTGTGGGACACCCCTATAACTGCGGCGAGTGTATTCCTTGTCTTATCCGTATCATTGGTCTAGTGAACAGCGAACACGATATACAGCCAGACAGGTTGCTATTAGACAAGAACCATTTCATGGATCTTGACTTCTCGACCGTGAGTACAAAAACGATTGCTCAATCCGATCAGAATCGACAGTCCAGTTTGTCGGTGTTTTTGTTGGGCTTGAACGCTCAACTTTCGTTCGCGTACCGTATCCAGACTTTGACCCAAAAAGAACTGGCGTCATCCAACCCTGAGCTTCTTGACCCTGATATCTACGGGCTCTATGAGCGGTTTAGTAAAGAGATGTTCCGGACTGTTGAGTTCTTCGCCGCTGAAAACCCGACGCTGGAAGACTACGTTACAGAGTTTCTTTCCTTAGACGAGGGGGAACTCGTCAGCCTAAGTTAGCTTGTGGGCAATAAATATCCGATATTTCTGAGGCATATCGTTCGAGAATCAGATCGAGCACCACTTCTCATAGACGCGTTTTAGATATTCGTCAGATTATAGTAAATATGAAATGGTGTGTGGTCAATGGAGATGCTTAAAACCGCAGATATATGCCAGTTGAATATTATATCTAAATCAAGAGAATAGTCATGGTCAGGAGAGTATTTTTCAGCTTTCACTATGAGCGCGATCATTGGCGAACCAATCCGGTACGGAACAGTTGGGTGACCCACGACAACCGAGAGGGAGCAGGGTATATTGATGCTGCTGAATGGGAAGAAATCAAGCGAGGGGGAGAAGATGCAATCGAACGATGGATCGATGAGCAGATTCACAACACTTCCGTCACTGTCGTCTTGATCGGCAGTGAAACCTACAACCGTGATTGGGTAAACCGCGAAATTGAAAAAAGCTACAACCAGGGTAACGGCCTGCTCGGTATCTATATCCATAATATCGAAGACAAGAACGGAAGAACCGCTCGAAAAGAGAAAAATCCGCTTGATAAGTGGCACATCACCGAAAACGGACGGAAGAAGTATCTCTCTGACATCTTTGAAACCTATCATTGGAAACGTGACGACGGCTACAACAATATCGGAGGTTGGGTTGAGAAAGCTGCTCAATTAGCAGACCGGTAATCTATGTCGTCTGATAATGGCTTCCACCAAGAATTGGAGCACATACAGAACATTATCGATAGGCAGGCATCCAACTCATTCAAAATTAAGGGCTGGACAGTTACCTTGGTGGTTGTCGCACTTCTATTCCGGACGAATAACTTCCAACTATTCGCCGCTTTCATTCCTCTCATTGGATTCTGGTACCTCGACGCCTATTACCTGAGACAGGAGCGGAAATTCCGGAAACTATTCGACTGGGTCCGGCTTAACCGGGACGATACTGACGACTACCTATTCGACATGGATCCATCCCGGTTTGAGGACGATGTCGATGGAACAGTACAGCTGATGGCCACAAAATCCATGCTCACGTTCTACGGTACCATCGGAGGGCTACTGATTGTCTACACAGTAATCCTGATCTGTATCAACGGAGGAACCATCTTTGGCTAGAAGAGTCTTCTTCAGTTTCCACTACGGCCGAGATGTCTGGCGAGCGAACCAGGTTCGGCATAGCTGGGTGACCAGCAAAGACCGTGAAGCGGCTGGATTCTTCGATGCCGCAGAGCAGGAGACAATCAAACGGGCAACTGACGAAAAAATTCGCCATTGGATTAACGAACAACTTCAGGGAACATCTGTCACAGTCGTACTAATCGGTAATGAGACTGCGGAGAGGGATTGGATTCACTACGAAATCAAGAAAAGCATCGAAAGAGGGAACGGTATCGTCGGTGTAAAAATACACTCTCTTAATGACAAAGAATCGAACACTGACTTCAGCGGGACAAACCCGTTGAAAAAGTTCGTTGTTGAGGAGGGCGACAAGGTGCGTACGCTATCCAGTATTTTTCCCACCTACGACTGGAAACGAGACAACGGCAGAGAGAATATCGGCGAGTGGGCTGAGGAAGCAGCACAGACCGCTGAGAGTCTTTCCCGTGATCAGCAGAATTCGGTCCGACGCCGGGAGACAATCAGTGAAGGACTTAATCCAGACGCAGGAACTGTCATTTTCGTCCTCATCATCACTGCCATTCTAATTGACAAATACACCGATATTAACTTACGGGAGACGATTGACCTCTCACAGCTCCAACAGCAGAATGACCAATCTGACCCGTTCTCAAAGTACGAGTTCTAGACCAGGACGTGGTTTTCGAGAGTACCTGATGAAAGGCTAATATCCGCACTCCTCACATTCCCACCGGAACCCCTCGTTACGCCTCTTATCACTGACCGGCAATTGTAGAGAACCACACCGAAAGCACTCATTAAAGTTGTCGTCGGGGAACGCTTTCTCGAACTCTTCGATACACTTTTCGAGTTGATGCCTGGTGATGTTTGACCGGAACCACTCTTGGGAATCATATATCCTCTTATCAAGTTTGTCGGCTTCCTTCCGCCAATCTGCCAACGCTTCTAGCATATCGTCAGTTGTGGTACTCTCTTCAAGATCGTCGATACAGCCTTGTATTGCCTTCCGTCTTAGCTCTGGTTCGGCGCGTTCACGGGCTGCATCCCAACTTCCCTTGTAGAAGCTATCCTGCTGTTCCTTGATCTCTTCTGGCCTGTCTTTCAGCACATTAGCTTTCTCATGCCACTCTTGGAGAAGAGCATCTACAGCGTCTGATTTGCTCATAGCCGCAACTGTGTTTTCAACTAAAATAAGAATCCGGGTGAGGTTTCATCGTTGCTGTCGTATCGGATGTAGCGGAGGATGTGTAGGGGCATTCCTTACTCTATTGTGTTGGCATAAACCGATGTTTTCTATCGCTTCAGTCCACATCTATGTTGCTGGATTTGCTCTGGCAGCCCGACTTTTCTACAGACGGGACATTCCCGTTGGGGTGTCGGCGGCAGGTCATTCAAGCATTCAGTGGGGTGTGAGCTGTGCTTCCATGATTGGTGATTGGTCGTCCGCCGAGCTTCACGGAGGTGAATGCGAAGCCTCTCACGAGCTGTGTCTCCTCAAGGAGGTCTCCGATCGAGGGGAAGTCCTAGACGATGTCGCCGTTGGCGCGGTTTGAGATACGCGACACAACTGTTTCTAATTTCAGTTACAGTGAAACAGTAAGGAGTGTTCGTGGAGCCTGCTCTACTCAGGCAATACCCCTGTCTGACATAGTATTATAATGCTCGCGTTTCTCTCGTTTCACTACATGACTGAAACGACTGAAACGGCTGAAACGATCGAAGCGCCCCCAGCGATCGTGGCGATGCTCAACCAGAAAGGGGGGGTTGGAAAAACGACACTCACAATCCACGTTGCCGGCGCACTCGCCGACCGTGGGCTTGACGTCCTCGTGGTCGACCTTGCCCCTGAGGGGGCACTCACGTCGATCCTCGGCTACGACGAGGCGTACAGCGACCTTGACCGGGAGGTGTCACTCCACGAGTTGCTGCTCGATCCCAGCCGCGCAGACGACGTCGACGACATCATCATCACTGGCGAAGAGTTTGATCTCCTCCCCGCGAACGAGCGGATGGTCGATCGCACTGGCGGCGAACTCAATGGCGAACCCCGCGCTCGAGAACGGCTGAAGATGGTTCTCGACGAGCTCGCAACCGGGTATGATGTCGTTCTCGTCGACAACATGCCGAGCATCAACGTGCTCACGGACAATGCGCTGGTTGCCAGCGATGGTGTGTTGATTCCTGCCTACGCAGAGGCCCTCTCTGTCCAGGGCCTTGATCGACTCCAGAAGCAGATCGACAGCGTTCGAGAGTACTTTGGAACGGTACGAATTCTCGGTATCATCGCGAACCGCGTCGAGCATAACAAACAGGCCGACGCCATGCTCGAACAGTTACATTCCGAGTTTGAGGATGGACTCGAGATTCCAGTGTTCGACGTGTACAAGCGAGTCGATCTTCAGCGTGCGATCGCCGCCCAGGAGCGCTCTATCTTTGCGGCTGATGAACTCGACAGCGACATGGCCGAAGTACTCGCCGACGTGGCGGCACTCGTCGAGGCCGAACTCGTGAGGGAAGCAAATGAGTGACGATAAAGACGACGCCAGCGAGGAGCTGGGAAAGACCGGCGAGAAGATGGGTGGTATCGCTGACCGTTTCGGTGCGACGACTGAGGCGTCTGAAACAATCGATACGACCGAAACGGACGAAACGACTGACACAACAGAAACGACCGAAACGACTGAAACGATCGATGGGGCTAAGCAGACCTCCACGCCATCGTCTGAAATGACTGAAACGACTGACACGCTCGGGCCGGGCGATGAGGGATTCGTGCTGCGCGAAGATTGGAACGGGCGGACGATCTATCTCCCTGACGACGTCGTCGACGATCTCGACATCCGGTACTCGGAGGTCAACGTCGAATGGCAGCGTGAGCATGGCGAGCAGCTTCCGAAGAATGAGCGGTTCTATCCGGCGTTGATCCGGGCGGCAATCAATGAGACGTCTATCGAGGAAGAGCTCGGTCTCGACGGGTAGCGTCTTTCGATCTATTGTTCTTCTGTTACTCCCGTTCTAAATTCCTTTACATAGGTTAGCACGCACGTGGAAGGAGAGTGTTTTATAAGGAAATTGTAAAAACTTATTTTGTATCCTCCGAGGCGAGATAGAACCACATCTACCGCTGAAAGCTCCAGAACCGGTGGAGGGTCCTTACTTATTTCTACTGAATCCTATTGTACAAACATATTCCAGCCTGAAACAGCTGGTCGCTGAGAACTGTAAGCTGGGACTCCAACCGATTTTAGACGACATAACGTGGCAAAAGATGAGGGCTGATTTGAAAGATGAGCTCGGCTTACACGGCCGTGCGATTCAGCACAACAGCACATAGCACAGCAGTATACTCTTACAATAGTACACCTAACACGTGACTATGACAATGGACATGGAAGAGTTTGAGGCTGCGGGGAACGGGGAGGAGAGATTATCCACTAGCGAGGCACTTGTGAAGTTCCTCCTCGAGAATAGGGATCGAGCGTGGAAGCGCAGCGAGATCGCAGACGAAATCAACCGTGACCCGAACACCGTAGGAACGAACCTGAGCCGATTGAAAGATCGCGGTCTCGTTCGCCACCGCAAGAATCATTGGGCGATCACAGACGATCACCATCGACTCGTCGAAGCGACCCGGTTCTCAAAGGCATTCTCAACGCTCAACAAGTCGTTTGGATCGATTATCCAGAGCGAGGAGGAAGCAAAAGCGTGGAGCGACGCACAACCGGATCGGCCGCATCCGAGTGTTGTTGACGGTGAAGAAACCACCCAAACTATTGAACCTGAAGGAGACAACGGCGACGATCAGTGAGTTCGTACTGGCGGCATGAATTGGAGAGATAGCCGAGAACGGGTGGTATAACACGCGGGATTTACGTATAGCGCCTTCATTACTCTACGATACTCGATGACTGAAATTTCTGATTCGCTTCGCTCTCTGTTCAGTGCTCAAATCGAAGAACATGATGGGTCATATGTCGTGGACATCCCGGCGAGTGAAATCGAGCATGACGCGCTCGCTGCTGAGGAAACGTATCGCATCGCAATCCTGGCGTCGGAATCCTCGACAGAACAGAAGGCCCAGCAAGACCAACACCAATCGACTGCCCAAGAAACGACTACGACATCACAGGGTCCCCCCGTGGATGAAGGTGAGGTTCGCGACGTGACGATTGAGACGACGGGTGATCAAGGCGATGGCATCGCGAAGGTTGAGCGGGGGTACGTCGTGATCGTCCCCGGCGGACAACCAGGTGATGAACCGACGGTCGAGATCGAGCAAGTTCAAGAGAACGTCGCGTTTGCCAGCATCGTCGAACAAGACTCACGGGCGCTCTAACGTCGTTTTACTGGCAACCGTCTGTTTGGCCGGCGTCGTCGGGATCCTGACCACCTCGATCTACCCTACTCACTTCCTGGCTTTCCGACGTACTCCGATTTCATCGTCCCGTTCTCACGATAGTAGCGATAGAGATACGGGCCGTGCATATCTGCGGGATCCCCGCTGGCGCACTTACAGCTGTGGTCGCCACAGGTAACTTTCTCTTTGACGACGGTCGAGCTTCCGGCGCTATCGGAGTCGTCGACGGGCTCGGCAGTCTCGGGAAGTTCGTCAGTGTCAACCGACTGGTCGCGGTACTCGATGAGCGCCTCTATGTAACTCTGTACCTCCTGAAGTGTCTCCGTATCCTGTTTAGGGAGTCCTTCTGCGAGATACTTCGGAAGAGAGGTGGGTGATGACGGCTGCTCCATACCTTATGTAACAATCGAATCCACTTTAGCGCTCGGATGATACATAAGGTATTGAACCATCTCTACCAACTGTGTACTCTTCAGCGATCACTCGAGATCGTAGGCCGCAATCTCGTGAGAATCACACTGTGGGCATTCATCGACGCCCTTCTTCACGCTGTATCCACAGTGGCGGCATTTCGTGGTGCGTTATCGATGTCGGTTCGAGCCTGACGATCTGCCGAATGAACTGTTTACTAAGCATTGATGGGATCGACAATCTCGCCACAGCTTGGACATTCGGCCCACACGCCTGGGTCACCGCCAGCGGCCTCATAGTGGATGATCGCGTGTCGATCAGTAACTGTCTCGCCACAGAACGAGCAGGTACCACGGACTGTCTCTGGGTCATCGGGAGTCATTCACACGATCTCGGGAGTTCAGGGGGAAAGGGAGCGTGTGACACTCTCTTTGAGCTGGTCCGGTCAGTGAGACTGACCCAGCTTTGCTCCTTCGCCTCAAAATTAGAGACTCTGTGACTTATACTTCGGGCGAGCGGAGTGAAAGTACTGTTCAATGCTGCTTGGCCGTGCTTCTCAAGTGAACATTGTGTAGTTGTGGTCGCCAGCATTGATAAGTGTTCGAACTCTGTTGAGCGACTTTGTTGGCGAAAACAGCATCCATTTTGAATTGAGATTCGCGGTGTATTGACGTGCCAATTGTTCCAAAAAATATACTCTTTCTCCGTTCTCGTCTACAGTACTCGGTTCCGGAATCGGATGTTGGTATAGGAGGGGGAGAGGGGGGGTCTATGAATAATGGAAGCAGCCCAAAAGGTGGGGGTGGGGGGTCGCCAGAATCTTCCG
Source organism: Halorubrum sp. DM2 (assembly GCF_901686465.1). Taxonomy (NCBI): domain Archaea; kingdom Methanobacteriati; phylum Methanobacteriota; class Halobacteria; order Halobacteriales; family Haloferacaceae; genus Halorubrum; species Halorubrum sp. DM2. The sequence continues at coordinate 1,297,241 of NZ_LR594487.1, forward strand.
TTAGACCCCGTTAAACGCCAATGCCTCGCTCTATGACATCCCAAACCCTCATATCCAAGATCCTATCTTTAAAACTGAGAGTTTTATATAGGATACACGCTAATTATATCCTCAATGGGAAATAATTAAGTTGTATAGTAGACAACGAGATTAGTGTTTGACAGGACTGGCTTTCCGTGAGATCGGCTTCTGTCTTCTCCCGTGGTTTGTAGCTACGGTGTCTCTCCCGTGGTATCTCCCGTGTTTTCTGGTTGTAATCTCCCGTGAGGGGGACACCTTCTCAGCCCGTTCCATTATTCATAGATCCCCTCCCCCTACCCTTACCGATAATATTCGATATTGTGTGTAGGTTCTCCGTGCTTGGATGGTCGATATTTATTTCAAAACATCTATGTTTTCTGCCTTACAACGCAATTCCGATCTCTCGATACCTGCTCCAGTCAACGCTCCCGCGCTCACTTAGTGCCCAGCAGCTGGGTGGGTATCGTCATCTCGGTCGTCGTCGATCGGTTTGTAGTCACTCTCCATGCCGACGGGACGAAAACCGGGTACGTAGCTGAAGCGTTTGCCAGGCTCGCCGTAGAACATGACCGGGAGCGTCCCCCGATCGTCTCGTGCCCCGTAATGTGGGGGCCACGTGTGGAGTTCAGCCGTCGGCTTGTACACCTGCGGCCCAGGAAGCGCTGCGCGTTCCAGATCGGTGAGATCGAGTACCCGAACCTCAAAGCGACGAGCGAGTTCTTTGGCGTTGGATGTGATCTCGGTTGTATGACACAGAACCGGCATTGCCCGGCAGGCAAACGCGATCGTACACAACCGGAAGATCGTCGACGGCGTGATCGTGTCGCTCGTCCAGTCTTTACACTGCGCAACGATCCAATCTGTCGGCTGCTGTTGTTTTGGCTTCCGAACAGCCACGACGTCGACCTCGAGACCGAACAGGCGCTGGCGGGTCTCTGCTTGGTACCCCCACCGCTTCAACGCGCGATGGAGTTGATACTCAAGCCACCGTCCATCGCCAATCCCACGGCCAGCCACATCTGCATAGGCCGATCGGTGACTGGAGAGTTGCTCGGGCAGCGTGGAGTCGTCCGTTGGCCCCTCAGAAAGTGCGTCCTGAAGGATGACGATATGGTCTCGAATTATCTCGAGTGTTTGCTCGATCGAATACTCCTGTGAGGAGCGGTCGTACCCCTCAATAGAGAGATCCTCAAGCAGCCGACCGAGACGTAGTTGAATGTGATAGAGTGCTTCGTCGGAGTCGTCCCAGGTCACAACGTCACGATCTGCGTGAGACAGAACACCCTCTGAATCTGCAAGCTGTCGGCGGATCGTCTTGAGCGGGTAGAGCGCGAGGAACAACCGTCGCCGTACGGTGACGTTTTCGACGGTCGTGAGTGTCTCCTCCTCAGTCAGGGCAACCCGGAACGTCTCAATAGCGTCGATGAGCTGGGTGAGCTCGCGGGCGAACCCCGGTGGAACCGAGAGTGTTTCATCTGTCATCGGGAGAGCGGACTTGGCGTGAAGTCTTGGCGAGTTAGTGCGGTCGCTGAGAGCGGTTGGAGCGTTGGCTGCCCGTGGGTGCGGAGGTGGTGGTAGAACTCGTCTGTCGTCGCAGGATACCACTGTGGGCTATCACGCTCGCGGTAGCGGAGATCGCCGTCGACGGAGGCGACCACCCCCTGTTCGGTCGTGGCCGTCTTCGCGAATACGAGCACGGGCGGATCCGGACGCGCCCAACAGTCACGGATCCACTCGAGCATCGTTTCGAGCGGTGTGGGATCGACCGGGTCAGGATACCGTGCGGCTGCCGGCGCGCGTATCGCGACATCGTCGACGCGGTCGCTACCACAGGAGCGCCACTCGGTGCCAGTCCACTCGAGTTCACGGCGTGTCCAGGACTCGCCAGTGCTGTCGGGGTCGAAGCGGAGGCGGCGCGGTGGCGCACCCGGTGGGTTCCACTGAAGCAGGCACGCACCGTCGTCGGCGAGCGTGGCGTCATCGCGACGGCGACGAGACGCGAACAGTGTAGCGTCGATCTGTTCCCGTGCCCGCCTTAGGGTCGCGGGTGGATCGCCGCCCGGCATCGAAACGACGTCGTCACCGTCGTTGACCGCCTCGAACAGCCGGTGGAAATTGGAGTCGACGTCTCTGAGTGTCTCCAGTTCGGGCTGGTAGTCAGCCATTAGGCGTCCTCCGAGTCCGGTTTGTAACATGCAGTCTGAAGCCGGCGGATGTATTCGGCAAGCGGTTCGGTGGCGTCTGTCGGTGTCACAGTTTTTGACCGGTCATCATACGCGACGGCACCGCTCTGATCGAGCGTCTCGAGATGTGTTTGGATCAGCGAGACGTATACCGAGGTCCGTTTGTTACTGCCGACCTTGCTGGGATCTATTGCATGTTCGATGGCCGCGATCTCAACGGCCAGATCACCGGCAGAAATCTCTGTGTGTGACTGTGAGAGAGAGAGTAAGACGCGCCGGCGCCGACTGTTCGCGATTGAGGTGAACGCTCTCTGTGGGTCCATCGGAATGGCGAGTGAGGACGGCTCGTCGGGAGCGTCGGTCACTCAGATCGCCCCGTAGATGGACGGCTATTGGTGGTTCGGTAGCGAGGGCTCGGGGAGCCATCGCGGGTGTACGGTACAACGTGGAGTGTCAGAAGGCCAGTGTCGAGAGCGACACGCTGAGACACAGAGTTATCACTCCTGGCCCTGTTCGGGTTGCTTGCTGTCATTGGGTGGCAGCACGACTCCTCCGGCGGTAGGACGCCGGAGGGTTCCGTCAGGAATCGTGCGTGTACTGTTGAGAACTGATTGTAACTTTTATATGGGTGTCACAAAACGCAGATTGTGAATTTAGTCCTTTGAACGCTTCTACCGTGTATATCTGGGTGTGTTCTTAATCACCTCTTAATTCACGCACCACCCACATCCGGTAGCTAAAAACAATACTCACATGACGTCCAGCCATCGTTGTCAGGGGCTTGGTTGATGAGATACATCTGGACGGACACGATGTCGCGGCCACCATCAACGTCACTGAGCATGACGCCATCGTCGAACTCGTTGCGGCCAGCGCCAGCGCAAGTCCGCGTTTTAACCGCAGTACAGTGTCATGGTAGTAGCTCTTTCAGCCGGAGAGCATTTCGATCCGGAACGAAAGAGAGATCGACGTATCGACTTTTCCGTCTCCCGACAGAACACCGCTCACGCCCATGGACGTGACTGAGGAGGCCGTTCGGAATATCTGCACGAACGCGGTCTTCGAGCGCGGCGAGAACTATCTCGATGAGGGCCGTATCGGCGAGATACACCGCATCGAAACCACCGTCACCGCCGTCGTGAGCGGGAGCCGCCAGTACGACGTGCGTATCGACCTCACGGCCGACGAGTTCGACCCGTGGTGTGACTGTCCGTATAACGGAGCGGGGGCGTGTAAGCACGTCGTCGCCGTGCTGCTTCGGTGTGTTGACAAGCTTCCTCCTGACGAGGGTGACCGGCTCAACGCCGCACTCGAGGCTGCCGACGCCGACGACCTGCGAGCGTTCCTTTATGAAACGCTGGCTGGCGACGCTGCTCTCCGCGAGCGCTTCGTCGCCCGGTTCGGTGAAGATTCGACACGGTCGGTCGACGAACTGCGCGCCGCGATCGACCGGCAGTTCGAGGAGACGAACTCCGACTACTTCGTCGTCTTCGAACCGATCGACTTCTCGGAGTGGTTCGATCTTGCGGCGGAGTATCGCGAGCAGGAGCAATACGCCCCGGCAGCAGTGGTCTACCGGGCGCTCGTCGAATCACTCGACGACAACATGGAGCGCGTCGACGGTGCGTACGACCACTTCTCACAGGCATTCTCGCAGGCACTCGACGGGTACGTTGACTGCGTTGGGGCCACGGACCGTGAGGGCGACGCCGCTGCGGACGCTGTCGCGTTCCTCAACGAGCGGGCTTCGTCGGGCACGTCGTTCCTCGCGGAACACTTCGAACGGGCAGCAGCTGAGCTCCAGGAGGGAGTGGGTGAGGGATCTCCCGAATAGCTCATCCGACGTCGACTACGCCCGGAGCGAACCGACGTACGACACTCCCAGAGCGCAACAGTTCTGGATCGCGAACGCGATTTGGACGAGCATTGCGGACGCCACGTCGGCGACTCATCACTGCTAGTCGATAAAAAAAGAGACGGACGAGGCTCTTCTGGAAACTGGTGATGAGTGAGGTGGAAGCCTGCGGACGCTAGCGCCCGTCGTCGCGCTTCTGGGGGGTAATACACTACCCTGCGGCTCCAAAGCCTTTGCGCGGCGCAGAGACTCGTCTGTGGGTCGTCTGTGTTGTGCCGTCTCCATTCCCCGTTATGTCGGGGGACGATCCGAACGTCGTACGTTGCGGACTGGCCCTCGCGAACGACGATGTCCGGATGATTGATGTCGTTCGCCGTTTCGCAAGTGTTGTTGACGGCGACGTCGATCTTTTGTCGGTCTAGCGTTCATGTTTCGATCACCGCCGTTCGCGAGGCTGAGCCCCTTCGTGGTACTGACTGTCCTACTTATCCCACCTGTCCGGAAAAGCGTTGTCGGAGGGACCACGTAGTGCTGTATGGCTTCGTGCTGATACCCACAAAGGCAGAGTGTTGATGTATCCCCTTCCGGTGCTGCTCGCTTCGATCGGGGTGGTCTCCCAGCTCTTCGTCTCGGTCCGGTGTTGCCTGTCGCTCTCTGCTCGGCGGGCGTTCAGTTGTCGTCGTCTTCGTCGTCGTGGTACCAGCCGTTGCCGCCGAAGTACGGGTGCGGTGTGACGAGGTCAACCCCGGTCGTCCCCTCGGGCAGCGGCATGTTCCCGACCTTTTTGCTCTGTGCTTCGATCTCATCTCCGAACTTCCCATCTGAATTGATCCCTAACTCGACAAGCATCCGTTCCATCTTGATGTCGATTTGTTCCATCTTAATCCGCTGGTGGCGGTTGTTGATCCCCTCGCGAAGAAGTAGTTTCACAGCCATGCTTCGAGATATCTCGTGGTGGTCTGCGATGTCATCGATGAGCTCTGCCAGTTCATCAGACACATAGCAGGAGATGTTAGTTGGCATTGTAGTTCTTTGTTCACCGGGTCCCCTGTTAAGTCGTCCCCTCAGACAATCCCCCACATCCGTTCTGCCAACCTCGGCTACTCCCTGCTGACGTGTCACCACTTGGCTCCGTCCTGTCGTCCCCTACCTGCGGCAACCGGGGGGGACGATCATCGCCTCTCCATACTCGTCTCCAGTGGACCCGCTTGCCTCCACGCGCCGGGAGGCTCCTCTGCTGTAGCTGTCCACCCGTTCTGTCGATCGCCGCGCCGGTCTGTCCCACCGCGTGGCTGGTCGTCAACGCCGGTCCATACACCGAGAGGTTGATGGTGGCCTGTTGCTTTTGGTCGATGTCGATCGCTGTCCCTGTCTGGGTATGCCAGCCGGGAGCTTGTCTCCGGTCGCTGTTTGGTGTCGCTCTGTCTGAGTGGGTCACCCCCTGGCCCGTACTGCTGAGAGTGTCGTCTCAGGCCGCCTCATCTGCGTCCAGAATCCAGTATCTGATTTCTGATATAGATTCCCCGTCTCTCTCATCGATCGCTCACTTCCCCTCTCTCCTCTCGGCCCCGCCCCGAACTATCGCTACGCGGTCGACCTTCTGGTCGGATTGCCCTCTAGGCCCCTAACACTGTGAATTCGCGGAACCTAACCACAGGGGAGGAGAGATATATTAGAGCATCTCTAAAGCCCTCTCAACCGCTTAGAACCTAACCAGCGGGATTATGGGGGTGGGTGCGTTGATTGCGAACCCCCCCAAAATCGATAGCCGTCTAGCGATAAACAACTACATCAAATTCAATATATAACATATCAAGGATGCCCTGAAAAGTTGTCGAGTCTTGCGATTATAGCCGGTCCTCGGGCAACTATTGCCGCCTATCATGGAATTGGGCTATACCACTCTCGTATTGCGATTGCGTGGTTGATAGTGTACCCCCACAAATCCAGAGCAGTCTTGCGATTAAATATTGAGACCAGATGTGTCAAATGTGTATTGTGCTGGATTTGTAGTACGATAACAAAACCGGTCAAATCCTTCCCAGTCTTGCGATTATGAGAATTATCACAACCCCCCTCTATTCGCATCTCGTCCTGCGATAACAGAATTTGATATGTCTCCACCATTCATGTCGTGATGACCCGAGTGGCTGATAAAGAAACCCCCCAATCTAGTCGCCTTCGTGCGATTATGAGTTTGATAAGAGATCGGCTGTATCGCTCGTCCGTCTTGTGATTTGTTGGTAGCGGCCCGCCGAAATTATCTGAATTATTATAAGATGGCCGTTATTGTTGTGCTCAATGAGCCGGTGTGATTCCTGTCGGGGGTGATCGACTCTTAATTAGATTTCTCTGAGATTTCCGATTGATCTCTATTTGCTGTGGTCTAGGTGGCGGCGAGATTCTGGTTAGATTTCCCAGAGATTTCCGATTGATATCCATTTGCTGTGGTCTAGATGGCAGCGATATTCTGGTTAGATTGTGTTTAGATTGCCGTCTGTATGTCGCTTTTATTGAGTCTCCTAAACGATATCAAAGTGGTTTGCTTTCTTGTCTTTCAGTACTGTCTTACTCTAGGCGGCCTCATTAGCTTAGAACTTAGTGTGTTCGTAGGCCGTGGCCTTTAGTGCGATATTGGTTGCTGAAGTGGAAAACTGTTGCTAGCACTTGTTTCAAATGAGAGCTCAGTACAGGGCGGCTGAGTTATTGATTGGCTCCGTACAAGAAAGCGTGTGGCAAAGATATGGCCGCTAGTTGTCGTCCAGATCAGTCCTGAGTTTGTTGATGCTGAAGATTTCCTTAGCACACTCCGCATCTAGTTCTTCGTTGATCTTCTCGAAGTTGTCTGTCTGGCGAGCTTCAACATAGCCGATCTGGTCGATGAGAGATGAGAGGAGCTGCCGCATCCCATCCGCATTTTTCACCACCCAGATAGCATCTCCGGGTTGGTTCTTGAGCTTGATCGAGTCGTCTACGACGTGTCGCCGTTTGTCTGGTGACGTCTCAACCTCAACGATTTTGATGCGATCGTCGAGAGAGTCGTCGGTCGGCTTGGCGTAGAGGTCGTACTTCTTCTCTTCGTCGTCCGGGCTGTAGTACATGTGCGTCTCGTAGCCGAGCGCGTCGTAGTGTGCCTGGATGAGCTTGACGCCGACGCGATGCTCCGGGCTTTCCCGGCCGTACTCACCGCCGTCTCGTGGCGCGAGATTGCGGTCCACGACGACGTTTGCTTCGTCTGTCGGCCAGTAGTACGCCTGCCTGTTTCCGAGCGTGAACTTCTCGAGGTATCCCCAGTCGCAGAGGTCTGCTGCTGTCTCGCTGTAGGGAAGTTCCTTCATCGAGTCCTTGATGTGGTAGCCGTTTACCCCATCGGTGAGCGCGTCGTAGACCATCCGCAGGAACATTTCGTGTTCATTTGTGAACTCGTCAGTGTCCGCTGGGGAGTCGTCATCATCATCGCCGTCGCCGTCATCGTCTTCATCTGCGCGTGCTTTCACGCCGCTGTCCATGTCGATCGCCTCGTGTTCGCGGTTGACGCAGTGGCGATACCGACTTCGTTCACGCACGGAATCCGCGAGCGAGTTGACGTTGAACGGCCCCGCGTTGTGTCCTGGCGGGATGGGAAGCGGCCGGAGCGTGAGTATCTCCGGCTTCTGTTTGTGGAAGCCCGTCGACGGCAGCTGGACGATCCACTCACCGCGGCGAAGCCCGGAGATGCGGTCTTTGATCTCATCATTTTCGAGGTCCTCGTGGAACAGCGACTCTGCGAGGAGGTCGTCGGTCGCGACGTTGCCGATGATCTTCGTGTTGATGTTGTTGAGGATTTCCTTGTACGCCCGCCGGTTGTCGTGTGGATTGTCTCCGAGTACCTGCTCAGGGTACTGCATGATGAGCCCCAGCGAGAGATTGAATTCCCGCCCTTTCGGGAGTAGCTCTCGGTAGACGATCTCGTTGCGAGCGATGTTTGCGGACTCCTCGATGATGACGTTCGTGATGTATTCATCGTCGTCTGGCGTCCAGATGGACTGCGCCGATGTCCACAGGTGTGAGAGGAACAGGACGGTGAAGACTTCGCTGCTGGCTCCACGAAGGCTTCCCGTGTCGATGAGAACGACTTTGTTCGAGTTGAGGATGCTCTTCATGTCGAGCATCGGTATCTCCTTGCTGTACCAGTTGGTCTCGTCGTTCCAGTATTTATCCTCGATCGTGTACGACAGCATATCCCAGATGAAGTCGCGTTCCTTCAGCTTCCGGATCCGATTGAGGACTGCGTCCGTCGTGTTCATGAACTGCCGCGCGTCCTTCTCGAGGTGCGATTCGAGGATGGATGTGACCTGTGTGTCGGCCGTTCGTGGGATTGCTTCGAGGACTTTGTCGTAGTCCTTGTCGAGGTCTTCGACCTGCTTGCCGTACTTCTGGAACTCCTGTGCGGCCTGCATGAGCTCACCAATAGAGAAGTAGTCCTTCCCGTGGTCTTTGTCGAATAGCGCCTTGATCAGGTTGGTGAGGATCTCGTTTGCGACGAACGCCTGTTCGACTGTTTTCTTTCCCAGAACGAATCTGAGAATCTGAAAATAGTGGTCGATGATATCCTGTTTGGCCGTCTCGCGAGTCCGCCCCGCTCCCTCTGTGAGCGGCCGGAGATCGAAGAACGGCATCCCCGGAACCATTCCGTCTGCTTCGGGGATCTGGATATATTCGACATCGTCGACGTTGCCGAACAGCGTGCGGTGACACCGCAGGTAGTTCTCACACATCTCGCCGTCTTTGGGATCGATGAGGATTGTTGGCCCCTCGAGGTCGTTGTGTGTGGTCAGCATGTCGTTGATCGTTGCGACTGTCTTCCCGCTCCCAGTCGTCGCAGCTCGGATGTAGTGTTGGGTGAGATGGTCCGCAGACAACGATAGCGCGTCTCGTTGCGAGAGGTGGTTCCACCACTCGTTTTTCGTCTCGATGGTGCTGATATCGTCGGGCTTGTCGCTGTGATCACGCAGCGCGGTGACGGCGTGACCGATGGTCATCCCCTTGGAGAACTCCTTGAACACCTCCTCGTTCGGCGAGGTGAGCGGCGACTGAGCCGTGGGCATCCCGCCGGTCCCACCGCGACTTGCTTTCGGGAGCGAGTCGATCGACGGGACCGTGATGAAGTTTGAGAGCTCGTCGATGTTACAGACGAGCAGCGGTTTTCGTCGCGTCCATGACTCCAGCCCGTTCGGGTAGGTGATGCCGTGGTTGAGCATCCGTTCGTACTCAGCATCGTTTGTCCCGAGGTAGTTCCCCTCAATCGAGTAGAATTTCCCGCTGATCTGGTTGAGCGCATCTTGGAGATTACGGGCTGTCTCCGGGTTCGATGCTGCGGCTCGTAGCGAGACGTTGTACGTGTGTGAGGGATCTTTCAGGTCGATCTGTCCCATCCGGCTAGTCCCTGAGCGGTATCCGCCGGTCTGAGAGTCGTAGATTGAACCACCGATTTCATGCGGCGTATCACTCCGGTGTCGCTCCTGTTTTTCTTCGTCAGAGACGCCAAGGATACCGTCTATGAGCGTTCGGAGGAAGAGGCCGCCGGTCGTGTGGACGCCCTGCTTGAGGTTTCCTTTCTGCCGTTCTGCTTTCGGTGACCAGTCCGCGCGTGGCTCGAACACACTCTGAAAGATGACCGCGCCGTCCGATTGGATGATCGTCTCGAGGAGGTTAGAAAGCGGTGAGCGGTCGATAGCTTCGTTGTCGAACGACGAGAGTGTCGTCATCCAGTCGCGCCGCTTCTCTTCGACACCCTCCCAGCGGACCATCTCGGGGACATCCTCGAAGACATCTGTAATGTCGAAGTTTGTCCGACCGAACTCGAAGTCGTCTGGATACTGCGAGCGCGTGGTACTTTCGAGGCGATCGCAGGTGACATCGCCGCGTCCGCCAGGCCCGATGAAGAACTTGAATTGTGCTTCGTCCGGAGGTTTGTAGATGATGAACTCGAAATTTGGAGAGGATTCGATGATAGGGAGATGAAGATCCATATCGAGCGGGAGTTTTCGTCCGTTTCCGTATCGGTGGAGACCGTACAGTTCGCGTTTGACGGTCTCCGAGTTTACTTCTTCACGGACGGGTATGATCTGGATGTACTCCTGTTCGGATTCGATCTCCTCAATGAAGTTCTCGGCTTCGTCGTCGCTGAGCGCCCCACTGAGGGATGGATCGGCCGATGATTCGTAGTCCGCAGGGATGGTGATCGGCTCTTCTTCCTCAGTTTCTCCATCTAACGCGGCCTCGAAGATGTCGAAGTCGCCGTCAACTACCTCTGGTGTGGGCGTTTCTTCCTGTTCAACCGATGGTTCGTCTGGGCCGGGCGGTTCTCCAGGTGCTGGGGTATCGCCTTCCCGGTGTTTGTCGTCTTGGCTCACTATAGAGATACCACACGACCTATCTATAGCTTTTTTGGGGGGTGCCACTTCAGCTGGGGGTTAAAAATCAATATTCTGGAACCACCACCCCGCCGGTATGTTTTTACCAGAACTCTGAGTCGATTTCTCTATGCTCACCACACCGAACAGTGCGCTAAGGCGAATCGGTGACGGATCGGTTTCCCAGCCTGCGCTGGATCTGCTGTACGCGATAGGCGAGTGGTACAACGGCGCTGAGTTCCATCGCGATGGGCAGCTGCTCTCGATCGCGACCTCACAACCGCCGAACCTTCAGACGCTTATCGGCTGTGGGGACAATTTCTGGGAGTACCGCTACGCGGACGCGTTCGATGAGTTGGTCTCTCTCGGCTGGGTTCGAGGAAGCGAAGATCCGGAGTGGATCCTGCGCAAGCCGGTGAAGTGGGCTCCGACTCAGCAAGGCCGTGCGGCGATTGGTGACTTCTTTCGCGAGGAGTTCGTCGAGAAGTACGAACACATAATCCACTACGGTAGCGGCCTCGTCGGAGACGGGGACGAAACGCTGACGCATCGGACTGGCGTGGAGCTCTGTCACTTTGCTGGTGGACACGAAAGCTACGCTACAGGATACTTTGAAAATCATCCGTGGGAGAGAGTTGAGATGTACCCTGGGGATCACGGCCACGCCCGACCGGACGTCGCCTCTGTCGATAACTGGACCAGCTGGGAAGTCATCACCGGACACAACGATCTCGCCGGGGTCGCCGAGAAGCTGATGCGGATTCGTGACCAGTACCAATACGTTCGCTGGCTCTTCGACACGCGGGAGACTGCTTTCCGCGTGCTGTCGTTCTTCCACGAGTCGGACATCACCGACATCCGAATCGTGAACGCGCCGTACGACAACCTCGAGAACCACTCACTCCAAATAGGTCAGGACTACCTCAAGCGGAGTCGAGAGGACGATGCGTACTGCGTGAACGGCATCGACAAACTCGAAACACTCCAGTCGCTCTGGAATCTGAAAGAGCACTTCGCCCAGACCTACAACCAGAAGCCGCCGAACAAATCCACGCTCTAACTCGGCTCCATCCTGGATGTCTCACGCCTCCTGCGGAAACTCGGTATCCCCGTTCTCTCTACTATTAGATCTTCTATAGCGGACTCGTACGGGGACACCTCTCTGACGCTAGACCGGGTGATGGGCGAGATTCCGGTGCGCAAGCAGGTCTATCGACTCGATAAAATCCAACAATCTAGACTGGCGGTGTACGCGGTTTACAGTCTAAGCGTAGTTAGAAGCGACGACGCAGCTACTTTGTCCGTTCGGTTTCGAGCTGTTCGGCGATCTCCTCAGGGTGCTGTATCGCGACCTTCAACACCGCCTCGTGTAACTCTCGTCCTGTCTCGTTGCGGATATCCCGGTCACGGAGGTGGCGTTTCACCTCGATATCGAGGAAGTCTTCAAACTTCTCGTGCGTAGATTTCCGTGGATAAATCTGCGCCTGGACGGATTCGTCGAAAGAGAAGGCCGGCTCGTTTCTGTCGTCTACAGCCGACGTGCCCGTATCCTGCCCGGTCGTCTCATCAGCGTCGACGACGGGTTCGGACTCCTCTTCCTCTGTCGCTTGGTCTTTTCCCGCCTCATTGAGGTCATCAAATCCGGTCATCGGTCGATCCCTCCTTGTTCGACGATCTGAGCGAGTTCGGCGTAGTTCTCCAGTTGGTCACAGCTCTCGTCGTAGTCACGGACGGGAAGAGCAGCGTCGTGCGCAGCGTCGATGGCGCCACGGAACCGGATCCCCGGAAGCCCACCGTCGTACTCACCGACGTCGATAGCGTCCCACTCCTCAGGGGTGATGCGGGCGTAGGAAGGAATGATATCGTCGGCGATATCGAGGGAGTTAAGCTGTTCGAGCAGACCCCGATCGCGGGTGTCCTGGTCGATCCGACTGTTAAGCGCCGTTGGCGTCACCGCGAGGATGTTCAGCTCGAAGTATTCCCGAGCTTCCTCGACGAGCCGTTGAATCGTATTCGAGAGGCCGGAGTCGTAGCCACTCTCAGGTTTGAGCGGAATGATGATGTTCCGCGTGGCGTACATCGCGTTGTCGTTCAGCTTCCCCCGGTTTGCCGGGCAGTCGACGACAATGTAGTCGTATTCGTCACCGAGTAGCGGGTCGACGAGATGCTTGCGGAGTCGGGCGCTCCCCATCGTTGCGTTCCGGAGTTCGTTCTCGACGGATTCAAGTTCGGTATGGGCCGGGAAGAGGTCGAGGCCGTCGACGACGTTCACGATGTACTGAATCGGTTCCTCGCTGTCGACGAGGACACGCTGTGTATGGTTCACCTCACTTGTAAACTCGTCTTCGAACCCGAGTTGGCGGGTCATGTGACCGTTGTCGTCGAGGTCAATAACGAGCGCGCTCCCGTTGCGGTGGGCGAGTTCGCGCGCTGTGTTGATGGCAGTAGTCGTCTTCCCGAAACCGCCTTTTAACACGCCGACGCTGACCGCTCGTGGTTCTGTTTCAGACATAGGTAGGGTAGCTAAGGTAGCTATGGCAGCTGAGCCACCTAAGGTGACTAGGGTACCTCATTCAATTGCCATAGTCCCTGTTTCTGCCTGAAACAGCGTCTGCGCCGCACTTGAATCTATCCATGCCAGCTACTCTCGATAAAGTAGATACCTCAGCTACCTCAGCTACCTCAGCTACCAAATCTGCTTATGATAGCCACGGTAGATTTTCCTGCGAAGTCAGCTAAAGTAGGTGCCTAAGCTACCTAATCTAGGGGAGCTATCACGCTATCAGAGGTATCTCAGTATCGGACCTACGCGGCTTCATCCCGTCGATAGATTTTTAGGATTTCGCGGAAATTAAAATACATGGCCGAATCCGCAGTACCACATTCACACCCGCTTGATACGATGCTGGCCGTCTCCGACGTGATTCGGAACGACCGGCTCGCCAAGCTGTATGCTCGTGTCCTCGAACTTGACTCACCAACTGTCGAGGAACTGTCTGAGGGCATCGAGAGTTCGACGACAACCATTTACGAGGATGTCAAACATCTCGTGGAGATCGATCTCTTGGAGCGGGTCACGGAGACGCAACCGTATCGCTATCGGGCGAGTCAGGTTGATATGACGATTCAGGCTAGCGGAGAGACGTTCCAGATCACGCCGACACTCTTAGTCGCTCTCGCGGAACGCCAATCGAACGAGAATATTGGCCTCTATATCGACCGCCACGGTGTCAGCGGACTCGCAACAGCGATCGAATACGGCCGAGCGTACACGCAGTCGAAAATGAACGCTCGGATCATGGCCCGTGAACAAGAGATCTCTGTTCTCGAAGCAGAAACCATCCTCCAAGAACTTCAAGAGATCATTCTGGAAGCTGAGCCTGATATCTCGACAAGCCTCAATATTCAGGAGCTTGACGCTACCGTCGACGAACGATCGGACGAATAATATCCGTGTCAGCGCAACTGTTCCCATCTGTGGAGAGCTATATTATTGACGCAAACCTCTTCATCCGATTCGAGCGGCATAACACCGTCAATCTGCTTGAGCGGGCTGTCACCGAGCAGAATATCGTCCTCCTTCTACCCACACGAGTCTATGAAGAACTCACGCCTGAATCACATCCCTACGAGACTCCTCCGATAGAGGATGCGATCGAAGCTGGCTGGGTACAGCTTTTCGAAGAGGTCGACTATTCTAATCCGGTCGTTTCTGCGACGATGGATCTAATTCGTCAGTATATTTCTGCTGCCACCGATCGTCCCGAGCACACGATAGAGCAAGCAGATGCGGAAGTGGGTGGGGCAGCAGCAACACTCCTCGAACAGGGACGGACAGAATCGATCGCCATCTACACGAATGATTTGCCCGCGTTCCGCGGGATTGAGCGCGCCCTCTCACAGCATGGCTACGAGGACGCAGTTCAACTCGTCAAGGCCTTCGACTTCGTCACGTCCATCGAAAACCGGTACCAGTTCTCTGGATAAGCGCTTTCTGACGCACTGACCGCAGAAGATACGGTCATCATTCGTCGTTGACCTCGACAGGGCTCTACCGGTCACTCACCCGCTGGTCGGTCTGTGAGAACGCCTCGGTCGCCATGTCGGCGCGCTCGGCCGCCTCGATGTGCTGGTAGGCCTCGCGGACCTGTTCCTCGCTGTTGTCGAGATACCGCGCCGCGGCGGCGTAGCCGAACTGTCGAACGAGGACCTCACCCACCCCACGCCGACCGCCGTGGAGTTCGAGATAGTTGCCATCGAGTGAGAGATCCAGCTCGTCGCGACGCTCCGCAAGCGCGTCGTGGGTCCAGAGCCGCTCCATGATCGACCGTGCGCCGTCCGTGGTGAGCGGCTTCGGCGCGTCAAGGTCGTGTTCAGCAGCGACGATCAGGTCGGGAGCGCCTGCCCGGACGCGCTCGATCGCGTCGTCGTCGAGACCGGCATCGGTAAGACCCTCGGTAACGTGTGAGGCGAGCGACGGCCGATGGAGCGTCGTGAACACTGGCCACGAGTCTGAGACATCCAGTACCTCCGTGTATCGCTTCAGCGGCGTGATGACGGGTTCCGGGAGGGAGGCTTCCTTCCACTCGCGACTTTTTCGGAACACGGTGACACTGCTGTCTGTGAACGATACGTCACGCCAGCGGATGCTGTTGCGCCCCTCGCGGTCCTCTTTCGGCGCGGAGAGGAACTCTGACCCGCGCAGGCCGGTGTAGGCGACGACGTACACGAGCGCCTGTTCACGACACCGCTGGTACGCTGTGAATCGGGCTTTCTGCTTGGCCTGCCATACCTCGCTTTCGGGGTCGCCCCGGTCGGCGTGGGGGACTTCGATCGCGCCGAGCGCGTCGAACGCCTCAGAGACGCGGCGGTCGACGAACTGCGTGATCAGGTCGCGGTGGATCGGCTCCCACGCCTGCTGGTCACCTGGACGTCGACCGTCGTTCTCCGGGAGCGGATCTTCGGCGTCCGACTCTCGGGCGTAATGTCGTGGGAGGTAGCCCTGCGCGTGTGCCCACCCGCACCACGACGCGACGTGCGCGTAGTAGGTGAGGATCGTTCCGGCGGCGTATCCGGCGGTCGAGAGGTACCGTGCGTAGTCCGAGAACACCGTCGTGTCGAGGTCGACGAATCGAACGGCGTCGCCGTCGACGATGCCGGCCCACGACTCCGGCGGTGTGGCGTTCGCTGAGTCAGCGGTCTTGCCGAGACACCAGCGGCGGAATCGATTCAGCTCGCGCTCGGCGTCGGTTCGGTACGCGCCCTCCTCGCCGGCATCGCCCTTCCCCTTGTCCGTAAGGTACTTCGTGAACGTGTCCTCGATCGGCGTCTCGACGGAGCGACGCCCCGTCATTTGGCATCCAGAGTGTGGGGGTTGTGTCGTCGGGACACCGCTGCGGACGCGGCGATCCGGCTGGAGCAGCTGTGTAGGGAAGCGTCGGCCATAGTTCTTGATCTGCCTCGTTTGGGGGAACGGGTGGGGGTGACATAGAGTTTACTGTGTCTTACCCAACTAAGACAAAGTAAAATAGAATCCCGGATTTGCTCGGGTGTGAGCGCTGATCGATGGTTTCCGGCCGTGAGAGGGCCTATACTCAGCTTGAGACGTTTGGTATATTGTATTCCGCTATACAAAATTTCAGGCGTGGAGTTGCCCATAGTTTCGGAGGATAGGCCAGTTTTGGGTTAAATTGGCATCAATTCGTGGTTCTTTTCACCGATCAGGTGCTGATGTCGGGCCCTCTTGGTCGTATCTATCAGGCGAACGTGCGAAATTGCGTGGATTTTGGCTCTGCTGAGCAGGGTTGTCACTCCCGAACGGCAGACTCAGCGAAGGTTCAGCCGATTAGTCGTGCGGGATCAACCCTGAGGCAACGAGCTCAACACACTCACCCGCAGTTAACACGGGTGCGTAGTCCATCTCACCATCCACGCCCGCTTTCAGCAAGAAGTCGGTGAGCCGCCAGATATTGTACAAGAGTACCGCGAACACGAAGTAGAACAGGCGAACGCGGTAGTCTTTCGAGGAGGTCTTGGCGAAAAAGTCACCTTTGATCGATTTGTACTCACTCTCGATTTGCCACCGGCGGCTGTAGCGGTGACAGAACGACTCGGCCTCCTCCGGACCGACTCGGAGATTCGTCGCAAAGACGGCCGTCCCCTCACCACTCGTCGACGGCACGTACAGGAGCCGCATTGGATGCGATCCAGATTCCACATGGACAGAAGCTGACTCAACGGCCACCTCTTGGTCATCTTCCTCCATTTGTTCGAGTACATCCCGTTCGGAGCTGGAGATCCGCTTCGGAATGAGATAGTTCACATCGAGGTTTGAGAGCGTCTGAAACACGCGTATCGAATCGAACTCCCGGTCACAGAGCACCGTCTCAATTGGGACGAGCTCTTTCGCCCGTCGAACCAGTCGCCGCACAGTACGATGGATCTGATTCGACGGGTTCTCATCCCACTCGGAGCTCTCTCGGACCGGTTCTACGGCGAGAACGAGCGGGATATTCTGTCCAATGATTGAGAGGGTCGCAAATTTGAACGCTCGACCGTCTCTGTCCTTCGTCCCGCTGACCATCGGCATCTCATTGACCTCTCCGTAATAGGGAATCGTCGTGATATCGATCGCGGCAGTGACTGGTCGCCGGAACGATGCTTCAGAGGCGATCACGGAAAGCAAGCGATCTATCGTCTCGTTAAAACTATTCACGAGCTCTTCGGGATCAAACTGCTTGACTGCTCGGAGGTGGGTATCTCCGTGGGGACCGTACTCCTCGCCCCGCCGATACTGGAAGCGAGTCGCTCCTTGGGCGGTGCCACAGCGGACCATTCCCATGAACGTCTGTAACTCGAAGAATTGTGTGTCCTCATAAGAGGCGTTTGAGGCCCGGCCAGAGTCGAAGTGACCGAATGCGTGGTCGCGTGCCAGGCGCGTCATCTGGTCAATCTTCTCCTGTGAGAAGGATTCGTCTTCTACTGATTCTTGGTCTTCTTCGGTATCGTCGACGATATCTGTCTTAGGCCGGACGCCGGGCACTGAGATGTTACGATCGTGGACTTCTTTGACAACGAAGTGGGCGGCAGCGTGGACGTACTCGTGAACAGTGTCGTCGAATCGATTCCGCCACGCCCGCGAGAACGCTGATTCGTCGGGCACTCGACTGAAGCCGAGGATACCGGCTACTTCTGGTTGCCGTGTAAGTCGCCGAGTGAACTCGGCGTAGGAATCACCCGTGATTTCCATGAAGACAGACGAAAAGACCATCGCGCGGAAGGAGAGTGGCGCAGGATGCCACGCTGGATACCCGTCTTCGACCGCGTCAATCGAGTGGTCAAGGTTCTCGAACGCAGTGACAAGGTCTGATCCTTCGAGTTCGTTCCGGATGGCGATCCCGAGTTGGTACGCTTCGCACCGCCTCACGAGTACGTGTTCTCAAGGTATGTGACGATGTCGTCGCTCTCCGCCATTCCTTCGACCCCATGCTCGGAGTCGACAAGAACCGGGACCCCGGATTGACCGCTCACCGATTTCACTTTGAACCGGAGGAACCGGAAAGGGAGGACGTTGTGAGATTTGTAGTCGAGACCGAACCCCTCCAGCTTCCGTTCGACTTTTGCGCAGTACGGACAGCCGGGGAGTCGATAGAGTTCCAGCATTGAATCTCGATCGAGAGGAGAAAGGGTAACAGTAAAATTCCGTTGCTGATCCGACATTCGGTCGCACGAGCGTGGATGACGGTTCGATAGCAAGACGAAGAGACTGAACGGCCCCGATCTGTTTCCGGACTGAGGCTCGAGAAGGACTGTCCCGAGACACACTCCTTCTGTGAGGGACTGAAAACGGGTTTCAGCCTGTTGAAAAGGCCGAACGGCTTGAAGGCAACATCGACTCTCGTGAGCTGGGTAGCTTCGAGATCAACCACCGGGTCCTGGAGGACCGAACGGCAACTCACTCGACGCAACAGCTCATCGTTGACGTATCCCGGCGGAACGCCTGACAGGCCTGCTTGAACGCCTCAGAGAACGTCGGGAAGGGATGGATCGTGTCGATGATATCGTCGACAGTCAGCTCGAATTTCACCGCCAGCGTCGCCTCCATGATCATGTCGGCTGCCCGTGGCCCGACCATGTGGACGCCGACGATCTCATCGGTCTCGTGGTCTGTCACCACTTGGACCAGTCCGTCCGTGTTCTCGACGGCCTTCGCTCGGGGGATGTCCTCCATCTGAACGGTTCGGCAGGCACAGGTGCCGTGCTCGTCCATGTACTCCAGTTCGGTCGTGCCGACGGTGGCGACCTCGGGACTGGTGAACACGACCGCTGGGACGGCGTCGTAGTCGATGGTGGCGCCTCCGCTGCCGAACGCGTTCTTGACGGCGTGGTTGCCCTCCTTGGCGGCGACCGTCTCGAGTTCGGGCTCACCGATCACGTCGCCGGCGGCGTACACGTCCGGGTTCGTCGTCTGGTAGTGTCCGTCGACGCGGACCGTCCCGTTGTCGTTTGTCTCGACGCCGACTGCGTCGAGGCCGATGTTCTCGCTGTTCGGTTGTACGCCGGTCGCGACGAACAGCGCATCCGCGGTGAACACCTGCGAGTCGCCATTGACGACAGTTTCGACGGTAGCGCCCTGCGGGACGGCTTCGGCGCCGCCGTCGGTCGCCGGCGACCGAACTCGCTCGAACTCGTTGCCGGTCACCACATCGATGCCCTCCTCGCGGAAGGCCCGTTGCATCTCCCGGCCGAACTGGCCCTCCATCCCGGAGAGCACGCGCTCGGAGCGCTGAAGGATCGTCACGTCGACGCCGACGCGGTGGAGGATCTGGCCCCATTCGAGCGCGATGTATCCGCCGCCGATCATGATGATGCTCTCGGGGAGGTCGCGTTCTTCGAGGATGGTCTCGCTCGTGTAGTAGTCGACGGCATTGAGGCCGTCGATGGGCGGTGCCCAAGGGGAACTGCCCGTCGCGACGAGCGCCTTCCCCCCGGTGATGCGCGTGCCTTCGTCGGGGCCGTCGACGATTTCGATGGTCGTGTCCTCGACCAACTCGCCGTATCCTTCGGAGACGTCGGTCTCGAAGTGCTCGGCGACATCGACGTAGTTCTCCCGTCGGAACCGTCCGACGAGGTCGTCGGTGCCGTCGAGTGCCTCGCCCCAGTCGACGGTCGGTTCCTCGGAATACGTGACGGCGTCGAAGGGGTTGTCCGACGCCGCGGCCCCGCTTTCGGCGACGGCGAGCAGATGCTTGCTCGGGACGCAGCCGACGTTGACGCAGGTACCGCCGATCGGCAGCCCGGTGTTCACAATCGCCGTCGAGAGGTCCCGCTGGCTGGCTTCGGTGATCGCCGCGAACGCTGCGGCACCCCCACCGAGAATCACGAGATCGTAGTCTGTCGTACTGGTCATTCGTGTTCGCACTTTACGATGGGAAATTCTTATACTTCGAAGTCCAAAGCTATGGAGTACGTTGGAGGCTCCAAAGCTATGGCAGATTCCACCCCACAGGCGCCCGTCTGCGATGTCGACGGTACGTGCTACTGCCCGCTCACAGGCGTTATCGACACCCTGAGTCGGAAATACGCGATACAGCTCGTCAGCATCATCGGGGCACACGACTCACTCCGATTCGCTGAGATCGAAGAGCACCTGCCGACAGCGAGCACCTCGACAATCTCGAAGCGGCTCGACGAGTTCGAGGAAGCCGGACTGATCGACCGAACCCAGTACAACGAGATCCCGCCCCACGTCGAGTATTCGCTGACCGAGAACGGGACCGAATTACGGACACGGCTCGAACCGCTCTTGGAGTGGGCTGCCTCGACCGAGTGATCGTGAGGCTCTCCGTCAGCCATGGCTTCGGCCGTGCGATCAATTCACACTATCACTCGACAATTAAGTCGATCGTGCCGATATGTTCACGTATCGTGACAGACGAAACCACACTCTCGGGCCAGTCAGCGCCGGATGTACTCCGTGATCTCTCGCCCAGCGCGAAACTGATCGCGAAGACTCTCGAATACGAAGGTGAGGGCACGCAGTCGGATCTTGCCGAGTCGACGCTCCTTCCTTCGCGGACCGTTCGGTACGCGCTCGATCAGCTCGAGGAGGCCGAGATCGTCTCGTCGCGGATCTCCTTCGCCGACGCTCGAAAGCGGATCTACACGCTCGAACTGGAGAGTTGACCGCCGTAGTCTCTCACTGACCTGTTATTTACAGTTCGTCTCGCAGTCGTAGGTCCTACTGTACACCCAGTACCCCTCGTCGCTCGGCGGCGTCAGCGTTGCGAGATCGAGCGAGACCCGCAGATCGGCCTCGGCGTCGTGCGTCTCGACGAACCGCCAGCTTCCGTCCGGATCGCGGACATCGACACGGTACTGCCACACGTCGACGCCTTGGTCGTTCACGTAGATCGCGTACGAGTCGGGTATTGCGTTACTACGCTCCGGAGCGGGGCTCGGTTGAGTGACGTTTTCGGCCATACGCGACAGTAGTTCATCAAAAATTAATATGTACTGCGCGTCGTCGTCGGGCGGACACGCGTGAGATACATTTATATTGTTCAAATTCCGCCGCCGCGATTCGCGATACCCGACGCGGCCCGACCGGCCCGAAGTGCCGCTCGAAGCGACGGCTCACTCGCTCGTCCGAACGCCGTCGACCTCGAACCGTGCCCCGCCGTCCGCCGACTCTTTGAGATCGATCTGCCACCCGTGTGCCTCTGCAATCTCGTCGACGATCGCCAGCCCGAACCCGGTCCCGTCTCCCGTTGTCGTGTGTCCCCATTCGAAGACGGTCTCTCGGTCCTCTGGTGGGACTCCCGTCCCGTCGTCCTCAACGTAAAATCCACGCTGTCCTTCCTCGTCGAGCGTGCCGACGCGGACCGTCACGTCCGAACCGCCGTGGTCGCGAGCGTTTTCGAAGAGGTTCACGAGCAGTTCGTGGAGCCGATCTCGGTCCGCTCGGAGCGTCGTCGTCGACTCGACGCCGAGAATCGCCGGGTCCATCTCGCAGTCGGCCCACACGTCTCGCGCGATCGTCGCCAGGTCGATTTCGGTCCGCTCGCCGACCAAATCGCCCTCGCGGGTGAGCCGAAGTAGGTCCGACAGCATCTCCTCCATGCGAGCGGCAGCGTCCTCGACGGCGTCGAAGTGTTCGGAGTCGCCCGTCTCGCGGGCGAGTTCCGCGTGACCCTGGATGATGGACAGCGGGTTCCGGAGATCGTGGGAGACGATGCCGGCGAATCGGTCGAGTCGTTCGACCTTCTCCTCGAGCCGCTGCCGGTTCCGGGCGCGACCGGAGATATCGCGGAGCATCGCGACCATCCGGGTGGGCCCGGCATCCGTCGCGGTCTCCCCTCTCGCAGGGTCCAGTGTCGCCCCGGAGATCTCCGTCGGGATTTCGTCCCCGCCCTTCGTCAGACACATCAGGTCGTCGGTGAAGCCGGATCCCTCCGCTCTGACCTGTGAGACGAACTCCTCCCGTACCCGATCGAAGTCATCCGGATGGATGTCTTCCGGGTTCATCGAGAGGAGCTCCTCCCGAGAGTATCCCAGTAGCTCACACGCCGTCGGATTGACATCGACGAACGACTCGGTCTCGAAGTCGACGACCATGACGGCGTCGTTGCTGTACTCGAAGACCTTCCGGTACCGTTCCTCGACGGGCGGTCGCCGGTCGTCCGCTGCCGACTCACGAGCGCCTCGGTCGTCGGCCGGTTCGTTACTCATGTGTCAGGTCTCCCCCTGGAGCGCTCGGCCGGTCGTGGTCCTCCGAGCCGAACGACGAAGTGACCACCACCGGACGGTATAGCGACCGAGTTCGTTCTCTATCGATAAAATACCCGTCGGTCACTGTCGGCCCGTCTCCTCGACCGAGCGTCGTTCCCGGACGGCACGGTCCGCACCGGCTGACCACTCCGGAGCCCGGCTCGACCGATCCGCCGCGGCTCCGGCTCACTCCGGCTTCCGGGCGTCCTCGTCGACGAACTCTCCGCAGGTGAGACAGTACTCGCGCTCTTCTTTCAGTTCTGAGGGTTCAATTATCGCGAGCCGGCTCTCCGTCTCGTTACTACAGGTCGGGCATGTGGCGTCTCCGCTCATCGTTCGGTGCGTCGATCCTCCCTCACTCCTCGTCTCCGAACTTCTCCTCGTACGCGTCGGGGTGGTTCTCTTTGGCGTGGTCTTTCAGCTCGTCGAGCGTGTCGAACGTCGCGCCGCAGTTACAGGCGTGAACGTCGCCCTCGTCATGGTCTGACATCGCATCTGATAATGTGCGGACCACGATTAAATACCCTCGGCGGAAGTGTGTCTCAACCGCGTTCCTGGGAAAGCTAATCACAGCTCCGGGGTCACGACCGATTATGTCTCAGAGATCACGCAACTCCGACGAACGGGTCGACCGGGGGGTACAGACCGATCGAGAGAGTCAGACCGAGTCGGACGGTCACGGTGATCCGGACGACGACCCGCCCCTCTCGACGTTGACGACGGAGCACGCGAAGCTCCTGTCGGAGATCGGGACGGAACTGAGCGAGTCCGGCGACGCGATCGACTCGTTGTCTCGCGGCGCTGCGGAGGCAAACGCGTCCAGTTCCGACACGGCTTCGTTGGCAGAGACGGCTCGTGGGTCGGCCCGGGACGCGACCGACGACGTCGACGAGGCCCAAGTCGCGGCCGCCGCGGCCGAAAAGAAGCTGGAGGCGCTCCGTGAGACCGTCACGGAGATCGACGACATCGTCGAGATGTTGAACGAGATCGCCGACCAGACGAACATGCTCGCGTTGAACGCCTCGATCGAGGCCGCCCGCGTGGGCGAGGCTGGCTCGGGCTTCGCCGTCGTCGCCGACGAGGTCAAGGACCTCGCCGAGCAGGCCCAAGAGCGGGCGACCGAGATCGAGGCGACCGTCGAGGAGGTCCGGTCGACCGCGGACGAGACGATAGATCAGATCGAGACCGTCGATACGCGGACCGACACCGCGGCGGCGTCGATCACGGACGCCGTGGACGATCTCGACGGGATCGCCGAGAGTGCGGTACAGACCTCGGAGAACATCGACGATGTCGCCGAGACGACACAGTCGTACGCGGACGACCTCGACGGGATCGCCAGAGACGTGATCGACGCGATCAGTCAGGCGAACGAGATCGACGAGCGGACTGACGGGTAGGTCGCGTGCGGTACGCACGTATCGACGGAACTCGTCCTAACGGATCCGCCGACTGCCGTCTCGGGATTCCGATTTTCCGTCCGTCGTCACTCGGACGTCCCGTCGGGCGCGAGCCCGAACGGTTCCCCGCGGACGTGGTTCTCGACGAGCAGGAGGTAGGTCGCCTGGCTCCACTGGAGGTTCGAGTTCCACCGGACCCGCCCGCTCCCGTCGACGCGCTCGGGCAGCAGGCCGGCGCTCGTCGTCCACTCGTGGGCGTCCTCGAACACGTGGTCGGCGACCGCGTCGGGGTCGTGTCCGCCGAGCCGGCGTGCGACGTCAGCGTACGCCTCACAGAGCGGCCACCCGCCGTCCTCGACGGTCCCGGTTGGGGTGTAGCGGTCGCCGGGATAGCGACCGAGACAGGGGGTATCGCCCGCGACCCACGCCTCGTCGTCGGTAGCGGCGAGGGTCGCGGCGACGGCGTCGCCCTCCGCGTCGACGACGTTCCACGGCCAGACGCTCATGAACGCGGCCGCGTCGGGCCGGGCGTCGGCCGGCGGGTCAGACGGAGTCTCCGGGCTGTCCGCGGTGACGAGTGCGTCCCCGTACGGCGTAGACTTGAAACAGTACTTCTCGAAGTTGCTCGCCCACACGGCCGCCCGCTCGCGGCACTCCTCCGCGAACGTATCGTCGCCGTGCGCGTCGGCGAGCTCGCCCATCGCGCGCAGTCCCGCGATCGCCGCGGCCGTGCCCTCGGTGCTGTGACCCCAGATCTCCTCCCACGGATCCTGGTGTTTCTTCGGGAAGCCGTAGCCGTTGTCGTACGAGAGCAGGAACTCGGCCGCCCGTCGCGACATGTCGTAGTGCTCGTCCAGCAGGTCGTCGTCGCCGGTCTCCCGCCAGACCAACCAGTGGGCGTATATCGGCCCGCCGACCTGGTCCAACTGGAGCGCCCGCCAATGTGGCTCCCCGGTGACGAAGTAGTTCTGCCACCACGTCCCGTGCCGGTCGATCCCGCGGTCGTCGACGATGTCGCCGGTGATCTGGTTCTCGTCGAACCACCGGAGCGCGAGCCGCGCCTCACGTTCGGCTCCCGCCGCGATCAGCGCCTGCGTGATGATCACTTGGTCGCGCGGCCAAATGAACTTGTACGTCATGTCGCTCGGCTTGAACGCGCCCGCGATGACGCCGCAGCAGCCGTCCTGCGCGCACTTCATCGCCGTCAGCGACCGCTCGTATACGTCGTTGACTGCGGGGTCGTCGGTCGGGCCGTCCGAGACCGTCTCGTGCCACTCCTCCCACGCCGTCGCGAACGACTCTCGCTCCGACTCGTACCCCCGGTCGAGGAGTTCCAGCGCGTGTTCGACCGCTGAATCTTCGCCGTAGCCGAAGCCGACAGCCGTGAGCCACGACGCCGCGTCGGTCTCGCCGATGTACAGCCCGACGCCCACGTCGAGGTTCCCCTCGGCCCGTTCGTTGTCGTCGACGAACCCGTCGTTCCCCTCGTAGATGTCCGCCCACGCGCTCCGGTCCGGTCCGGCCGCGACGCCGGTATGACCGATCCGTCGGCCGTCGAATCTCCGGCCCCCGTCGCGCTCCTGCGCGAGCGCCAGCCACCGGTCGCCGTCGGTCGCGACGATCAGCTCCGCGCCGTCCCGCTCCGTGAGGAACGCCTCTTGGACCGCGTTGGGGTCCTCGTGGTCGTGCCCGTGAATGCCGAGGTCGGCGACGGTGTAGAAGGTCCGCTCCGCGACCGTCTCAAATTCCGCGTCGGTTCGGATCAGGAGGCCGCAGGTGTCGACGCTCCCGACCACCCGCTGGGTGAGGGTCCCCGTCGACCCCGGCTCCTCGAAGCGGTTCTCGAGGGTTATCTCCGGGACGCGGCTCGACGCGTACGACACATCGCCCTCGACGACGTCGTCTCTGGCGTCCAAGGTGTGTCTCTCGTCGGCGTTCCACGCGAGCGTGTGGAGGTCGTAGAACAGTTCGATGTCCGACCGGAACGCCGACGTCTCCTCAATGATCGCCCCGTGACGGCCGCGTTCGGGGTCGTCGTAGCTGTTCGCCGTCAACAGGACGTTCGCGCCCTCCTCGCGCGGCGCGCTGAGGATCGCGTCCTTGTCGCTCGGGACCGACGGCGCGTTGGATTCGACTGGCATGGTCGATAGACGACGAACGAGTGGATAAAGACGTGGCGAGCGTGTATCTGCGTTACCATTCGGCACGGAGAGACGAGTTCGATTCGTCGCTCGGTGACCCGTCGGTAACCCGCTTACCGTCCGGTTCGGGAAGGGATATCCCTCCGCGCGGCGTATTTATGACTATGTCATCCGACACGGCTTCCGGTAACGGCGCACAGGCGGGCGGGATCGTCGACGTGGAGAGCGCGGAGTCGTTCCGCGAGACCGTCGCGAACAACGAACAGGTCGTCGTCGACTACTTCGCGGACTGGTGTGGCCCCTGTAAGCAGCAGACGCCTATCCTCGAAGAGCTGGCGGGCACAATCGACGCCCCGGTGCTCGGCGTCGACACCGACGAGCACAACGACCTCGCCGCGGAGGCGGGCGTCCGATCGATCCCCACGGTCGCGATCTACCGCGACGGCGAGGAGGTCGAGCGGTTCGTCGGCGTGACGGGCGCCGACGAGATTCGGGCCGCACTGAACTAACGAGTTCAGCGTACTCTGACCAGCCGTCCCGATCTGACTCCCGACAGGCGGCGATCTTTCGACGTGGTTCGGCGACGTCGAGTCCGTCTGACGTCGGCGACCTCGCGATCGAGTGTGCGCCGATGTCGCACGCCGCTGTGATACGAGGCTCAGGTCAAACGAGCGCCACGCCCATCGCATTCCCTTCTGGTCGCGGAATCATTAAGAGATGGCGACCGACATCGGATAGCATGCCTACACACGTGGCGGTCGTCGGTGCATACGGAAGTGCGGGCGCCGCCGTGGCCGAGCGGCTCGCGGACGACCCGGACATTACATTGACACTTATCGACGACGGCGAGCCGGGCGGCGGCCTCTGTATCCTCCGTGGCTGTATGCCCTCAAAGGAGGTTCTCTCCGCCGCTGAGCATCGGTTCGCCGCCCGTCACGACGACCGACTCACGGGAGCGGTACCAGACGTCGACCTCGAGGCCGTCGTCGGCCGCAAGGACGAACACACGTCGAACTTCGCGGCGCATCGCCGCGCCGCGGTCGAAGGACTCACCGAACGCGACGGCGTCAGCTTCGTTCACGACACCGCGCGGTTCGTCGACGACGGGAAACTCGCCGTCGGAGAGCGGACGATCGATCCGGATTACGTGGTGATCGCCACCGGCTCGACGACGAATCTCCCGTCGCTTCCCGGGATCGACGACGTCGAGGTACTGACGAGCGCGGACGTCCTCGACGCCACGTCGTTCGGCGACTCCGGCGTCGTCATGGGGTTCGGTTACGTCGGCATGGAACTCGTGCCCTACCTCAGCGAGGCCGTGGGGATGGACCTGACTGTGATTGAACACGACGCGCGACCGCTCGACGAGGCGGACGCCCCGTTCGGCGACGCGCTCCTCGAGTATTACCGGGACGCCTTCGACATCGACGTGCTCACGCGGACCGACGAGCAACAGGTCGAACCCACCGACGCGGGCGGCGTCAGGCTTCACGTCACGCGTGACGGCGTCGAAGAGACGATCGAGGCCGACCAGCTGTTCGCGTTCACCGGTCGTCGCCCGACGCTCGATCGGCTGGGGCTCGACGAAACGGCCCTCGACCCCGGTCCGGGGTGGGTCGAGGCGACGATGCAGGCCCGCGACGACGACCGAGTCTTCGTCGCGGGCGACGCCAACGGCAAGGAGCCGATCCTCCACGTCGCGAAAGAGCAGGGGTTCGTCACCGCGGCAAACGTTCGAAACCACCGCGACGGGGAGCCACTCGAGGAGTACACCAACGTTCATCACCACGTGGTGTTTTCGGGACTGGGCGTCCTGCCGTTCGCTCGGGTCGGCCACTCGGCGGCCTCGGCCGAGGCGGCGGACCTCGATCACTTGGTCGTCACCCGCGACGCGTCGAGTGACGGCGTGTTCAAGACCAAGAACGTCCCGGAGGGTCTCGCCCGGCTCGTCGTCGGTACCGACGGGACCGTCCTCGGCTATCAGGGCCTCCACTACCATGCCGACGCGATGGCGAAAACGATGCAAGTGATCGTCGAAATGGGACTGGACGTGCGGGAGGTCCCCGACCGAGCGTATCACCCGACGACGCCCGAGATACTCGACGGACTGTTCCGGGACGCGGTGGCGGCGCTCTCGGAGGAGTGAATCGAGCCGTTTCGCCGCCGTTATTCCACGATTCCGCGGAAAAATAATAACTCACCGTCACTTAGTTACGGTGTGATGACGAACGACACATCGGACGAACCGCACGTCTGTGAGATCTGTGACGAACCGTTCGAGACCGAGTCCGAACTGACGCGTCACGTCCGTGACGTCGGTATCGTCGACTGAGCGAGGCTCTTCAGTCGGCCGCGACGGCGTCGACATCGGTTCAGGGCACCTCCCCGTCCATCGAGCCCTCGTACCACCGTCCGGTCTTGACCCCGCACTCGACGCACTCCGCGACGATGGCGTCCTGTCCGTCCTCATCTCCTTCTCTGTCCACGTCCGGGACGGTGCGCAGGTCCGCCTCCGTCTCCGCGTCGCAGTCCGGACAGTACCGGAGTTTGATCTGTGTCCCGTACTCCAGCGGCGCGCCGATAGCGAGCGCCCGAACGGGCTCGTCGCCGCGGTTCCACCCGCGCTGGAACTCGTTGCGGCCGAACCGAACGATCTCGTTCGGTCCCACCTCAACCGGTCCGTCCGCCGTCTCGAACGTCGCAGTACCCGAGACGACGTAGAACGCCTCCTCCTGAACCTCGTGGCTGTGATACGCGAACGCGAAGCTGTCGCCCGGCTCCAGCTCGTAGTAGTTGATCGCCATGTCCGTCAGCCCGAGCGCGTCGGTGAGGTGTCGCATCACCGCGGCCGGCTGGATCGAGTTCTCGACGTCGTCGACGCTGACGCGTTTCATGATCGGTCGTCTGCGGCGAGGGACATAAATTGTCTCGCGCCGGCGGCCGCCCCGCCCGCTCCGTCTTGGCCAGTCATCGCCGGCGATTCTCGGCGCCGATGCCTGCGTATTCGACCCCCGTCAGGTCGGCGACGTCGCGCTTCCACGTCGTCAGGTCGCGACGCTCGAAGCCGCCGAGGTCGTCGTGGCCGCACGCCCGGGCCATCACCTTCATGAGCTTGACCGTGGCGGCGAAGTAGTTCGCGAGCCCCTCCGCGGCAGAGTCGATCACGAGTCGACTTCGGAGGTCCTCCCGCTGGCTTGCGATCCCGACCGGGCAGTTGTTCGAGTCGCACGCGCGCATCCCGAGACAGCCGATCGCCTGCATCGCAGCGTTCGCGACCGCGACGCCGTCCGCGCCGAGCGCCAGCGCCTTGATGAAGTCCGACTCGGTCCGGAGCCCGCCGGTCGCGATCAGCGTCACGTCGGTCGCGTCGCGGGCGTCGAGGTGCCGGCGGGCCCGCGGGATCGCGGCGATCGTCGGCACCGAGATGTTGTTTTTGAACACATCCGGCGCAGCGCCGGTCCCACCGCCGCGGCCGTCGAGGATGAGGTAGTCCGCCCCCGCCTCTAACGCGAAGTCGATGTCGTCCTCGACGTGTTGAGCGGAGAGCTTGAACCCGACCGGGATGCCGCCGCCGACCTCGCGGACGCGGTCCGCCACCGCCGCGAAGTCTGCGGGCGTCTCTAAGTCGCCGAACCGCGAGGGACTGACGGCGTCGGTACCCGGTTCGAGATCGCGCACCTCGGCGATCTTCCCTTGGACCTTCTCGCCCGGCAGATGGCCGCCGGTCCCCGTCTTCGCGCCCTGGCCGGCCTTGAAGTGGAACGCCTGTACGTCGGCGACCTTCTCGATGTCCCAGCCGAACTTCCCTGTGGCGTACTCGTAGAAGTACCGGGAGTTGGCCGACTGCTCTTCGGGCAGCATTCCCCCTTCACCGGAGCAGACGCCCGTTCCCGCGGCGTCCGCGCCCTTCGAGATAGCGACCTTCGCCTCCTCGCTCAGCGCGCCGAAGCTCATGTCGCTGACGAACACCGGGATCTCCAGTTCGAGCGGATTCTCGGCGTTCGGGCCGATCACTAGCCCCGTGTCGACGGGGTGGTCGTCGATCAGGGGCGTCCGGTCGAGCTGCGCGGTGAGGATCTGGAGGTCGTCCCAGCTCGGGAGCTCCGTCCGCGGAACGCCCATCGCGGAGACGCTCCCGTGCTCGCCGATCCCCTCCGGGCCCTCGCGGGCGAGCTTCTGGATGTAGTGGGCGTACGGTTCCGTCTCCGCCTCCGGCTCGCCGTAGAACTCGGGGTTGACTGCGCCGCTCTCGAGGCCGTCGGCCGTCGCCCGCATCGACCCGTCGCTTTCCTCGCCGGGCTCGGGCTCGCCGTACGGCTGCGGGTTCTCCTCGGCCCACGCAGCCACCTCGTCGGCGTCGACGTAGACGGCGTCCTCGCTCTCGTCGACCCACACCGTGAACGTCGCTAACACCTCCGAGTTGTCGTACTCGCTGACGCCCGTGTCGACCCGGTAGTCCCAGCCGTGGACGCCGCAGATGAGGTCGTCGCCCTCGACGTGGCCGTCGCCCAGGAGCACGCCGCGGTGGAGACACCGGCCGTACAGAACGGACACCTCGCCGTCGTACCTGATGACGACGAGGTCGACGCCCTCGACGCGGGCGTGTACCGGATCACGGTCGTTGAGGTCGCTCCAGGCGGCCACCCGGCTGGGGGATCCCACGTCGGCCGGCGGCGTCCCGGTCATCGGCCAATCACCCGGGTTGGATTTCCCCGCTCGGCCGGCTGGGTCCCCCAGGCGCGGGATCGTCGTTCGTCGGCCGTTCCGTTCGTCGACATACTCACTGTTGACACGGCCGAACCGATCGCGCCCGAGGTTGTAGGCGTTCGGGCGGTCGTGTAACCCACTTCAACACCCGAGAGGGAGATATATCCCGGCGCGAGGGACAGAGTACCATGGCATCCACGTACCCGGACCGCCTGTCCATCGACGAGATAGAATCGACGGTCGGCTCGATCAAGAAGATGCTGAAGGTCGGAGCCGTCTTCGCAGCAGTTGGCTACCTGTTGGTCGGCACGGCGCTGTTCTTCGAGCTGACGGAGTTTCACCCCCTGCTAGAGAGCTTCTTCAGGACCTACACGGACACGAGCCTCGCAGGTGGGAGTGGCGGCACTCGCGGCAGCGAGGTCAA
This sequence comes from Halorubrum sp. DM2, assembly GCF_901686465.1. Classification (NCBI taxonomy): domain Archaea; kingdom Methanobacteriati; phylum Methanobacteriota; class Halobacteria; order Halobacteriales; family Haloferacaceae; genus Halorubrum; species Halorubrum sp. DM2. The sequence continues at coordinate 1,328,136 of NZ_LR594487.1, forward strand.
CGGAGCCTTGATCAGCATTCACAAGTGGCCGTCCACGCTGATGTGGCTCAAGCTCGGCGGCGTCGCACACGTCCTGGTCGGGATCTTCGTCTCGCTGGCTGCCATCGTCCGCGCCCTGAGCGTCATGCCCCACCGCCTGAGCTACGAGATGGAGCGCGCACAGGAGACGCAGGACTGAGGCGGCTGTGACTCGTCTCGATCGCACGCGAACGGGTGGCGACGCGCTCGTGGTCGGTTACGTCCTCGTGCTCGCCCTGCTCTTCCGCGATCCGGGGAGCGCGCTCGTGGCCGCGACGGCGGAACCCGAGGCCGCGGCGTACTTCCTCGTGCTCCCGACGCTCGGGATATTCGCGGGACTCTACGCGTCCCTCGACGGGCCGCTCGCGTCCGCCGGACTGTTCGCGTTCGGGAGCTACCTCGGCGTCTTCGGGCTCGGGCTCACGTTTGGAGCCCTCCTCTCTCCGACCTCGGCCGGTCTCCTGCTCGGCGTCGGCCTCCTCGGGCTAGCGCTGGCCGTAGCGGCGCTGGCGGCGAGCGTGCTGGAACTGGCGTCGGTCCTCGGACCCGCGGCACCGTGGGCCGGGATCGACTGAGCGAGACCGCGACTTCCCGAACGCCCGGTCGACGGCCCGAATCGTCGCTCGACGCGGTGCGAGTAGTCGCTCCGTGGGAGAGACGGGTCACACCGGATCGGAGTCGCTGCTGATCTCGACGAGCGCTGGCCCGTCGTACGCGATCGCCTCCCGGAGCGCGTCGTCGAGGTCTGCCTTGTCGTCGACGTAAGCGCCGTGACCGCCGCAGTTCTCCGCGAACTCGGCGAATCTCGGGTTCACGAGGTCAGTCTGCCAGACATCCCAGCCGCCGGTGCGCTGTTCTTTGCTGATCTTCCCGAGTTCGTCGTCATTGAGCAAAACGTGGGTGAGGTCCATGTCGTACTTGACGGCGGTCGTGAACTCGCTCATGTACTGCCCGAAGCCGCCGTCGCTGGAGATCGAGACGACCGGCCGGCCCGCGAACCGCGACCCCGGCTCCTGCGTGGCGGCCCAGGCTCCCAGCGCCGCGGGAAACGCGAACCCGATCGAGCCGAGGTACCCCGACATCAGCACCGACTGGTCCTCGGGCTCGAAGTACCGCCCGAACGCGTAGGTGTTGTTGCCCACGTCGACGGGGACGACCGCGTCGTCGGGGACGATCTGACTCATCGCCTCGAAGACGGTCGCGTAGTTGACCCCGCGCTCGGCGGGCTGGTCGCGCCGGGTGGCCTTCTCGTCGCGCCAGATTTCCCAACGGTCGGCGAGCTCCTCGCGCTGGCTCTCGGCGGCGACGTCGGCGCCGTCGAGCCGGTCGTTCAGTTCGTCGACGGTGACCCCGATCTCGCCCCACACCGGCACGTCGACGCTGTGGTGTTTCCCCAGCGTCATCGCGTCGAAGTCGACGTGGATGATCGGCTTGTACTCCGCGATACCGGTGTGGTTCGAGAAGCTCGCGCCGAACACCGCGAGTAGGTCTGACTCGTTCATGAAATGGCTCGCGATAGGCGTACCCGACCGGCCGAGAACGCCCCCCGCGAGCGGGTGGGAATCAGGGATCTGACCTTTGGCCTTGAACGTCGTCAGGACCGGGCAGTCCAGGCGCTCGGCCAGCTCGACGACGGGGTCCATGTGGAAGCGGGCGCCGTGGCCGACGACGATGACCGGCCGTTCGGCCTCCGCCAGCAGCTCCTCGGCGTCGTCCAGCGCATCCGCGGGCGGGCTGATGTCCCGGTCGGTGATGCGCCCCTCGGGATCGGCCGGCTTGACGCCCTCGGCGGACTGGGTCTGGATCTCGTCGGGGAAGACCAGGTGCGAGACGCCGCGTTCGAGGACCGCGGTCTTCGCGGCCCGCGTAGCGAGCTCGGCGGAGTCCGAGTCGTGCAGCACCGTCGCCTCGAACGCGGCGACATCGCCGTAGGCGGCCTCGAGGTCGACCTCTTGGAAGTTGCCCGTACCCAAGACCTGCGACTCGACCTGGCCGGTCAGCGCGATCGTCGGCGAGCGGTCGACGTTGGCGTCCCACAGCCCGGTGAGCATGTTCGTCGCCCCGGGGCCGGCGATGGAGAAGCAGGCCGCCGGCCGGCCGGTGAGCTTCCCGTACGCCGAGGCGGCGAACGCGGCGGCTCCCTCGTGCCGGACGCCGTAGTACGTGAGGTTCCCCGTCTCGGCCTCCCGGCGGAGCGCGTCCGCCAGTCCGAGGTTCGAGTGGCCGACGATGCCCCAGACCTGTCTGACCCCCCAGTTGACGAGCGTCTCGGCGACCACGTCCGAGACGGTTCGCTCGTGCGGCTCCTCCTCGGGGAACCCGACGTAGATCCCGTCCTCGCGTTCCTCGACCGGGAACGTCTCCACGGCGTCGTCGTGCGATCCGGGAGTCTCGCCGGTCAGCGGGTCGAAGTCCCACCCGTGCCAAGGACACCGGAGGCAGCCGGTCTCGATCGATCCCTCGCCGAGGGGGCCGCCTTGGTGCGGACAGCTGTTGTCGAGCGCGGCGTACTCCCCGTCGTAGTGTGTCATCGCGACGGTGGTGCCGCCGCAGCTCACCGCCTCCACTCTGCCCTCGGGTAACTCGCCCGGCGAGAGCGCCTTGTGCCAAGTGACGTTCCCCGCCGGTTGACCGGGAGAATCGTTCGTTCCCATGGTTTCGGCCCGTCGAGAACGGTCTTAATCGCGCCGCGGTCGTGCGTTCGCGTTCAACGGCCGCGCCGTCGTTTAATAGTCCCCTCGCGTCGTTCGAACCGAACCATGGCCTCAGTCATCGCTGGACTCGCCGGCGGCGTAGTCGCAACGATCGTCATGACCGTCGCGATGATGGTAATGGGAGACGGTGGACCGCCGCCGACGGCGGCGCTCGTCGCGATGTTCGCTGGCGGGCAGCCCGAGGACCACGCGATGCCAGGCATGGCGTTACACCTCCTCTACGGGATCGCGGCCGGGGCGGTGTTCGCGGTCGGGGTCCCGTTGGTCGGTCTGAGTCTCGGCTCTATCGGCGTTGCGGTCGGGCTCGGCCTCGTGTACGGCCTCGTCCTGATGATCGGCGGGATGATGTTCTGGATGCGAATTGTCATCGGGATGGAACCCGACAAGGGGACGATGATGACCTTCGGCACCGTCCACGTCATCTACGGCGTCGTCCTCGGTGCCTTCCTCGGCGCGGGAATCGTCGCGTGAACGGCGACGTCACCGCGTCCGAGCCGCGCGTCGGCCACCGGAGTTCGCCGCGTGCGTATCGCTCGTCTCCGGGGAGTTCCAACGGTCACTCGACCCGGCACGACCTCCGGAGATGAGCCGATCGAACGCGCTCGCCCTCGGTCTCGTCGGGCTGTCGGGAGCGATCGTACTCGCGATGCTGGGAGGTGACGTCGGGGTTCGAGTCGGTGACGCCGACCTCAGAGCCGGTGCGGCGGCACTTCGATCCCTTCCGCTCCCGGCCGGATTCCCGGTCGAGCGGTTCCTCACGCACTGGTGGGTGTTCCCCGCCTCGGTCGTCTTCTCGCTGGTCGCGCTCGCCTCCGGCGTCTCGGGCGCGCTGTTCTTCAGTCCCTTCTTCATGCTGGTCGTCGGCCTGTCGCCCTCGCAGGCGATCGGTGCTGGCCTCCTGACGGAAGTGTTCGGGATGGGAAACGGACTGGTGAACTACGTCCGCCAGCGCGTCGTCGACTATCAGACCGCCAAGTGGCTGCTCCTCGGCGCGGTTCCGGCGGTCGTGGTCGGCGCGGTCGCGGCCCACTACGTCCCGACGGCGCTCCTCAAGCTCGCCTTCGGCCTCGGGCTCCTGCTGCTCGGCGGATTTTTGATCTACTACGACCCGCCCGAGGAGCAGGTACCGGGCGAGCGCGAGGGCGAGTACCTCAGACGAAAGAACACTGGTCGGGGCACGACGACCGTCGAGACGACGGACGGAGAGACGTTCACCTACGACACCTGCTGGCGTCTCCCCGGCGTCGGTCTCGCCACGGCCGGCGGCTTCATCACCGGACTCATCAGCGCCGGGCTCCCCGAAGTGACGACGACGCAGCTGATCGTCCGCTGTCGCCTGCCGCCCCGCGTCGCCGTCGCGACGAGCGTGTTCGTCCTCGCCGTCGCGGCGGTCGCGGGCGCGGCCGTCCACGCGCTCGCCGCGACGCCGGTCTGGTACGTCGTCGCGTGGTCGATCCCGGGCGTGATCGTCGGCGGAACGCTCGGGACCCGCGTCGGCAAGTACGTCCCCAGCGAAGTCATGGAGCCCGCGCTCGGAGTCGTCTTCGGTATCGTCGGCGTGGTGGTTCTCGGGAGCGAGCTCCTCGTGTGAGGACGGCGTCGACTTACTCCTCGGAGAAGGATTCCCAGAAGACGTCCGTCAGTTCCTGGTCGGGGTTCGCTTCGAGGTAGTCCCGCTTCGTCAGGTTCGCGTCCTCGATGAGAGAAGCCGCCTCCCCGGCCCAGACGTAGAACCCGATGAGCGTCTCGTAACGCATCCGTTCGAGGTCGGTCGAGTGGAACACGTTGACGACGCCGCCGCCCTCTCGGTTCAACTCGGACCGTCGGAGCAGTCCGAGCTCGACGAGCCTGTTGAGGTAGCGCGTGACGGTACTCCGGTCGTACCCCAGCTGGTCGGCCACCTCGTTCGCCGAGAGCGGCCCCTCGCCGATGACGCAGAGACAGATGTCGAGTCCGGCCTTCGGAAGGCCGAACGCCTGTAGCAGGACCTGTTTCACGTCCGGCGGTTTGACCGTCATGTCGACCTCTCTCACCGGCTCCATCGGCTGCCCGTGACAGGACATCGGCGGGTTGTCGCGACCTATTCCGAGGACGACGTTGTCGCAGTCGGGGTCGGAACACTCGTAGATGTCGTACCGATCGTTATCGGGATCGTACTGGACTTCGTCGGGTTGCTCGTCGGACTGAGACGAACGTCCGTCAGTCATCGGTGATCTGCTCCTCCATTAGGTCGTCCGTCGGTCGGTACGCCGATAAATACCGTCCCTCTCGAGCCTTGGCGTCGCTACTCCGGGTCGACGATCGCCAGCTCGTCGGTGTCGAGGGCCAGCAGTTCCTCGCCGGTGATCGTGATCCGGACCCGTCCGTCCGGGTACGTTCGGACCAGCTCGCACGCCGCGAGCCTGTCCAGATGCGCGTCGACCGTCCGTTCGTCGGCGCTCAGCGACGCCGCGAGCGCCGACCTCGTCGTCGTCTCCCGGCGGTCGGCGTCGCTCAACGCGGCCAGTCCCTCCAAGACGGTCCGTCTCGTCGCGGTCATGATCGAGAGTGATTGTGTCTCCGCTCGTCCCCAAACTCGGTGCCCGAGTCCGATTCGGCGGATCGTGACCGCAACGACGGCCCGGAGTGAATTGACTGCTCCGATGCCGGCCGAGAACGCCGTCGATCGACATCGTCTCATTATTTTCGGGTGTCACGGGACGACGGTCAGGTGACCGGTCGCGGCCGTGACGACGAGCAGATAGAACGCCGTCCCGAGCGCAGCGCTCGTGACGACGACGAGGTCAGGATCCCGACGCGGAAGCGCCCGACTGACGACGGGAATTTCTGTTAACTCCGGCCGCGTCAGGATGCGGTTCATCGCGACGCCGAACAGGCCCACGAGGAGTGGACCGACGGCGATGCTGTTCACCGCTCGAAACAGCCGGCGAGCGGTGTCATCGTCGAGCGTGGCCGTCGCGACGGGACCGAGAACGGTCGCCGGATTCGGAAGCCACGACACCGCCCCGCCGTAGCTCGCGTAGAGGAACACGGTACCCCCGAGTGCGAACGCGAGGAGCTTGACGTGATTCCGACGAGCAGTCGGCAGCAGCCTCGGGACGAGGAACACCCCGACGAGGAAGACCGCGTTCATTCCGGCCCACGGCCCGACGTTCTGTATCGCGAGCGGAAGGCCCGTCGTCAGTATTCCCACGCTGAACCAGTCGAGGCTCATCAGTCGCGTGGTCGGACACGACCCCGAGAGAACCTGCTTGCGATGTACGGGGTGGATCAGGTGTACGGCGATCCTCGTGAGGAGGAACGTCGGTACGACCAAGAGATACGCGAGCAGGCGTACCTGAAGTCCCGCCGGCGTTGCGACCGCACCGATGGCAATCGCGGTCGAAAAGTCGAGGACGCCGTTCACAAACCAGAAACCGAGCAGGGACGGCGCGAACAGACAGCCGTTGAGTATCGCCGTCACGTGACCCGTCGAGTAGGAGAACTCCTGTGAGAGGAGGTCCCGCAGCGCCCCTCGAACGCCGTTCCCGATGTCGAGAAGGCGTGTGCGAAGGGCATGTGTCCGGTGTCGACTCACTTGTCGCGAAACGACTCCCAGAACATCCCGGGGAGTTCCTGATCCGGGTTTTCGTCGAGATAGTCCTGTTTGGTCACGTTCGCGTCCTCGATGAGCGCGGCGGCCTCGCCAGCCCAGACGTAGAAGCCGATCAGCGTCTCGCGTCGCATCCGTTCGAGGTCGACCGAGTGATAGACGTTGACCACACCGCCCGCTTCGCGGTTCAGCTCGGACCGCCGAAGCAGTCCGAGCTCGACGAGCGTATTGAGGTATCGGGTGACTGTGCTCCGATCGTAGCCGAGCGACTCGGCGACCTCGTTCGCTGACAGAGGGCCTTCACCGATGACGCACAGACAGATGTCGAGTCCCGCCTTCGGCAGCCCGAAGGCCTGAAACAGTACCTGCTTGACATCCGGCGGCTTGACGCTCATCTCCACGTCAGTCACGCGCTCCATCGGCTTATCGTGACAGGACATCGGGGGTTCGTCCCGCCCCAGCGCGAGGACGATGTTATCACACTCGGGGCATTCGAAGAGATCGTAGCGGCTGGACGTCGGATCGTACTGCACTTCGTCGGGCTGTGCTTCCTCGGACTGACTCGCCTCGTGGTCTACCATTAGTTATTCATCTCCGTTTGAGTGCCAATTACGTGGAGTGCGGTTAAACATCATCTCTCTCAGTACTCTCGGTGTGGCGTAGAGGCGTCGACGATCACTGCCTCGTCGGTATCGAGTTTGAGGAGTTGCTCGCCGGTGATCGTCACTCTCACGCGCCCGCCGGCCTCGCTTCGAGCCAGCTCGCAGGCTTCCAGTCCGTTCAAATGTGATTCGACGGCGGACGTCTCTGCCCCGAGAGCCGTCGCAAGTGCTTCGATAGACGTCGTTTCTTTCCGCTCTGCGTCGCTCGCGGCGGCCAGTTGCCGTAGAACGGCCCGTCTCGTGACGTTCATCTCACGCGGCCTATTCCTCCACCGTGTTACTGATATCGAGCGTGTAGGCTTCGAGGACATCTCGACCGAGCAGGACGGGATAGGTCATCTCCGTCCGATCGGTGATACTGGCCGTGACGGTCCGCCATCGCCCGTTCAAGCACAGGTCCACGTCGACCAGCGGGCGGGTTTCCGTCTCGCTTCCCGTCCCCGACCGAACCTGTGTCGTTCCGACGAGCGGCCCGGCACCGATTCGACCGGCGAGATCCGTGTCGATACTGGTCCGTTCGGCACCGGTATCCGATTTTGCGACTACCTGTTCCGCTCCGTCACGACCGTTGATTCGTATTCGAGAGGTGTAACCGAGCACGCCGTCGTCGCCGCTCTCCTGCACGAGCGGCGGTTTGCAATCCGGCACCGAATCGTCTAACGTCGATTCCAATTCGACGATCTGCGACTGATCAACGCCACCGCCAACTCGCTCGATAGCCAGGCGAGCGATATGCGGGGCCGCAGAGACGCCGGTCGCCGAGAACAGGCCCTTGAACCCTGCTGTCGCGTTGACCTCGAGAACGAACCACTCGCCGTCGACGGGCATCAGATCGACGCCGGCCAGATCCAACCCCAGAACGTCCGTTGCCTCTTTCGCTATCTGTCGAGGCCGTACACCGAGTTCGTTCGTGATTCCTTCGACCTCACCGCCGAGGGCGACGTTGGTTCGCCAGTCCCCAGCGGGGGCGTGGCGTCGCATCGCGCCGACGATTTCCCCACCGACCACATAGACACGCACGTCTGAGGGCCGATTATCACTGTCTTCTAAAAATTCTTGGACGAACGACTGTTCGTCGTCGATCTTGGGACCGATCGGGTCCGTCGGCGAGACGACCGACATCTGCTGGCCGTTCGTCCCGATCGTGTGCTTGTGTGCGGCGTTGGCGGGAAGGTACTCGGGCCACTCCTCGACGGTTCGCGGCGACCGTCCGAAGTAGGCGTCCGGAACCGGGAGGCCGGCCGCCGCGAGCTTCGCCCCCGCTCGATACTTGTGTAGCGTGTCCGTCACGGCCTGCGAACCGTTGACGACGGGTGTCGTCTCCTCGTAGAGCGCGGCCAGCTGGAGGTCTTCGAGTTGGTGATCGCTTTTGGTAAACAGCATCCGATTCACGAGGACGTCGACGCGCGGCGAGAGGTGGACCGTCCCGTCCTCGATCCACGACGTGACGTTCTCGTTCCGGATCCAGACGGGCTCGTGTCCCAGCGCCCGAACGGCGTTGAGGATCGCCTTCGTCTCCTTGCTGTTGTGCGTGCTCAAGACGCCGACGCGAATCGCCCCGCTGGCGGTCTGTGACTCGTCGGCGCTCACGGATCGACCCGCTTCGGTCGTGTTCTCTCGTCCGGGTGAATCTGAGGAGGCAGTCATATGAGGTTCTCACGCCTCTGTTGGTGATATCGGTCATTACGGGTTTTGGGAGCGTGTAACACGATTACACGCCCTCTGTAGGTTTACCCCGAACGGGGTCGCTATCTTCGTGATGATGACCGATCAGGAGGCTGAAGCGTTCACGTTCGATGGTGGTCGCGTCGATCCGGGAGAGACGGAGGAGTTCCGCTATCCGGTAACCGAAACGTATCTCGGTGATCCAGTTCGCATTCCAGTCACGATCATCAACGGCCCACGACCGGGGCCGACGGTGTTTCTTTCGGCTGCGATTCACGGCGATGAACTCAACGGCATCGAAGTCGTTCGGGAAGTCGCTCAGGAGTGGGATCACTCGGATATCTGTGGAACGCTCGTCTGTTTGCCCGTCCTGAACGTCCAGGGTTTCGTCACCCAAGAACGGTATCTCCCCATCTACGAGCGCGACCTCAATCGTGCCTTCCCGGGGAAACAACACAGTACGGGATCGAACCGGATCGCCTACCAGATATACCACAATTTCATCGAACCCTGTGATTTCGGCCTTGATTTCCACACATCGACGCGCGGCCGGACAAATATGCTTCATGTTCGTGTAGACATGGACGACGAGGGTGCCGCCCGACTCGCGCGAGCGTTCGGGACGAACCTCATCATGGCCGGCGAAGGCTCCTCGGGAATGCTTCGTCGCGAAGCGACAGACGAGGGGATTCCGACGATCACCTTGGAGATGGGCGAGGCGCACCGCTTCGAGCGAGAGTTGATCGACCACGCGCTGGAGGGCGTCCGGAGCGTCTTCGCTGAATACGGTATCTATCAACAGGAGACGGTTCGGTGGCCGGGGTGGCGAACCGTTATCGGCGACTGGAGCGAAAAGACGTGGCTCCGGGCCGATTCCGGGGGGATAGTTGATATGTACTACGAACAGGGCGATCTGGTTCACGAGGGAGAGACCATCTGTCGGATCACGAACCCGTTTAAGTCCGACGCGACGGTCGTCGAGGCGCCGTTCACCGGGCTCCTCGTGGGCGTCCTCGAAAATCCGGTCGTCTATCCGGGGAACCCCCTCTGTCACTTCGTCAAGATCGGAGAGATGCAGGAGCGTATCATCGAAGCGGGCTCCGGCGCACACGGGTAGCCGTGGACGTCGTTCGCTGGGACCGGGTCGGCGAGTGGAACCGGACGTGGGCGCTCGCGGCGGTGTTCGGCGCGGCCTCGGTGCCGTGGACGTACGCGTTCGTGGCGGGCCTACAGATTCCCCTGTGGCCGTCGTTCATCGCCTCCGCGACCTTCTACGCCGCCGGAGAAGGGTTGGACGGACTCGCGCGCGGCTACGCGAGCAACGCCGCGGGGATCGCATACGCCGCGCTCACGCTCGCCGTCGTGGAGGGACTCCTCGGCGGTGGAGTCCTCGCGCTCAGCGTCGTCGTCGGCGCGTTCATGTTCCTCGCGAGCCTCCACGAGTTCGTTCCGCTGCTGTCGTTCACGCCGGGCGCGTTCTTCGGGTACGCGACGCTGTTCAGCGTCCACGCCGCCGGAGCGACGGCGTTCGGTCTCACCGGACTGCTCGGCGAAACGGTCGCCGCAGCGGTATCGATGCTCATCGGAGCCGTCATCGGCCTCGTCACCGCCGAAGCGAGTTCGACGCTCGACGAACGGTGACAGCGCACCTTCGATCCGGCGTGCGGTCCCGGTGAGGTCGACGGGTCTCGACGATCCCCTGCGAGCCGGCATCGACGTCCTCTCCCGCGGAAGTACAGCGAGACGCGACTCCCCCGCGGGCCGTTCGCGCCGAACTCGACGTACCCGCCGGACCGCGTACATCGCGGTTGACGGCGAGGACTTCGAGTCGGTTTCGGAGCGCCTCCGACGCGTGCCAATAAAAACCGGCCGGCGTCACGGGCGTACGGCGGTCCGACGTTAGTCTAGGGTGTTCGTCTGTCCGGGGACGCCGCGACCCTCGTAGAAGTCACCGCTCCACTGGCTGATCCAGATCTCCTGGTTCGAGAGGTACAGCGCCATCTCGGTGTCGAAGGTGTCGTCTGTGACCGCCCATTCATCACTTTCGGTATCGTACTCAACCTCCCGGTTGTAGACGGCCGCCTGCCCGAACTCGCCGCCGGCCATCGGCGGCAGCGGGAGCGTGAACTCGGCGTTCTCGTCCCGAGAGTTGGGTCGTTCGGCTCGCTGGAGCCGCCCGCGGTTGAACGTCTGGTTGAAGAAGGACGCGTACTGCGACTGGACCTCCGGTCGGTCGAGCAGCACGTCGGCGGCGTTCAGTCCGCCGGTGATGTCGCCCGCGTCCCGGGCGGTGATCGTGTACGTCGAGTCGTCCGGCCCGGACGCGAACGTACCGGCGTCGTCGTCGTACAGCTCCTCGGTGAGGTAGCCGAGCACGTCGTCCGCCGTGCCCGCGTGGTCGACACCGTCGATCTGCGAGGCCCATAGCAGCCCCTGTCCGACGACTCCCTGCGTCGCGGCCTGGTTTTCGACGCCGTTATCGACGCGACCGTTGCCGTCGAGGTTTGACTCGATGCGACCGGCGAGGCCGTCGGCGTAGTCCGCGGCCGCGCCCCGGAGCTGGTCTTTGTCCGTCTGCGTCCCGAACCAGCCGATCGCGCCGAGCAGCTCGCCGGCCAGCCGCGTGTTCCCGAGGTCGGCGGGATCGACGGCGTTCATCATCGTCTGTCCCATCCCGTTTGTGAGCATCTGGATGTTCTCCGCGGGGATCAGCGGCTCGGGGTTCTCGTAGCCGAACCAGCCCCCCTGTGCGAAGCTGTTGAGGTTCGAGAGGAACCACAGCATCGCGGAGTGGTGGCGCGGGCGCGGCGTCTCGTCGATCAGTCCCTCGCCCGGTCGGAACGCGGAGCCGAGCAGGAGGTTCTCGTCGTTCAGCCGGAAGTTGCCTCCCTGCTCGGGGACGAGCGAGAAGGCGGTCCCGACCTGCGCCATCGTCGAGAGCACCATCGCCCGGAACAGCGGGGCGAGGGCGGGCGGGAGGACCTCCGCGTGGTCCTCGAAGTTCTTCGCCCAAGTGATCCCCTTGAGGTGGGTCCAGCCCAGCGAGGAGGGACTGACCGTCATCGACGACCGCGAGCGGTCCCACGTCAGCGTCCGGGCGTCAGGTCGCCCGCCGTCGCCGTCGAAGACCGGCTGCTCGGTGAAGTGGGGGTCGCCCTCAGTGAACGGCGCCATGTTGAGGTTCGGCTCGATGACCGGCGGCCGGTCGGCGTCGGCGGCCTCGACGATCGCCGGGAACCGCTGCTCGAACTGCTCCTGCTGCTGGTCGTTGGCGGGGAAGATGATCCCGTTGCCCGACAGCGTGATCGTCGTGCTCATGTTGTACAGCGAGTACCAGTACGAGTCCCACGTGCCATCGGTCCAGCCGTAGCTCGCCGTCGGCGCCTCGACCTCGACGCCGGCCAGCTCTAGCAGGTCGGCCAGCCCGTTGCTCTCGGCGCTGTCGAGGTCCTCGATCGGGGCCGTCCCCGGTCCGGTCGCCGCCTCGCCGACGATCACCAGTCCGACCATCCCCAGCCCGCGGTGCGGTCGACAGTAGTAGTCGTAGACGCCCGGCGTCTCGAAGGTGTGCTCGAAGGTCCCCTCGGACATCGTTCCGGAGTCGAACGGTTCGGCCGCCTCGGGAATTCGCAGCACGGCGTCCGTCTCCGGGTGATACGCGGTCGCCGAGTGGCTGCCGCTCGCGATCTCCCACGTGACCGTCGCGCCCTCTTCGACCCACGCGACGGCGGGCGAGAAGACGTTCTGGCCCGCCCCCTGATCGGCGTCGAGCGACAGCGCCTCGACCGTCGCCGACCCCTGGAGGTCGTCGGGACCGCCGAGCACGTCCGCGCCCGGCACCGACTCGTCGTCGGTGCCGTCTGTCCCGTCACCGTCGTCCGACCCGTCCGTCCCGTCATCACCGTCCGATCCGTCGGCGCCGTCGGCACCGTCGTTGTTGCCGCCACACCCGGCCAACCCGACCGCCGCGCCCGCACCGAGTATTTGCAACAGCCTTCGCCTGTCAGTGTCTCGTATGGTCCGTGTCATACGATAACAACTTCGGGAACTGGGCGTATGATGCTGTGTTCGTCGTGTACCCTCACCGCCTATCGGCGATAGAATTATTAACACGAAACGGACGGCGGTGTCGTCTCGACCGCGAGTGACGACGCGCTCCTGCCGTCGGGCTCGGCTCCCGGTCGTGGCCGACCCGAGAGTTCGGTCGCGCCCACCGATCCGATGCTGCGTGTCGGACGAACGGCCGCCAAACACTCTTTATAATATCGGGTCTGTGATCGGTAGATGACCGACCCCGACTCACTGCGGTCCGAGCGGATCTACATCGACGGCCAGTGGCGCGAGGGCGCCGACAGCATCGCGGTCCGTGACCTCGCCGACGGCGGCGAGTTCGCGCGCGTCGCGGCCGCCGGCAGCGAGCAGGCCGAGGACGCCCTCGCCGCCGCGGCCGACGCCCAAGCGGCGTTACGGGAGACGACGCCGGTCCAGCGAGCCGGATGGCTGGAGGCCATCGCCGACGAACTCGAGTCGCGGGCGGACGAGTTCACCGACTCGATCGTTCGCGAGGCGGGGAAGCCCGTTTCCTCGGCCCGGGGCGCCCCGACGAACGCGGCGCGTCGGTTTCGGTTGGCGGCCGGCGAGGCCCGCGACCTGGCGCGGACGTACGGCGAGTACCGCGAGGGGGCGACCCCGGGCCACGAGGACTGGACCGCGATCGTCAGGCCCGAACCGATCGGCACCGTGCTCTGTATCGCGCCGTACAACTACCCGCTTCAGACGACCGTACTTCAGATCGCGCCGGCGCTCGCCGCGGGCAACGCCGTCGTCGTCAAGCCGTCGAGCAAGACCCCGGCGACGGCGGCGCTCCTCACCGACGTTGTCGTCTCCGCCGCCGACCTCCCGGACGGCGCGTTCAATTTCGTCCCCGGTCAGAGCCGAGAGATCGGCGACACGCTGGCGGGGGACGACCGCGTCGACACCGTCGCCATGACGGGGTCCTCAGGCGCAGGAAAACACGTCGCCTCGGAGTCCGGCATCACCAACCTCGTGATGGAACTGGGCGGGAACGCGCCCGCGCTCATCTTCCCGGACGCCGACCTCTCGGACGCGGCGGGGGCCTGCGCGACCGGCTCGTTCAAGCTCAGCGGGCAGCGCTGCTCGGCAGTCTCGCGCGTAATCGCCCACGAGTCGGTCCACGACGACCTCGTGGAGCGGTTGGCGGCGACCATGGACTCGTGGGTCGCCGGCGACCTGTTCGACGAGTCGACGAACTTCGGGCCGCTCATCGACGAGTCCCACGCCGAGGAGGTCGCGGGGCTCGTTGACGCCGCAGTCGAGGACGGCGCGGACCTGGTCGTGGGCGGCGAGCGCGACGGTGCGTTCCACGAGCCGACACTGCTCGCGAACGTCCCGCAGGACGCCGATATCATCCACCGGGAACAGTTCGGCCCCGTGGCCGCCGTGACCACCTTTGAGACGGAGGAAGAGGCGATCGAACTGGCCAACGACGACGAGCTCGCCCTCGACGCCTCCGTGTTCACGACCGACCACGACCGCGCGATGCGCATCGCCGAGCGCGTCGACGCCGGCAGTGTCCGCCTCAACGGAGCGCCCTCACACGGGCTGGGCGACGTTCCGTTCGGCGGGAACGACGCCTCCGGAATCAACCGCGAGGGCATCCACGCGGCGATAGAGCAGATGATCCGGAAGAAGTCGATCGTGCTCTGAGCGGGCTCCGTATCCGAACGTCCCTCCGGCGAGACCGAAGCCGGTCCGGTTATTTCGATCGACCCATACTCATGACCGTGAACGTTCGAGATGTCCTCCCACGCGACGCGATCCCGAGCGTCGACAACCCGGCGTTCGGCGACGCGTACGACTGGAGCCCCGACGACGAGGTCATCGCGGTGACATTCGCTGACCCGCCGCGCGCGTACCCGGTGCGGTTCCTCCAGTTCCACGAGATCGTGAACGACGCCGTCGGCGGCGCGACCGACGCGTCCAAAAAGGGTTCGACTGACGAGTCCGGGGCCGACCCGATCGCCGTGACGTGGTGTCCGCTCTGCGGGAGCGGGATCGTGTACGACCGGACCCACGCGGGTCGGACCCTCGAGTTCGGCGTCTCCGGGAAGCTCGCGGACGACGACCTCGTCATGTACGACCGCGAGACCGGAAGCGAGTGGAAACAGTCGACCGGCGAGTGTATCGCCGGCGCGTTCGAGGGGGACTCGCTCGTCGTCCGACCGGCGGCATTGCTGTCAGTCCGGGAGTTCCGCGAGTCGTTCCCAGACGGCGTCGTGCTCCGCCCGCCGGGCGGCGAGAGCGAGGCCGCGAGCCCCGACGACGAGCCCGTTCCGATCGACTATGACGCGTCGCCGTACGAGGAATACGCGTCGGGCGAGGGGTTCGGCCTCGCGGCCCACCGGGGGACTAACGGTCGGAGAGAGTGGGGCCGCACCGACGACCTGGACCCGAAGACCGTAGTGTTAGGCGTCGAGGTCGACGACGACGCGCTTGGGTTCCCGGTTCCCCGCGTCCGGGCTGCCGGCGGCGTCGTCCGGACGACCGTCGGGGACCGCGACGTCGTCGTGTTCGCGACGGACGAGGGCGAAGCTCACGCGTACGCCGATCCCGGGTACGACTTCGCCGTGACCGACACAGGTGTCACTGCCGACGGGACGACGTGGGGCCCCGCGACCGGCGTCGCCGCCGACGCTCGACGGCTCGAACGACTGCCGACGCGCCGACTGTACGCGTTCGCGTGGCGGGACGACCACGGTCCAGACGCCTTCTATCGGGCAGACTGATCTCGTCTCCGACGCGTCACGCCCTCGACAGCGGGACAGCGAACTCGTCCCCGAACGGTGCCTCGTACTCGACGCCGACGCGGTCGTACACCGTCGCCGGGATCGAGAGATCGACGAGCAGGAGGTCACCGCTGACCGCCGCGAGCCCGGTCTTCGGGAGCGCGAGCGTGGCGATGAGGTCGGGATCGACCGCGGCACCCGGGGCCTCGCCCGTCGTCGCGTCCACGCCGGAGGGAACGTCGAGCGAAACGACCGTCCCCGCCGCGTCGCTCGCGGCGTCGACCAGTTCTGCGACGGGGCCGCGCGGCGCGCCGGACAGTCCGTAGCCGATCAGCGCGTCGACTACGACGCCGTCGAGGGGGGCGTCGACGTCGAAGCCGGAACCGCCCCCGCCGGTCTCGATCGGCACGTCGGTTGCCTTCAGGATCCGGAGCTGTTCCGCCGTGACGCCGTCGATATCGGCGGGATCTCGGTCGAGGACGAGCTGGACGGGTAGGTCTCGGTTTGCGAGGTGACGGGCGCACGCGAGCCCGCCGCCGCCGTTCCCGCCGTTGCCGGCGAGGATCGTGACGGGACCATTCTCCCGGCGGTCGAGCACCGCCTCGGCGAGTCCGCGCCCGGCGTCTTCCATCATCCGCGGGAGGTCGAGACCGACCTCCTCGACGGCGACCCGGTCGACCGCGCGCATCTCTTCGGCGGTGACAGCTGGGACCCTTCGGCCCGTCGGCCCGACGAACAGCATCTCGTCCATGTTGACATGTCGGTCTCGACCGATAAAATACTCCCCTAGACCTGCGGACGGTCGAGTCGAGTGGCCTCTGACACCCCGTCCGGCCGGTTTTACTCCGGCGTGACGACCTCGCCGCACTCCGGGCAGTCCGCGAACCGCCGTCGCTCGCCGTTCGCGCGTTCGTACTCGACGAGCGTCCGACCGCTCGGGATCGCCGTTCCGCAGATCGGACAGCGACCGAGCGGCGAGTCACTCGACATGGGGAAAGCGGGAGCGTGTGCCGTCTCCCGTCAGTGGATACGCCTGATATTCATCTAAAAACGTCGCGTCCGTGTAACATGCTTACCGATCCGACCGTCAGAACGTGACGATCTCGTAGTCGTCGTCAACGACCCAGCGGATCCCCGAGTGGCCGTCGTACTGGTCGCGGGCGGCGAAGTTGAGCTCGACCGCTGTCTCTCTGGGGTACTACTTATAATGTGATAATCTGGTCGACGCCGACCCCGTCGAGCGCCTCGTAGAGGTCCGGGAAACAGCCGACGGTCGCGCCCTCGACCGTGTTCGTCGGCTCGTAGCGGTCCCGCCCGTGCTCGTCGGTCCGCTCGTACTCCGCAAGGCCGCGACGGGTCGCACACTGGTCACACAGCATGAGCAAGATATCCCGCTCGGCCGCGACGTCCGCGAGCCGTTGTCCGAGCGGGTCGTCCTCCCGAAGCGCGTAGGTGTTGTCGTGAAAAAAGAACATCCCGACGACGTCGGCACCGTGTGCCCCCGCCTCCAACTGCGGAAGGATCATGTCGCCCAAGACGTAATCGATCGTCTGTCCGGCCGTCGCGAAGACGTATGCGACCTTCATACGGGTGTGACTACACCTCCCATTATTGCCCCGCTGAGTCCGGCAGGAATCTCCGGCGTCGGTGACGATCGGGCGGAGCGTTGGCGGAGCCGCGGCGTCCCGACTCAGACGACGACGGATCCGAACGGGTACTCGGGAGTCTCGGCGGTCCAGACGACGCCGTCGTCGACGTCGACGAGCGACACTACGTTATCGTCGTAGTGGGAGACGACGAGCCGGTCGTTGATCGAGGCGGCGGCGAGTCCGGGCGCGGGGGTCGCGACGGTCGCGCCGGACAGCGACCGGAGTTCGGCGGCGCCCGCGTCGAGGACCCACCACCGGTCACGGACGCGAAACAGGTCAACCGGGCGGTCGAACCCCTCGTGGACCGCGTCGAGTCGGAGGTCGGCGTCGAACTCGTGGACGGTCCCGGCGGCGCGGCCGGGGACGAACACGCGGTTCCCGGTGACGACGAGATCGTAGGGGTCCGCACCGACGGCGGCGGTCGCGTCGACCGGCAGGTTCCCGTCGGCGGTCAGACCCTCCGCGGTCGCCGAATCGAAGGCGACTACGCTCGCGCCGCGCTGGTCGACGGCGTAGCCGCGGTCGCCGTCCGGGGCGAGCGCGACGCCTTGGACCCGCGCGTCCTCGCCGGCGTCGACCGCGCCGACCCGCTCGCGGGCCGCCACGTCGACGACGTCGACGACGCCGTCGCGCCGGCTTCCGGAGTACAGCCGTTCGCCGCCGGGAGAGACGGCGAGTTCGTGAGGCTCCGCACCCACCGCGATCCGCCCCGCGAGCCGGGGGCCATCGGGATCGATCACCGCGAGCGCGTCTCCGGCCGAACACGAGACGACGAGTTCGTCGCCCGCGGTCGCGAAGTGCGAGGGACCGAGCACGCCGGTCCCGACGTGCGTAACCGTCCCTTCGGGGTCGACCGCGGTGACAGCGCGCTCGCCCATCGTCGCCACGAACGTCCGACCGCGGTGCGTCGCGGCGTGGACCGGATGGCTGCCGACGGGAACCTCTCCCAGCCCTTCGCCGGTCGAGAGGTCGAACAGCGCGAGGAGGTCGTCGCCCTCGCAGGGGACCGCGACGACCCGACCGGTCTCGTCACCACCTTCCCCGTCGCGGCCGTCTCCACTCATCCCGTACAGGAGAAGTCGCCGCCGTCGTCGTCGCCACCGACGCTCCCGTCGGTCTCTATCACGACGCTCGTCGCGGTCTCGACCGGGTAGCGCGCGCGATCTTCCTCGACGTTCGCCCACTCGTCGAAGCCGCCGTCGTACACGCGTACGTCGTCGAACCCGATCGCCTTCAGCGTCAGCCACGTCGACGTGGGATCGACGTTATCGCCGCCGTAGACGACGACCGGCGCACCGCGGTCGAGCCCAGCCTCCCCCTCGTACAGCTGGACCAACCGGCTCGGCTCGGCCATCCGGCGGCCGGCGACGTTCCCGATCCAGTTGACGTTGACCGCGCCCGGGAGGTGTCCGTGCCGGTCGTGGTCCGGGTCGAGCGCGTCCGACCCCGGCGCGCCGAGGTACGCCTCCGGGACGCGGACATCGATCAGTCCCGGGCCGTTGCCGTTGAACGATCCCACGCGCTCAGCGATCCACTCGCGGGTCACCCACGTCGACGGGTCCGGATCCGGGTCGTATTCGACCGGGTCGCGGTCGCGGCCGTCGCCGGTGCCGAGCCGACCGTTCCAGCCGTCGAGCCCGCCGTTGAGGACTCGTACGTCGCCCTCGTGGCCGAGGGCTTCGAGCGAGAACGCGACCCGCGTCACCCGCGACCCGACGCTGGCGCCGTAGATGACGACATCGTCGTCGGGCGCGACGCCGAGGCCGCCGACGGCGGATGCGATCGTCTCTGGGTCGGGAACGAAACCGTTCTCGCTCGACGTTCTTGCGGTGACCTGATCAAAGGGGACGCGCCGCGCGCCGTAGACCCGCTCGCGGCGGTACCGCTCCGCGTTCCGCGCGTCGAGGACGACGACGTCTCCGCGGCGCTCGGCCAGCCAGCCGGGCCCGACGAAGTACCCGACGTTTCCGGTGACGGCGTTCGCGGCGGCGACGTCAGCCGGCGTCGTCACGCTCAGACAGCCGGCAGTGCTGGCGGCGCCCGCGACCGTCGCGCCGGCCGCGGCCCGCAGGAGCCCGCGACGAGTCGCGTCGTGGTTGCCACCGTCCTCGCCCGAGACGCGGTCACCGTCGTCCCCGTCCGGAGCCCGGTCGTCGTCGACCGGAGTGTGGTCGCCGGTCATCTACCCGCAGTAGCAGTGGTCGTCCATACAGTACGTCGCCTCCATGTCGCCGAAGGTGATTCCGAGCGAGGCGAGCTGCGCCTGTACGCTCGCGACGGCGTCGCCCTCCGGGCGGACCGTGCCGGCGAGCGCGCCGGTCGGCGCTTCCCCCGTCTCGACCGTCGCGACCACCTCGCGGGAGGCGTGTTCGACGACGGCCACCTGGTTCGCGTCTTGGACGGGGACGTACAGCTTCTCGCGGTTCGGTCCCCACGCGGCGGATATCGCGCTCCCGCCGACGTCGAGGGTCGTTTCGTACTCGAACGACTCTAAGTCGATCACGCCGACGCCCTCGCCGGGGATGAGGAGGTACGCCGCCTCGTTGTTCGGGTCGACTTCGCTCGTGATCGGCGCGCCCGGGAGGCCGTCGTCGCGGGTGATCTTCCCGACCTCCTTGGGGTTTTCCGGGTCCGAGATGTCCCAGAGGCTCTCGGAGCCCTCACGCGGGACCTCGGGGTCGCCGCCGAGGGTCCCCTCGCCGTTCTCGACGAGGAGGTGCTGCCCGTCGAACGACGCGGTACACATGAACGGCAGCACGTTGCCCTCGTTGACCGGCTCGCCAGAAGCGACGCGCGTGACCGTCTCAAAGGGGTCGACGCTCACCACGCGGATCGACTCGTCGGCGACGTCGACGACGAACGCGTAGTCGCCGTCCGGACCCATCGTCATGTCGCAGGGGCCGACGTAGCCGGTCTCGATCTCGGCAGTCACCTCGCCGAAGGAGTCGCTGTCGGGGTCGGCGTCGACGCGGAAGATCGCGTGCGCCGCGTCGCCCTCGGGCTCCATGCCGGTCGTCCCGCCGGAGGCGATCAGCAGGTGTTCGCCGTCCGGCGTCACGTTCGGGTAGTTCGGGCCGTAGCCCGTCTCCACGAACGCGAGCTCTTCAAGGGTGCGCTGGTCGAACGCGCGGACCCCGCCGGAGACGTTCAGCCACGCCACGTGGTAGTCGTCATCGATCCCGGTGGAGTACTGGTTCGCCGGGAACGACGCCGTCGTGTCGAGGAACTCCGTCGTGATCAGCTCGTCGCTCTCGACGTCGATGACGCTGACGGTCCGGTCCCCGTTGTTGAACGTGAACACCGTCGGAGCCGCCTCGTCGCCGCCGTCTCCGCCCTCGCCGCCGCCGGAACAGCCGGCGAGCGCGGTCGCCGCGCCGACCGCCCCGGACGCCTGAAGCAGCCGCCGTCGGTCTACGCCGTCCGCGAACGGGTTCGTCCGGTCGTCGTTCGCGAGGTCGGCACCCTTCGACGGACGGGGGTCCGATCCGCAGTCACAGCCGCAGTCGTCGCTCATACGGTTCCAATCGCGCGTCGCGGGTAAAGTCTCGCCGGCCCGCCGCGTCGTTGCCCCGTGTCCGTCGTACGAGCAATTATTACACCTTTCTCCGATCGAAGGGGGTCGTTACCGTGTCCGGCGACAATTTAGGGGCGAGGGAAGTACCTCGGGTGATGATGCTATCGCCCGCCGGATACGTCGGGATCTCGATCGCGGTCGGTCTCTCGTTCGGAATCTTGCTCCAGAAGGCGCGGTTCTGCTTCGTGAGCGCCTTTCGCGACTTCGTCGCGTTCAAAGACACCCGCGTGCTGAAGGGTCTCCTCGCCGGAATCGCCGTGATGACGGTCTTTTGGAGCGTCCAGGCCACGTTCGGCTATTTCCGCGGCTTCTGGACGCCCGCGTGGGGGCTCGGATCGGTGTTCGGCGGCTTCGTCTTCGGGCTCGGCATGACGCTCGCGGGCGGCTGCGCCTCGGGGACGCTGTACCGCGCCGGACAGGGGTACATCCAGTTCTGGCTCGTCCTCCTGTTCATGTTCGTCGGCTACGTCCTCTTCGCGTTCGCGTTCCCCGTCGCGGAGACGTACTACTTCCAGACGCTGAACCCCTTCGAGGGCCGGACGCTGTACCTCTCGTTACCGTTCTCGCCGGCCGTAACCGGCGCCGGAGCGGTCGCGCTCGGCACGCTCGGGTACGCGTACGTGAAGGGCCGGAGCCGGCTCCCGGACGAGCCTTCGGGCGGCGCCGGCGTGGGATCGGACACCCGTGCGCAGGCCGCGGTCGGCGGGTCGCGGGCGCTCTCGGCCGTCTCGGTCGGGCTCCGCGGAATATTCGACGGCACGGTCGAGTACGTCCGCGCGCTCCGCGACGACGACCGCCCGCTGAAGGCCCGGCTCCGCGACTCGTGGGACGCCCGCGGTGTCGGCGTGGCACTGGCGCTCGTCGCGAGCCTCTGGTTCTGGGTGTACGGCCACTGGGCGATCACCGGCAGCGAGGCGCGCTGGGCCGGCTACCTGCTCTCGCAGGCCGGCTACGACGCAGGCGGCGTCAGGTACTGGGGGTCGATCCTCTTCCGCGACGGTGGCATCACGATGACGATCGACATGCTGATGATCGCCTCGCTGATCGTCGGCTCCTTCCTCGCCGCGTACGCGTCCGGCGACTTCCGGATCCGCAAGCCGAAACTCCGGCGCGTCCCGAACTACGTCGGCGGCGGGCTGCTAATGGGCGTCGGCTCGCGGCTCGCGGCGGGCTGTAACATCGCGAACCTCTTCTCCGGGGTCGCGCTGCTGTCCGTCCACTCCTTCCTCGCGGGCGCGGGGATCATCCTCGGCGTGTACGTGATGACCCACTACATGTACCGCGAGGTCGGCTGCGCGATCTGAGCGGCCGGAAAATCTTCTGATAGTCCTTCTCATCGACACCTCCACAACCGTTTCCGCTCGCTATGCCGGTACCTACCGATCACCGTTTATCAGACTCTAGACGGTCGGCGCAGTACGAGACGATCCGAATAAAAGGCGGTTGTCGGTCCGTCCCGTAGCTAAAAGTTACTACTGCTCGGGGAACACGGGTTCCCTCGGAAAACAGCTCGCTCAGGCGTCGGCCGGCTCGCTCGTCTCCAGCTCGAAGTCCCACTCCTCGTAGCCGCCGGCCATGCTGGCGACGGCGACGTCCTCCTCGACTCCCTCGTAGCTGCTGATCAGCATGGCGGCCTGTTTCGAGGACTGACCGACCGGACACGCACACACCACGTCGGTGTCGTCCCAGTCGATATCGGGGACCATCGACGGCAGGTCGCCGAGCGGGAGGTTGATCGCGCCCGGGATGTGGCCCCGCTCGTACTCCGCCGCCGGTCGCGTGTCGATCACGCGGATGTCGCCCTCCTTCACGCGCTCGTTGACTTCCTCGGGGGAGAGTTCTTCCACCATGGTCACTCCTTCCGCATGAAGATCCGGTAGCGACCGTCGCCCGACTTCCACACCTTGGCGGTCGCGTCGTCCCCGACCGCCTTCGGGACGTTCTCCGTGCTCGGCACGTGATCGGTCTTCTGAACCAACACGTCGCCGGGCGAGAGCCCCGCGATCGCCTTCTTCGCCTCGACCTGCGGGTACGGACAGACCTCGCCGGTCATGTCCTGAACCTCCGTCGCGTCCTCCAAGAGCGTCTCGGCGGTCTCGTCGTCGAGTTCGTCGGGCATCTCGACGACGTCGTCCCACGATGGTTGACTCATGCCGACACGTAGCCTTCTCGACCGGTAACCCCTTTCGTGACCGGCAGGCTTCTCCCGTATCTCGGACGGGCGATCGCCGCGTACGACCGTCTCGACCGTCGAGAACACCGTTTCCGTCGGACTCTTACCACCGACCGACGAACGAGAGGTATGAGCGACTACGTCGTGGACGAGTCCACGATCTTCGAGACGCCCCTCGTCGAACTCGACCTCGACTTGGCGAGCGACGCGACGGTGTTCGCGAAAGCCGAGTGGTTCAATCTCTATGCGGCCCCGCACGGCGGCGGGTCGATCAAATCGCGGATCGCGAAGGGGATGTTGGACGGCGCCGAAGAGCGCGGCGACCTCGAACCGGGAGTCACGGTGATCGAGCCCACCTCCGGCAACACCGGCAGCGAAGTCGCCCGCCTCGCCAGCGACCGCGGCTACGACGTCGAGATCGTGATGCCCGACAACGCCGCCGGCGGCAAGGTCGAGGCCGTTCGCGACGCGGGCGCCGAGATCGAATTCGTCGACGCGGACTTAGGGTACGACGCGGTGATCGAGCGCTGCGAGGAGATCATCGCAGAGGACCCCGCCAGCTACTACCGGCCGAACCAGTACGAGAACCCCGACAATCCGGGGACACACCAGCGGACGACCGCGCCCGAGATCCACGGGGCCACGGACGGGGAGGTGACTCACTTCGTCGCCGGGGCGGGCACCGGCGGCACGATCACGGGGACCGGCCGTGGACTGGCGGAACTACGCGGGGACGACGTGGAGATAATCGGATTCGAACCGTCGGAACCGCTCCACGCGATTGACGGGCTGAAGTACCTGCGGACGGGCGACCACTACCATCCCGAAACCTACGACGAGTCGGTCCTCGACCAGAAACTGTACGTCCCGACCGATGAGGCATACGATCGCGCCCGCACCCTTCGGGAGCGGTACGCCGACGAGTCTGTCCCGATTGCCGACCCCGGCAAACACGACGAGAAAACGGTCCGCGAACACCTCCGCGTCGATGGTCAGTTCGTCGTTGGGACCTCGGCCGGCGCCGGCGCGGCGGCCGTCGCGGCGCTCGACGAGGCTGACGATCTCGCGGACGACGACGTGGTCGTGTTCATGCTTTGCGACCGCGGTGACAAGTACGCGGACATCCCCCTCTGGGAGGAGTATCTGTAGGCTTACTCTCGAATAGCCGAAAAGAACGCTCGACCTCCGTCCTTTTTACCGTCTTACCGGCCGCCGCTGGCTGCCGGAATGACCCGCACCTGTGCGTCGTCCGGGACTTCGACGTCGAGCCCCTCGACGGGCGTCCCATTGACGTAGACGTTGATGAATTCCTTGATCTCGCCGTCCTCGATCACGCTGTCTCTGAGTTCGTCGCCGTGTTCTGCGGCGTGGTTGTCGAACAGTTCCGCCACTGTCTCGCCGGCGACCTCGACCTTCGAGGTCGCCGACCCACCGACTAGCGCGGCCGGGAGTTTAATCGTCGCCATACTCCCGGTTGACTGCCCGACCTCAAAAGGAGCGCGCCGACGGCAACGACGACCCGCGCCTATCACGACCGGCGCAGAGCGTCGACCGAGCGTCAGGGGTGTACCGACGGCTCGGAACGCTCGTCGTTGCGGGTCTCGCCTCGTTCGTTCCCTCGTCATCGGCGCGTCGACCGGTCGTGCGTTGCGGCTACACCTCCGAGATGCCGGCAGTACGCACCGGTGGGCCGCCGGCTTAACCGTCCGGAACCGATAACATTGGTGAATGACTGATCTCGATCTCGACCCGACGCAGCTCGACCGCTACTCCCGACACGTCATCCTCGACGACGTCGGTCCCGAAGGCCAGAAGTCCCTGTTAGATGCCGAAGTACTCGTCCTCGGCGCCGGGGGACTCGGCGCACCGATCATCCAGTACCTCGCGGCCGCCGGCGTCGGAACGCTCGGTATCGCCGACGACGACGAGGTCGAGCTGTCGAACCTCCAACGACAGGTGATCCACGGCGACGACGACGTGGGGCGCAAGAAGGTCGACTCCGCGGCGGAGTTCGTCGCCGACCTCAACCCCGATGTCGACGTCGAGAGACACGACCTCCGCGTCACGCCGGACAACATCGAGGAGCTGATCGAGGGGTACGACTTCGTCGTGGACGGAACGGACAACTTCGAGACGCGGTACCTCGTCAACGACGCCTGTACGCTCGCCGGAATCCCGTTCTCGCACGGCTCGATCTTCCGGTTCGAGGGGCAAGTGACCACGTTCGCAGGCGACGACGACTCGCCGTGTTACCGCTGTCTGTTCCCCGAAGCGCCGCCCGCCGGGATGGTTCCGAACTGCGCGACCGCGGGCGTCCTCGGCGTCCTTCCGGGGACGGTCGGCTGTCTTCAAGCGACGGAGACGGTGAAACACATCATGGGAAAAGGCGAAAGCCTGGACGGCTCCATGCTCTTCTTCGACGCGCTGGAGATGGACTTCGACAAGGTCGAGATCCCCAAACAGGACGACTGCCCCGTCTGCGGCGACGACCCAGCCATCGAGTCGGTCCACGACGTCGAGTACACCGCCTCCTGTGCGATCGACGTCGGCGGCGACGAGCCCGAGATCGAAGCTGGCGACTGAGCTGCGCGCAGACGCTCGCCGACGCGGCACACGCGCCGGCCGGCTACCGTTCGCCGCTCACCGCGACTGACTCCTGCTCGAACGCCTCCGCCTCGTCACGCCAGCGCCACGAACCGACGAACGGGTAACCGTCGAGCGCACAGATGACGTACGAGTGGTCCGGCCACGTGGCGCGCGCGGCGTCCGTCTCGCTCGGGTGCGTCGGGCCGGTAGGGTGTGAGTGATAGAACCCGACCACGTCGAGCCCGTCGTCCTCGATCGCTTCGATCAGCTCGAACTGCTCTTCGGGATCGATGAGGTACCGGATCTGTGGCGTTTCGGCGACGTTCTCCGCCGCGTACGTCTCCGTGACCACGCTCGTATCACCGTCGGTGCCGTGTTCACCGGCGAGGACGCCACAGATCTCCGCTTCACCGCCCTCGTACGCCCGGTACACGATGTCGTCGTACGCCGCCCGCGTGAGTTCGATCACGTCTCGAAGTACGCCGACGGGCGAATAAATCCGTTCTGACCGGCAACGAAAGCGGTGCGCTGCGGAGCTCGGCAGGTGCCGGGCTACGAGGGGAACTCACGGCGAAAAAAGTGTCCGCGCGTCGGGTCTGACCGGGGATGAACCGGTTTCGTCGGACACCGGAGCCCGCGGTCTCGGCGTCTCCGTGGCGTCCGCGTCTCTGTCAGCGATCCGGCCGAACCGCACGGCGAGCAGAACGGCTCAGAACGTGATGATCTCGTAATCGTCGTCGACGAGCGAGCGGATGCTCGGGTGCCCGTCGTACTCGTCGAGGGTGACGAGTCCGGCGTCGGCGACGGCGTCCTCAACGCCGAACGCGCCGGAACAGAAGTCACAGACCGCCGCGTCGTCGCGGACCGCCTGGTAGAGTTCGTGGTAGTCGCTGTCCTCGTCCTCCAGCTCGGGGATCCACTGGGTCCCCGCGCCGTCGAAGATGAGTTCGAGCTCGTCGCCCTCGGTCTCGGCGAACTCCTTTGCCGCCTCCAGCGCGTTCGCGAGGCGACCGTAGTCGGAGTGCGATTCGTTGCCGGCGAGAATCACGATTGCTGCTTTTGCCATCGTGTTAGGACACAGGCCCTGCTCGCAGATAACTCGTCCGCGGGTGTGTGTTCTGAACGCCGACTCGTCATGCGATGACGTGGCACGTATCTCTCGTCCCGTCACAGCACCCGCGTGTCACGGACAATCGCTCGCGTCGAACGAGCGCGGGTCGGATCCCTGAGCAACTCGCCGGACTGCGGCGTCGTCGATGTCGACCACGGCGGCGACCCCGCCGTACCCGTGTGTCTGGTCGTGGCCACGAACGACGACACAGGACACGTCGTCGGGAACCTCGACAGTCTCGGAGCGCGTGAACGGCTGCTCGGAGTGCGCGTGCAGCAGCTCTCGGCGACCGAGCCGCCTCCCGTCGAGCCGCTCGACCTGCCACCAGTTCGCGTACCCCTCCTCACCGTCGTCGTCGTGGTGGAGGCTCACGTCGAACGCGTACCCCTCGTCCGTCGCCTCGAACGCGACCTCAACGACGTTCGCTTCTTGGAGGTCGAGGTCCGTGTCGTCCGCTTCGTCGTCCGCCTCGTCCACTTCGCTGTCCGTATTGCCTGTCTCGCCGTCGCCGCCGACACACCCGGCCATCGGCGCGAGCGCGACTCCGGCGGCTCCGATGAGTAATTCCCGACGGGAGGGGCTCGGATTCCGGGCCATACGTGTCGTTCGACGACGAACGTGAAAACGCCTCTCCCGCGCCGCGTCGACGGCGTCCGGCCGCCGACTACCCGTGATGGTGGTGGTCGTGTCGGCTACCCCGAGAGAACTGCCCGGAGAACGCCCTGTCGACGACCTCCGAGAGCGCCGGGTGGATGTGGACCGCCTCGCGGATGTCCGCAACCGTCCCGGAGCCCGCCGTCATCGCGACGACGACCTCCTCGATCAGGTTCGACGCCTCGGGGCCGACGATGTGACAGCCGAGAATTTCGCCGTCCAAGTCGATGAGCACCTTCACGAACCCGTCTGCGTGCATCGCGCTCCCGCGGGCCGTCTCGTCGTACGCGTACGTGTTCGTGGCGTACTCACGGTCCGTACCGCGGAGGTCCTGCTCGCGCGCGCCGACACCGGCCACCTCGGGCGAGCCGAACACCGCGAACGGCATCGCCGAGTAGTCGACCGGCTTGAGCTCATCGCCGAGCAGATTCCGGACTACGGCCTTCGCCTCGTGGTTCGCGCTGTGTTTCAGCAGGTACTCGCCGACCACGTCGCCGAGCGCCCACACGCCCTCAGCGTCGGTCCGCAGGTACTCGTCGGTCTCGACGAACCCGCGCTCGTCGGTCTCGACGCCGGTCGCGTCGAGGTTCAGCATGTCCGTGTTCGGCCGACGCCCAGCGGCGACGAGCAGTTCGTCGCTGGCGACAGTCACGTCTTCGGCGTCCTCTGGCGCGCCGACCGTCTCGTCCCCCGCGCGGACGGTGTCGGCCTCGGGGTACGGCCGGGCCTCGACGGCCACCCCGTCGCCGTCCTCGTCGACTGCGACCGCCTCGTAGCCGGTGTACACGTCAAGGCGGTCGGCGTAGCGGTCGGTGACAGCCTCGCCGACCTCCGCGTCGGCCTCGGGGAGCAGGTGCTCGCGGCGGCCGACGATCGTCACGTCGCTGCCGAACGTCTCGAAGAAGTGGCCGAGTTCGGCCGCGATGTACCCGCCGCCGACGATCACGAGGTGGTCCGGCGCCGTCTCTAAGCGGAGCGCCTCCGTGCTCGTGAGGTAGTCCACCTCGTCGATCCCGTCGATCGGCGGGATCGACGGGCGCGTGCCAGTGGCGACGAGGACGGTGTCCGCGCGCAATGTGGCGCCCTCGTCGTCGCCGTCGACGACCTCGACGGTCCGGTCGTCGACGAACCGGCCCGTCCCCGAGAACAGGTCATGGGCGTCCGACGACTCCAGGCCCCGTCGGATCGACTCGGAGTTCCCGGCGACGTCGTCGGTGACCTTCTCGACGATCTCCGCGAAGTCCACGTCCCTGACCTCGGCGTCGATTTCGAACTCGCCGGCCCGCTTGACCGTCTCCAGCACGTCGGCGTGATACAGCAGCTGTTTCGACGGGATACAGCCGCGGTTGAGACACGTCCCGCCGAGCCGCCCCTCCTCGACGACGGCGACCGAGTTCCCGCGGCCGGCCATCGCGTTCGCCACGTCCAGCCCTGATCCCGATCCGATCACGAGGAAATCGAACTCCTGCATGACTGGACCGACGGGACCCACGGTCATCAAGACCAGTCCGCCGTGGTGCGAGTCGCACACGACCGCGTCCCAGTCGGAACCGCCCGCATCAGACGCCGAACGTCGTCGCGAGGACGATTCCGCCGACGACCCCGAAGACGACGCCGAGCCCGCGTTCCATAAGACCGCTCGGGATGTGTCTGCCGACGCGAGCGCCGACCGTTCCGCCGACGATCACGCCCGGGATCGACCAGACGACCACGTACCAGACCGGCGTCGCAGCGAGCGCGTGGACGGCGGCGCCGGCGACCGCCGCGATCGCCAGCACGAACACAGACGTGGCGACGGCGACGCGCGGCGGCATCCGGCATCGCGCCACGAGCTGCGTGGTCACGATTTCGGGGAGCCCGGCGCTTATCAATCCCGTGATCAGCCCGCCGAGGCCCGCGAGCGCGACGCCCGGCGGACGCCAGCAGGTCGGGTAGACGAACCGCTCACCGTCGGCGGCGTCGACGACGGTGGTGCCGCGCTCTGCGTTCTTTTGTTTGAGGAACTCGCCCTCCCTCTCTCCGGGTTCGGTCTCTTCCGGGGAGTCGGAGTACAGCAGGAACCCGCCGAGCGCGAACAGCCCGACTCCGAATCCACCGCGGAGGAGCGTGTCGGGGACGTAGTGGGCTGCGAACGATCCGATCACGATCGCCGGGAGCGCCCCGAGTAGCAGCCACTTTGCCGTCGCGTAGTCGACGACACCTTGCTTGACGTAGGATCGAAGCCCGTTGCCCATTCCGAACACTTCCGTCATGAGGCCCGCGCCGACCGCTTGGGCGGGACTGAGCCCGACGACCAGCAGGAAGAACGGGCTGAAAAACAGCGCGCCCGAGACGCCGGCGGCGATGGCGACCAGCGCGAACAGCACCGACGCGGGAAACACCCACCAGTGGTCCAGAACGCGATCGACCGGCACCGCCGAGAGCGACGGGACCGGATCGAGTCCGGACGTCGCCGCGATCACCTCACTCGTCGCCACGATAGCCCCCGCCATCGTTCACTCCGGGTGGTGGGCGCCGTGCCCGACCCAGAGGAGCAGCAGGTTCGCCGCGATCGCGACCGGTAGCCAGCCGGCCGGCAGGATCAACGAAACGGGCTCCGCGGCCCCGACGACGTACGCGGCCGGGAACGCGATCGCGGTCCAGAACGCGGCACGGCGGACGGTTGCCTCCGCTCCGCGACTGACTGCCGACCCGGCAGCTGCGGTACAGCTACGCACGGGCCGGTCGTCGCGCAGGCAGCGCGGTCGGTGCGCGTCGTCGGCCGTCTCGGTAGACGCATTCGCCTCCACGGCTTACACCGGGAGTAGGGCGATCCCCGCACCGAGCACGACACCGTAGACGACGTGGAAGAAGCCGAACGCACCCATCGTCTTCGGGTTCGGCTCCATCGCGAGGATGATCCGCATCCAGAAGACCATCCCGCCGACCATCAGGACGAGCCCGAAGGCGAGCCCCCAGAGGACGCTTCCGACGAGGACGCCCGCGCCGACGTCGAGCCCGAGCGCAGTCGCGCCGAGGGCGAACGCGACCCCCGCCCCGATCCCGTACAGCATGTGGAGCAGCATGCCTTGTTTCATGTACGCTTCCGGCCCCTCGTCGCCGACGTACTTCGCCCAGAGGGCGGCGGTCGGCGGCGGCGAGTCGTCTCCCATTGTCATCATGAACATCGTCATGACGACAGTCGCGATCAGTCCAGCGATCAGTCCAGTGAATATGCTTACCATGATATGTTCTCGCGCCGGCGTGCCGACGCAGGTTACCTCTAGTAACCTTGACGCGAGGATACCAAATAAAGTCGCGCGAACGGACGGGTAACCAAGTTACCGACTGGTTACGGTGACCGGCGAGCGGTCGGCCTCACAGGTACGACTTGCCGTCGGGAAGCGCACACTCGTCGCCGTGACAGCGCGCCGCTCGCTCAACGGCTTCGAGGTCCGCCTCGTCGTCGGGCTCCTCGCTCCGCCAAGCGTACTGAACGGTGCGGTCGGGATCGATCACGAAGACTGCCGAGCGCGCGACACCGCGGTGGTCCTCGATCTCGTCGACGCGCACGCCGTACGCCTCGGCGGCGCGCCCGTCGCTGTCTGCGAGCAGCGGGAAGTCGATCCGGTGTTTCTTGGCGAACGCGCGGTGGCTGTAGACCCCGTCGGTCGAGATCCCGAGGACAACCGTGTTCTCCAATAGCGACAGCGTCTCGCTGTCCCGCAACGTACACATCTGCGTCGTACACACGGGGTGGAAGTCAAACGGGTAGAACACGGCTACGACCGCCCACCCGTTGTCGGTGTACTCGGTCAGCGCGTGCGTGTCAATCCGACCGCCGCCCGCGCCGGGGAGTTCGAACGTCGGCGCTGTCTGTCCGGTCTGAAGCATACGTGAGACTCGGAGGTAAAACGACATGAACCTCGCCCGATCGTGCGAACACATTACACACATCGAGAACGGATCACCGTCTCGGTACCAGCGTCGACGGCTCCCGTCGTTCGTGTCCCCGTACCGCACGCCTTGCGGTGATTTATTAGCGGTCCTCCCGTCCCGCCGGTATGACGCTCGCGCTCTCTGCTGGTCTGGTCGCGACGATCGTCGTTGTGGTCGCAGTCGCGGGCGCCGTCAACGGCGTCGCCGGGTTCGGATTCGCCGTCGTCGGGACGATGGTACTCGCCGCGACGCTCGATCCGGCGACCGCCGTCGCGTTCATGATCCTGCCGATGTTCGCCGTGAACCTCTCGCTCGTCGGCGATCTCACCCGCAAGGAGCTCCGCACGTGCGGGACCCGGTTCGCGCCGCTGCTCGTCGCCGCGCTTGTCGGCACCGTCGCGGGGATGGCCCTGCTCGACCGACTCCCCGAGGCCCCGGTGCGCGTGCTGCTCGGACTCGTCTCGCTCGGCTTCGTGGCGGCCGCTCAGCGTGCGGTGCCGCTTCCGGACCTGTCGAGCGTGAGCAATCGCGGGACCGCCGAAACGCCGCTCGTCATGGCCGTCGTCGGCGTCGTCTCCGGCGTCCTCTTCGGCGCGACGAACGTCGGCGTCCAGCTCGTCGCGTACGTCCGGAGCTTCGACCTCTCGCACGGGCTGTTCGTCGGGGTCGTGGCGCTGGTGTTCGTCGGGATCAACGGCCTCCGGGTCGTCGCCGCCGGCGCGCTCGGCTTCTACCCGGACGCAGCGTTTGCCCTCGCGTCCGTCGCCGCGGCTGTCCCGGCGGTCGTCGGCGTCGCCGTCGGGAAGCGGCTCCGCGACCGGGTGAGCGAACGGCTCCGCCGCGGCGTCGTCCTCGGCCTACTGACGGTAATCGGCGTCAGGCTCGTACTCGGCGGTGCCGGGGTCCTCTGACCGTCTCCGCCACCGACTCACCGATTCAGCCGCCACCGAATCACGGCGGCCGCGACGAACACCGTCGCGAACGTGACGCCCCCTGAGATCAGCGCGCCGCGAGCGCTCGACGCGCCCGTGGTGAGGACGGTCGCGGAGGCGCCGCCGCCGGCGAGGACCGCACCGCCCGCGATCCCGCCGACGCCGATACAACAGAGGCTCAGGAGGCCGACCACCGACAGCGAGCCCAGCAGGCCGTCGTCGCTCATTCGTCTCCTCCCTCGTCGCGGAACGCGCCGAGCGCGAGCGACCAGTCGTACTCGCGGTACCGGACCCGCGACACGCCGTCGGGGTCGACGACGTCGTACTCGCGCAGGATCCGTCGAATGCCGCTCCGGCCGCCGAAGTCGCCCCGGTACCAGAGGAGGAGCCGCGGCACGTACGCGGTCCCGTCCTCGACGAGGGTCTCACTCCGGAGGTAGTTCTCGGTCGACGCGTCGAGGTCCGCGTCGACCGTCTCGGCGTCGTAGGCGGCGACCGCCGGACAGGAGGCAGCACCGCAGTTGAGCGCGAAGTGGACGCGGAAGTCCGGCTCCGCCACTCGATGCCGCCTGACGAACGCCGAAGGGAGCGGGTTCGGGACGTATCCGAGTCCGTACTTCCACTGCGAGCCGCGGAGGATCCCGTGTTCGATCGCATCGAGACTCAGGTCCTCGCCGGCCACGGTGACGATCGGCTCCGAAAAGAACCGGCGACGGCTCTCGAACCGGTCCGGTTCCGACAGTAGCGCGTCGCCCGTCGCAGCGTTGTACGCGTTCAGCCAGAAGGCGAGCCGCTCGTCCGGACCGAGGGCGTCCAAGTCGCTCTCCGAGAGATAGGCGAGACGAGTGCGCGCGTCCTCGCGCGCTGGATCGTGTTCCGAGCCGGCACGGACCGCGCGGAGGAACCGCTGCGAAGTCTCGACGGGGGCGGAATCGATCTCCGACGGCGGACCGGGGGCCGGCGTCGACTCGGACGCTGTCATAGTCGGATCTCTCGGGCGGGAAGCGAAAAGCCGCTGCGGTTGGGCGCGGCACGCGGCAGACCGACCGAGCGTTATGTCGCGGGACCGCGTATGTACGGTATGACCGACGCGACCGCCTCCTCCGAGCCGGTCCCCGACTTCGAACTGCCGAACGTCGCCGCCGGGCCGGACCCGTTTTCGCTGTCCGCGGCCGCCGCCGACTCGGACCTCGACGCTATTGTCCTGCTGTTCCAGCGGGACTACCACTGCGGGAACTGCCGGAAGCAGGTCCAGGCGACCGCCGACCGGTACGACGAGTTCGAGGCGCTGAACGCGTCGGTCGTCTCGATCCTTCCGGAACCCGTGGAGCGGGCCGCCGAGTGGCAGGACTCTTATGACCTCCCGTTCGCGCTACTCGCGGACCCGAACACCGACGTGAGCGACGCCTACGACCAGCCGGTGCGGTTCGGCGTCCTCGGCTCGCTCCACGACCTCGTCGGGCGGATGCCGGTCGCGATGGTCCTCGATGTCCGGTCCGGCGAGCCGGTCGTCGCGTACACGTACGAGGGGCGGATGCCCGCCGACCGCCCGGAGATCGACGACCTGCTCGACGAGGTTCGGGCGTTGCGCGCCGACTGACGGATGTGCGAGTCCGACCGTCGCACCGTTCTCGTCGCGCTCTGGCGGATGTCCCGCCCCGCACAGATCGCGCTGATCGGGCTCGTGTACGCCCTCGGTGTCTCGATGGCGCTCGGTCGGGGCGCGACGGTCGACCTTGCGAATGTGGGTATCGGTCTAGCCGCGCTCGTCTCGGTCGCCGCGAGCGTCCACTACGCGAACGAGTACGCGGACGCTGAGACCGACGCGCTCACGGACCGCACCCCCTTCTCCGGCGGGAGTGGCGCGCTCGCCGAGACCGGTCTCCAGCGTCGCCTCGCGCTGTGCGCCGCGGTCGCGTCCGCCGCGATCGGTCTGTTGCTGCTCGCCTGGGCCGCGAGTCCGCTGGGCGGACGACCGCTGTCGACGGTTCACGCCGTCCTGCTCGGTGGGATCCTCCTCGTCGGCTGGCAGTACTCGGTCGGGCCGCTCCGGCTCGCGTGGCGCGGATTCGGCGAGATCACGAACGCCGCGCTCGGCGGGATCGCACTGCCGCTGTACGGGTTCGCGGTCGTCGCCGGCGAACTGACACTCGACGCCGCGCTCGCGACCGTTCCGTTCGCGCTCGTTGTGTTCGTGAACCTCCTGGAGACGCAGTGGCCGGACCGCCGGGCGGACGCCGCGGTCGGGAAGCAGACGCTCGCGACGCGGTGGTCACCCCGTCGACTTCGAGCGGTGTACGGGCTCGTAAGCCTCGCCGCCGCGGGATCCGGCGTCGCGCTCGCCGGTCGTGTGCTCCCGTCGGTCGTTGTGGTCGGAACGCTCGTTCCGATGGTCGGTCTAGTTCCCGGGTACCGGCGGTTCACGCGGCGGGAGGAACCACTGCCTGCGGTCGCGACGATGGTGGTCACGGCCGCGACGACGACGGTCGCGTGGGGCGCGGTCGCCGCCGGACTCGTCGGCTGACTCGGCCGTCGTCGGCCGAACGTCCACTTGCTCGACGACTCAGGGGAGTTTTCGACCGACCGCGGTCGACAGCCGGTTCCGAACGGCCTGCCGGTCGGGGAGCGACGGGAGCGTCGCCGAGAGCGCGCCGACGAGTCCGCCCCACAGGAGGTGACCGACGAGCGAGGCCGCGTTCAGGTTCGGGAGCGGCGTCGCGACACCCACGGCGTTCAACCAGAGGCTCATGACGACGCCGGCCATGACGAACCATAGGAAGAGCCCGTAGGCGATCCCCGCGGCGACGGTAGCGCCGACGGAGTCACCGAGGAGATCGTCCGGCACCTCCGACCGAGCGACGGTGAACACCGTCGCGAACACGGCGCTGTGGAACAGGTGCGCGACCCATCCGACCGACGAGACGGAAGCCCCGTACAGCGCGCCGATCACAGGTAGCGTTCCGGTCGTCGCCTGGAAGAAGGCCCCCATCGCGACGCCGGCCGCCAGCCCGATACCGAGCGTCCGCCACAGCGTCCCGCTCGCGAGCCCCGGGGCGTCCCCGCTCGCCGCGTTCCGACTGCTCCGCGGGAGCAACACCCGGACCGTCGTTTCCTTGTCGGTCGCGTCGACGACCACCTCACCGCCGTATCTGGCTACGAGGAGCCGCAGGACCGGGACGCCGTAGTCCACGTCGTTCCGCTCCTGTTCGGGGACCCCTTCGACGAGCACCTCGCGTTCGCGGTCGCTGAGCCACGCTCCGGGGGCGGTGACGGACAACTCCACGAGTCGGTCCCGGACATCGACTGCGAGGGGGCCGGCACCCCCGTCCGCCCAGTCGGGAAGCGCCGCGAGCTCGTCGAGCAGCCGGTCGAAGTACCGGTCGGCCCTGATCGTCACCGACGGGGGTGACTCCGCCGACTCGACGCGGGCGGTCCGTTCCGCGTGTCGCCGTATCGCCTCGTCGATCCGCACCGGACCGAGCGCGCTGCCGCCGTCGACGGTTCCGACGGTGAGGAATCGCGTCTCGTCGACCGCCCGGTCGATCCGAGCGATTGCGTCGGTGATCGCCGTCTTACTTCGACCTGCGGTTCCCGCTTGCCCTTCGAACAGGAGGTCCGTGTGCCCTTGGAGAATCGTGACGGAGTTTCGGACCTCGTGTCTGAGGATCCGGTTGAGGAGCCGCGCCTGTTCGATCTGCCGGTCCACGACCGCCTGCCGCCGGTCCGCCTCTGCACCCCTGATTCCGACGAGCAGCCCCGCGCCGCCGCCGACGATTCCGACGGCAGCCGCCGCCGCGGTGGCGTCACCCGGCGACGACGTCATCGCCAGCGGTCCGAGTGCGAGCCCGACCGCCGCGGAGCCGGCGACGAACCATTCGAGGACACTTCGGGCGTACGCGCGGTCTCGCGCGCTGATCGCGAGGTTGACGCCGTACAAGACGACACCGAACCCCACTACCAGAACGAACACCGCACTCATCTCCATCGCCAGCGCCGTGTCTGTCACCAGCAGGTCTGCGACCGTTCCGCGCGTCAGCAGGAACGCGACGACCGCGATAGCGACGCCTGCCGGCTTGAATGCGAGACGATCGCTCGGTGACGGTCTGTCCATACGTCAAATTATCAGGCGTACTTAAAGAAGTACATTGGTCGTGTAGCTGGGCCCCTACATCTCGCCTCAGATATTTATTCCGCAGCGGCGAGGCGCTCCGCGACGGCGTCGGTCTCGGCGGTCTCGTGGGCGATGAACCCGTAGTTCGTGAGCGCAGCCTGAAGCGCCTCCTCGCCGGCCGCCGCCGTGGCGTCGGTCACGGTCAGCACCTCGAAGCCGTTCTCGACGGCGTCACGGAGGTGTGACTCGACGCAGAGGTTCGCGCTCATCCCCGCGAGCACGAGCGTGTCGATCCCGCGCTGGCGGAGCTGGATCTGGACATCGTTGCTCCAGAAGCCGGAGAGCTGCTTGTGCGGCGAGAGGACGAACGTGTTGTCGTCCGGTTCGAGCTCCGGGACGAAGTCGGCACCGTCCCCGGCGGTGTCGAACATCCGCGTGTCAAACATGATCTGGTCGATCGTGTTCAGGTGCTCCCAGCTCTCGTACTCCGCGTCCCCGTACTCGTGCGGGGAGTAGAAGACGGGCACGTCGCCCTCCCGAGCGGCGTCACGGAGGCGTCGGATCTTGTCGACGACGGCGTTCTCCTCGACGGTCTCGCCCACCTTGTCCCAGACCACGCTATCGGGCTTCAGGAAGTCGATCTGCGGGTCGGTGACCAGTAGGGCCGTGCTGTCGGCGTCTATTTCGAGTTCACTCATGGTTACCTGTAGTAACTTGGTATGGTCGAGTAACTATTAAGCCCGCGCGAACGTGTCGGTAACCGGGTTACCAACTGGTGAGCTTAAGAGTCGCAGACGAAATTCTCGGGGACGCGAGCGACCCGATCGACGCGGCCTTGCGACACGACAGTCGGTTTCGTCTCCTCACCTACTTACTAAACGTATCTTTATTTTTGTGGCGGCCGTAGATCGGGTATGAGCACGGATTCGGAGCCGCTAGAGGTGTGGTGTGCGGGCAGCGAGTGGTGTCCGATCACGACGACGGCGACGCTGATCGGCAAGAAGTGGCATCCGGTCGTCATTCACCGACTCCTGGAGAACGGCCCGCTGGGATTCAACGCGCTCAAGGAGGACGTCGACGGGATCTCGGGGAAGGTACAGTCCGACGTCCTCGAAGACTTAGAGGAGCACGGGTTCGTCGACCGAACCGTCGTCAGCGAGAAGCCGTTCCGCGTGGAGTACTCGCTGACGGACCGCGGGCGGTCGTTGAAACCCGTGATCGTCGCCATGCGTGACTGGGGGAGGGAACACCTCACGCCCCCCGACGACCAGTGAGCGACCCGAGTGATTCGAGCGACTCGAATGTCTCGGCCATGAACGTCGCGTCTGTCCTCCCGAAGGACGCGATCCCGAG
Organism: Halorubrum sp. DM2; assembly: GCF_901686465.1. Lineage (NCBI taxonomy): Archaea > Methanobacteriati > Methanobacteriota > Halobacteria > Halobacteriales > Haloferacaceae > Halorubrum > Halorubrum sp. DM2. Next base: position 1,365,654 of record NZ_LR594487.1, read on the forward strand.
CGTCGACGACCCGACGTTCGGAGACGGCTACTTCGGCGATCCGGACGACGATGTCCTGGTCGTCGAGCCGGCCGACGACGCGACGCCGGCGCGCGCCTACCCGATTCGGATACTGAACTATCACGAGGTCGTCAACGATGTGATTCCTACCGTAGGGGGAGACGGCGATCCGATCGCCGTCACGTGGTGTCCGATCTGCGGCAGCGGCGTCGTCTACGACGCGACCGTCGACGGACGCCGGCTCGCGTTCGGCGTCTCGGGGAAGCTGGCCGACGACGACCTCGTCCTGTACGACCGCGAGACCGACTCCGAGTGGAAGCAGTCCACCGGCGAGTGCATTGCGGGCGCGCTCGCCGGCGAGCAGCTCCGGGTTCGGCCCGGTCCGATGACGACGTACGCGGCCTTCCGCGAGGCCCACCCCGGCGGGCTCGTCCTCCAGCCCGAGTCTGAGGGGTCGGCCGCCGTGAGCGGGTACGACCCCTCCGGCTACGAGGCCTACGAGGAGCGGGAGGCGTTCGGGCTTCGCGGGATGCGCGGCGAGGGCCTGGAGCGCGAGTGGGATCGGGACGACCTCGACCCGAAGGCGGTGGTCCTCGGCGTGACGCCGACCGGCGGCGGGGCGCTCGGGTTTCCACTTCCGACCGTTGAGACGGCCGGTGGCGTCGTGGAGGCGACGGTGGGTGAGACCGACGTCGTCGTCCTCGCGACGGGCGACGGCCTCCACGCCTTCGAGCGACCGGACTTCGAACTCCGGATCGAGGACGGTGTCGTCCACGGCGACGGTACCGTCTGGACGCCTGCGACGGGGAAAAGCGACGACGGACGACGGCTGCGGCGGGTCCCGACGCGACGGCTCTACGCCTTCGCGTGGCAGGACGACCACGGACCCGACGCGTTCCACGTGTCCGTCGGTCGCAGGTGACGGGACGACGACCCGTTCACAGCCTTTCGGGGTCGATCTGTCGGCCGACGAGGACGAGACTGCCGACCAACAGCACGACGGCGATCGGTAGCAGGAACTGGAACGCCGTCACGACGATGCCCGACGCCTGAATCCCGAGGACGATGAACACGACCGGGCCACAGCAGGCGGTGCCCGACAGGACTGCCGGGATACTTGCGATGACGCCGGACGACGAGGACCCGACTCCGCAGGCCGCCGGCTGTCGCCACGCGAGATACGTCAGACCGAGGTTGAGACCGACCAGACCGGCGATCGCGATTCCCAGTACGGTGTTGAGCGAAAACAAATATGTCACCGGTCCGGCCGACACCCGAACGACGGGCGTGAACGAGAACGGACCCAGTTCCGGCTGGAAGAACTTCTCGAAAGCGCCGGAAACGACGAACAGGTCGAACCCGCCGACCCCCGGCGCGAGGTGCCCGAGCGCGTATAGATAGGCTATCAGGTACCCGACCGCGGTTCCGACGACGACGAGCGTCGCATCGGTCCGACGGAAGACCCCGCCGGTAGCCGCGAAGGTCCTAGAGACGGCGGATTCGAGCCGTACGGCGGCGTTACGCGTAGACATTGGTGTCCGGATAGTACCCGTGCCAGGCGAACCACATCGCGTCGAACACGTGGATCCGCTCTAGCGGAAGTGCGTTCGGTTCGTACGTGTCGTCGCCGACGACCACCGTATCCGCGTCGGTCGTGACCGTCCGTTCGTCGGGGTTCAGATACACGTATCCGGTGGCCAACCGCTGATCGGCGACCGCGACGACCGGTGTCCCGTCCAGTTCACCCGACATCACTCGTTCCGAGAGGAGTGTGGATTTGTCGAACGCGACCGCGCCGTCGGCGGTCCGGGCGCACATGAAGACGCGTTTCCGCTCGAAGCGGTCGTCGTCACTGAGCGGTTCGAACAAGGTGTTCTCGCCGGCATAGTAGCCCCCGAGCGGGTTGTACGATCCGTACGGGTCTCTACCGTAGTTTCTCGCGGATCCGGTGTCCGTCGAGAGGACCTGGGTGTCTGGACGGAGGTCTCGCCACTGCTCCCACGTCGTCCACACGAGTCTGAACTCCCGTAGCGATCGGGTCCCGGGAGAGGAGTTCCACGGACCAGGTATCGACGTCGCGAGAATCTGCGGCCACCAAGCCTCGGTCGCTCGGTCGTACATGACGAGGTTGTTGTTGATGAGGCGGCCGGAGACGCCGAACGTCGTCTCGCCGCGATCGAACCCTTGGACGGTCCCGGTCAGCGGGCAGTACGTCACCGCGACGGGGAGATCACCGAGGCGATCGTTGACGATCTCGTGTTGTACGAGGATCTTCTGTGGGTACGCCTTTGTCTCACCGTTCAGCATGACGCCGAACACGGGGTCACCCGGATCCAGGAAACCGGCGTCATCGGGGTCGACGAACGAGGGGTCGTCGATGGAGGGAATCCCGTCTTTGGACGGTCCACCCGAGATCGCGAGCGATTCGTACTCGCCGGGGTCCATCGAGAGAGCCAGTGGCTCCTCGGCAGTCGGGACGACCCCGTCGATCTCCGGCGTCGATTCGTCGGGACTCGTCTCCGCTGTCGTCGAAGATCGCTCGGATCCGCCGTTTACGCCGCTGGTACAGCCTGCGAGTGCCGCGAGGCCAGCAGTCGCAATGTACTGACGGCGGGTGAACTCCATCAGTTGATATGAGGGGTGTTGAGGAATTAACGCTTGAGCGACTGTGTGTGAAAAACACACATACGTCTTGGAATCGTGACCTGATATCAGATCTTAATTATTTCAAAGAGAATATATTAGAATAAAAGGCACGCATCAAAACTATCCTCCGAGGTTGTGGGGTGTTCCCCGCCCGCCGACCGGTCCGTTTTTGCGCGCGGCGGCTGTCTCCGCCGATATGGCGAAACAGCCGCACCTGCTGGTCGAGGAGGGCGACGTACACGACATCGCGATCATTCCCGGGGACCCCGGGCGCGTCGACCGGATCGCGGACCTCTGTGACGACAGCGAGGTCGTCGCGCAGAACCGCGAGTACAAGGTCGTCAACGCGAGCTACGAGGGCGTCGACCTCACGATCTGTTCGACGGGGATCGGCTGTCCCTCCGCCGCGATCGCCGTCGAGGAGCTCTCGCGGGTCGGCGTCGAGACGTTCGTCCGCTGTGGCACTTGCGGGGCGCTCCAGCCGGACATGGAGGTCGGCGACATGGTCGTCGCGACGGGCGCGGCCAAGGAGGAGGGGACGAGCAAGCGCTACGAGTCCGCGAACTACCCCGCGGTCCCGGACTACGACGTGCTCACCGGACTCGTCGGGGCGGCGGAGGACAACGACGAGGAGATCCACGTCGGACCGATCGTCTCCGACGACGCGTTCTACAACGAGAGCGACGAGTACGTCGACGACTGGAACGACGCGAACCTGCTCGCGATCGAGATGGAGGCCGCGACCGTCTTCTCGCTCGCGCGCCGCAAGGGCTTGGCCGCGGGTGCCATCTGTACCGTCGACGGGAACCTCGTCGCCGGCTCGCAGAAGGGCGCGGACTCCGACGACGAACTGCCGGAGAAGGCGAAAGACAACGTCGAGCGCGCGATTCGGATCACGCTGAACGCGGTCACGTCGCTGTAGCGGCCGAGAGGGGTCGGTCCCGCGGCGTTACTCTTCCGCGCGGAACTCCACGAGCGTCAGGTCTCGGTCGAGCGCGCACGTCTCGTGCGGCGGCTCACCCAGCACCCGATCGATGACGCGCTCGTCGTCGAAGTCGGCACCGTCGGGGACGCAGTAGCCGTGGCTCGGGCACTCGGTGTGCGGACAGGGGCCGGCGAGCGACGCCTTGCTGCCGGCGTAGGCGCGCTTCGAGGGGACGTTCGCCGGAACCGACGCGGGTTCGACCTCGACCGCACGGACGCCGGCGTCGTGGACCGCGCAGTCGAGCGTCTGCGCGTTCTCCCGGATGTCGGTCACACGGTACCGTTTCCCCTCGGAGAGGTTCAGGCACTGGCCGCGGTAGGGACACCCCTCGCAGTCGGTCGATTCCCCCTCGTAGACGAACTCGCGACCCACGTCGGCGAGCCGAGTCCCGATGAGCGTGACCGTGGTCATGCCCGGAGCGACGCGCCGCGCGGCCGTAAGCCTCCCGCCTCCGCCGGACGCGAGCGGACGGGCGGACTCGGCTCCGTTCGAAAGGGCACGCGCGGAGGGGAAGACACATGTCCGCGCCTCGGCAACGACGAGCGAAGATGATCGCGGGGGTCACGCGGGAGCTACGGGCCGAGGCCGAGCGGGCGAACGAGCGGCGGGTCCTCGCGCTCGCCGGCGACCGGGACCGCGCGATCGACGTCGCCTACGACGCGGTCGAGGCGGTCGAGATCGACGACGAGGACGTCTCTATCGTCTCGACGCGAGAGGGGTTCCGATTCGAGGAACACCGACCGCGGAGCGCCGACGAGCTGTTGGGGCGCACCCGCGAGGCGGTAATCCTCGACTGCCACGAGCGGTTCGTCCCGAACGCGCTCGGTCGAGCGGTCGGCGCTGTCGACGGCGGCGGACTCCTGATCCTCCTGACGCCCGCGCTCGACGACTGGCCGGGGATCCGCGACCGGTTCGACGACTCGCTCGGGGTGCCTCCGTACGGCGTCGACGACGTGACGGGGCGGTTCCGCGAGCGCCTCGTTTCGACGCTCCGAACTCACCCCGGCGTCGCGATCGTCGCGCTCGGCGACGACGCAGACGGAGACGTTCTCGAACGCGACGGACTCACCGGGGCGGGAGCGGCGGCGGAAGCAGAAGCGGATCGCGGGTCCGTCGACCGGCCGAGCGCGCCGCCGGACGCAGTGTTCCCCGCGGCCGCGTACGCCGCCTGTCTCACGGGCGATCAGTCGCGGGCGCTGCGGGCGTTCGAGGCGCTCGCGAGTCCCGGCTCCGCGGTCGTCGTCGAGTCCGACCGGGGGCGCGGGAAGTCGAGCGCGGCCGGGCTGGCGGCGGGCGCACTCGCACTCGGGGGCGGCGACGTGCTCGTCACCGCGCCCGGGTTCCGGAACGCCGCGGAGGTGTTCGCGCGAGCGCGGGGGCTGATCGGCGGGGAAACCGAGGGGCACGGCGGCGAGGTCGGCGACGGCGACGACCGCGACCTCCGGACTCCGGCGGGCGGTCGCGTCCGGTTTCTGCCGCCCGCGGCGGCCGCGGCGGAGGCCGCCGCGGCGGACGCCGTGATCGTCGACGAGGCGGCGGCGCTCCCGGTGCGGCTGCTGGAGGGGTTCCTCGACGCGCCCGCGGTGGCGTTCTGTACGACCGTCCACGGCTACGAGGGGGCGGGCCGCGGGTTCGCGGTCCGGTTCCGCGAGCGGCTGCTCGACTCGCGGTTCGCGGTGCGGGACGTGCGGCTCGACGAGCCGATCCGGTACGCGCGAGACGATCCGGTGGAGGCCTGGGCGTCGCGCGCGCTCCTGCTCGACGCCCGGCCCGCGGTGGACGAGGCGGTCGCGGACGCGTCGGTCGGCGACGCGACGTACCGGGCGCTCGATCCTGAAGACCTGCTCGCGGACGAGACGCTGCTCGGCGAGGCGTTCGGGCTGCTCGTCGCCGCGCACTACCGGACCGAGCCGAACGACCTCGCGCGGTTGCTCGACGCGCCGAACCTCGTCGCGCGGGCGCTGGTCGCGGGCGACCGGGTCGTCGCGGTCGCGCTGCTCGCGCGGGAGGGCGGACTGGACGCCGAGACGCGGCGGGGGATGTACGAGGGCGAGCGCGTCCGCGGGAACATGGTGCCGGACGTGCTCACGAGCCAGCTGCGCGACGAGAGCGCCGCCGGGCCGTACGGCCTGCGGACGGTCCGGATCGCGACCCACCACGCGCTCCGGGACGCGGGGTTCGGCTCGCGGCTGCTCGACGAGGTCCACGCGGAGTTCGGCGGCGACCGCGCGGGAGACGACGGCGACCCCGTCGACTACTTCTCGGTCGGCTACGGCGCGACGCCGCGGCTCCTCCGCTTCTGGCGGCGGGCCGGCTACCGGATCGTCCACCTCTCGACGACCCGGAACGACGCCTCGGGGGAACACTCCGCGGTCATGCTCCGGCCGGAGACGGCGGCGGGTCGCGACCTGCTCGACCGCCACGCCGTCGCGTTCCGGGACCGCGAGCGGGACGGGCTCTCGGACGCGCACCGCGACGTCGACCCGGACGTGATTCGCGGGGCGCTCCGGGCGTGTTCCGCCCCCGTCGCGGTCGATCTCACCGAGACCGAGTGGCGCTCCGTCGTCGGCGCGTCAGTCGGGCCGGGGATGTACGACAGCGCGCCCGGCGCGTTCCGCGACCTCGCGCTCGCGGCGCTGATAGAAGGGGACGGCGACGCCCCCATCGACGACCGCGAAGAGCGCCTGCTCGTTCGGAAGGTGCTTCAGGGCCGGTCGTGGGAGGGGGTCGCCGACGACCTCGGCTTCGCCTCGCTGAGCGCGTGTCGGCGCGCGCTCGGCGACGCCGCCGTCCCGCTCGTCGAGCGGTACGGCACCGAGTTCGCGCGCAGGGAGCGTGAACGATTTATAAACGACTGACAGAGCCGACACGATAGTTTATAGGTGAACGATGCGGTGGCGCGTGCCTGCGAGCGGCCGCCGGTGGCGGCCGCGACGCAGCACCGCGCGAGGGAGTCAGTCGCCGGAGCGAAGCGGAGGCGACTGACGAGGCTGGGGAGGCACGAGGTGCTGTGCGGTCGGGTGGGACTCGAAGGGGCAGCCGCGAGGACGAAGACGCGCGACGCAAGCACCGCAGCGAGGGAACGAAGTGACCGAGTGAGGCGCGCAGCGAGCGCATCGAGTCCTCGCGGCTGGGGCTTCGGCGGTCACACTCGGAACGGGATCACAGCGTATAGCCGAGCGACTGGGGCTTCGGAAGAGTTCACGTCGATCAGCGACTTATAAGCGGAACCACCCTCGTACAGCCGGGAAACCGAGACTCCGAGCGTCAACGCCGCGCCGGCACGTTCGACTATTTATAAGCGGTTCTCGCGACCGGGGTCGACGTCGATCGCGTCGACCGGGCAGACGTCGACGCAGAGCATACAGTCGATACACTGGTCCTCGTCGGCGGGGTTCGCCTTCCGCTCGGACTCCGGGTGCCCGGGCGTGTCGACCCACTCGAACACATCGACCGGGCAGTCCTCCAGACACGCGCCGTCGGCGAGACAGATATCGAAGTCGACCGCGACGTGCGTGCCGCGTATTCCCTGCTTTTCCGGCGGTTCGACGGGTCCCCACACGGCGACGCCGTCCTCCTCGCCGGCCCGCTCGCGGTTCGTTTCGAAGTTCGGGTCGATAGCCATCTTGACCGTGATTCGGTGCTCGGACGCTTAAACTCCGCGGGGTCGGGACGTTCCGGTCAGGGGTGCGCGTAGTACGCCACCAGATCCTCGGAGCCGTCCGGACCACCCGCCTCGTCGGTCGCGTCGGGGTCGAACGCGTCGATCCGCGCGAAGCCGACGCGGACGAACTGGATCACCGTGTCGGGGTCGACGTCGGCGAGCGCCGGTTCGGCGATCCCTCGCACGTCGCCCTCGACGGTCCGGAGGAGCGTCTCCAGCCCCTCGTCGGCGGGGGCCCAGTGGATCACGTCCACGTCGCCGTCGCGGACCACGTCGATGTCGGCGTCGAGGAAGACGAGTTCGTCGCCCGCGTGACGGACGCAGCCGTACCCCTTCAGCCAGACGCGCTCGCCCTCGTCCGGGAGGTCGGGGGATTCGACGACGACGCGACCGGCGGGGACCTCGCGGTCGCCGCGGTCGGCGTGGTCGGGGTGGAGCGGCGGGTGGCCCGCCTCGGGCGCGGGTTCGTCGCCGTCGACGACCGGCAGTTCCACGGCGGGCGCGTCGTCGCGGTCGCGGACGAAGAAGTACCGGTTCGCCTCGTCGTCGACGAGGTCTCGGTTGTTCGCGTACACGGAGGACATCGCCAGATCGACGTCGGAGGTGGACATGCCGAGTTCCGTCATCGAGTCGACGAGCGCCTGCCCGCGGATGCCGCGGCGGCGCATGGACTGGATCGTCGGCGCGCGGGGATCGTCCCAGCCCGTCAGCTCGCCGGTCTCGATCAGCTCCTTGATCGTCGAGGTCGACAGCTTCACGTCGTACTCGTCGACCTGAACGTGGCCCCAGTGGAGCACCTCGGGATACTCCCAGCCGAAGTAGTCGTAGACGAACCGCTGGCGCTTCGCGGAGTCCTGGAGGTCGATGCCGCGGATGATGTGCGTGACGCCCGTGAGGTGGTCGTCGACGCCGGACTGGAAGTCGAGCATGGGCCAGCAGCGGTACTCTGCGGCCTCCTCGCGCGGGTGCGGCGTGTCGATCATGCGGAACGCGACCCAGTCGCGCAGGGCGGGGTTCTTGTGTTCGATGTCGGTCTTGACGCGGAGGACCAATTCGCCGGAGCCGTACTCTCCGTCGACCATCGCCTCGAACTCCTCGCGGACCGTCTCGCCGTCCTTCTCGCGGTGGGGACACGCCTCGCCCGCGTTCTTCAGCTCCGAGAACTCGTCGCCGGAACACGAGCAGGTGTACGCGCCGCCGGCGTCGATCAGCTCGCGGGCGTGGTCGTAGTACGTCTCCAGCCGGTCGGACGCCCGAATCACGCGGTCCGGCTCGAAGCCGAGGTACTCGATGTCTTCGAGGATGGCGTCGTAGGCGTCAAGGTCGGGTCGCTTCGTCTCCGGGTCCGTGTCGTCGAACCGGCAGATGAACTCCCCGTCGTAGCGCTCCTTGTACGTCCCGATGACGGCGGGCATTCGGGCGTGACCGACGTGCCACGGGCCGTTCGGGTTCGGCGCGGCGCGCATCACGACTTCCCCGTCCTCGGCGTTCGGCAGGTCGGGGAGGACGCGGTCGTCGGCCTCCGCCTCCGCCTCGAGCTCCGCGAGCCTGTCGGGCGCGAGTTCGCCGAGCCGCTCGCGGCGCTCGGCGTCGTCCAACTCGGCGACCTCGTTCACGACCGGTGCGAGGACGCCCGGAATCTCGTCGCCGTGCGGGCGGAACTCGGGGTTCTCGCCCATGATCGGGCCCATGATCGCGCCCACCTCCGGATCGTTGCCGTGCTTGAGCGCGTTGAAAAGCGCCGCGGCCTCGCCGGCCGCCGCGACGCGCTCGCGGAGTTCGTCGTCCATACGGCTCGCTTGGCGGGGTCGGGTCAAAAACGCCGCGAAACGGCGGGGAGGGGCGGATCCCCCAGCGGCGCAGGCGGAGCGGACAGCGCGGCCCGGCCGGACAGCACGGGCGGCGTGGGCGGCGACCGCCGCGACGGCGCGCCGCGTGCGGGACGGCGGGTAGGGGCGCTCGACACGAGCCGACGGACCGGCTTAAACTACCGAGACCGTTCACGCGCGTAACGGGCCGCTACCGGCGTAAACGGTCGAGACGCTTTTACCCGCCCGGACAGAACGGGCAGACTTTCGGCAGGACGAGAGGCGTGACCGCCCGGATCGGGGGCCCTGACCCGGACGAACGGGTTCGGTTCGTGGCCTTGATGGTCGCCGGGGGCGTGGTGGACGCATGAGCGCAGCGTCGACGGTCGTCGGAACGCGGAGGAGGGGGTCGGCGTGGTAGGACCGATCTCCGAGGCGGAGCGAGACGCCGGAAATCGGAAGATAAAGCTCGTGTTGCTCGCGATCGTCACCGTCTCGCCGCCGCTGATCGCCCTCCAGTTCGACCCGTCGCCGGTCCAACTGCTCGCCGCGCTCGGCGGCGGCCTCCTCCTCGGATTGGCGGTCGTGTGGTACCTCGGACGGCTCGCAGCGGAGTTCAGCGGCGGGCGGCGACGACCCGGGCGACGGCGCTGACCCGCCTCTGGCCTCGGGTAAGTACGGCCAGCCTTGTTGAATTCAATAGAAATTGACAATTTTGCTCTCTCAGTCGCTCAGCACAGGTGATCCACATACTGACACACAGTACGGATCTAGCCATGTTATATCAGAATTCTAAAATGATTCGCGGATAGATTCCGCAAGCGGGCGGTGGGGTAATCGTATTTCTCTCCGGTTCGTGGAGGCGGTTGCCTAACCTTATTTACGCGTTCGCAACATCAACAACGTGTGTATCGGCGTTCCCTCCTTGTAGCACTCACTCCCGCTCTCGCCGGCTGCTCGCTTACACCGACTGGCCCCTTAACGGAGTCATACCCGACCAGTGCCCCGAACGTTTTCGCCTCCTTCGACTGGGACCCCGACCGATCTGTACTCATCGTAACGTTCGATCGTGGCAACCGCTTGACGGCCGAAAACACCGGGCGACTCAGTGTAATCACACCAGACCCCGAAGGCGTTGAGACGGTGTGGGTCGACCGGGACGATACCGACACGGCCTCCGAGTTCCCACTTACACCCGGAGCGACGCTACATCACGAGATCTCGGCCCCGGCGACGACCCATGTGGTCTGGGAGGGCCCAGAGCAGCAGAACTCGCAGGCGGTCGGTAACTGGCGGCCGGAGATGACTCGTTCCGAGGGTGGCGAATGAACCGACGGAGGTTCCTCGCCGGGGCGGGCATAACGGCCCTCGGTACGATCACGGGGTACGGTGGCCTCCGGGTTACAGACATTCGTCCATACGACCCGGCGCTGCCGACAGGCGAATCGCCGCGTGAGCGTATTATTGCGGCTGCTCGACATCGCCACGCTGTCGATCATCGAGCCGTCACCAAGGTCCGGGTTCTGGAAGATTGGACCGGTGAGACACCGTATGACCTCGATATCCGCAAGCTGTGGCACGAACCCTCACGACGGCGGCACCTCCACACGCTAACGACGTTCGAGACGCCGCTGACAAACAGCAGTCGTCTCGCGGACGCCCCTGACAGGGAGTACATCACGCCCCATCAGACGCTGTGGGCGCTCCTTCACTACAACCGAGTGCTCAACGATAGTTACGACCTTCCGTTGACGAACGTGCGCTACATCACAGACGGAGCTTGGCTCTATGACCACGATGCGCCGACGCCAGAGGGAGACGCTGTACGCGTCTCAGACAAGCGGAGCGGACACATACCCGACGGTGACTACGAGCGAGCCTTCGAGCCAGTCGGTCGTGATTTCATCCGCCCTCACCGGACCGACTGGACGCGAACCGCTGCCGATGACGCGACCGTCACGTACCGCGTCACCGGAGCAGATGCGTACGCACAGGTCGTTCCACTGCCGTTCGCACCCATTTCGGCGTCGGCGTTCGGCGACTGTTGGATAGAGGTGACACTACACCGTAAGACGGGGCGACTCCGGCGGATCGTCGACAATCGTGCCGTCGTCATTGACCTTCAAGACGGCGCTGGAGAGCGGTCGCTGACGTATCGCATTGAAACCAAGATCGACCGGTACGGGGACACACGCGCGCGCCGGCCGGCTGGGAGCGTTAACCGGAGCCTCGAATCGCGTGTGAGAGCTCTGCTTTTCGATCTGATGAACTACTGATCTCTTACAGGCGGGAGACACGCCGCGTCCTGCTCAATTTTCTCCTGTCGATGAGTAAAACGATCACTCACGAGTGATTTTCATACACACGCGCGCTGTATCTCGCGTAGCTATCGGGACATTTCTTTGAGCTAGTAGCAATCTCGACACTCAATAAGCAGATCTCATCGAACGGCTGTTTCGGGCGAGAACATGTCCGGAGAATAGGATATCAGCGGTGCCGGCCGGCCGTATTCAATCCGCGCCCGTCTCCGCGCCGCGAGCCGGTTCGACGAGGTCGCCGGCCCGGTCGCCCGCGACCGCGCGCGAACTCGACAGCGGCGAGATGCTCACCTCGCCCTCGACGGCCGCCCGGCGGTCCGAACCGGGGTCGTCCGCGACGTCGCCGCGGAGGAACTCCCGCCAGAAGCGGTCGCGGAGTTCCATCCCCATCTCGCCGCGACGCTCGCCGAACTCCCATCCTTCGGGGACGTTCTCGTCTTCGGGGACGCTCTCGTTCTCGGGCCCCTCCTCGCCGGGGTGGAACTCGATCACGTCGAAGCCGCGCGCCGGCTCGGTCAGTCGGTAGGTCGGATCCACCGCCGCCTCGTCGTCCGCGGCCGGCACGTTGACGTTCAGCACGTCCGCGCCGAACGGGAGGATCCCCTCGTCGATCCGGTCGAGCAGGTCGGCGACGACCTCGCCGGCGACCGCGAAGTCGCCGGCGTCGAGCGTCGGCGGCACGGGGAGGTTGCCGCGGTCGTACAGCGAGACCGCGATCGCGGGCGTGCCGAGGAAGGAGGCCTCCATCGCGGCCCCGACGGTGCCGGACTGCCCGAGGATGTGCGCGCCGATGTTCGGCCCGTGGTTACAGCCGGAGACGACGACGTCGGGGTCGAGTCCAAGCGCCACGTCCGCGACCGCGACGCAGTCGGCAGGGGTCCCCTCGACCGCGTAGCCGCGGTCCGTCTCGGTGTACTCGACCGTCGTCTCCCACCACGAGCGCGCGCCGCCGACGCCGGACTGATTGCTCTCGGGCGCGACGACCGTCACGTCGTACTCGGTCGAGAGCGCGTCCGCGAGCGCCCGGATCCCGACGGCGTCGATCCCGTCGTCGTTGGTGAGCAGGATCTCGGTTGTCACGCGTCACTCTGCGAGGGGACGAGAGAAAACGTCGCCGGTCTGAGACGGGGAGAAACGGCGGCGACGGGGAGCGCGGGGGTCGCGAACGTCGACCGGGTGGTACTCCGATTGGTCAGCGGAGGGCGCTGTGACCGCGAGAAACGGGGACCGGTCGGGCGTCAGTCCGCGGCGATTCGACGGTCCGACGTCGCCAGATCCAGCACCTCGTCGAAGAAGCCGAGCGAGTCGTGCGGGCCGGGGTTCGCCTCGGGGTGGTACTGGCGGGTGATGACGTCGAGTTCGTCGCTGTCGAGGCCCTCGACGGTGTCGTCGTTGACGTTCACCTGCGTCACCTCCAGCGGACCGGTGTCGTCGACCGTGTAGCCGTGGTTCTGCGTGGTCATCACGACCTTGTCCGTGCGGAGGTCCTTGACGGGCTGGTTGACGCCGCGGTGGCCGAACGCCATCTTCTCGGTCGAGCCGCCGAGCGCGCTCGTGATCACCTGCTGGCCGAGACAGATGCCGGCCAGCGGCACCTCGCCCGCGAACTCGTCGACGACCTCTTGGGCCGCGACGAAGTTCTCCGGGTCACCCGGGCCGTTAGAGACGAAGAGCACGTCGGGTTCGACGGCGGCCACGTCCTCGGGGGTCGCGTCGTACGGGAGGACGTGGACGTCAGCGCCGCGCTCGGTGAGCGAGGAGACGATAGAGCCCTTCGCGCCGCAGTCGAGCATGGCCACGTCGACGTCGCCGCCACCCTCGTGGACGGTCGGCTCCGTGACGGAGACCTGCGCGCCGATGTCGACGTGGTCGCTCATCGGCTTACACGCCTCCATCTCCGAGACCGCGTCCTCCGGGGTCGCGTCCGGGCCGGCCGCGATCCCGCAGGCCATCGCACCCTCCTCGCGGACGGTGGTGACGATCTCGCGGGTGTCGACGTGGTCGACGGCGGGCACGCCCTCGCCGGCGAGCCAGTCGGCGACGTCGTCGGTCAGCTCCCGCGCGACCGCCGCGCGGGGCTGGACCGAGTCGGACTCGAACCGTTCGCTTCGGACGCCGTAGTTCCCGATCAAGGGGTACGAGAAGGTGAGGATCTGTTCGGCGTAGGAGGGGTCGGTGAGCGACTCCTCATAGCCGGTGTACGCGGTCGTGAACACCAGTTCGCCGCGAGTACGCCCCGGCGCACGGGCGCGCGCTTCGAACACGCGTCCGTCGGCCAGCGCGATGTAGGCGTCCGACATTACGAGAAACGTACGCGTAAAGGGTAATAAATGCGTCGTTCGAAGGTTCGTTACGATATTCGTAACGGGTAAGGCGACGGGGGAGAGACGGACCGGTATGGACGACCTCGACCGACGGATCCTCTCGATCCTGCGACGGGACGCGCGGACCCCGTACACGGAGATCGCGGACCGAGTCGGGACCTCCGAGGGGACCGTGCGCAACCGCGTCGACCGGATGACCGACGAGGGCGTGATCGAGCGGTTCACCGTCACGACCCGCACCGGCAACGTGAAGGCGATGATCGAGATCTCGGTGGAGATGAACGTCAACACGGACGAAGTCGGCCAGCGGATGGTCGACTGGGAGGAGGTCGACTTCGTCTGGCAGGTCTCCGGCGAGGAGGACATCGTCCTCGTCGTCGACGCGGTCGACACGCGCGCGGTCAACGAACTGATCACGCAGGCCCGCGAGATGGACGAGGTCAAGTCGACGAAGACGCGGCTCATCCTCGACGAGCGGCTGGGATAGCAGTCGACAGCGACGGGACCCCATCAAAACTGACGCGTCGCTCGTCGGGGCAGAGCGGTTCCGAAAGAAACGAGTCGTCGGTCGTCACCGTGCGGCGACGTTGAACCTCGCGTTAGTTGCGGACGACGTTCATCGCACGGGGGCCCTTCGGGGCCTGCTCGATGTCGAAGTCGATGTCCTGTCCCTCCTCGAGGTCCGGGCCGCCGACATCTTCCATGTGGAAGAACACGTCGTCGTCAGAGTCGTCAGTCGAGATGAAACCGTAGCCGCCAGTGTTGTTGAAGAAGTCAACTTTTCCGTTCGCCATTACAAACATACGTTCACTCTGTGAGGGCATAACCTTTCCGAGGGTCGTGGTGGCACGGCACCTCGCGTGGAACCGCGGACGAGTGTGGCGGTCAATACAGATGACCGAAGTACCAGCCGCCGTCGTAGTGAACAAGTAACACGGCGATATGGTCTGGTATCGAGAGTTGTTCGCGGAGAGCGTTGAACGGCTCCGAATACGGTTTACACTCGGTGTACGTTCCGTCGATCGCTCGGGCCACGATATCCTGCTGTTGGCTCGTCAGGGAGTCGAGAACAACCCCCCGATTGTCTCCGATGTATTCCTTGAATTCATCCGGTGACCTCGCAACGAGTTCAGTCGAGACGGTCGTGCTCGTGATCTTCACCGTCAGTTGCTGCTCGAAGGTCAATCGGAGCAACGTCTCGTCCCATTCCAAATAGTGCGTGGCACCACCCGGGATGAACACGGATCGGTCCCGTACACCGGTCTGTTCGTACGCAAACACGACTGAGAACGACGTGTAATGTGGTGCGTGAAGGAGCCCTGAATTCCCTATTGCGCTGTGGAGTGACTCACGATCGTGAGCAGGTAGTTCGGTAAACGGACGAACTGTCACCCCGTCTGAGAGCGCAGATTCATCGACATCGATCTCGACCGAGTATTCGTAACCGGTCGTCTGTGTTCCGTCGTGATCGGTCGTGTTGATACGGAAATAGCGTGCTTCAGGCCCCGTGACTACGAAGTCCTTCCGGGGGTCCGGAGCGTAGTATCTCCGGGAAGTAGATTCACCGCGTTCCGAATCGAGCGCGTCGGTAACGGCGACTTGCGACGCGTGAGGCAACCCGTCGAGAGGTGTACTACACTCGTTGGCGATTCCGGTCGCCGTCGCTTCGTCCAGTGAAAGGCCACCCTCGTTCGAGTCCGAACAGGAGTCCGACCGTGAAAACGGCGCGAGACAGCCGGCGGTGGCCGTAATGCCGATACCACCGATCACCCGAAGAACTTGCCGTCGAGTGCTATCACGTGGAGGGCACGTCATGCCGGACGGTTGGTCGCTCCCGTTGAAGTATCCGGGGGAGAACGTTTCATCGCTTCACTCATGAATAGGATTCGATTCGCACGCTACACCGACCCGCTGTTTCACACGATAGCACATCTGAAAAAGAGGATTTCAATGGAGCCGGCGAAGCGATTCGGGCGCTCGGCGCTCGCTTACGCGAGCTCCTCGATCTGCTCGACGACGGCGTCCGCGAACTCCGAGGTGGCGAGCTTCTCGCCGCCCTCGATCTGGCGGTGGAGGTCGTAGGTGACCCGCTTGGAGGCGATGGTCTCCTCGACGGCCTCGCGCACGAGGTCGGCGGCGTCGGACCAGCCGAGGTAATCGAGCATCTCGCGGCCCGAGAGGATCATCGCGGTGGGGTTCACCTTGTCCTCGCCGGCGTACTTGGGCGCGGAGCCGTGGACCGGCTCGGCGAGACAGCGACCGTGACCGCGGTTGATGCCGGGCGCGATGCCGAGGCCGCCGATCTGCGCGCCGGCGGCGTCGGACATGTAGTCGCCGTTGAGGTTCATCGTCGCGATGACCGAGTACTCGTCGGTGCGGGTCAGCAGCTGCTGGAGCATGTTGTCCGCGATGCGGTCCTTGACGACGAGGGTGCCCTCGGGCTGCTCGCCGTCGTGCTCCTCCCAGAGCTGGTCTTCGGTGATCACGTCGTCGCCGTACTCCTCCTCGGCGACCTCGTAGCCCCAGTCACGGAACGCGCCCTCGGTGAACTTCATGATGTTCCCCTTGTGGACGAGCGTGACGGAGTCGCGGTCGTTCGCAAGCGCGTAGTCGATCGCCTCGCGGATGAGGCGCTTCGAGCCGAACTCGGAGATGGGCTTGACGCCGATGCCGACCGGGCCGTCGTGGATGACGTCCGGGACGTCCATGTCCTGTTCGAGGAAGTCGCGTACCTTCTCGGAGCCGTCGGTGCCGGCCTCCCACTCGATGCCGGCGTAGACGTCCTCGGTGTTCTCCCGGAAGGTGACCATGTCCATCTCCTCCGGGTTCTTAACGGGCGACGGGACGCCGTCGATGTAGTAGGTCGGGCGGACGTTCGCGTAGAGGTCGAGCGTCTTGCGGAGCGCGACGTTCAGCGAGCGGAAGCCGGCCCCGACGGGCGTCGTCAGCGGGCCCTTGATCGCGACGCGGTGGTCGCGGATGGCCGAGACGGTGTCCTCGGGGAGGTTCTCGTCGTACATCTCACGGGCGCTGCCGCCGGCGTAGACGCGCATCCACGCGATGGAACGACCCGTCGCCTCGGCGGCGGCGTCGAGTACCTGCTGTGCGGCCGGCCCGACGTCGGTGCCGATCCCGTCGCCGTGAATGATCGGGATGATCGGGTTCTCGGGAACGTTCAGCTCGCCGGTCTCCTCGTCGGCGAGCGTGATGGCCTCGCCGTCTTCGGGGACATCGACTTTGTCGTAGCTCATAACGGGCGTGGATTCTTGTGGCCCCCTAAAGTGCCTGCCGTTTTCGGCGTGAGCGTCGCGCTCGCAGCGTTTGCCGGTTTCGGGCCCCGGTGGCCGTCCGCCTCCGGCAGGGCCGTCCCGGCCGCAGACCGGCTCGACCGCGACGCGTCAGACCGGCTCGACCACGGCACCTCAGACCGACTCGACCGCGACATCGAACATCGACCGCCAGCGGTAGCGGCGGCCGCCCCAGACGAAGGTTCGACGAGCGAACGCGTACGCCAAAAGCGGCGGGGCGACCAGCACGCCGGGCGCTGCGAGCAGGAACGTCACGCGCCGGATCCCGAACCGGGCGTAGGCGACGCCCGCGAGCGCCGTGACGAGCGTCACGCCCGCGACCGGCGCGAGCAGACAGAGCGCCGCCATCGCGACGCCGAGGAGGACGTTGAACGCGGTCGCCACGGGAGCGTGGTACCGGGTAATCGTGAGGAAGCGGACGAACCGCTCCAGCGACCCGCGGAGCGATCCGCCGGCCAGGACCTGCCGCGTCCGGTCGACCGCGGCCACGTCGAGGTGGTCGGAGAGCGTCCCGTCGTCGCTGACCGTCCGCCGGAGGTCGCGTAGGAGCGCGGCCGTCCCGTCGCGGAGGTCGTCGCGCTCGAATATCACCGCACCGCCCCACGCGATGCCCGGCGCGCCCCATGCGGTGCCCGACGTCGAGACGGCGAGCGTCCCGCCGATCACGTACGCCGGCTCGAACAGCCGGGCGAGGGGGTCGCGCCCGACGAACACCGGGATCTCCGTGGTCGGCCCGCGACGCTCGTAGTCGGCGTCGAGCGTCGCCAGCCACGTCGGCGGGTGATGGAAGTCGTCGTCGGTCCAGCAGATCCGGTCGTTCGCTGCGGTCTCCATCCCGGTGGCGATGGCGTTGGCCTTCCCGGAACAGCCCTCCGGCTCGCCGGCGACCACGACCTCCACCCGAGACGGCAGGTCGCCGCGGCGGTCCGCCACGGGGTCGTCCGGAGAGTCGCAGATAACGAGCAGTTCGTCGCCTGTGACGCCCCTGTCGGCTTCGATGCCGGCGTCCCCGTCAACGTCGATGCCGGCGTCCTCGTCGAACGCCTCGGGACCGCGGAGCTGGTCCGCCACCTCGTCGCAGGCGTCGGTCCAGCGGACGGTCGGGAGCAGGACCGAGATCGGCGCAGAACGCGTCGGTGCCGTGGGTTCTGAACGCGTCGAGGCCGCGGTCGGTTCTGAAGCGGTCACGTCGAACCGTTCGCCCGCCGGGAAGATAAACGGTCGATCGCCGAAGCGATCGACTGGCACCGCTCACGCGAGGCGGCACTCCCGAGAGCCGAGCGTCTCGGTCCGCGTCTCCCCGGTCTCGACGTCGACGTCGACCGCCGAGAGCGACACCGACGCGATCCGTCCGTCGGCGGTGAACGCGTCCGCACGGTCGCAGAGGTGCGCGAGGACCGGATCGACGCGAGCCGGATCGGGGTCGTCTGCGAGCAGAGTGAGGAGCTTCCGCCAGCGCGCGGTGGGGTACGCCCGGGCGTCGGAGGGCGGCCGGTCCCGAGCGACGCGGTCGCCGTACAGCGCGTCGATCCGATCGCCGTCGGCGGTCGTCGCGGTCGCCAGCACGAGCGCGTCGGTCGACGGGGGGTCCGGCGCGAACATGTCCCAGCCGCCCTCGGTCGGGTCCGCCGCCGACGCGACCGGCTCGGGCGTCTCGACGAGTCCGAGCGCCATCCCGTTCCACGCGACGAGCGCGACGAGGAGGACCGCGGCGAGGACCGGAACGACGACGGCGGCGCGGTCGCGGACGGCCCGGAGCGGTCCGCCCTCAGTCGGCGGATTCGTGAGGAAGGGCCGACGGCTCGCGACGGAGCGAAGCCGGTCGGCGGCGGGAGCGACCGCCCGCTCAACCCGGTCCCAGACGAACGGCGGGAAGAAGGGGAGCAGCGCGGTCGCGGAGATGACGGAGAAGACGCCGATCTGGAGCGTGAACGCCATCGAAAGGTGCGCCGCGAGGAGCGTTCCCGCGAGCGCGACCCGGACTCGGCCGACGGCCGCGATCAGCAGCGGCGAGGCGACGAGCAGCGCCAGCCAGCCGTAGGTGGCGGCGGAGAGCAGCGCGGACCACTCGGGGACGAGTCCGCCGAGCGGGCCGTGGAGGTAGGTGAGTCGGAAGACCCGCTCGACCGCTTCCCCTGCGGGCCACGCCGTCCCGCGGAGCTTCTCGACCGCGTTGGAGACGTACACCACGACGACGAGCGTCAACAGGAGCGTCGAAGCTGGACCGGCGACGCGCTCGGTCGCGGGCCGGGAGCCCGACTCGGACGGCGCACGCGACGCCGGCTCCGCCTCGGCCCCGACGCTGCGGCCGCGGACGGCGTCGAGCGACCACCGCGCGCCGAGCGGGCACAGGAGTCCGGCACCTAAAAGCTGGAGGAGGAGGGTGTCGCCGGCGTTGAGGACGAACGGGTTCCGCGCCTGAAGCGACGCGAGCAGGACCAGCGAGACCCCGGTCGCGACGCGGGTCCGGTACCCGGCCGCGAGCGCGACGGCGGCGACGGCGGCGGCGAGAAACAGCAGCGCGACGGCCCGCGCCTCGCCGGAGAGGGCGTGGAGCGAGAGCCGGGCCGCGACGGGGTACGTCTCGGCAAGCAGCGCGCGAGGGAGGACGCCGGCGTCCGTGTAGAAGGCGATCAGGTTCCGGGCACGGAGCGCGAGGTCGGCGAGGAGGGCGACGCCGAGCGCGACCCGGAACGCGGCGAGCGCGCGCGGATCGATCCCGAATCGGCATCGGAGCGCAGCGCGGAGGCGGGGGGCGGAGAAGCGGGAGGCGAGAGAGCGGGAGCCCGAGTGCGAACGACCGGAGTCGCCGCCGGCGGGATCGGCTGTCGTCACGGTGTTTCCGAGTCGCCCAGCGGCGGGAATAGGTCTTGCGGCGTCGGAGCGAGACAGTGACAGGAAGGCGACGCTCGGTTGCCGCCGGTCAGCGCCGCGCCGGCTGAGTTCCGCGTCCGCCGCTGCCGGGCGCGTTTATGTGGCCGCCGCGGGAGCCTCCGATATGCGAATCATCGTTCACGGCGGTGCCGGCGGTGCCCCGGACGAGCCGGAGCCCAGACAGGCGGTCCTCGACGAGGCGGCCGCGACCGGTGCCGAGCGCGCGACGCCGCTCGACGCGGTGGAGTCCGCGGTCGGCGTCCTCGAATCCGACCCCCGGTTCAACGCCGGGGTCGGCGGCGCAGTCCAGTCCGACGGCGTCGTCCGCACCGACGCGGGCGTGATGACCTCGGACCGCGAGATCGGCGCGGCCTGCTCGATGCCCGGCGTCGAGCACGCGGCGAGCGTCGCCCGCGTCGTCCGCTCGGAGACGCCGCACGTCTTCGTCTCGGGCGAACACGCGGTCGACCTCGCCGAGGAGTTCGGGGTCGAGACCGGCGTCGACCTGCTCACCGACGAGACGCGAGAGCGCTACGAGGCGGAGGACCCGCCGCGGGGCGGCCCCCGAGAACACCTCGACTGGCTCGCCTCGCGGTTCGGCTCGGGCGACGATCAGGCGGGCGGCGGGTCGGACGGCGACGGCGGGAACGAGAGGGACGCCGCCCCCGACCACGACACGGTCGGCGCGGTGGCGACCGACGGCGAGACGTTCGCGGCCGTGACCTCCACCGGCGGGCGGTCGTTCGCGCTCGCCGGGCGCGTCGGCGACGTGCCGCAGGTCGGGTCGGGCTTCTTCTGTACCGAGGCCGGCGGCGCGAGCGCGACGGGGGCCGGCGAGGATATCGCCCGCGTGACGCTCTCGCGGCGAGCGGTCAAGTATCTAGACGACGGGGTCGGGGCACAGGCGGCGGCCGAGCGAGCGATCGACGAGTTCGAGGAGATTACGGGGTCGGGTGCGGGGGTTATCGTGCTCGGGGACGACGAGGCCGGGAGCGCGTTTAATACAGAAGGGATGCAGACGAGCGTCGCCGATACGTGAACGACACGGGCGGATTTCTCGGCGCTTCGGCGGCCTGACTTTTCGATATCGGCGGTGAATCATCGATCGACGCGGATTCCTCCGAAGCCCCAGCCGCTCGCTACGACGAAGCTGCCGCTGAGGTGGCCACCGAAGCCCCAGCCGGGAGGCGGGCGCACGCTCGCTGTCGTTCGAAAGGCGCGGAGCGCCTTTCGTGATGACGAGACGCCTTCGGCGTCTCGAACCACGCGCTTCAGTCGCTCACTACGTTCGCTCCTTCCAGTGCTTGCGTCGTCATCAGAACGCTTCGCGTTCTGATTGGCTCACGAGAGCTTCGCTCTCGTGAACGCCTGCGCCCGCCTCCCGACTGCCCCTTCGAGTCCCACCCCGCACCGCAACCGCACCTCACGCCTTCCCAGCCTCGTCAGTCGCCGTCGCTTCGCTCCGGCGACTGACTCCCTCGCGCGTGCTGCTCGGCCGCGGGGCGGCCTCGCAGGCACGCGCCAACCGGGAAATCGGTCGAGTGTCGCCGTTCGTCCCTACGTCAGATGCGCGGGGTTCCACCTCGAACACCCAGTCTCTACGTCGCCCGCGGAGGCGAGGATACAAATCCGGGCGTCGCCTTGCGCCGGTATGGTAACCTTCCTCGCCGGGGGGACGGGCACGCCGAAGCTCCTCGACGGCGCGGCCCGCGTGTGGGACTCGGCCGAGACGGCGGTCGTCGCCAACACGGGCGACGACGTCGAGATCGGCGGCCACCTCGTCTGCCCGGACGTCGACACCGTGCTGTTCGCGGGCGGCGGCGTCCTCGACCGGGAGACGTGGTGGGGGATCGACGGCGACACGACCGCGACCCACGACGAACTTGGCCGACTCGCCGACGCGGCCGGACTCGAAACCGAGCCCCGGTACCTCGACGACGCGGCCCAGACCGCCGGCCGGGAGATCGCGCGCTGGCGGCGCTTCTCGGCGGTCGCCGAGTTCATGGAGATCGGCGACCGCGACCGCGCGGTCCACCTCACGCGCACGAGCCTGCTCGACGAGGGGCACACGCTCACCGAGGCGATCCGCGTCCTCGCGGACGCGTTCGACCTCGATGTCGACCTCCTTCCGATGTCCGACGACCCGGTGGCGACGCTGATCCACACCGAGGCCGGCGAGACGATCCACTTCCAAGAGTACTGGGTCGCGCGCCGGGGCGAGCCGCCGGTCGCCGACGTGGAGTTCCGGGGGGCCGAAGACGCCGAGCCGACCCACGCCGTGCGCGAGGCGCTCGCCGACCCGGTCGTGATCGGTCCCTCGAACCCCGTGACGAGCCTCGGACCGATGCTGGCGCTGCCCGGCTTCGAGCGCGCGCTCCGCGAGACGCCCGTGGTCGCCGTCTCGCCGTTCGTCGGCGACGAGGTGTTCTCCGGGCCGGCCGCGGCGCTGATGGAGGGAGTGGGTCGGGAGCCGTCGACCGCGGGCGTCGCGGACGCGTACCCCTTCGCGGACGCGTTCGTCCTCGACGAGGCGGACCCGACTGAACTCGACCGACACGTCGAGCGCACCGATACGCGGATCGACGACGCCGACGACGCCGAACGCGTCGCCCGCGCCTGCGAACGTGCGCTGACGGCGGTCGTCGGCGACGTGGCGGACGCAGCGCCGCGGGAGGGCGCGGAGTGAGCCGGCGCGTCGACGGGGCCGAACCGCCCGCAGGCGACGGCCCCTTCCTCGTCGCCGCGAGCCTCAGCGGCGTCGCGGACGCCGAGTGGGCCCGGAGGGCGGCCGACCACGTCGACGTCGCGCTGCTCGGCGGCGTCGCACTCGACCCGGCCAGCCGCGCCGCCGCCCGCGACCTCGTCGCCCGCGGGCGCGAGGAGTTTCTCCCGACTGACCCGCTCGCGTTCGTCGCCGACCAGCTCGACGCGGTCGCGGACGCCGACGCGCCGGCCAGACCGGGGATCAACGTCCGGAGCGCGACCCTCGAACCGGTCCGCGAGACCGCAGAGATCTGCGCCGACCGCGACGCGGTCTGCGAGATCAACGCCCACTGCCGGCAGCCGGAACTGCGCGCGGTCGGCTGCGGCGAGTCGCTCCTGCGCGATCCGGACCGCTTGGAGCGATACGTCGCCGCCGCGGCCGAGGCGGGCGCGACGACGAGCGTGAAGGTCCGCGCGGCGGTCCCCGGCGTCGACCTCGTCGCGGCCGCGGAGACCGCCGCGGAGGCCGGCGCGGACTGGGTCCACGTCGACGCGATGGACTCTGAGCCCGCGGTCGGCGAGGTCGCGAGCGCGCTCGACGACGGACCCCCCGACGCGACGCTCGTCGCGAACAACGGCGTTCGCGGCCGAGAGACGGTCGCCGAGTACGCGGCCTACGGCGCTGACGGGGTGAGCGTCGGTCGCCCGACGGAGGAGCCGCCCGTCCTCGCGCGCGTCGCCGACGCCGTCGCCGACTGGCGGGCGGGGGCGCTGCGCGACCGCGGCGGCGACGCGGAACTGGAACCGGAGGCACGACCGTGACCCGACGCGAGCGTCGGGAGCGCCGGCGGTCGGACGGGAACGATCCCGTCGACGACGCGACGCTCGCGCTCTTGGTGGAGGTCGCCGGCACGCCGAAGCCGGGGAACGTCGACCGGCACCGCGACCTCGACGACCTGCGGTTCGAGTCGTTCCTCGGCGGCGCGGTCGGTGCCCGGGCGGGACTCGAACTGGCGGCGGAGACGGCGAACGGAGGCTCGCCGGACGGGACGGTCGGGGTCGGCGACGCCTTCGAGCGCGCCGTCGAGGGGATGGCCGCGCGCGCCGGCACGAACACGCAGTTCGGCTGCCTGCTGCTCCTCACGCCGTTGGTTCGCGCGGCCGCGGACCCCGACCGCGACCTCTCGCCCGCGGGCGTCGGCGCGGTCTGTCGGGCGACGACGGTCGACGACGCGGTCGCCTTCTACCGAGCGTTCGAGGCCGTCGACGTCGCGGTCGGCGACCCGCCGCCGGGCGCTGACGACCTCGACGTGCGGCGCGGGAGCGACGCCGAACCCGCGCTCCGGGAGCGCGATATGACGCTGCGAGACGTGCTGGCGCTGTCGGCTGCCCCCGACGACCTGGACCGCGTCCCCGACCGGAACGCCGCGGAATGGGTCGAGGGGTTCCCGCGGACGTTCCGCGCGGCCGAGTGGATCCTGACCGACGAGGGACCGCTCGCCGACCGGGCGGCCCGGGCGTTCCTCGGGCTGCTCGCCGCGGAGCCGGACACCCTCGTCGCGTCGACGCGGGGGGCCGAGACGGCCCGCGAGGCGAGCGCGCGAGCGCGAGCAGTCTTGGAGCTGGGCGAGGGCGAGCCGGACAAAGGGAACGCGACGGGTCCGGTCGGAAGCGTCGACGCGGTCGACGCGGCCGCGGTCCACGACGCCGACCTCGACGCCGCCGAGTCGCTGGCGGAAGCGTTCGCCGCCGAGGGGATCAACCCGGGGACGACCGCCGACCTCACCTGCGCGGCGCTGTTCGTCGCGCTCCGGCGCGGCGCGGAGGTGGCGCCGTGACGCCGGAACCGAGGGACGACCGCGGTCCCGACCGCGACGATCCGACCGGCGTCGCTCCCGACGGCTGGCCGGTGTCACTCCGGGGTGTCACCGAGTCCGTCGTGACGACGCGCGGGCCGAACGACCGGTGGAACGTCGCGGCGCTGGGGCTTCACGCGCCGGACGACCCCGGGGATCCGGTCACCGCGCGCACCTACGGGCGCACCCGCACGTGGCGGAACTTCACCGAGCGCGGCGGCGGCGTGGTCCAGTTCACCGTCGACCCGCGGACGTTCGTGGACGCGGCGCTCACGGTTCGGGAGGCCGACGAGCCGGTCCTGCCGAGCGCCGACGCGTGGGTCGAGGTCCGCGTCGAGGCGGTCGCGGTCGAGACCGAGGGCGACACGACGATCCGGACGTGGGAGTTGGAGCCGGTGGAGTCGGCGGTCGCGGCCGAGCGCGTTCCGACGGTAAACCGGGGCTTCGGCGCGGTCGTCGACGCCACGGTGGCCGCCTCGCGGCTCGACGTGCCGTCGTTCGACACCGAGGAGCTGCTCGACCGGCTCCGCTACTTCGCCGACGTGGTCGACCGCTGCGGCGGGCCGGCCGAGCGCGAGGCGTTCGCCCGGATCGACGAGGCGGCCGGGTGGCGGGAGCTCGACGGGTCGTGAGGACGCGGGAGCGACGCGGCGAGTCGGATTCGAGGTCGGGACCGCGCCTCGCGGCCGCTCGCGGCGGAACGAACCCTTTTAGTTCGGGCCACCGGTATCGCTCGGTATGGCCATCAAGCCCAAGTACATCAAGCAGCTGGGGAACGCCCTGCTGGAGCGGTATCCCGACTCGTTCAACACGGACTTCGAGACGAACAAGGACAGCGTCACGGCGCTGACCACCGTCGAGTCGAAGGGCGTCCGCAACCGCATCGCGGGCTACGTCACGCAGAAGAAGGCGCAGGCGGCGAAACACGCGTAAAGCGAGTTCTCTGCCGGTTCGTTTCGCCAGCGTCGAGCAGCAGGTTTGGTTGTCGCCCGCGGCGGGCCGGGTCTCTTCTCGATCTGACGACGCCCCTCCCGACGCTTATCCCGGAAGCCGCGGCCACCACCGCCGATGGACGCGCTCGTGCGGCCGGTGGTCGACCCGACGTTCGCGGCGGGCGCGCTGGCGTTCCTGCTCGGCGGCGTCGCGCTCGGCACCGCGAGCGGGCTGGTTCCGGGGCTTCACGCCAACAACTTCGCGCTGCTTCTGGCCGGGTTCGCCCCGTCCGTCCCGGCCGACCCGCTGTTCGTGGGCGTCGCGATGCTCGGCGCGGGCGTCGTCCACTCCTTTCTCGACATCGTCCCCGCGCTCGCGCTGGGCGTCCCCGACGCCGCGACCGCGGTCGCCGCGCTTCCCGGTCACCGGTTGGTGATCGCGGGGCGGGGGCGTGAGGCAGTCCGGCTCTCCGCGGTCGGCTCCGGGCTGGCGGTCGCGCTCGCCGTGCCGCTGGCGGTGCCGATCACGTGGGTGATGGTCCGGGCGTACCCGACGCTGCGGGCGCACCTCCCGGTGTTGCTGGCGGGCATCGTCGCGCTGCTCGTGCTCACGGAGTCGTCGCGGCGGGCCGCGGTCGGCGGACTGGTCGCGTTCCTCGCGAGCGCCGCGCTCGGACTGGCGACGCTCGACGCCGACCCGGCCGCACCGCTGTCGACCGGGGGCGTCCTCGCGCCGCTCTTCGCCGGGCTGTTCGGCGTTCCCGTCCTCGTCGACGCCCTCGGCGGCGATGGCGTCCCGCCGCAGGCGGACCCGCGGATGGCGATGGACGCGCGCGCCCTCGGGACGAGCGCCAGCGCCGGCTCGCTCGCGGGCGCGGTGGTCGGGTACGTCCCGGGGGTGTCGGCCGCAATCGCCGCCGTGGCCGCGATGCCGGCGGTGCCGCGCAAGTCGGCCGACCGCGGATTCGTCGTGGCGACGAGCGGCGCGAACACGGCGAACACGATATTTGCACTGTTCGCGCTGGTCGCGCTCGGAACGCCGCGGACGGGCGTGACCGTCGCGATCGACCGTGCCGGCGTCCCGTTCGCGTTGCCGATCCTGCTCGTCGCGGCCGCGACCGCCGCGTGCTTCGGGTTCGCGCTCGTCGTGCTGCTCGGCGACCCGTACCTGCGGATCGTCGGCAACGCCGACTACACTCGGCTGTCACTCGGCGTTTTGGGGTTGCTCGCGCTCCTCTCGTACGCGTTCGCCGGGGCGTTCGGCGTCGGCGTCCTCCTCGTTGCTGGCGCGTTGGGGCTCGTCCCGCCGCGGCTCGGTACCCGGCGCGTCCACCTGATGGGCGTGCTGATCGGCCCGCTGATCGTCGGTTGAGGCCGCGACGGAGGCGTGGCAGAGAGCCGCCGGCCGGCGCGGTCCGGGCGGTCGAGCGGTGCGGTATCGGGCCGCACGGACCGTTCCGGGGCAAAGAACAACGGTTAAAAGTCGCGCGCTGGTGAGTACGTGTATGAGCCAGAGCGACTCGAAGGGTACCCCGCAGTGCGTCTCCTGTGGGATCCAGGTGTCCGGCATGAACGCCGCACGATTCTCCTGTCCGGACTGCGGTGCCACCATCTACCGGTGTGCGAAGTGCCGGAAGCAGAGCAACCTCTACGAGTGCCACGACTGCGGCTTCCGGGGGCCCTGAGATGGGGGACGTCGCCGCGAAGATCAAGGTCATGCCGAACAGTCCCGACATCGACCTCGACGACCTCCAAGACCGTCTGGAGGAGGTCCTGCCCGAGGGCGCAAAGATCCGCGGCTTCGAGCGCGACGACGTCGCGTTCGGGCTGGTCGCGCTCCTCCCGACCGTCATCGTTCCCGACGGCGCGGGCGGCACGGAGGCCGTCGAAGAGGCGTTCTCGCAGGTCGAGGACGTCGAGTCGGTCGCGGTCGAGAACGTCGGTCGCCTCTGAGGCGGCGAACCGTCTAACGCGTCGCGTTCGCGACGCTCGCGGTCCGTTTTGCGAATTCGTTCGGTTCGAAGAGCGACTGCGCCGTGAACTGCGGTCGGGCCGCGAAGCAGCCGAATGAGGCCGTCTGAACGCGTCGGTTACCGGCCCGACTCGTAGAACTCCTCGCGGTACACGCGCCCGAAGGCGTTGCGCCGGAGGGTGCTGGCGGCCGCGTCCGGCTCGTCCTGGTACGTCGCGGCGATCACCGTGTCCGCGAAGGGAATCGGGTGCCAGACGACGTTGTCGACGTTATCGGAGCCGATCCGGACCACGTCCCCGTCGTCGAAGTCGCTGTCGGCGAGCCACGCGTCGAACTCGCTCTCCTCGCCGACGTGGACCGCGAGCAGCTCCGCGAACGTCGCGTCGCGCGCGGTGCGGATCACCTCCGGCGTGACGCGCTCGTCGTACTCGTCGGCGTCGAACGACATCGCCTTGGTCGCCTCGCGGACGACGACCTGCGCGACGGGACCGACCTCCTCGTACCGTTCGAGCGCCTCTGCTCGCGTCTCGGGAGCGAACGTGCCTCTGGTCTCCATACGCGGCGTTGACCGGGCGCGGGCAAGGGCGTTCCGCTACGCGTCGCGGTCAGGGGCGTCGGTGGAGGCGTCGTCCTCGGCGTCCGCGTCACCCGCATCGGGGTCGGCGTCGTCCGCGGCGGCTTCGTCTCCGGCCGCCTCTCGGGTCAGCTCGCGCGCCTCGCGGATCGCCTCCACGACGGCCGGGTCGTCGAGCGCGTCGGGGTCGGGAACGCCGACTCCGGGGGACCCGCTCTGCCCGGAGTGGTCGTGATCGTGGCCGTGGTCGTGGCCTGCGTGGTCGTGGCCCGCGTGGTCGCCACCGTGACCGGCGTCGCTCGCGGTCGCACCCGACCCCATCCCCACGTCCGGGCGACCGCGGGAGACGGTGTCCTCGAACACCTCGTTGTACTCGGCGTCGTCGGCGTGGGGCGTCACCTCGGCCGCGAGCCCCGCCGGCTCCCTGTCGCCCCAGTCGGCGACGTGCTCGTCGAGCCAGTCCTCGTGGTCGCCGCCGTGGAGCATCGCGGTGAACGCGAGGTGGTGCGCGAGGTGTTCGCCGTCGCGCTGCGGGGTGTCACAGACGGGGCACGCGTATCCCATGTCGGGCGTGGGTTCGTCGGTGAGCCGTAAAGCCGCGTCGGCCTCATACGTATGGAAAGTGTCGACCGATCGGGACGATGTGGTCGGTTTCATTGCGAGCGAGCCAACCGAGAACACCGTCGAAGCCCCAGCCGCGAGGACCTCCGAAAGACGGTCGCCTCGCTTCGCTCGGCGCTGCGTCTTTCGTGGTCCCGCTCGCTTTCGCTCGCGGGACTCGCGCGACTCGCTGTGCTCCTCGGTCGTTCGCTTCGCTCACTCCCTTGCGGTGCTTACTTCGTCGTGCTTCGTCCTCGCGGCTGCCCCTTCGAATCCCGCCCCGCACCGCACAGCGACCGCACCTCACGCCTCCCCAGCCTCGTCGCTGGCGGTCTTCGCTTCGCTCGACAGCCAGCGACTCCCTCGCGCGTGCGACTCGCGCCCTGCGGGCGCTCGTCGGCACGCGCCGACCGCCGATTGTTTATAAATCGAGTCGTCGCCGTCCTGTATCGATAACAGCAACTTTATCACTCGCACGGGGCGAATTTTCGGTAAGACTACTCCGTTAGGAGGTCCAACAGTGACTGAAGCCAACACACAACCGGAGGTGAACATCGGTCTCGTCGGTCACGTCGACCACGGGAAGACGACGCTGGTACAGGCGTTGTCCGGCTCGTGGACCGACCAGCACAGCGAGGAGATGAAACGCGGCATCTCGATACGGCTGGGGTACGCGGACGCGACGTTCCGCCGCTGTCCCGGCGTCGACGAGCCGGAGTGTTACACCGTCGACGAGGAGTGCGAGGACGGCTCCGCGAGCGAGCCGGTCCGGACGGTGTCGTTCGTCGACGCGCCGGGCCACGAGACGCTGATGGCGACGATGCTGTCGGGTGCCTCGATCATGGACGGGGCGGTCCTCGTCGTGAGCGCGACCGAGGACGTCCCGCAGGCCCAGACGGAAGAACACCTGATGGCGCTCGATCTCATCGGCATCGAGAACATCGTCATCGCGCAGAACAAGGTGGACCTGGTCGACCGCGACCGCGCCGTCGACAACTACCAGCAGATCCAGGAGTTCGTCGAGGGCACGGTCGCCGAGGACGCGCCGATCGTCCCCGTCTCGGCCCAACAGGAGGTCAACCTCGACCTCCTCATCGACGCCATCGAGTCCGAGATCCCGACGCCCGAGCGCGACCCGAGCGAGCACGCCCGGATGTACGCGGCCCGCTCGTTCGACATCAACCGACCGGGCGCGACCGCCGAGGACCTCAAGGGCGGCGTCGTCGGCGGCTCGCTCGTCGCGGGCGAGCTGTCGGTCGGCGACGGGCTGGAGATCCGCCCGGGCCGCGAGGTCGACGAGGAGGGTCAGACGGAGTGGCGGCCCCTCGAAACGACCGTCCGCTCGCTTCAGGCGGGCGACCACGACGTCGAGACCGCCCACCCCGGGGGACTCCTCGGCGTCGGCACCGGACTCGATCCGAGCCTGACGAAGGGCGACGCCCTCGCCGGGCAGGTCGCGGGCGAGCCGGGGACGCTCCCGCCGACCCGCGAAGAGTTCGAGATGACAGTCGACCTCCTCGACCGCGTCGTCGGCAAGGAGGACGACGAGAGCGGCGAGAGCGACATCGAGGAGATCAGCACCGGCGAACCGCTGATGCTCACGGTGGGCACGGCGACGACGGTCGGTGCCGTGACGAGCGCGCGCGACGGCGAGTGCGAGGTGAGCCTCAAGCGGCCCGTCTGCGCCGAGGAGGGCGCACAGATCGCGATCAACCGGCGCGTCGGCGCGCGCTGGCGACTCATCGGCGTCGGGACCCTCGCGTAGCGTGGCCGACGACGCCCGCGCGGACGGTCGGAAACCGACCGCCGCGGGCGACGCCCACGCGGAGAGGTTCTCAGGAGACGAGACCGGCGGCGTTCCCGTCGTCGCGCTCGACGCGAGCGCCCTGATGGCCCCGGTCGAAGCTGACCTCCGGCTGTTCGAGGAGTTAGATCGGCTCCTCGGCGGCTACGAGACCGTGGTGCCGGCGACGGTGACCGCGGAACTCGACGGGCTCCAGCGCGGAAACGGAGCGGAGGCGACCGCCGCGAGCGTCGGGGCGGACCTCGCGACGCGGGCGGAACCGGTCGAGACGGACGAATCGTACGCCGACGACGCGCTCGTCGCCCTGGCCGCGGCCGGCCGGGCCGACGCCGTCGTCACGGTCGACGGACCCCTCGCGACCCGGGTGCTGGACGCGGGCGCACCAGTAATCGGTTTAAGGGGTCGGAACACACTGGCGATAACGGAACCATAGCGGCCGCGGACAACCAACAACATGTACAAACGAGTTCGACTCAAGGACACGGTCGAGGTCCCGCCGAAGCACCTGGCGGACGTCACCGACGAGCGGGTGAAAGCTCTGCTCCAAGACAAGCTGGAAGGACGGATGGACGAGGACGTCGGCAGCGTCGTGAGCGTCATCGAGGTTCACGACATCGGCGAGGGGGCGGTGTTACACAACCGGCCCGGCGTCTACTACGAGGCAGAGTTCGACGCGCTCACCTACGACCCCGACATGCAGGAGGTCGCCGACGGCACCGTCGTCGAGACGGTGGAGTTCGGTGCCTTCGTCGGGATCGGTCCGGTGGACGGCCTCCTCCACGTCTCGCAGATCACCGACGAGTACCTCACATTCGACGGCGCGAACCAGCAGCTCGCCTCGTCGGACTCCGACAAGACGCTTGGGGTCGACGACGCCGTGCGCGTCCGCGTCGTCACCAAGAGCATCGACGAGCGCAACCCGCGGGACTCGAAGATCGGACTCACGGCGAAACAGCCCGGTCTCGGCAAACACGAGTGGCTCGAAGGCCAGCGGAAACACCGCGAACAGACCGGTGAGGAGGCCGACTGATGGCCGAGGACCGCCTGGCGTGTCGCGAGTGTCACCACGTCAACGACCCCGACGCCCAGACCTGCGCGCTCTGTGGGTCGTCGTCGCTGACTGAGGACTGGGCGGGCTACGTCATCATCAGCAAGCCCGCGGACAGCCAGATCGCCGAGGAGATGAACGTCTCCGAGGCGGGCGCGTACGCGCTCAAGGTCCGGTAACCGTCCCTATCGTCACCGATCGAACCCGATGACCGACTCGTCCGGTCCCCTTCTCACGCTGCCCGAATCGCTGCGCGACGCGTTCAAAGAGCCGCTTGGACCGGTGACGACCGACGCCGCCGCCCTCCTCGAAGCCGTCGACGAGACCCGCGAGCGACACGGCTCCGCGGCGGACCGCCCCCAGCTGATCGCGGTGGGCGACGTGGTCACCTACCACCTCCGGGAGGCCGGTCGCGTGCCGGACGTGGCGCTGGTCGACGGGAAGACGGAGCGCGAGGCGGTCCGCGAGGAGATAGCGACCGCGCTCGCGGGGACGGAAGAGCGACGGACGACCGTCGAGAACCCGGCGGCGGCGCTGTCGACCGCACTGTTCGACGCGCTCTCCGGGGCGCTCGCGGCCGCCGACCCGGTGACGATCGAGGTGGTCGGCGAGGAGGACTTGGCGGCGCTGCCGGCGATGCTCGCGGCACCGCTCGGGTCGACCGTCGTCTACGGGCAGCCGGGCGAGGGGATGGTCCGCGTGGCGGTCACGCCCGAGACCCGACGGCGGGCGAAGGAGCTGTTCGATGGACTGGCGGGCGACACGGCGGCCGCGTACGAGATTCTCGGCGTCGACCCGAACAGGATCGGCGGTGACGACGCGGCCGGCGAGGGCGTCGATTCGGACGGCGACGACTCGGACGAGAGAGCGTAGATCGCCGCCGAGCGAGCGTTTACTCGCGGTCGACGACGACTGTCGCTGCGAGGACGGCGAGCCCGGTCGTCAGCGCGACCGCGCTCGTCAGTCGCGGCGTCACCGGAACCGTCGACACCGCGAGGTACGGCTCGATCCCGTTTCGGTGAAGCGCTTCGAGCGCCTCGACCCCCCAGTGACCGCTCGCCAGTAGCGAGAGACCGACGCCGACGCCGAGCCCGCCGGTGACGAACCCGATTCCGCTGAGCGCGTCCTCCGCGGCGAGAAACGACCAGACGGCGGCGTCGCTCGGCTCGGGACCGCGGGCGAGGCGTCGCTGGAGCGCGACGAGACCGAGACCGGCCCCGCCGGCGGCGATGGTGCCGACCAGCACGACGGCCGCGACGCCGAGCGGAGTCGCCGCCGGCGGGCCGGAGAAGCCCGCCTCCCGAACGGCCGCGGGCAGCGTCGCGACGACCGGGGCCGTGAGCGCGCCGAAGAGCGCTACGACGCCGCAGATCCGGGCCTTCCGGATCGGCGACAGCGGAACGATGACGTTCGCCGCCCGGACGAGGTCGTACTGCGAGCGGTTCGTCGGGTCGAATCGGGCGTCGTCGTCGGACATCCGCGTGCTAACTGAACTCACGGACCAGAGGACTGAAACCCTGACGCCGAACCGGGCGCACGGTCGACGGTCGGCGGGCAGTTCGGCGGGGACACCCCCGCTTCGAAATCCTTTTACAGCTTTCGAGGGGATATACGTCCAACTGAACCATGGACGTCGATATCATCTCCGAGGAGGAGAACCCGATGTTGCACCGCACGGACATCCGATTCGAGACGACCCACGAGGAGGCCACCCCCTCGCGGCTGTCGGTCCGTGACTCGCTCGCCGCCAAGCTCGACAAGGACTCCGAGGAGGTCGTCGTCCACGAGCTCGACACGAAGTTCGGCATGCGCAAGACGATCGGCTACGCGAAGGTGTACGACTCGGCCGCCGACGCCTTAGACGTCGAGCAGGACCACATGCTCGAACGCAACAAGATCGGCGACGAAGAGGCGGACGCCGAGGAAGCCTAACGCCCGCCGGATGCGAGTTCTCGGCATCGAGGGTACCGCGTGGTGTGCGAGCGCCGCGCTGTACGACGCCGAGACCGACTCCGTTCTCATCGAATCGGACCCCTACGAGCCGGACAGCGGCGGCATTCACCCGCGCGAGGCCGCCGAGCACATGTCCGAGGCGATCCCGGAGGTCGTCGACCGGGTGTTGACCGCGGCCGAGGCGGAACACGGTCCCGACGCGATCGACGCGGTCGCGTTCTCGCGCGGGCCGGGGCTCGGTCCCTGTCTCCGGATCGTCGGGACCGCGGCGCGGTCCCTAGCCGGGACGCTCGACGTCCCGCTGGTCGGCGTCAACCACATGGTGGCGCACCTTGAGATCGGTCGTCACCAGTCGGGCTTCGATAACCCGGTCTGCCTGAACGCCTCGGGAGCGAACGCCCACCTGCTCGGCTATCACGACGGGCGGTACCGCGTGCTCGGCGAGACGATGGACGCGGGCGTGGGCAACGCGATAGACAAGTTCACGCGCCACGTCGGGTGGAGTCACCCCGGTGGGCCGAAGGTCGAGGCGGCGGCGACGGAGTACGCGGCGGACGGCGACGATGTCGCCGCCGACCTCCTCGATCTCCCCTACGTCGTCAAGGGGATGGACTTCTCCTTCTCCGGGATCAGCTCGGCAGCCAACGACGCCGCGGACGACGGCGTCGCCGTGGAGCGGATCTGCTTTTCGCTTCAGGAACACGTGTTCGCGATGCTCGCGGAGGTGTCGGAGCGCGCGCTGTCGCTGACGGGCGCGGACGAACTCGTGTTGGGCGGCGGCGTCGCACAGAACGACCGTCTGCGGGAGATGCTGGCCGCGATGTGCGAGGCCCGCGGCGCGGAGTTTTTCGCGCCGAAGCCGCGCTTCCTCCGGGACAACGCGGGGATGATCGCGGTGCTGGGCGCGAAGATGGCCGCCGCGGGCGACACCGTCCCGATCGCAGAGTCCGCGGTCGACCCGAACTTCAGACCGGATCAGGTGCCGGTGACGTGGCGGACGGGCGAGTCCGTCGCGCGGGTCCCCGGCAGTGGGGGAGAGGCGGCGGGCGCAGAGACGACGGGCGGGGAAACGACGGACGGGGAACCGGCCGACCGCCGCGGCGCGGAGGCGACCGTCGCGGTCACCGGGACGGGCGACAACCGCCGCGTGACCAAGCGGCGCGTGGCGAAGTCGTACCGACACCCGGAGCTGGACCGGACGCTCAGGCGCGACCGGACCGTCGCGGAGGCCCGGCTGGCGAGCGAGGCGCGGCGCGCGGGCGTCCCGACCCCGCTCGTGTACGACATCGACCTCGCGACCGCGACGCTGACCCTCCAGTACGTCGGTGATCGGGACCTCGCGGCCGCCCTCGACGAACGGTGGACCGAGACCGTCGGCCGCCATCTCGCGCGGCTCCACCGCGCGGGAATGGTTCACGGCGACCCGACCACCCGGAACGTCCGGGTGTCTCCCGACACCGCCGAATCGGCCGGACGCGGGGGCGAGTCGAACGAGACGTCGGGGACGTACCTGATCGACTTCGGACTCGGCTACCACACGGGTCACGTCGAGGACCACGCGATGGACCTCCACGTGTTCGAGGGGTCGGTCCGGGCGACCGCGGCCGACCCCGATCCGCTGACCGCGGCGTTCGAGGCGGGGTACGAGTCCGCTGGCGACCCTGAGGTCCTCGACCGGCTTCGGGACGTCGCCGACCGCGGTCGGTACCGCTGACGGCGCTGAAGCGAACGGCCCGCCGGACGGCCGGGCCGCGCGGCGCGATCGGAGAGCGGTTGCGCCACGATTTATAGTGCCGGCCGATAGAGTGAGTCGTATGGCAGACAAACAGTCGTCGGGAGAGATTCTCGGCATTCCGTACAACTTCGAGCGTCCGAGCCTCGGACGGCTGCTCTCGTCGTACTGGCAGCCCGACAAGGGGATGCTCGTCGAGAAGCCGTTCGGCATCGGCTACACGCTGAACCTCGCCAACTGGCGGTCGTGGGTCGTCCTCGCGGTCGCCGGCGGGCTGTACTACCAGCAACAGCAGTCCGGCGGCGCGGCCGTCTCCGAGGAGGGGGCGTCCGAGGACGACGACGGACCTGTCGAAGTGATCGTCGACGACGACTGACCTGGCTGCGGCCGGCGGACCGCAATCCGTGCGCCACGGTAACGCGGTCGCCGTTTTTCGTCGTTGATTCCGTATCGGGTTCGTTTAAATACGAGAAGAACGGAGGGGAGTCAATGAAGGTACAGTTCGAGTGTTCGTGTTCGGAGGAGATCTCCGAGTTCACCCGGGGGGAGACCAGCCGCGGGGTTCACGTGGAATGCGGAAACTGCGGCGCGGTGTACGCCGTGACTATCACCGAGTTGGAGTAGCGGGCGGGGTCGTCGACTCGAACCGGAGCCGAACCGTGGTGCCGTCGTCGCCCGCCTCGAACCGAACGGTGCCGCCCTGCGTCTCGCACATCCACTTGACCAGCCACAGCCCGATGCTGCTCGCGTGCGAGAGCGCCGTCTCCTCTTCGGCCTGTAACACGGCGCGCTCGTCCGGGGGGATCCCCGGGCCGTTGTCGGTGACCTCCAGACACGTGGTCGTCCCGTTCTCGCGGATCGTCGCCTCGACGCGTCGGGTCGACCCGTTGTTGTGCGTGACCGCGTTCTCGAACACCTCGCGGATCGGGAACGCGACGGAGTCGTCCGCGCGGATCCACGCCGCCGAGGGGGTCTCAACCGTGACCTCGGCGTCGTCGACGTCGACGGATCCGACCGCCTCGCGGACCGCATCGACGAGGTCGACGCGGCCGTCCGGGGGCTCGGAGGACGCGTCCTCGATCACTCGGAGCTTCTCGCTTATCGCGACGACGTCGTCGGTTGTCTCTCGGATCGTCTCGACGTACCCCTCGCTCCGGTCGTCGTCGACCCGGTCGCCGAGGAGGTCCGCGTACCCGCGGATCACGTTGAGGTCGTTTCGGACGTTGTGACGGAACACCCGACTCAACACCTGTAGCTGCTGGTTGGAGGTTTCGAGGTCCCGATGGGCGGTCTCCGCCCGGCGGCGGTGGTAGGTGACCGCCCCGTAGAGAACCCCACCGGACCCGGCGACCAACAGCCAGTCGCCGACGAGACGCGTCGGCGTCCACGCGGCCGCGGTCCCAGTCGCGGAGGCGACCGCGAGGTCGGCCGCGACCGCGAACAGCGCCCCGACACAGAGGTACGCCGCCGTGAGAGCGGTCGCGGACCGGCCGTAGACGAGTTCCAATCTACATTTCATTTATATTTAATTTATAACCCAATGAATATTCTCGTGCGAAACACGTCTGCGGCCGACGGCTTAAGCTTTGACCGCCCGACGCCGGAACGGCGGGGGCTCACCACGAGGCACAGTCCGCACAGACGAAGGCCTCACCGTCGCGCCAGCGGCGCTCGACGCGCTCGCCGCACCGGTCGCAGGCCGTGCCCTCTGCGTGCCACGTCGAGGTGGCGGTCGCGGGGTCAACGTCGTCTGAGGCGTCAGCAGCGGCGTCCGACTTGGCGTCGGTCGAGTCGTCGACGGCACCGTCCGGCTCGGTGTCGACAGCGCCGTCGGTTCCGGCATCACCGGTCTCGCCGTCGGCGTCCGGGGCGAAGTCGTCGAGCGAACGGTCCTCGGACATCTACGCCTCCCGGCGCAGCCGGTCGACGACGTAGTCGCGCTCCAGTTCGCCGAGGAACTCGCCGAGCCGCGGTCCCTGCGTGTCGTCGAAGAACAGGCGGTAGCCCGCCGCGAAGAAGTCGCTCACCTCGACGTCGTGGTCGCGGGCGGTCTCGTACATCGCTCCCTGGATCTCCTCGCCGTCGTGGCCCTCTACGACGAAGTCGGCGAGGTCGTCGAGCGCGGCCGCGACGTCGTCGTCGAACTCGACCGCGGGGAGGTCGGTCTGGAGGCGGTAATCGTACTCGTTTCCGGTCCGCTCCGCCCAGTTTCGGGCCTGCTCCACGCGGGCGAGCGCGGCGTCGACCGCGTCTGCGTCCGCGTCGTCCGGAATGTGTCCCTCGTCGCGGGCGAGTCGCTCGCGGAAGTCGGGGTCGTCGACCATGCCGAGGACCGCCGCGAACGTGTACGGGAGCCGGATGGGTTTCTCCGTCGGCGGGTCGTCGACGCGACCGACGACGAATGGATAGGCGCGCTCGGCGAAGGCGGTCAGGTCCGGGTCGTCGACCTCGCCGAAGTAGGCGCGTTCGAACCGGTCGAAGCGGTCGACGAGCTGGTCGAGCCGCTCGATGTCGAGGTCGCGCGCCTTCTTCGGGTGGAGCGCGAAGAAGTAGCGCAGCACCTCGGGTTCGAGCAGTTCTAACAGCTCCTGAACAGTGACGACGTTGCCCTCGGAGGAGGAGAACGCCTCGCCGTTGAGCGTGAACCACTCGTACACCATCGGTACGGGCGGCTCCTCGCCGAACACGTTCCGGGCGACGTCGACGCCGGAGGGCCACGACCCCTCCGCGTGGTCCTTGCCGAACGGCTCGAAGTCGACGCCGAGGACGTCCCACTGGGCGGGCCACTCCAGCCGCCACGGGAGCTTCCCCTCCCGGAACGTCGCGGTCCCCTCGTGCCCGCATCCCTCGATGGTGTTGCCGCCGGCGTCCATGTCGGTACAGACGTACTCGACGGTCTCGCCGTCGAGGTCGATGGCCGTCACCGTCTCGGTCACCTTCCCGCACGCCTCGCAGACGGGGTTGAAGGGGACGTACTCGTCGTCGACCTTGTCCTGGTACGCTCCGAGCACCTCGCGGACGCGGTCGACATCGCCGAGGACGGTTCGGACCGCATCGTCGAAGTCGCCGTCGGCGTACAGCTCGGTGTTCGAGAGCATCTCGACGGGGACGTTCAGTCGGTCGGCGTCGGCCTTCAGCAGACCGGCGAAGTGGGCCGCGTACGACTCGGACTCCCCGAACGGGTCCGGGATCGACGTGTACGGCTTGCCGAGGTTGCGGCCGAGCGCGCCCGCGTCGACCTCGCCGAGCCCGACGATGTCGCCGTCCGCGTTCGCCAGTTTGCGCGGGACCTTCCGCAGCGGGTCCTTGTCGTCGGAGGTGAACACCTGCCGGACCTCGTGGCCGCGGTCGCGAAGCAC
Organism: Halorubrum sp. DM2; assembly: GCF_901686465.1. Classification (NCBI taxonomy): domain Archaea; kingdom Methanobacteriati; phylum Methanobacteriota; class Halobacteria; order Halobacteriales; family Haloferacaceae; genus Halorubrum; species Halorubrum sp. DM2. Next base: position 1,404,114 of record NZ_LR594487.1, read on the forward strand.
CTCGGCGACGAAGTAGCCGCGCATGATCTCGTTGAAGTTCCCGAGGTGCGCGACGCCGGAGGGGGAAACGCCGCCCTTGATCACGATCGGCTCGTCGGGGTCTCGCGCCTCGACCTCGTCGGCGACCACGTCGGCCCAGAAGGCGTGGAAGGTCTCGTCCGCCCGGTCGTCGGCTGCCTCCTCGTCGTCGAGCGCGGACGCCTCGGAGAGGATGTGCGGGGAATCGTCGGCCGGGGAGTCTGCCGGATCGCCGGAGGTGTCGTCAGCGCTCATCGCTCTCCCGCCCAGTAGCTCGGTTCGCTCCCATCGGCCGGCACCACGTCGGTCCCCGTGTGGTCGCCGCGGAGGACGGCCTCGACGACGTCGGTCGGGTCGGTCCCGTCGAGGACGATCGACCGGATTCCCGCTCGGTCGATCAGCTTCGCCGCGAGCAGGTCGACGGGCGCGGACGCGCCCGCGTTCCGGCTCATCGGGAGGACGACCTCGACGAGTTCGGCCGGCGACAGCGACGCGAACTGCGTCGCGTCGGGGTCGGCGTTGGGGTCGGCGTCGTACACGCCGTCGGCACTCGTGGCGTACACGAGCAGGTCGGCATCGACCGACTCGGCGAACGCGGCGGCGACCGCGTCCGTCGTCTGCCCGGGCGTGACGCCGCCCATCACCGCGGCCTCGTTCCGGCGGAGCGCCGCCCCCGCCTCCTCGTAGTCGGTCGCGGGCGCGAGGTTCGCGCGGTCGCCGAGCGCGGCGATCAGCAGGCGCGCGTTGAGGCGGGTGGTACCGATGCCGAGCTGGTCGAGTTCGACCTCGTTGGCCCCGATGTCGCGGGCCGTTTCGATGTACTCGCGGGCGACGCCGCCCCCGCCGACGACGACTCCCACCTCGCAGCCGTCGGTGACCAGCCGTTCGATCGCCTCGGCGTACGCGGCCACGCGCTCGGGGTCGAGGTCCGGCGCGAGCACGCTTCCGCCGACAGAAACGACGACTCTCATTGCCGACGAGTACCCCTGTCGCGGTCTTAAGGATTGTCAAGCCCGGACGCGTCGCGTCGGGAAACCATCGAGTGCCCTCGGCTCGGGACGACCGGGAAACGCCTAAGCCGGTCGCGTCCCGCTCTGGGGTATGCGACCGATATCGATCGTCGGCGACGGGGCCGCCGGGCTGGCGCGACGGCTCGCGGGGCGACTCGACGGGCGGGTCGCCGTCGTGGAGCGCGACGGCGACTCTGCCGAGGGAGGCAGACCGGATCCGGAGCCGAGCGGTCCGGCCGCCGACGGCGGGATCGTCGGCCCGGCTCAGCGCCCCGAGGCCGACACCGCGATCGCGTTCGACGGGGACGGGAACTGGACCGGGCGGGGGACGATCGAGGGGTTCGACGACCTGCTGGACGGGCTCGCCCCCGACCACGACTACCTGCTGGCGGTCGGCGAGTCGCGGCTGCGGGTGCCCGCGGTCCTGCTCGGTCCCGATCCGGACCCCGATAGCGTGCCGGGGACCGTCCTCGCGACCGCGGCCTCCCCGGGCGCGGTCGACCTCGACTCCCTCGTCGCCGACCTCGACACCGCGGACCCGTGGATCACCCGCGAGACGCTCGTTGGGCGCGTCGAGGCGTCGGCGGACGCGGACCGGTCGGGCGCGATCGCCACGTTCACCGGTCGCGTGCGCGCTCGTGACGGTCCGGACGACGACCGGACGACCCACCTCGCGTTCGAGAAGTACGAGGGGGTCGCCGAGGAGCGCATGGACGCCATCGCGGACGAGCTCACGGACCGCGACGGCGTCTTTGACGTGCGGATGCACCACCGCACGGGAGTGATCGAGGCGGGCGAGGACATCGTGTTCGTCGTCGTCCTCGCCGGCCACCGCCGGGAGGCGTTCCGAACCGTCGAGGACGGGATCGACCGGCTGAAAGACGAGGTCCCGATATTCAAAAAGGAGGCGACGGAATCGGAGACGTTCTGGGTCCACCGACGCGACTGAGCGGCTCCCGGAGGTCGATCCATACGGCGCGGACGCGTCTCCGGACGGTGCGGACGCGCCGCCGGACCGAGCGCGCGAGGGACGCGCGGCCGCCTCGAAGCGGCGGATGTAGAGCAATATTTGCCAAAAAACGCCGCTCGAACGGAGGAGCGGCGAGCGTCTCGACGGCGGAGTGGAAATCGGAGAAACGTACTCAGATCAATTTGTAAAAGGTCTAAGCGGATTTGAAACGTTTTTAAAACGTCCGTCAGACACATTTTAGCCGGTCGAGTCCGGTGAAACGCCCTGAAACCCCCTGAACGTCACCCAACGGTGTCACCTTTATAACACCCTCCGGCGGCAAGCGTGGGATGTACTATGAGCGCGACTGCGAACCCCTCCACGAACGCGAGCGCGAACGACGACCGCAGCAAGGAAGAGCGGCTGAAAGAGTACCTGCTCGACCGCGCACAGGACGGCGAGATGTACTTCAAAGGGAAGTTCATCTCCGAGGACGTCGACCTCTCCCCGAAGGAGATCGGCGCGCTGATGGTGAAGCTCCGCGACTCCGCGACGGAGCTGACCGTCGAGAAGTGGTCGTACACGGGCGCGACGACCTGGCGCGTCGAGCCCGCCTGATCCGGTCTCGCGCCGCAGCCGAACCCGCCCCGTTCGATCCCCGCCGCGCTCTGTCCGCGGCGCGGTCCCCGCCCGCGCTTTTCCGACCGCCCGACCCGCGAGCGACCGCTCCGGTCGTCCGGTCCCGGTCTCCGTGCCCGCCGACGCGGGGTTTATACTCGCCGACCGGTTACGACGTGCCGATGCCAGATCACGAGGACGCGGCGACGCCCGACGACGGCGCGCCGCGTCCGGAGCCGCTCCGAACGTTCTTCCGGATCGACGAGGTCCGCCGCGAGGACGGTCGCGTGCGATACCATGGCGAGTCGTACGTCCCGGAGCGGACGCTGTTGCGGAAGCTGACCCCGTACTTCCGGGAGGCGGGCTACGAGGTCGACGTCGAGGCCGTCGAGGGGGGCCACGTCGTCGTCGCGACGCCGTTCGACCGCGGTCGCGAGGGGATCCCGTGGGTGAACGTCGCCATGTTCGCGGCGACCGTGCTGTCGACGCTTTTCGTCGGCGCGTACGGCTGGTACTACGTCCCGCTCGCGGAGATCCAGTCGAACCCGCTGACGCTGCTTCAGGCGTGGCCGTTCACCGCCGCCGTCCTCGGCGTCCTGATGACCCACGAACTCGGCCACTACGCCGCCGGACGCTACCACGGCGTCCCCGTCTCCCTCCCGTACGTCATCCCGTTCGTCTTCCCGTTCGGGACGCTCGGCGCGGTCATCCGCATCCGCGGCCGCATGCCCTCGCGGAAGGTCCTCTTCGACATCGGCGCGGCCGGGCCGATCGCGGGGCTGGTCGCGACGGTGATAGTGACCGCGATCGGCCTCTCGCTCGACCCGATCCGGGTGCCGGCGGAGCTCGCGAGCTCGTCGGGGGCGATGATCCGGTTCAACAACCCGCCGCTGTTGGGACTCATCGCCGACGCGCTCGGCCAGCCGACGAGCTACGGCGACCCGCGGCTCACCGCCCACCCGGTGGTGATCGGCGGCTGGGTGGGGATGTTCTTCACCCTCCTGAACCTCCTGCCGGTCGGCCAGCTCGACGGCGGCCACATGGTTCGGGCGATGGTCGGCCCCCGGCAGGAGACGGTCGCGGCGCTCGTCCCCGGCGTCCTGTTCGGAATCGCCGCGTACCTCCACTTCTGGCGGGGGCTCGGCCTGAACGAGTCCGTCGGCCTGTGGGCGTTCTGGGGGGTGTTCGCGGCGGTGATCGCCTTCAACGGGCCGGCAGATCCGACCGACGAGGGCGGGCTGGGGCTGCCGCGGCTCGCGGTCGGCGTCGCCACGTTCGCCGTCGGCGCGCTCTGTTTCCTCTTGGTGCCGATCCAAGTCATCGGAGCGTGAGGCCGCGATGACCCGGAACTCACCCACCGAGGCGCGACGATGACCGGATTCTCCTCGCGAGCGCGTGCGCGAGTCGAACGGCTCGGCTTCCGAACGCTGTACCGGGTCGCCGACCTGACGTACGCGCTCGGCGTCGCGACCCCGAAGCGGACGGTCGCCGGGACCTACTGGAGCTACGAGCCGACGAACCCCCACGGCGACGACCCGGGGCTCGCCGCGCTCGACCGCCTGCCGGACGACGCGGTGATCGTCGACGCCGGCGCGCACGTCGGCGAACACGCGATCCCGCTGGCGCGAAACACCGAGCGGCGGGTGGTCGCGTTCGAACCCAACGGGGAGAGCGCTGACCGGCTGGCGCGGAACGCGGAGCGGAACGGGCTCGGCGACCGGCTCGACCTCAGGCGGGCGGGGCTCGGGGACGCGAACGCGACGCTGACCTTCTACCGGTCGACGTTCTCGAAGTGCTCGGCGTTCGACCGCGACCTCGCGACGAGGTGGGGCGCGCGCGTCGCGGGCACGGAGTCGGTCCCGGTCCGGCGGCTCGACGGCCTTGTCGAGGGTGTCGGCGACTCCGGTCCGACAGAGGGCGTCGCCGTCCCGCCGCCGGACGCGATCAAGGTCGACGTGGAGGGCCACGAGGCCGCTGTCCTCCGGGGGGCCGCGGAGGCGATCGCGACCCACCGGCCGCTGCTCGTGGTGGAGGTTCACGACGCGGACTCGGCGGACGACGAGGCCGAGGCAGCCGATTCTGCGACCGACGATTCTGCCGAACTACGTGAGTGGTTGAGAAATCGCGGCTACGCGGTCGAGGACGCGGAGGACGTGTGGGTCTGTCGGCCGATCGAGGGGCCGGAAGCGCGGGACTGAATCAGTCCTCGCGCCGGTTTTTCATCCCCTGTCTGGTGAACTGCGGCGTGGCGCGGAGCCCGCGCTTCTTGCGGAACGACCGGTACAAGGCGATCGCGAGCGGCGCGGACAGCGCGAGGATACCCAAGGCGATCCGCCACTGCTGGGTGAACGAGTAGAGGATCGTCGCCGAGAGGACGCCAACCGCGAGCAGCACCGAGTAGGCGATCCGCATCGCCAGCTTCTCTAATACCTTCGTGTCGTCCTCCAGCACGACGTTGACGGTCAGGTCGTCGCGGTTGGCGCGGTCGAGGAACTCGTCGGCCTTCGGCGGGACCGTGAACAGTGCCTCGGTGGTCTTTTGCACCTGTCTGCCGGCGTCCTCGGCGAGGTCGCGGGCGGTCTGCTCGTAGTACCCCTCCTCGCGGAGGTAGTCGGTCGCCGTCGAGATGAAGTCGAACTCGGGGTCGAGCGTGACACAGACCCCCTCGACGACGGTGGCGACCCGGAGGACCAAGGCGAGGTTCGGCGGGAGCCGCAGCGGGAACTCGTAGATAGTCGACTCCACCTGCTCGATGATCTGGTTCACCTGATACTGCTCGATGTCCTCGCCGCTGGCGTCGGCGATGGCCAGTTCCATCACGTTGCCCATCACCTCCCGGTCGGCCTCCGGCGAGAGCGTGCCCATCGAGACCAGCGTGTCGAGGATGGCGTCGATGTCCTGTCTGGCGACCGCGACGTAGAACTCGACTATCTTCTCCTGGATGAACGGGTCGACCCGGCCCGCCATCCCGAAGTCGTAGAAGATGACGGAGCCGTCGTCCGCGACCGCGAGGTTCCCCGGGTGGGGGTCGGCGTGGAACACGCCGTCCTCGATGATCATCTGGAGGTACACCTCCTGAAGCGTCTCCGCGATGGCGGTGCGGTCGTGGCCCGCCTCGTCGAGCGCGTCGACCTCGCTTATCTTCGTGCCCGGGACGTACTCCATCGTGAGCACTCGCGGGCCGGAGACCGCCTCGTACGTGCGCGGGATCCGGATTCGGTCCTCGTCGGCGAAGTTGCCGCGGATCTCTTCGAGCATCGTCCGCTCGCGGGCGTAGTCCATCTCCTCGTGGATCGTCTTGTCGAACTCGTCCGCGAGGTTCTCCAAGGAGAACGCCCGGCCCGCGCCCGTGAACCGCTTGACCAGCGGGATCGACCAGCGGATCGTCCGGAGGTCGGCCTCGACGAGCGACTCGATCCCGGGACGGCGGACCTTCACCGCGACGGAGTCGCCCTCGTAGGTCGCCGTGTACACCTGCCCGAGGCTCGCGCCGCTTATCGGGTCGCGGTCGAAGTCGTCGAACGTCTCGTCGACCGGGCCGAACTCGTCTTCGAGGACGACCTTCGACTCCTCCCAGGACGCGGGCGGCACGTCGTCTTGGAGCCCCTCCAACACCTCGATGTACGCGGGCGGGAGGATGTCGGGCCGCGTCGAGAGGATCTGCCCGAGCTTGATGAACGTCGGACCGAGCGTGAGCAGGATGTCGAGAAGCACCGCGGCGCGCTCGCGCTGGGTCTCGGCGTCGACCTCGCGGCTCCCGCCGAACAGGAAGTAGCGCCGGCTGTCACGCCAGTAGGCGACGATGAGCGGCGAGAACTGCCGCAGGACGACGACGAACCGCCAGTAGGCGCGAAGGTTGACCAGCGTGACCACCCGTCAGGCGTCGCCCTCGTCGTCCGCGTCGTCGACGGGGATGGTCCGGGAGACGTCGCGGTCGCGCTTGGGGAGCGTAATCTCGAGGACGCCGCGGTCGGTCTCGGCGTCCGCGCCCGCCCCGTCTGCGTCGTTGGGGAGCGGGAGCTCCGCGTCGAGGAACAGCGGGCGGTCCTCGCGGACGTACTCGAACCCCTCGGGGACCGCCTTCTCGCGGCGGCCTTCGATCTCGATGCGCCCGTCCTCGACGAGGACCTCGGTGGTCTCGGCGGTCGCGCCCGGGAGGTCGATGACGAGGATGTACCCCTCGTCGGATTCGAGTAAGTCCGCAAACACCGCGTCCGGGAGGTCCCGGAGCGCGTCGCGTAGCGCTGACATGGACACTGGTAGGGTCGCCGCGGCGAAAAAGCTGTGGAAAAGGCGGATCGACGTGCGGGGAGGCCGGCCCGTCCACCCGCGGTCGCGGGGCGTTCAGTCGCCGCGCTTCGGACCGTCGCCGTCGAACGGGTCCAGATCGAGGGGGCCGATGTCATCGCCCTGCGACTCGCCCGGGAGTATGTCACCGAGTCCCGCACCGAACGCGGCCGCGGCCCAGACGACGGCGATCCGGCCGAGCCGTTCGACCGCCGTCGGGTCGCCCTCGTGGAGGCGACCCCAGAACAGCAGCATCACCGTCGACGTGGTCAGCGACACGAGGAGGACGCCCGCGTACCGCCGGGGGATGATCCCGAGGATCGGGTGTCTGATCACGATCTGCCGGAAGTCGGCGAAGTAGAGGAGGCCGGCGACCGCGGCGAAGACGAACCCGACGTGCGCGAAGAGGAGGACTGGAACTCCGGCGACGGTGATCGCCGCGAACCACGCCGCGATCTCGAAGACGCCGCCCTCGACGAGCAGCGGGAGCGCGAACAGCACCGCCCCGACGAACGACTCGGCCAGGTCCCGGGAGGTGTACTTGGTGATCCGCTCGGCGAACGCCGCGCGCCCGGGCATGCGCTCGACGAGCGAGATGGTCTGTCGGACCTTCTCGCGCTCGTGGCCCTCGTCGACCGTGTCGCTGAGCGCGTCGAGCTTCGCGAGGAGGTCGTCGATGTCCGGCTCGTCGGGGCCGCGTGCGGGGTCGACGCGCTCGCCCGAACCGTCCGCCCGCCCCGTGTCTGCGTCCCGTTCGTCGCTGTCCACCATGTTCCCCACGACGCGAGGGCGACCTAAAAGGGTCAGTACCTACAGCCGAGCGAGGAACTCGGAGAGCGCCTCGTTGAACGCGGCCGGCCGTTCGAGCATCGCGAGGTGGGCGGCGTCGGTGAGTTCGGTCCACTCCCCGTCCGGGATCCGGTCGGCAAGGTACTCGTGGTACGCCGGCGGAGTGAGTTCGTCGTGCGCGCCGACGAGCGCGAGGGTCGGGACGCCGATCTCGTCGAGGCGGTCGCGGACGTCGAAGTCGTGGCAGGTGAGGAAGTCCCGTTCGGTCACCGCGCGCCCGCACGCCCGCATTGACGCCTCCGAGAGCTCGACATACTCGGCGGGGGCGTCGTGGAACAGCCGATTCGGTTCGTGAAGCAGCGAGACCGCCCGGTCGAAGTCGGTCGCGAGCGCGTCCCGGAGGGGCTCGGCCACCGCGAGCTTCGCGCCCGTGCCCGCGAGGACGAGTCCGTCGAGCGCGAGGTCGCGCTCCGAGGCGATCCACAGTGCGACCGCGCCGCCGAGGGAGTTGCCGCAGATCACGGTCGCGTCCGTCGCCTCGGCGACCGCGGCGACATCGTCGGCGTACGCGTCGAGCGTCTCGGGACCGGCGGGCGTCGCGACGTCCTCGCTGTCCCCGTGTCCCGAGAGGTCGACGGCGACGCCCGGGAACCGGTCGGCGAGCCGCGCCTGCGACTTCCAGACGTCCTTCGTGCCGCCGCTGCCGTGGACGAAACAGACCGTCGGCCCGTCGCCGCCGCGGTCGAAGCGGCGGTAGGCCGTCTCGCGGCCGTCGTGGGTGACCCGTTCCATGTCGGACCGATTCGACGCCGAGCGGTATAAACGCTGGAGGGGACCGACTCGGGGTCGGAGACGGGAGGCGGAAGCGGGGCCGAAGTGGGCGGCGATCGGCCCCGAACCGCTACACTACCGATACGCCGAAAAATTCTCACGTCATGCGATTTTCTGCGACAACTTTAAATACCTGTGCGACTAACTCGTAGTTAGGATGAATCACATACAGACCCAATCGACCGGCGACGGCGCGCTGTTGCGCCGGTACGAGTACGACGACGGGTGGATCGTCGCCGCCGACTTGGGCGTCGACGACGAGACCGTCGCGATCGACACGGTCGGCAAGGCGGCGATCGTCGTCGTCGAGGGACCGGACGGGCCGGTCGAGTCGGAGTTCGATCTGCCCGGAACGGCCGCGTCCGCGGTCGTGAACAACGGCGTCCTCACCGTGGAGGGCGAGCGATGAAACTCACCGTCAAGCCGCTGAAACAGAAGGACGCCGGTCGCCGCCTCGCGGCGATCGACCGCGTCGCGGCCGACGAGCTGGGGCTCTCCGGCGGGGACATCGTCCGCGTCGAGGGGGGCGAGGGCGCCGCGATCGCGCGCGTCTGGCCCGGCTACCCCGAGGACGACGGCACGGGCGTGATCCGCATCGACGGCCGCCTCCGGCAGGAGGCCGACGTGGGGATCGACGACCGCGTGACCGTCGAGGACGTCGACGTCTCGCGGGCGGACGCGGTCACGATCGCCTTCCCCAGCCAGCTGCGGGTGCGGGGGCAGATCGCCCCGTTCATCCGCGACAAGCTCTCCGGGCAGCCGGTGACCGAGGGGCAGACGATCCGCACGTCGCTCGGCTTCGGGCTGATGGGCGGCCAGTCGCAGGCGGTCCCGATGAAGATCGCCGAGACCAGCCCCGGCGGCACGGTGGTCATCACCGACGAGACGGAGATCAGCATCTCCGAGATCTCCGCCGAGGAGATCGCCGACCGCGGCGAGGCCGCGGGCGGGACCGGCGAGGGGCCGGACGTCACCTACGAGGACATCGGCGGGCTCGACGACGAGCTCGAACAGGTCCGCGAGATGATCGAGCTGCCGATGCGGCACCCGGAGCTGTTCAAGCGCCTCGGCATCGACCCGCCGAAGGGCGTCCTGCTCCACGGGCCGCCGGGCACGGGGAAGACGCTGATCGCGAAGGCCGTCGCCAACGAGATCGACGCGAACTTCCACACGATCTCCGGCCCGGAGATCATGTCGAAGTACTACGGCGAGAGCGAAGAGCAGCTCCGCGAGGTGTTCGAGGAGGCGGCCGAGGAGTCGCCCTCGATCATCTTCATGGACGAGCTGGACTCCATCGCGCCGAAACGCGAGGAGGCCGGCGGCGACGTGGAACGGCGCGTCGTGGCCCAGCTCCTCTCGCTGATGGACGGGCTCGAAGAGCGCGGCGAGGTCGTCGTCATCGGGGCGACGAACCGCGTCGACGCCATCGATCAGGCGCTCCGACGGGGCGGCCGCTTCGACCGCGAGATCGAGGTCGGCGTCCCCGACCGCGACGGCCGCAAGGAGATCCTCCAGGTCCACACGCGGAACATGCCGCTGACCGACGGGATCGACTTGGACGAGTACGCCGAGAACACGCACGGCTTCGTCGGGGCCGACCTCGAGTCGCTCGCGAAGGAGTCCGCGATGCACGCGCTGCGGCGCATCCGCCCCGAGATCGACCTCGAAAGCGACGAGATCGACGCCGACGTGCTGAACAGCATTCAGGTGACCGAGGCGGACTTCAAGGAGGCGATCAAGGGGATCGAACCCTCCGCGCTCCGCGAGGTGTTCGTCGAGGTCCCCGACACCACCTGGGACGACGTCGGCGGGCTCGAAGACACCAAAGAGCGGCTCCGCGAGACGATCCAGTGGCCGCTGGAGTACCCCGAGGTGTTCGAGGAGCTCGACATGCAGGCCGCCAAGGGCGTCCTGATGTACGGCCCGCCGGGCACGGGGAAGACCCTGCTCGCGAAGGCCGTCGCCAACGAGAGCGAGTCGAACTTCATCTCGATCAAGGGGCCAGAGCTGCTGAACAAGTACGTGGGCGAGTCCGAGAAGGGCGTCCGCGAGGTGTTCAGCAAGGCCCGCGAGAACGCGCCGACCATCGTGTTCTTCGACGAGATCGACTCGATCGCCACCGAGCGCGGCAAGAACTCCGGCGACTCCGGCGTCGGCGAGCGCGTCGTCTCCCAGCTGCTGACGGAGCTCGACGGGCTCGAATCGCTGGAGGACGTCGTCGTCATCGCGACGACGAACCGGCCGGACCTCATCGACTCCGCGCTGTTGCGCCCCGGTCGTCTGGACCGGCACGTCCACGTGCCCGTTCCCGACGAGACGGCGCGCCGCCGGATATTCGAGGTCCACACGCGCAACAAGCCGCTGGCGGACGACGTCGACCTCGACGCGCTCGCCCGGAAGACCGACGGCTACGTGGGTGCCGACATCGAGGCGGTCGCCCGCGAGGCCTCGATGAACGCCTCCCGGGAGTTCATCGGCAGCGTCACGCGCGAGGAGGTCGGCGAGTCCGTCGGCAACGTCCGCGTGACGATGGCACACTTCGAGGACGCGCTGAGCGAGGTGAACCCCAGCGTCACCCCCGAGACGCGCGAGCGGTACGAGGAGATAGAAAAGCAGTTCAGACGGTCCGAGGTGGAGCGCGACGAGGCCGAACCGGCCGCGTTCCAGTAGGCCGGCCGGACCCGCGCTCGACTCCCCGCTTTCCGACCGCGTTTTTTCAGATCAGTCCGAGCGTCGACAGCAGGTAGAAGGCCGCGACGACGACGATACCTATCGTGATGAGCCGCCACGCGAGCTTCAGGACGAACTTTCCGACGATGATGACGAGCGCGACGGCGACCAGGGCGACGAGCAGTTGCCCGACCTGACTACCGAGGAGCGCGGCCTGCGCCGGCGCGGCGAGGCCGGCGAGCGCGAGCGATGAAGCGGTCATGTCCGGGACCATGGCGAGGCCGGGCATAAGCTTGTGGGACCGGACCGCGACGACAGTTATCGAAATTTGATAAGTCTGCGGCAAGAACTGCGGAAAATTCGGACGTACGCGCGTCGATACGGCGGTCTCGGCGGAGCGGATGGCCGTCGACATCGCAGAATCCGCCGGGGGTCGACCCCCCTTTTGTTCCGGTGGGAAGCCGCTCTGTTCGGGTAGTTTTCGCGAGTACCTATCAGTTTCACTCCGGTCTGGCTACGCTTATGTGTCCGGAAGCCGTTCCTTGGTGACGTACCGGATTCAGCGTCAGACGGGCGGCACGGACGTTGTATACGGAATCGGACATGTAGACGCCGGTCGGGCCCGAACATCCGAACGTACAAGGGCCCGCCTCGCCAGTACACCAACACTACGAATGATTCAGATCCCACGCCAAGCCAGCGGGGTGGCCGTCGAATGAGCAGCGACGGTGTCACCGCGAACGACCTCGAACTGCCGATCAAACGCACCACGGGCGACACGATGGAGGAGCGCCTCACGGGCAACGCCTACCACAACATCCTGCCCGCGCGCTACCTCCGGAAGGACGCGAACGGGGAGCCGATCGAGAACCCCGAGGAGCTGTTCGACCGCGTCGCGCGCAACGTCGCGCTCGCCGAGGCGGTCTTCGAAGCCGAGCGGCAAGGGGTCGACGTCACCGTTACGCCCGACCAGCTGAAGCCCGACCACCCCCGGCGCGACGAGCTCGCCGAGGAGGTCTTCGGCGCGGGCGTCACGGCCGACGACGACGCGGAGGCGACGCTGACGGAACACAACGTCAACAAGTTCGCGTTCGACACCGTCGTGCCCGAGCTGCCCGACGACGTGCGCGACCACGTCGAGGAGACAGCCGAGACGTTCCGCGACGGGATGGAGTCGCTCTCCTTCATGCCGAACTCGCCGACGCTGATGAACGCGGGCGACGAGCTCCAGCAGCTCTCCGCCTGCTTCGTCGACTCCCCCGACGACGACATCACCGACATCCACCAGACCGCCAAGGAGGCGGCCGAGGTGTTCCAGTCCGGCGGCGGCATGGGGTACGCCTTCTGGCAGCTCCGCCCCTACGGCGACGCGGTCGGCTCCACGGGCGGTATCGCCTCCGGGCCGATCACGTTCATGCGGACGTTCGACCAGATGTGCGAGACGATCGCGCAGGGCGGCGCGCGCCGCGGCGCGCAGATGGGCGTCATGCGCATCTCGCACCCGGACGTCATCCAGTTCATCCACGCGAAGAACAAGGACGTCTCTCTGGCCCACTCGCTGCGGCTCAACGACCCCGACGACTTCACGCACAACTCCTTCGCGGACGCCTTAGAGGAGGCCCGCGACCTCATCGACGAGGACGGGAAGGTCCCCGAACACCTCCGTAACGCCGTGGAGGGACACCTCTCGAACTTCAACATCAGCGTCGGCGTCACCGACGACTTCATGGACGCGCTCCGCAACGACGAGGAGTTCACCTTCACCAACCCCCGCACCGGTGAGGCCCACGTCGCGACGCCGGAGACGAAGGAGCTGTACGACATGTTCGGGCTCGGCGAGCACGTCGAGGTCGGCGAGGAGCTCTCCGTCCCGGCCGCCGAGATCTGGGACGACATGATCGAGGGGGCCCACGAGAACGGCGAGCCGGGCGTGGTCTACCTCGAACGGATCAACAAAGAGCACTCCTTCGACGTCGAGGAGAACCCGGACCACCGGATCCTCGCGACGAACCCCTGCGGCGAGCAGCCGCTCGAAGAGTACGAGGCCTGTAACCTCGGCCACATCAACCTCTCGACGCTCGCGGACCTCGACGCGCCGGACTGGCGCGTCTGGTCCGACGAGCACGCAGACGAGTACGACACCCGGGCCGACGCGATCGACGCGTTCCTCGACGAGGCGATCGACTTCGAGGAGTTCGACGAGCGGATCGCGTACGGCACTCGCTTCCTCGAGAACGTCGTCACGATGTCCGACTTCCCGGTCGACGAGATCGAGGAGAAGGTCCGCGACATGCGGAAGATCGGGATGGGTATCATGGGGCTCGCACAGCTGTACATCCAGCTCGGCGTCCGCTACGGCTCCGAGGAGGGCAACGAGATCGCCCGCCAGCTGATGACCCACATCAACCACGAGTCGAAGCTGGCCTCCCACGAGCTCGCCGAGGAGCGCGGGACGTTCAACGACTGGGCCGACTCGAAGTACGCGAACCCGACCGAGTACCGCGACTGGTTCGAACACTACACCGGGCTCGACGCCGACGAGTGGGCGGACGGCTTCCCGATCCGCAACCACAACACGACGACGATCGCCCCCACCGGGACGACGTCGATGATCGGCAACACGACGGGCGGGTGTGAGCCGATCTACAACGTCGCCTACTACAAGAACGTCTCCGACGACGTACAGGGCGACGAGATGCTCGTCGAGTTCGACGACTACTTCCTCCGCACGCTGGAGGCCAACGACATCGACGTCGAGGCCGTAAAGGAGGAGGCGCAGGCCCAGATGGCCGAAAACGAGTTCGACGGCGTCGACGGGTTAGAGACCGTTCCGGACGCGATCGGCGAGCTGTTCGTCGTCACCGGCGATCTCTCGGCGAAGGACCACGCCGGCGTTCAGGTCGCCTGTCAGAAGGGCGTCGACTCCGCCATCTCGAAGACCGTCAACGCGCCGAACGACTCCACGCTCGGCGACGCCAAGGAGGTCTTCGAGTACATCTACGAGAACGGCGGGAAGGGCGTCACCTACTACCGCGACGGCACCCGCTCGAAGCAGGTACTCACGACGCGCGCGCAGAACACGGAGTTCGCCGACGAGAGCGAGGCCGCGGAGACCCTCGTCGAGCAGATCAACGAGGTCTTCGGCGGGGTCGAGGCGTTCCTCGACAACGAGGACGTCCGGACCGCGATCGACGCGGAGGTCTCGGAGCTGCTCGAAGCCAGCGACCAGCCCCGGATCGACTACAGCGAGCGCAGTCCGCGTCCCGACTCCCTGAACGGCGTCACCCAGCGGGTCGAGACCGGCTACGGCAAGCTGTACGTCACCATCAACGAGGACGACAAGGGGCTGCCGTTCGAGCTGTTCGCGAACATCGGCCACTCCGGCGGCTACACCAACTCCTTCACGGAGGCGCTCGCGAAGGTCATCTCGACGGCGCTCCGCTCTGGCGTCGACCCCGAGGAGATCGTCGACGAGCTACAGGGCACCCGGAGCCCGAAGGTCGCGTGGGACAAAGGCGAGCAGATCCAGTCGATCCCGGACGCGATCGGCACGGCCCTGCGCCGCTACCTCGACGACGACGTCGACAAGGGGATCCCCCAGCAGCAGAGTCTCGACGACGTCGAGGAGAGCGCGACGAGCGAGTCGGCCGGCCGGCCCGGCCAGACCGACGGCGGCGCGGCCGCCGACGCGGCCGCCGGCAACGGCGCGCTCGACGCGCCCGAGGCCGCCGACACGGACGACGCGGCGGGCGCAGACGACGCGATGCAAGAACTCATCGCGGCCGGCGAATCGCCCGAGTGCCCGGACTGCGGCGGGATGAACCTCTACTACTCCGAGGGCTGCAAGACCTGCGAGTCGTGCGGCTGGTCGGAGTGTTAAACGGGCGCTCGTAGGCGTCGGTAACGAGCGGTCGACCGCGGCGTTTTTTCGGAATCCGGATCCGGTCTCACGCGTTTCGCCAGCCGGCCGGCTGTCCGGTGACTGCTTCCGTCAAGAAACGGAAAGAACGCGTCGTCGAGCGGTCGCGTCGGTCAGTCGTCTTCGAGCGCCTGCGCGATGCGCTGAAGCTGGCGGGTCGCGTCGCGGACCTCGTCGCGGAGCTGGCGGACCTCGCGGACCAGTTCCTCGTTGCCGCCGTCGTCGCCGCGGCCGCCGCGCTCGCCCTGCGCGCCGGGACCGCCGCCCATGCCGGGCGGACCGCCCGCGCCGCCGGGACCGCCGCCGCCACCGCCCATCATGCCGGACATCATCTGTGCGAAGGGGTTGCCGCCGCCGCCACCGCCCATCCCCGGCGGGCCGCCGCCGCCCATCATCTCCTCGGGGTCGGGCCGGTCGCCCTCCTCGCGCTCCTGTTCGCGTCGCTCGCGGATCTCCTCGACGCGCTCGCGGAAGGACTTCTCCTCGCCGTCGTCGCCCTCGGGGGCGTCGCCCTGTTCGCCGGCCTCGCCGTTCTCGGGGTCTGTGGCGTCGTCGTCTGCCATGCGCCACGGTTCGGCGGCGCTGCCGAAAAGGGTTGTCGTGGCGTCCGCGACGGTGTATTTATACCTCGGCGGTGAGCGCCGCGGTCTGCTCCGGCGTCACTCGTGTCCGGAGACGCGGACCGGCTCGTACGGCGCTTCGAGCCACTCGATGTCCGAGTCGGACAGGTCGATATCCAGCGCCTCGACTGCGTCTTCGAGGTGTTCGACGCTCGTCGTGCCGACGATGGGGGTGTCGACCCACTCCTTGCGGAACAGCCACGCGAGCGCGATCTGGGCCATCTTCACGCCCTTCTCCGCGGCCAGCTCCTCGACGCGCTCGTTGACCGCGAGCCCGCCGCCCTCGCGGTACGGGTGCGCGTAGAGGTGCTCTTCGGTCTCGCCGCGGAGCGTCGCGTCGACGTCCTCGTGCGGACGGGTCAGGTAGCCGCGGGCGAGCGGACTCCACGGCATCACGCCGACGTTCTCCTTCTCGCATAACGGCAGCATCTCCCGTTCCTCCTCGCGGTACGCGAGGTTGTAGTGGTTTTGCATCGCGGCGAACCGCTCGTACCCCTCGCGCTCGCTGGTGTGTAGGGCGTCCGCGAACTGGTGGGCCCACATCGAGGACGCGCCGATGTACCGCACGTCGCCGCGTCGCACGGCATCGTCGAGCGCGGCGAGTGTCTCCTCGATCGGGGTCTCGTCGTCCCAGCGGTGGATCTGGTAGAGGTCGATCGTGTCGACGCTGAGCCGGTCGAGGCTGTGTTCCAGCTCCTGTTCGATCGCCTTCCGCGAGAGGCCGCCCGAGTTCGGATTCGACTCGTCCATCTGGAAGTACCCCTTCGTGGCGAGGACGTACTCGTCGCGGTCGTACCCGTCGAGCGCGTCGCCGAGGACGCGCTCGCTCTCGCCGTTCGAGTACATGTTGGCGGTGTCGAAGAAGTTCACGCCGAGGTCGATCGCGCGCTCGATCAGCTCTTTCCCCTCCTCCTCGTCGAGGACCCACTCGCGCCAGTCGGAGTCGCCGAAGCTCATACAGCCCAGACATATCTTCGAGACGGTGGTGCCGGTGGAACCGAGGGTCGTGTACTCCATACTGAGATTAGTTCGAGGCGAGGACAAAAAGCTACGCGCGCCGCCGGAGCTATGCCGCTGGCTCCCGTGTCGATCGACGTGAGCGACCGGACGACCTGCTGGCTGCTCGGCGACCAGCTCAACCCCGACCTCGACGTCCTCGACGACGCCGACGACGTACTGTTGATCGAGGCGCACGGGTTCGCCGACCGGAAACCGTACCACGCGCACAAGCTAACGGTAGTGTTCTCTGCGATGCGGCACTTCCGAGACCGGCTCCGCGAGGGCGGCCACGACGTGACCTACGTGCGGGCCGAGTCGTTCGGCGAAGGCCTCGACGAGTTCTTCGCTGAGCGTTCGGCGGAGACGGAAGGCGGCGGCGACGCGCCCGACCTGCGGCTCATGCGCCCCGCGAGCCACGGGGCGGGCGACCGGCTCCGCGAACTGGTCGCCGAGCGCGGCGGGACCCTCGAACTCGTCGACAACGAGCTGTTCTGGACGACCCCGGCCGACTGGCGGGCGTGGGCCGGCGGGGAGGAGACCGAGATCGGTCCCGGCGGGGCCGCCGAGCGCACCTACCGACAGGAGAACTGGTACCGACACGTCCGCCGGGAGACGGGCGTGCTGATGGACGACGGCGACCCCGTCGGCGGGGAGTGGAACTACGACGACGCGAACCAGGAGACGCCGCCGGACGAGTGGGAGCCGCCCGGGCGGCCGACGTTCGAGCCGGACGAGCTGACCCGCGAGACGCACGCGTGGGTCCGCGAGCGGTTCGACACGTGGGGGAACGACTCGCTCGACGGGTTCGCGTGGCCGGTCACCCGGGCGGAGGCGCTGGAGGCGCTCGACCGGTTCGTCCGCGAGGGGCTGCCCGCGTTCGGCCGGTATCAGGACGCGATGGTCGGCGGCGAGCCGTTCCTCTCGCACTCGCTGCTCTCGCCGGCGATCAACCTCGGGCTGCTCGACCCCCGCGAGCCGGTCCGCGCGGTCGAGCGTGCCTACGAGGAACGGGGCGTCGAGCCGGGCGCGTACGACCCCGATCGGCACGGAGACGCGGGCGGGGCGTCGACGTCGCTCGACGAGTTCGGCGACGGAGACGCCGCGACCGGGGGCGCGAACGACGACCTCGCCCCCGTCCCGCTCAACGCCGCGGAGGGGTTCATCAGGCAGGTGATCGGCTGGCGGGAGTTCGTGCGCCACGTCTATCGGGAAGCGATGCCCGAACTGGCCGACGCGAACAAGCTGGAACAAAAGCGGGAGCTGCCGCCCGCCTACTGGGACGGCGAGACCGACATGGAGTGTCTCTCCGAGGCGGTGGGCCACGTCCGCGAGTTCGGCTACGCACATCACATCGAGCGGCTCATGGTGCTTTCGAACTTCGCGTTGGTGTACGGCGTCGACCCCGGCGAGTTAAACGAGTGGTTCCACCTCGGCTTCGTCGACGCCTACCACTGGGTGACGACGCCGAACGTCGTCGCGATGGGCTCGTTCGGCACCGACGTCCTCTCCTCGAGGCCGTACGCCTCCTCGGGGAGCTACGTCAACCGGATGAGCGACCACTGCGCCGACTGCCCGTACGCCGTCTCGCGGACGACGGGCGAGGGGGCGTGTCCGTTCAACGCGCTGTACTGGGACTTCCTGAAGGAGAACGAGGAGACGCTTCGCGGCACCGGGCGGATGGGACTGATGTACTCGCACGTCGACGGGAAGGACGACGAGGAGTGGACGGCGATCCGCGAGCGCGCGGCGGCGGTGCGCGAACTGGCGGCGGAGGGGGAGTTATAGCAGCGGGGACCGGAGCGGGGGGAGCTGTAGCAGAGGGAGCCGGAGCGGAGGGAGCTGTGGCGGGGCGGCCGTAGCGCCTATTCGCCGTTCGCGAGTCGCCGGAGCCGGGGAATCCCCTGCTCGTAGCCGAGCCCGACGAGCCCCACGTACAGCGCGATCAGGCCCATGCCGACGGCCCACGCGCCGAGCACGAGTTGGCCGCCCGAGACGGCGGAGAGTCCGAACTGTTCGAGTACGACGCCGATCACGGACGCGACGCCGGCACCGAGGGTGACGACGAGGAGTTCGGCGAGTTCGACCGCGACGGCGGGTACTTCGACCATACCCGAGGGGGACGGTCGATCATTATGACTCTTTCGAGAGAACGGTGAACGCCGAGCCGGGCGTGCCGGCGTGGTCGACGCCGCGGGCCGTCGCGCCCCGGTCACTTCAGTCCGAACGACCGCATGACGGTGTCGGCCAGCCCCTTCGCGATCAGCGCGAGCCCGGCCAGAACCACCATCAGCGCGCCCGCGACGACCGGGTCGTGGAGGGTCAGAATGCCGATTCCGGCGAAGACGACGAGGAGGCCGACGATTCCTTCAATTCCGAGCGTGTCGCGCATGCCGTCGGGTCCGCGGTCCGGTGACCTAAAAGGGCCGTTTCGGTCCCGACAGAGAGCGGCCCTTTTATTTCGGCGAGTGCGTATGGCCGCGTACGCATGAGCAACGGAGACGGCAGCGGTCGGAACGACCTCCGGATGCCCGACGACGACGAGGTGTTCGCGGAGGTCGTCGAGATGCTCGGCGCGAACCGCGTCAAAGTGCGCTGTGCGGACGGGAACGAACGGACCGCGCGCATCCCCGGCCGGATGCAAAAGCGCGTGTGGATCCGCGAAGACGACATCGTCCTCGTCGAGCCGTGGGACTGGCAGGACGAGAAGGCCGACATCTCGTGGCGCTACGAGAAGAGCGAGGCCGAACAGCTCCGCGAGGAAGGCCACCTTCAATAACGGGTCGTGGGAGCAGTCGGCGAGTTCTGGGGAGTTCCGTGACGCTCGTCCGTTTCTCGGATCGGCGCTGATTTCCCGATCTCTCGGGGATACGTCGGTACAATCGAGTCAACCAAGAACACCTCCAGAGTCCCAACCGCTCGGCTGTACAGTAGTGTTCCTGTTTATAAATCACCGATCGGCACGGACCGCTCCGAAGCCCCAGCCGTGAGGCGGACGCACGCTCGCTGCGGTCCTCAGTCGCTCGCTGCGCTCGCTCCCTGCGGTCCTTACGTCGCCTGCGTCCGCCTCACGGCTGCCCCTTCGAGTCCCGCCGCGCACAGCACAGCACAGCACCTCACGCCTCCCCAGCCTCGTCGACCGGTCTCCGCTTCGCTCCGACCGGTCGACTCCCTCGCGCGGCGCTCCTCGGCCGCGATGCGGCCTCGGAGGCGCGCGCCACCGCAGTGGTCCACTCCTGCTCGCGCGGTTTTTAAGTCCGAACGGTCCCCAGCGATGGTATGATCCGGCTCGCGATGACCACCGACGCGGAGACGTTCGAACGCGTGCGCGAGCCGCTCGGCGAGCGCGGGATCGAGGTCGGCCACGTGCGGGCGAAAGAGCGATCCCTGCGAGTTTCGAGCGGGGGCGGCGAGAGAGCGGAGCCGGCGGACGAGTTCGACGGCTTCGACGTCGGTCTCGTCTATCCGACGCGGCTCATGGAGGGCGCGGTCGTCGACGAGCGGTTGGGCGTCCCGTGGG
The DNA here is from genome assembly GCF_901686465.1 of Halorubrum sp. DM2. Classification (NCBI taxonomy): domain Archaea; kingdom Methanobacteriati; phylum Methanobacteriota; class Halobacteria; order Halobacteriales; family Haloferacaceae; genus Halorubrum; species Halorubrum sp. DM2. The sequence continues at coordinate 1,424,341 of NZ_LR594487.1, forward strand.
TGAACGGCCGCGACGCGGTCGTGACCTCGCGGAACAAGGCGGGCGTGCTGGCGGCGCTCGACGCCGCCGGACTCCCCACCCCCGGGACGACGCTCGTCTCGAACCCCGTCGACGAGTCGGTCGTCGTCGACGCCGTCAACGACTTTTCGTACCCCGTCGTCGTCAAGCCGAACTCCGCGACCCGCGGGGTGGGGGTCGCGACCGCGAGCGACCTCGACTCGCTTCTCGGCGTCGTCGACTACCTGAACCTGATCCACGACTACCGCGCGACGGGCGACAAGTCGTTCCTGATCCAAGAGTTCCTCCCGGACGCCCGCGACTACCGCGCGATGGTCGTCGACGGGCGGTACGCGGGGGCGGTGGAACGCGTTCTCGACGACGACGCGCTCGCGGCCGGCCGGTGGAAACACAACGTCCACCGGGGCGCGACGGCCCGCGGCGTCGACCTCGACTCCGAGGCGCGCGACCTCGCCGAGCGCGCGGCCGAGACGCTGGGGATCGACTACCTGGGCGTCGACCTGCTGGCGACCGACGACCGGCTCGTCGTCAACGAGACGAACGCCCGGCCGACCGTCGACGCCGCGACGAAGTACGAGGACGACTTCTACGACCGACTCGCGGCGCTGATCCGACGGACCGCTAGCAGAGAGTAGCCGAAGGACGGCGAAGAGACGGAGGCAGAGAGCGACTCAGACGAGGTCGATCGACGCGCTGTCGTCGGCGCGGTCGAACGTGACCTCCAGGACGCCGTTGTTGAACGTCGCGTCGGCGGAGTGTTCGTCGACGGGCGCGGGGAGGTCGACGGTCTCGTCGTACTCGCGCCGGTCGGAGACCGCGGAGATGGTGAGCGCGTCGCCGTCGCAGCGCAGCGAGAGGTCCTCCTTCGAGACGGCGGGGAGGTCGGCGACGAGACGTACCGACTCCTCGGTGGCATACGCGTCGACGTGGGTGTCGGAGCCGAACCCGGCGTCGTCCGCGGACGGCCCGTTCGCGTTGGCCATCTCGTTCATCATCCGCTCGATCTCCTCGAAGAAGTCTCCGAACGGATCGTCGCGGTCGTCTCTGTCCATACCTCCCGTGAAGTCGGTGACCCCGATAAGCCTTCTGTCGGTCGCCGTATCGGCCGCCATCAGAGCCGCCGTCGACGCGGCCGTTCGTAACAAATTCGAACGATTATGACGATCTCGGGGCGACTGAGCCGGATTTAAGTAGTTGGCTCTCGCCTTTTTCGAACATGAGTAAATCGCATCTGGCAGCTGGCGACGACGTGAGCGACGACGAGGTCGTTCGAGTGGGACTCAACGGCTTCGGTCGCATCGGGCGCAACGTGTTCCGCGCGGTCTTGGAGAGTCCGCGGATCGAACTCGTCGGGATCAACGACGTGATGGATTTCGACGACATGGGCTACCTCGCGAAGTACGACACCGTCATGGGTCGGCTCGACGGCGTCGAGCGCGACGGCGAGGAGCTGACGATCGGCGGGACCTCGGTTCCGCTGTTCAACGTTCAGGATCCCGCTGACCTCCCGTGGGACGAGCTCGACGTCGACGTCGCCTTAGAGTGTACGGGCATCTTCCGCACCCGCGACGACGCGAGCGCGCACCTCGACGGCGGCGCGGACACCGTGATCATCTCCGCCCCGCCGAAGGGCGAGAAGCCGGTCAAACAGCTCGTCTACGGCGTCAACCACGACGAGTACGAGGGCGACGACGTGATCTCGAACGCCTCCTGTACGACGAACTCCATCACGCCGGTCGCGAAGGTGCTCGACGCGGAGTTCGGCATCGACGCCGGGACCCTCACCACCGTCCACGCCTACACCGGCTCGCAGAGCCTCATCGACGGTCCGATGTCGAAGCGCCGCCGCGGCCGCGCGGCCGCCGAGAACATCGTCCCCACCTCGACCGGCGCGGCGGGCGCTGCGCAGGAGGTCCTCCCGCAACTGGAGGGCAAAATCGACGGGATGGCGATGCGCGTCCCGGTTCCGACCGGCTCCATCACCGAGTTCGTCGTCAGCCTCGACGAGCAGGTCACCGAGGAGGATGTCAACGCCGCCTTCCGCGACGCGGCCGACTCCGGCCCGCTCGCGGGCGTTCTCGGCTACACCGACGACGAGGTCGTCTCCTCGGACATCGTCGGCCTCCCCTTCTCCAGCTACGTCGACCTCCAGTCGACGAACGTCATCGCCGGCGGGAAGCTCCTGAAGATCCTCACCTGGTACGACAACGAGTACGGCTTCTCGAACCGGATGCTCGACATGGCCGCGTACGTCCACGACGAGGCGTAAGCGGCGAGCGCGGGCCGCGTTTTCGACGGCACAGTTTCTCGACCGCAACGTTTCCCGAAGCGCCATCGCTTAAATAGCTCATCGACGACCGTTCATCCATGCCCACTTTCGACACCATCGACGACCTTCCGACAGACTCGCGTGTCCTCGTCCGACTCGACCTCAACTCCCCGGTCGAGGACGGCGAACCGCAGGACAACCGACGCTTCGAGCGCCACGCACGGACCGTCCGCGAACTGGCCGAGGCCGGTCATCGCGTCGTGCTCATGGCCCATCAGGGCCGTCCCGGCCGCGACGACTTCACGTCGCTTTCGGGCCACGCCGCGATCCTCGCCGACCACGTCGGCCGCGACGTGGACTTCGTCGCCGACACCTACGGCGACGAGGCGCTGGCGGCGATCGACGCGCTCGGCGCGGGCGAGGTCCTCCTCTTGGAGAACACCCGAATGTGCGACGGCGAACTCCCGGAGGAGTCGCCCGAGGAGAAGGCCGAGACCGAGTTCGTTCGGACGCTGGCACCGCACTTCGACGCGTACGTCAACGACGCGTACTCGGCGGCCCACCGGAAGCACGCCTCGCTGGTCGGGTTTCCGCTCGCCCTCCCCGCGTACGCGGGTCGCGTGATGGAGACGGAGTACGAGGCGAACACCGCCATCGCGACCCGCGAGTTCGACGGCCCGGTGACGATGGTCGTCGGCGGGACGAAGGCGACCGACGTGATCGGCGTGATGGACGCGTTAGACGACAAAGTCGACCGCTTCCTGCTCGGGGGCGTCGCGGGCGAGCTGTTCTTGCGCGCCGCGGGTCACCCGGTCGGTCACGACGTCGGGGAGATGGATCTGTTCGACGAGCAGTGGGAGGCCAACCGCGAGCTGATCGAGTCGGTGCTCGGCGAGCGCGGCGACGCGGTCCGGCTGGCGAGCGACCTCGCGTACGAGGGTCCCGACGGGGACCGCGCAGAGGTCGCCGTCGACGACATCGACGAGAAGACGGAAGGGTACCTCGACGTCGGCTCGGAGACGGTCGCCGACTACGAGCCGGCGATCCGCGAGTCCGACGCCGTCTTCGTGAAGGGCGCGCTCGGCGTCTTCGAGGACGAGCGGTTCGCGGACGGGACGGTCGGCGTCTTAGAGACCATCGCCGAGACCGACTGCTTCTCGGTCGTCGGCGGCGGCGACACCTCGCGGGCCATCGAGATGTACGGCATGAGCGAGGCGGACTTCTCGCACGTCTCCATCGCGGGCGGGGCGTACATCCGCGCGCTGACGGGCGAGCCGCTCCCGGCGGTCGAAGTGCTGGAGGCGGCGGCGAAGCGGGAGTAGCGGGCTACGGGACCGTCGGCCGACTCACTCCTCGTCGACGTCGAGGTCGAACTGCGCGTTCTCGGTGACCGCGTTCAGGACGACGCTCGTGTTCGACTCGCGGATGTCGGCGTCCGTGAGGATCGACTTGATCTGGTCGTTCATCCCGTCGGTGTCGGTGAACTTCCCGATCGCGATCACGTCGTAGTCGCCGGTGACCTCGTAGACGCTCACCATCTGTTTCTCCTGCCGCAGCTTCTCCGTGACGTCCGGCAGGGCGCTCCCCTCGACCTTGAGCTGGAGGATAGCGGTGACGTCGTAGCCGAGCTTGTCGTAGTCGACGACGGGCGTATACCCCCGAATGACTCCCTCTTCTTCGAGGTCGCGGAGGTGGTTCGACACCGTCGTCACCGAGACGTCCAACTCGTCCCCGAGGCTTCGAAGGCTCGCGCGGCCGTTACTGAGCAGGGAGTTAATGAGCTTCGCGTCGAGGTTTTCGTACGTCATCACAATCGATCACGCTTCCGGGGGATTAGAATTTTACGAACGTCCAGCAGTTTTGCCTACCCGGCGGTTCATGCGCCAAGCGATAAGGCCTTTATACTGGCAGATAACGAATCAAGCGTCCAGAACATGACGGACGAACACGCGAAACCGGACGGCGGCCTCACGGCCGAGGAACAGGCGGTACTCGACGAGATCGAGGAGGAGAACGTCGATTTCCTGCGGCTTCAGTTCACCGACATCCTCGGCACCGTAAAGAACGTCTCCGTGCCCGCTCACCAGGCCGAGAAGGCGTTCACCGAGGGCATCTACTTCGACGGCTCTTCCATCGAGGGGTTCGTGCGCATCCAGGAGTCGGACATGCGACTCGTCCCCGATCCCGACACGTTCGCGGTGCTTCCGTGGCGCAGCGGGGAGGACGGCTCCGCGGCCGCTCGGCTCATCTGTGACATCGTCGACACCGACGGCGAGCCGTTCGTCGGCGGTCCGCGCCAGGTGCTCAAGAGCGTCCTCGAAGAGGCCGAGGAGATGGGGTACTCCGTTTCCATCGGTCCCGAGCCGGAGTTCTTCCTCTTCAAGACCGACGACGAGGGGAACGCGACGACGAACCCCCACGACAACGGCGGCTACTTCGATCTCGCCCCGAAGGACCTCGCGTCCGACGTGCGCAAGGAGATCATCTTCACCCTCGAAGAGATGGGCTTCGAGATCGAGGCCTCGCACCACGAGGTCGCCAAGGGCCAACACGAGATCAACTTCAAGTACGACGACGCGCTCACGACCGCGGACAACATCGCGACGTTCCGTGCCGTCGTCCGCGCGGTCGCCGCGCAACACGACCTCCACGCGACGTTCATGCCCAAGCCGATCGCGGACATCAACGGCTCGGGCATGCACAGCCACATCTCGCTTTTCGACGAGGACGGCAACGCGTTCGCCGACGAGGGCGACGAGTTCAATCTCAGCGAGACGGCCTACCAGTTCATGGGCGGCATCCTGAATCACGCCAAGGCGTTCACGGCCGTAACGAACCCGACCGTGAACTCCTACAAGCGGCTGGTGCCCGGCTACGAGGCACCCATCTACGTCGCGTGGTCCGACACGAACCGCTCGGCGCTCGTCCGCGTCCCGGACGCCGCCGGCGTCTCCGCGCGGTTCGAGGTCCGCAGCCCCGACCCGTCCTGTAACCCCTACCTCGCGATGGCGTCGCTCATCGCCGCCGGTCTCGACGGGATCAAGACCGGTGCCGACCCCGGCGACCCGGTCCGCGAGGACATCTACGAGTTCGACGACGAGAAGCGCCAGGAGTACGGCATCGAGACGCTGCCGCCGAACCTCGGTGCCGCCGTCGAGGAGCTGGAAGAAGACGAGGTGCTTCAGGAGGCGCTCGGCCCTCACACCTCGGAGAAGTTCGCCGAGGCGAAGTCCCAGGAGTTCAGCGAGTACCTCACCCAGGTGTCGCAGTGGGAGAAGGACCGCTACCTGGAGACGTTCTGAGGCGACACGTCGCCGCGGTCGCGGCCGAAGTCGCGTTTCGCTTTTTTCAGCCGTCGAGGGTCCCGTCGGCGAGGAGCTCTCAGTCCGGCCGTCCCGCGTACTCCGGGAGGGCCGGCAGCGCGACGACGGCGACCACGGCGGCGGTCGTCGCCGCCAGCGTCACCGGGAGCGTCCCGGCGAACGCGTACGCGCCGACCCACAGCGCGCCGGTGACCGCCAGCGCGGGGACCGCGACCCGGACCGACAGCGGCGGCTCGTCGCCGTCGACGAGCCGCCACCCGATCGCGCCGCCGAAGCCGGTGGCGATCCCGATGCCCGCCTCGACGACCTCGTCGGTGTGCCCGCCCGCGAGGGCGACGCCGGCGGCGACGAGCGAGAGCCCGGCGGCCGTCAGGAACGCGGGTTCCGGATTCAGTTCGGCGGTCGGACCGTCCGGGGAGTCCGCCGCCGGCGACCGGCGGACCCGCGGGTCCCCGGCGAGCCACAGCGCGCCGAACACGACCCCGCTCCCGACGATCAGCCCCGCGACCACGTCGACGAGGTAGTGGACCTCGATGACGACGCGCGAGGCCGCGACGGCGACGGCGACCCCCGCGGCAGCGACGTACCGGGGTTTCGGCGTCCAGATCCGGTCGTACAGCAGTGCGAGCGCGAGGTACGCGGCCGCGCCACCGGTGGCGTGACCGCTCGGGAAGCCGAACCCGTCGGAGAGCACCTGCGCCTCGTACCAGCCCGAGAGGAGGGCGGGGAGCCACGTCGGCACGTCCGCCGGCCCCATCGCGCCGGGCGGCCGGGGCACCACGAACCACGCCTTGCCGAGCGCCGTCGCGGCGTACGCGCAGGTGACGGCCGCGATGGCCGTAGCTCCGGCGCGGCGCGGCGACCCCGCGGTCCCGTCGCTCGCGAACCAGTAGCCGACCGCGAGCAGCGCGAAGAGAAACCACGGGTCCGCGAGGTGCGTGACCGCGGCGAAGACGACCGTGACAATCTCGGGGAGCGCCTCGACGAACGCGGTCTCGCCGAGTCCGCGGTCCGCGGCGACGAGTCCGGTCACCGGCCCGTCTCCCGATCAGTCATCGCCGCGGTCGCGGGCGTAATCGAGCGCCTTGCCCGGCGTTTCGAGCAGGTTCAGCCCGACGCCGACCACAACGAATATCGTGTACAGCCCGAGCGTCGACAGCCCGAGCACGACGATGGCACCGACCGCGTAGATCCCCTGAAGCGACGTCAGCGCCACGAGCGTCAGCACCGTACCGTACAGCAAGACGAGGTACGGACCCCAGCCGCGGGCGTGCCCGCGGCGCATTCGGGACCGGACGTACCGTTTCAGCTCCGACTCGACCTCGGGTTTGTCGACCGTGCGTCGTTCCACGTCGTCCTCGAACTCGTCGAGCTGTGACCGCAGCTCTCGGACCTCCGCTTCGAGGGCGGCGACGTCCGGCGCGCCGCGCGGCCGTTCGTCGTCGTCCCCGGAGGCGTCCGACTCGCCGTTCATACCCGTGAGTCGGCCGCGGTCATGTTGTAACTGCCGGTCCGCGGCGTCGTCCGCGCTCGCGGCGGGACGGGCGGTCGCCCCGGTTCGATCGGGACCGTCGAGGGTGGTTCGTCCCGCGAGTACCACGTTGACCACGCCGCCGAGCACGACGACGACGGCCGCGAGGTACAGCCACGTGACGAGCAGCAGGATGCCACCGATAACGCCGTACACTTGGTACTGCGCGGCGCTCACCGCGTACACCTGAAAGCCGGCCTGAAGCAGCGTCCAGCAGACCGCCGCGAACGCCGCGCCCGGCAGCGCCTCGCGGACGCTCACCGTCGGCTGCGGGAGGAGGTAGTACATCGGGAGGAAGACGGCGGCGAGGAAGGCGGGCAGCGCGAGGACGCTCGCCGCCTCGACCAGCGGAACCGCGTCCGCGGCGGCTACGAACGCCCCGACGACGACCATCACGCCGATGCCGACGCCGACCGCGACGACGACCGAGGCCGCGTCGACCACCTGCTTGAGGAAGCCCGGAGTCTCGTCGCCGCCGTACAGGGAGACGAACGCCGTGTCGAGCCCGCGAAACACCTTCAGCGTCGACCAGAGCAGGACGCCGAGCCCGAGCAGGCTCGCACCGGTCCGTCCGCCGGCCGAGGAGACAGCGCCGACGACCGCCTCCTCGCCGGCCGGGGTGAGGAAATCCCCCGTCGAGGCGACCAGCTCCGCGGCGATGGTCTCGCCGAAGACCGCGGTGGCGACGACGACGAGCAACAAGAGCGCGGGGACGAGCGAGACGAACGCGTAGTAGGCGATCGCGGCCGCGAGAAACGTCACCTGTCGGTCGATCGCGAGGTCGGCGACGCGCCGAACCGTGCCGAACGCGGTGCGCGAGTGTCGGAACACGCTCCGCCCTTCGGCCGATGGCGACAAAAGCGGGCGGGTACCGATCGCGGGCAGGAACGGGTTAGTCCGCGTCCGTTCCGAGAACCGCCTCCCGCATCTGCGGGATAGACGCCGTGCTCTTGACCGCCGTCCCGCGGTAGTGCGCGCGACTCGCCTCGTGGCCGGCCCCGCGCAGGCGCTCGACGAACTCGTCCATGCCGATGGCCGGCTCGCCCCACTGCTTGTACAGCCGGTGTTGGTCGTAGTGGGTCGGCGTGTCGAGTTCGCGCGCGACGGTTCCGAGCAGCTTGCGCGCCCGCTTCGCCTCGCCCATGTCGTCGGTCACCTCGCGGCGGACCGCGCGCGCGAAGTCGGGGTCAGCGACCGGACCGAGCCAGATCGGACCGGCCGTGAGGACGCGGTTGCTCCCGCACTCCGGGCAGGCGTCGACCGGGTCGGCGATGCGACCATGTGTCGCCGACCGCCACAGACAGTCCTCGCAGTGGTCGACGTGCCCCAGCGCTTCGAGGCAGTCGTCGGCGGCGCGGGCACCGGACTCCAGTTCGAGGTAGGTCCGCGCGTAGTGGCGGGAGACGTGGGAGACGATCGGCCGCGCCGCCTTGTCGTAACGCGCCGCGGTCCGCACGAGCGCGGAGACGAGCGTCCGAAGCCCCATCTCCGGATGGTAGTCGGTGTTGCGCGGGACCGCGCCGTACTTCCGAATCCCGCTCTGGAGGTGGGCACCGCAAAGCGGCGCGGTGTCCGTGGCGGTGACACAGACGAGGTTGCGGCCGTTCGCGAACGCCGCGTCCGCGAAGGGGATCGGCGTGCCGTACGGGTCCAGATCGACGACGTCGAACGGTCCCTCGTCGTACAGCAGGGCGTTGACGTCGCGGTGAACCGCCTCGCCGTCCAGCCCGTTGGCGTCGAGGTTCGCGGCGGCGAGGTCGACCGCGTCCGCGTCGATGTCGGCGCAGGTGACCTCGTACCCCTCGGCGGCGGCGCGGACGCCGCGGATCCCCGAGGCCGCCATCGCGTCCAGATACGAGGCCGCCCGCGGCTCGCGATCGCGGTAGGCGCGCAGCGTCGCGACCGTCACGTCGCGGTTCAGCTCCTGGGTCGGGTTGAAGAAGACGCCGCCGCCGGTGCCCTCGCTGGCACCGTCGCGGGCCTCCGGGACGGAGACGGTGATACCGCCCTCCTCGATGTCCATACGCTCGGTTCGGCCATCCGGGCTAAAAGGACCGCGCTCCGAGGCGGGCGGGCACGTCGGCGGTCGCGAACCGATCGACCGGCTGCGACGACAATGAGAGGCTTTTACGCGGGCGGCGCAGAATACGGACGTATGAACGGAGACGCCACGCGACGACGCGACGCGCTCGACAGTGAGACGGGGGGGCGAGGATGGTAAGTCCGGCCCGAGTGGACGCGATAACCGACATCGCGTACGGCGCGCTGATCGCCGTATCGATCGTACTCATCGCGACGACCCAGATGAACACCGTGGCGATGGCGTTCGGGATCGGCGTGTTCGCCTCGTACGTGATCCACGTCGTCTGGAAGATGGCGCGGTTCGACCCCGACTGGATGACCCGCGAGGTCGCAGATCAGGTCGGCAAACAGGTCGAAGAGAGCGTCGGCGAGACCGTCGACAAGGAGGTCGAGAAGACCGTGGGTGAGACCGTCAACAAAGAGGTGGAAAAGACCGTCGGCGAGACGGTGAGCAAGGAAGTCGAGAAGACCGTCGAGGAGACCGTCGGCGAGAAGGTCGAAGAGACGGTGAGCAAGGAGGTCGAGAAGAGCGTCGGCGAGACCGTCAACAAGGAAGTAAGCGGGGTCGCCGACGACGTCAGTAACACCGTCAGCGAGGAGGTGACCGGGAAGGTCGAAGAGACCGTCGGCGAGACGGTCGAGAAGACCGTCGAAGAGAAGGTCGGCGAAACTGTCGAAGAGACGGTCGAGAAGACCGTCGAAGAGAAGGTCGGCGAAACCGTCGAGGAGGCCGTCGAGGAGACGGTCGGCGAAACCGTCGAGAAAACCGTCGAAGAGACGGTCGAGAAGAAGGTCGAAGAGACAGTCGACGAGAAGGTCGATGCGGACGACGACACCGAAGCAGGCGGGAACGGCCGACGCGACGAGTCGTAGGCGGCTCCGACGGCCGCGGACGAGGGCCCGGTCCGAACGTCGGTGCCGTATCGGGAGGCCTGAGGCGCTTATTTTTGGGTTTCGACGGTGATAAACCGCGAGAACGGGTACTAACGGATACGCGCATGGGGCACCACGACCTCGATCGGAGCCTCAGGTTGTACCCGACAATGATGATCAGTATGGGCGCGATGATCGGGAGCGGAATATTTGTCCTCCCGGCGCTGGGATACAAGAAGGCGGGGCCGGCGGTGATCCTCGCGTACGTGTTGGCCGCACTCGTCGTGTTGCCGGCCGCACTGTCGAAGGCCGAGATGGCGACGGCGATGCCCGAGTCCGGGGGAACATACCTCTACATCGACCGGGCGCTCGGTCCGTTTTTCGGCACGATCGCCGGGATCGGCGCGTGGTTCTCGCTCGTTTTCAAGAGCTCGTTCGCGCTCGTCGGTCTCGGGGCGTACCTGCTGCTCTTCGCGCCGCTCTCGCAGGGCGCAGTGGTGTACGTCGCGCTAGCGCTCGGCGTTCTCGTCGTCGCGTTGAACGTCTCGGGGACCAAGATGAGCGGGCAGATCCAAGCGGTCATCGTTTCGCTCGTCGTCGCCGGGCTCCTCGCGTACGTCCTCAACGCGGGGTTCGTCGCCGACGCCGGCCGGTACACGCCCTTCGCGACAGAGGGGAACCTCGGGGTCGTCACCGCCGCCGCCTTCGTCTTCGTCTCCTACGCCGGCGTCACGAAGGTCGCAAGCGTGGCGGAGGAGGTGAAAGACCCCGGGAGGAACCTCCCCCGCGCGATACTCGGTTCGATGGGGATCATGACGGTCCTGTACGTCGCGGTCGTCGGCGCGGTCGTCGGACTGAGCGACCCCGACGTGCTGAACACGGGTGGGCCGGACGGCACGGCCTCCCTCACGCCGATGGCGGACGGTGCGAGCGAACTGTTCGGCGGTGCGGGGGTCGTGTTCGTTTCCGTGATCGCCGTCGTCGCGCTGACGAGCATGGCGAACGCCGGCGTGCTCTCCTCGTCGCGGTTCCCGCTCGCGATGAGTCGGGACGACCTCCTGCCGCCGGCGTTACGGACCATCGACGAGCGGTTCAAGACGCCCCGGAACTCCGTCCTGCTCACGGGAGTCGTGTTGCTGCTGCTCATCGCGTTCGTGCCGGTGATCGAACTGGCAAAGCTGGCGAGCGCGTTCCAGATACTCGTCTTCTCGATCATCAACCTCGCGCTGGTCGCGTTCCGGGAGGCCGACGTGCCGTCGTACCAACCCGAGTTTCGGGCCCCGGGCTACCCGTTCGTACAGGCGTTCGGCTTTCTCGCCGGAATCGGGCTACTCACGCAGATGGGGGGGCTGCCGATCCTCGGAGCGATCGGGATCATCACGGCGAGCGCGCTGACGTACTTCGTGTACGGTCGCAGCCGGACCAACAGGACGGGAGCGATCGGGACGATCCTCAGCGATCGTCGCGATGAAGAAGACGACGAGTCCGCTCCGACGGAGCCGGAGTAGACGGACTGAGAACCGGGCAACGGCGTGCGAACCGGACTCAGTAGTCCCTATTAACGAGTATCACCGGATCGCCGGTCTCGTCGGCGATCCGGTCCGCCAGCGTCCCGAAGACGCGGTCGCTCAGCGTGGACTCCGGCTCGTACATCACGACCGCGTCGTATTCGGCCGCGATTCGGAGGATCTCCTCGTCGTGTCCGTCGCCCTCGACGACCAGCGTGTCGAGCGATCCGGCGTCGAACCCGTCTTCGATCAGTCGCTCTCGCGTCTCCGAGACGACCGTCTCACCCCGCTCGCGGCGTTCCGCCCCCTCCACGACGTGGAACAGCGTGATCTCTTGGATGGAGTCCTCGCTCAGAACTCGAATGAACCGCGGGAGTCGATCGAACTCGGCGACGTCCGGGAGCGGCACGAGGATCCGGGCGATCCCCTCCGTCGGGGCGGGGTCGAGTTCGGCGGCACAGCCCTCTTCGGCCGCTACCTGCCGGATCGCGGCCGCGCGGTCCTTCCCGAACACCAACCGCGTTCGAACGGACGCTCCCGCGTCCACGAACCGTTCGGCGACCGCGTCGAGCGTCGCCTGCGCCGCCTCACCGAACTGTTCGCGCGCCGACCTGACCGGCGTCTGTTCCGGGAGATCGTAGTGGCCGAGGACCACGACCGAAAGCGACGAGAGGTCCTCGATCAACACCGGCGACAGAGGCTCGGGATCCGGCAGTTCGAGCGGAACGACGATCGTGTCTGCCATGGTCCACGATTGACCGCCTAGGGCAATAAACGGGCAGACTCGAGGTCGGACGAACCGGGTCGCGAGACCGACGGGGCACCCCGTTGGGATGTCGGAACCGCGACGGATCACGGACGCATCGCTGGGCCGTCGTGCGACGCGTGAAAAATGCGGTTCCGCGGATATCCGCTACTCGTTCCCGAACATCTGGCGCATCATCGGGTGCATCTCCATCAGCTGCTCTTCGGCGATCTCCTCGTACAGCTTGTACGTGATAGAGACCGCCAGCAGCAGCCCGGTTCCGGAGACCTGACCGATGGTGCCGAGCAGGTTCGCCATCACGGCGAGCAGCCCGACGAGGGCACCGCCGATGACGGTCACCTGCGGGATGTACCGCTCCATGACCTTCTCGACGACCTGCGGGTTCCGGCGGAACCCGGGGATCTGCATCCCGGAGTTCTGGATCTGTTTCGCCGTCGCCTCCGGTCCCATCCCGGTCGTCTCGACCCAGAAGATCGCGAAGATGGCACCGCCGACGATCATGAACGTCAGGTCGACGGCGAGCCGGATCCCGATCATCCACGGCTCGATGGACGCCGCCTCGAGTTCGCCGAGGAACCACATCCACTGGGTCCGCGCCTGAATGGGGTTCAGATAGTAGAACAGCCCGGAGATGGGCTGTCCCGCGTCGGTGTACGTGCCGAGCCACCCCGGCATCCCCGCCCACTGCGAGGAGAGGAGCTGGCCGAGGAACTGGATGTTCGCCTGCAGCGCGCGAACGAGGATCATCGGCAGGACGGACGCGTAGATGAGCTTCACCGGGAAGCGTCCGCGAGCCCCTTTCACGCGGGCGTGTGACAGCGGGATCTCGACGCGGACCGACTCCGCGTACACGACGATCCCGAAGATGAACACCGTGGTGAAAAGCGCCAGAATGTTCCCGGGATCGAACAGGAGATTCTGGAGCCCTTCGGCCGTGAACGGCGACATCGACACCGGCACGTCGCCGAATATCACGCCGTACCAGTTCGCGAAGAAGCCGGACGCGCCGAGCGCGGAGAAGCTGAAGAAACCGCCGACGATCTGCTGGCTCACCGACGCGATGATGAACAGCCCGACGCCGGAGCCGACCCCCCACTTGCTCACGATCTCGTCCATGAACAGGATGAGGACGCCGCCGACGAAGATCTGCGCGAAGATCAGCATCTGGACGCCGAACGTACCGATGCCGAGCGCGCTCCCGACCGCGTCGTCGGCCGGAAGGAAGGACCCGGTGAACACCATCGGTGCCGCCGTGAGGGCGGTGACGATGACCACGAGCAGCTTCTGGAGGCCCTGATAGAGGACCTGGTCACGCGGATCGTTCTCCGTGTCGAGTCCGAGGAGATTCGCACCGCCCAACAGCTGGAGGACGATGGACGCCGTGACGATCGGTCCGATACCGACCTGTAACAGCGAGCCGGACGAGCCGGCGAGCACCGACCGGAACTGCCCGAAGAAGTCAGACCCCTGCCCGACCGCCAACCCGAACGGGTTGATGTTGGTCAGGAAGAAGTAGACGATCAGAATTCCGGCCGTCCACGTGAGCTTCCGTTTGAACGGGACGTGCCCCGCGGGCCGCTCGACGACGGGCATCCGCGAGAGCACCGGTTCGGCGGCCTCCTTCCAGCTCATGTTACGCCTCGTCGTTCTCGTCGTCGGAAGTGTTTTCCGGTTCGTCAGCGGCGTCTTCGGCGCGCTCGGAGAGCGTCGCCTCGCCGCCGGCTTCCTCGATGAGCTCGACCGCGCCGGCGGTGAACGCGTCCGCCGTGACGCGAAGTTCCCGCCGAACCTGTCCGCCACCGAGTACCTTCACGACGTCCGCCTCGTGGCCGTCCTCGACGACGTCGCGCGCGTCGAAGACGTACGCGTCGCCGTCCTCCTCGGCGAGGTCCTCAGCGGCGTACAGCGCCGCGTCCTCGTCGAGCTTCTGGACCTTCACTTCGAGGACCTCCGTCTTGGCGTCCTCGGGACGCTTGAACCCGTGCTTGCCGAGCGGGCCGTAGTTGTGGTACTCGTGTTTCGCGCGACCGGCCGCGCCGCGGCCGCCGCGGTGACCGGCACCGCGCCGGTTCTTGTGCGTGCCGCCGCCGTGCGTGCGCGAGCCGCGCTGTCGTCGTTTCTTGCTCGTCATCGCATCGCCTCCAGGAGACCGTCGATCTCCTCGGTGGTGTGTTTCCCGAGTTCGCCGCCCTCGATCACGGGGTGTTTGATCCCCTCGTGACCACCGCGGGGCGCGTGGAGCCGCAGCGTCGGCGAGAGCCCCTGCTCGCGCAGGGTCGTCTCCTCGTCGACGAGCGCCTCGGCCAGCGCTTCGAGGTCGGCGTAGTCGGTGTTGTCGTCGATCCACTCGTCGTCGACGTCGGCGGAGCCTTCGAGCGGCTCGCCCCGCAGCGCGATCGTGCGCGCGACGGTCTCGACGCTCGGTTCCCCGAACGCGACGACGTCGTTGACCTTCGTGATCATGCCGCGGTACGAGTCCGTCTCGGGGACGAACGTCGCGTGGTTGACGCGCCCGATGTTCAGCATATCGAGCGTGTCCTCGACGCCGTACTCGAGGTTGACGTCGCCGCGGAGCTGAACGATCGCCTGCATCACTCGCTCACCTCGTCGTAGTGGACTTCGCGCGCGTGCTGCGGAGTGCGGGACTGCGCCGCGTTCTCCAAGGCGTTGAACGTCGCCTTCGCGAGGTTCACCGTCGTGCGCGTGTTGCCGTCGGAGCTGGTCCAGGCGTCCTCGACGCCGGCGAGCTCCAAGATGTTGCGGACCGTCTCCGCGGCCGCGAGACCCAGCCCCTGCGGGGCGGGCTTGATTTCGACCGTAACGGAGCCGGCCTTCCCCTTCGCCGTTCGGGTGAGGGAGTTGGTGCCACCGGGCTGGTCCTCCCAGGACCCGGAGCCGCGGTCGACGGAGATGATGTTCAGCTTCGCGACGTCGATCGCCTTCTGGATCGCGCCGCCGACCTGATCGTCGCGGGCCTGCGCGTAGCCGAGGTAGCCGTCGCGGTTGCCCACGGCGACCACGCAGCGGAACTTCACGCGGCGGCCCGAGTCGGTCATGCGCTGGACCATGTTGATGTCCAGCACCTCGTCTTCCAGCCCCGGGAGGAGCTGATCGACGATCTCGGCCTCCTTCAGCGGGAGTCCGGATTCGAGCGCCTGTTCCATCGACGTGACCTCGCCGTCCTGTACCTTGCGGCCGAGTCGCGTCCGCGGTTCCCAGCCGTCGTTGTGTCTACTCATGGTCCTCCTGGATTGTCGCGAGCACGTCGTCGAAGTGCTCGGGTAGCTCGCTGGCGTCGAACTCGCCGCTGTACAGCGGCTCGTCGAGCTGCTCGGCGTAGTCGGCGATGTGTTCGCCGCGCGTGCGCGACCAGTCGGCCAGCACGTCGTCGTTGTGCGGGACCTCAAGGCCCGCGTCAATCGCTCCTTCCTGTACCGCGAACGTCTTGTTGCCGGGCGTCGCCGTGTTGAGCCCAATGTCGAGGACGGCCTCGTCGAGGCCGGCGTCGACGGCGCGAGCGCCCGCGAGGAAGCCGGTGAGGTACGCACTGGGGAGGTTGCCCGTGGGGGCGTCCCAGCCGTACTCGCCGAGCTCCTCGCTGGAGGCGGCCGCGTGGGTCTCGTCGCCGTCAGGTCCGGGAGTCACCAGCTGCGCCCTGACGTGAGCGTTGCTCACCCGGGCGACCAGGCGAGGCTTGCCCGATTTCAGCAGGCGCAACCTCTGATGGTAATCCGTCCGGACCTCGCGGCGGCGGCGCATCGGCACCTTGTATCGTGGTCCTGTCGCCATTAGTCCGTCACCTCGTAACCGAACTGCGTCCGAATGTACGCCTCGAGACGGGCGACGTCCTCGAAGTCTCCGCCGCTCGCCTTGTTGTACAGCGTGCGGTACTCGGAGGCGTCGAGCACGTCTTCCTCGTCGCGAAGCTCCTTCAGGCGCGCCCGCTGTGCGCGGATCCGCGCCTTCCAGTCGTCTTTCGTGTTCTGCCGCGCGCCGGACTTCCCCTTCCGGGTACCGGCACCCGACTGGTGCCCGTAGGAGCGCTTGTCGGAGCGCTCACGGGCGCGACCGCGCGAGTTCGTCTTCGCGTCCTTCGCGCGGATCGTTCCCTGTTCGATGAGCTCGCGGACGTCCTCGCGGGTGATCGCGTCCGCGATCTCCTCCTGTGCCTCGGGGTCGAGCCAGACGCGGCCCTTGCCGACGTCCAGCTCGTCCGCTGCGAGCCGTTTCTGGGCTTTCAGGTCACTCATCGTCGACCTCCACTTCGACGTAGGTCGGGTTCAGCACGCGGATCTCGCGCTCCTCCGCCTCGTCTTCGATCAGTTCGCGCTTGCGACCGCCGACCTTCGAGGCGATCCGCACCGCCTGCGTGTCGCCGTCGACGCCTTCGAGGTCGTCCGTGTTGTGGACACGGACCTCCTCGAAGCCGCTCGGGTGTAGGTCGCGGGACGCCGTCGGCGAACGGAAGCCGGCCTCGACGACCGGTCCCTTCGATTTCATCCGACGGCGCTGTTTGGAGAGCCCGCCGCGCGGCTTGCGCCACGATGTCGGGATCCGCTTTTTCTTGTGGTAGTCCTGCCGGTTGAACTGCGGTTTCCCCTCGCGGTGCTTCTGTGCGAGCGCGCGAGCGGTCTCGTCGTCCAGTTCCGGCGTCTTGTCGGCGTGACCGCGGGGCCGAAGCTCCGTCTCGACGGTCTCGGACTCGTCGGTCTCCTCGACCGCCTCCTCCTCGTCCGTCTCGTCTTCGATCTCCGCGTCCGCCTCCTCGTCGACCTCCAGCCCGCCGACGTCGGCCTTGATACGCGCTGCGAGCGCGTTGCCGACGCCGTCGACCTCGGAGAGCTCCGACTGGGAGGCGGCCTTCACGTCTTCGACCGTCTCGTAGCCGGCCTCACGAAGGGCGTCCGCCTTCGAGGGACCGACACCGCTGATGTCTTCCAGTTCGTCTGCCATTGGTTAGGCACCTCCGGTGGGCTTCTCGACGATGTACACGCCGTCCTGGAAGACGCGCGTGTCCTTGTCGGTCACCTTCGTCAGCTGTTCGATGTCGGCGGCGGTCTGCCCGACGGCCTCCTTGTCGGAGCCCGTCAGCGTGACCGTCTCGCCGTCGACCTGTACCTCAGTGTCTCCGCGAATCGGGGTGCGCCGCGCGGCGCTCTCTCCGAGGAAGTTCTCGATGACGACCTCGTCGCCCTCCACGGTCACCTGCATCGGGAAGTGAGCGTAGTACACTTCCATCGCGTACTCCCATCCCTCGGTGACGCCGTGGATCATGTTGGCGACGTGGCTCTCGAAGGTGCCGACCGTCGCGTTGGTCTTCGCGTCCTCGTTGTCGGCGGTGATGACCACCGCGCCGTCCTCGACCGACACGTCGACGTCGGGGTACCAGAGGCGTCGCGTGACGCTCCCGTTGGGACCCTCGACGGTGAGTTCGAGGTGGTCGGTCTCGGCGGAGACGTCGTCCGGAATCTCGATTTCGACTCTGTTCATTGTTAGTAGACGTATGCGATCACTTGGCCACCGATGCCCTGTTCGCGGGCCTCGTAGTGGCTCATGACGCCGTGGCTCGTCGTGACGATGAGCGTCCCGTAGTCACGGGCGGGGAGGTACCGCTTCTCCCACTTCTCGAACTCGTCAGCGCCCGCCGAGTAGCGGGGCTTGACTGCGCCACACTCGTTGATCGCGCCTTTCAGTTCGACCTCGAACTTCCCGGCCTTCCCGTCGTCGACGTACTCGAAGCCGTCGACGTACCCGCGGTCGTAGAGGACCTCGAGGACGGAGCCGATGGTGTTCGAAGCGGGCTCTACCGTGTACGACAGATGGCCAACGCTCTCGGCGTTGTCCATGCCGGCGAGCGCGTTGGTGAATGGATCGTTTCCCGTCATGATCAGCTGTACTTCTCGAATCCCATGTCTCGGGCGACCTCGCGGAAACACTGCCGGCAGAGGTTGATATCGTACTTGCCGACGAGTCCCTGCTCGCGGTCGCACCGCCGGCACGTGTGCCGGGAGTCGGTGCGCTTCGCGGCGTGCTCGCCCGTGTCGTTGTTCGCTTCGCTCATTCGGTTACCTCGACGTTGAAGTTCGTTTCGAGGAACGCGGCCGCGTCCTCGGCTGTCATCCGGTGGCGGGCGGGGATTGTCCCCGTCGCCTTGTCGCGCTTCGAGACGCGGTAGCCGGGACGGACGATCGTCGTCGTCACGTCGAGACCGTAGATCCCGGTGTTGGGATCGTACTCCTGGCTCGGGAAGTCGGTGTGGTCCTCGACCCCGAAGCTGAGGTTGCCCGTGTCGTCGAACTGGCTCCGGCCGATTTCGACCAGCTCCAGCGCGGTTTCGAGGAACGCGTGCGCGTCCTCGCCCCGCAGCGTCACCTTGACGCCGATCGGGTCGCCCTTGCGGATCCCGAACTCGGCGATGGTGCGCTTCGAGGTGGTCCGGACCGACTGCTGGCCCGTGATCTCCTCGATGATCTCCTCGGCGTCGGCGAGGGGTTCACCGCCCTGCCCGACGCCCATGTGGACGACGACCTTCTCGAGGTACGGCTCGCGCATCTCGTTGGCGGCGCTGTCGGCTTCACTCATCCGAATCACCCGCCTCCTCGTCGTCCGTGAAGTTCTCGTCGATGACGACGACGTACTCCTCGACCGTCTCGTAGCCGCCGTCCTCGCTGGCGACGGTGACGGTGTTGTCTCCGGACCCGAGAGTCACGTCGATGTCGTCGATCTCGCCGATCTGACCGGCGTGCTGGCCGGCGACGGCGGTCACGAGTGCACCCTCCTCGTACTCGAAGTGGGCGACGATCTCCTTCGTCTCGTTGTCGACGACGATCGAGTCGTTCGTCTCGTAGTCCGCGTCGTCGTCGACGCGGACGTTCGTCCCGTCGTGGAGCGTCAGCTGGACGACCCCGCCGGGGACGACGGTCTTGTTCGTGATCTTCCCGAGCCGGCTGCCCGCGGCCTCCTCGTCGACGGGAGTCAGCGCGAGCCGACCGCCCTCGTCGGGGAAGACGCGGAAGTACTCCCCGCGCTCGGGGAACGCCAGGATGTCGAACATCCCGATCGGACGCTGTTCGTCCGAGATGGCGTCCCCGTTGACGAGGATCGAGTCGTTGTTCAGCGCGTAGCGCGCCTCCTTCGTCGAGTCGACGTAGCCGAGCACGTCCCGAAGCAGGACGACGAGCGGAACGCCCGCCTCGCCGTGCGGGCCCGCGCCCGCCTTCACCGTGAACGTGTCCGTCTTGCGCTCGACCGGCCAGGAGTTCGGTACTGACAGTCGCTTCTGGTGTCGCGTCATTCGTTGTCCTCCTGGAGCCGCGCCTCGCGGCGCTCGTCTTCGAGGTCCAGTTCGGTCACCCGGACGTTACTCGCCGGGATGGGGCGGGGAACCTCCTCCCCGTCCGCCTTCTCGACGGTGACGTCCTCGACCGTGATCCGCTCGGCGGACAGGTCGACGGAGACGACCTCCGCCTCCGTCCCGGCCGCGTCGCCGCGAAGCACCTCGACGGTGTCGCCGGCGTTGACGCGGACGTTCCGCTGTCCATACTCCTCGCGGAGATCGGCGGTGAGGGTGGCCCGGACCTGGTTCTGCCGCTCGTGGAGCGGCGCGGTCTCCGACCGTTTTCGTTGTTTGCGTGGCTGTTTCGTCATAGTTAGACGATCATCGTCGCGGTCGAGGCGATGCTCCCGAACCGTTCGGCGACCTCGCGGGCGACGGGGCCTTTGATCTCCGTGCCCCGCGGCTCCTCGAGGTCGTCGATGATGACGGCCGCGTTGTCCTCGAACTTCACGCGCGTGCCGTCCGGACGGCGGATCGGCTTGCGCTGGCGGACGACGACCGCCTCCAGCACCTGCCGCCGCATCTCCGGGGTCCCTTTCGTGACCGAGACGGTCACCTTGTCGCCGATTCCTGCCTTCGGGTGACGGTTCTTCGTGCCGGAGTAGCCCGACACGGAGATGACCTTCAGCTCACGAGCGCCGGTGTTGTCGGCGCACGTGATGAGCGAGCCCTTCGAGAGCCCCTGCGTGACATCGGCCTTGAGCGCCTCCATCACTGATCACCCGACAGGATCTCGACGACGACGTGGGACTTCGTCTTCGAGAGCGGTCGCGTCTCCGCGATTGTCACTTCGTCACCGACTTCGAGCGAGTCGAGCACGCCCGGCACGTGGGCCGGGATGCGCGAGCGACGCTTCATGTACCGATCGTATTTCGGCACGAACACGTCGTACTCTCGCTCGACGATGACGGTCTTTGCCATGTCCGTCGACACGACCGTTCCCTCGCGGGTCTGGCCGCGGACGGAGAGCTGCCCGTAGAACGGGCACTTCTCGTAGTCGTAATCCTCCGGGTTGTCTGGCTCCGGAGGCGTGGGTACGTCGATTCCTATCGCCATTGTGTGGCACCTCGTTCGGTGCGTTCGGCGGGTCGATATCGCAACCGATCGCCATCCACCGTCGCGTAGACCGCATCTTTGCACTCGCCTCGTCGGCTCGCCGGACCCGCACCGTCACCGTCGACGGCGCTTGTGGACCCGGACGGGCCAGACTGACGGGGGCGGACCCCCGTAGTATCCGACCCGAGTTGGGACGCGGACCCCGGCGACTGCGCGTCGCCGGCGGCTTCATCTGTGCGAGCGGTCGGCGTCTCGACGACGCCGAACTCGAACGTCGCGCCCGACTTGGGCACGCGCTTGTCCCCCGACGCCGTTCGGACCACGAGGGTGCCGAACGTCTCGTCGAGCACGCGACCGACGACGCCGGCGTGGGCGTCGCTGTCGGCGTCGACCACCCGAACCGGGAGGCCGACGAGTTCGTGCCTAACGAGGTTGTCGGGGGAGATCATCTTACTGTTCGTCCTCGTCGAAGTCGCCTTCTTCCGTCTGGATCGTCTTGATCCGCGCGATGGTCTTCTTCAGCTCGTTGACGCGGCCCGGGCTCTCCGGCATGCCGCCGGCCGCCCGCTGCGCCTTCGAGTTGAGCAGCTCGGTCTCGAGCTCCTCGAGTTCGACCTCCCGCTCCGCCGCGGTCATGTCGCGGATCTCGTCTGTGTAGAGGATCGCCATCTTACTCGTCCTCCTCGTCTTCCTCGTCGGCCGCCTCCATCTCGGCGACGAGGTCGGCCGCCTCGGACTCGATCTCTTCGTCGAGCTCGTCGAGTTCGTCGGCCTCGACGTCCTCGTCGGTGACCGGTTCCTCCGCGGCGACGTCGGTGGCCTCGCTGGCCGTGTCCTGCGTCTCCTCGACGACCTCCTCGACGACCTCCTCGTCGATAGCCTCTGCGGGGTCCTCGTCGGGGACATCGACGTCGTCGCCGGCCCCGACGTCCGGGACCTCCTCGGGCTCTTCTTCCAAGAGCGCCTCGACGCCCTCGTCGTCGCCCGCGGCCGCGGCCTGCTCGACCTCCGGGACCTCGGCGTCCTCGCGGACCTCGAAGTCGTCGGGCAGCGTCGCGCCCGGCGGGATGATCTTCACGTTGACGCCGATCGTGCCGAGCTTCATGACGGCGACGCCTTGGCCGTGGTCGACGACCTCCTCCGCGGGCTCGCCGTTGTGCTTGATGTAGCCGCGGTTGAACTTCTCGACGCGCGAGCGCGCCCCGGTGACCTTACCGGACAAGACGATCTCGGCACCTAACGCGCCGGCGTCCATGATCCGGTCGATCGTCGTGTGACCGGCCTTCCGGAAGTACCAGCCGCGTTCGAGGGCGTTCGCGAGACGGTCCGCAACGATCTGGGCGTTCAGGTCGGGCTCGTCGACCTCCTGAACGTCGATCTGCGGGTCGTCCATGTCGAAGCGGTCCTCCAGCTCGGTGGTGATCTTGCGGATGTTCTTCCCGCCTTTTCCGATCACCATGCCGGGCTTTTCGGCCTTTAAGACGATCTGCGTGCCCATCGGCGTCTGGGCGACGTCCATCCCGCCGTAGCCGGCGCGGCCGAGCTCGTCCGCGAAGAACTCGTTGATCTGGGAACGGCGCAGGCCGTCCTCGATGAATTGGTGTTCGTCAGCCATTAGTTGTCAGCCTCCGGCTCCTCGATGATCAGTTCGACGTCGGCGAGCGTGGTGTTCCACTCCGTCGCGCCCGCGGCGCGGGGGTTCCGACCGGGTCGTTCGCCGACCTTGTGCGGGGCGACGTGTTTGATGACCATCTCCTCGCCGTCGAATCCCTGCTCGTCGGCGTTGTTCCTGACGTTCTCCAAGAGCTTGAGGAAGTCCTTCGCGGCCTTCTCGGGGTACCGTCCCGCGTCCCAGCCGTCGATGTCGGAGCGGTGACCCGCGCCGGCGTTGTGCTGGCGCATCGGCACCGAGGTCTCCTCGTCGATGACTTCCCGGAGGAACTCCTCCGCGTCGGCGACCGTCTCGCCTTTGATCTCTCGGGAGATCTCCTTGCTGTCCTTCACGCTGATGGGCCGGTCGCGGAGCATCCCCTTGGCGGTGGTCTCCGGGTCGGCCTCGACGCTGTAGTTGATTCCCATGGGTTACTTGAGGGGCACGAACTTCGAGGACCGGGTCGCGCCGATGCCGGCCTGACCGTGTTCGACGGTGCTTCGCGTGAGGTGGAACTCACCGAGGTAGTGCCCGATCATCTCGGGCTCGACCTGAACGCGCTCGAAGCTGTGACCGTTGTACACGGAGAAGGTGACGCCGACGAACTCCGGCAGGATCGGCATGTCGCGCAGATGCGTCCGGATCGGGTCGTCGGCCGTCGTCTCCTTGTCGCGGCTCCGGACCGTCTCCAGCAGCTTCTGCTGTTCGGTGCCGAGTCCGCGAACGATGCTTCGCCGCTGGCGTGCGGGGAGCAGTTCCGCGACCTCGTCTACGTCCATCTCCTGCAGCTCGTCGAGCGAGTGACCGCGGTAGGCGAACTCCTTGCCCTCGCGGCCGGTTCGGTAATCTGAACTCATTTGTTGCTACCTCGTCCGGTGCGCTTGGATGCGATGTCACCGACCTTGCGTCCCGGCGGGGCGTTCCGCGAGACGGACTTCGGCTGTCCGGGGTGTTGGCGACCACCGCCACCGAAGGGGTGGTCGACGGCGTTCATCGCGACGCCGCGCACGCGCGGGTATTTGGTGCCGCGCGCTTTCATCTTGTGGTGTTTGTTCCCGGCCTTGACGAAGGGCTTCTCCGTCCGGCCGCCGCCCGCGACCACGCCGATCGTGGCGCGGCACTGCGGGTCGAGTCGCTTCACTTCGCCGCTGGGGAGCTCGACGACCGCGACGTCGCGGTCGTGGGTGAGAAGCGTCGCCGACACGCCGGAGGCGCGCGCGAACTTCCCGCCGTCCCCGCGGTTGCTCTCGACGTTACAGACCGGCACGCCCTCGGGGATCTCCGCCAGCGGGAGCGTGTTGCCCGGCTTGATCTCCGCCGAGACGCCGACCTGAATCGTCTCGCCCACGCGCACGCCTTCCGGCGCAAGCACGAGCCGACGGTCGTCGTCCTCGAACTCGATCTCCGCGAGCGGAGCCGAGCGGGCGGGGTCGTGTTCGATCCCGACAATCTCGCCGGTGATCGTGTCCACGTCTTCGAGCTTCTTGTGCGACAGTTCCGCCTTGTAACGGTGGGAGGGGGCCCGGAACGTCGGGCCGCCGCGTCCGCGCCGTTGTCCTTGAATTCGTCGTCCCATCTTAGAACACCCCGATGCGCGAGGCGATTTCGGTCGCGTCGTCGTCCTCGGAGAGGGTGACGATCGCCTTCTTCTCGCCCTGCGGCGTCACCTGCGTGTTCACGCCGACGACGCCCACGTCGTAGCGGTCCGCGACCTCGGAGCTGATCTCCGGTTTGGTCGCGTCCACGTCGACGAGGAACAGCAGCTTGTTGTTGAAGTCCATCTCGTTCATCGCCTGCTCGGTGACGATCGGGTGCTCGATGATCGAGTTCATCGGTCGGCCACCTCCGAGACGGCGCTTTCGGTCCACAGCGTGAGGCGGCCCGGATGCGCGCCCGGCGCGAGGTCTTCCGCGTTGACCTCGCCCGCGGTCGCGATGTCGACGCCCGCGAGGTTGCGGGCGGCGCGGGACGGCTCCTCACTGGTGACGACGAGGACGGACTTCGGCTGGCGGTACTTGCGGCCGCGGGCCTTCCCCTGTCCGGCGCGGACGGAGCGGCCCTCCTCGGAGCGCTCGATGTCGGCGTCGACGCCGACGGCTTCGAGCACGCTCAGGGCCTCCTGCGTCTTTTCGAGGTCCTCGAACTCGTCGCTCACGACGAGCGGGAGGTCGAGGTCCTCGTCGAACGCGTGGCCGCGCTCGGCGACGAGCTCGGCGTCGGTGGTGGCCGCGATGGCCGACCGGATGGCGAGCTGTCGCTCCTTGTCGTTCAGTTTCTTCGTCTGGTCCTTCTCGGCCTTCGGCGGGTGCGCGGCGCGGCCCGACACGGCATGCGGGACGCGACGGGCGACGTTCTCGGAACGCGGCACGTGCGCGAGCCCGCGGCCGGAGCCGAACGACTCGGCGGGCGTCCGCAGCCCGGCGAACTCGTCTGCCCCGTAGGCCTGCTTTCGATTGGCCTGGGCGGCACCGACCGCGCGACCGATGAGGTCCGGTCGGAACGCGGTCTCGAAGACGGCCGGCAGATCGATGCTGCCCGCCTCGTCGCCGTCCAGGTCGTGTACTGTTGCGTTCATTGGTTATCCCTGGTTGGATTCGGTTGAAACGTACCGGACCTCGGGGTCGAGGCGCGGCTGGTCGTTCGGCCGGATGGCCGGGCGGAAGCGAAGCAGGCGCTGGTCCGGTCCCGGCAGCGAGCCCTTGATGAGCGCGTACTCGCCGTCGACCTCGCCGTAGTTGACGAAGCCGCCGTCGACGGAGGCGTCGTCGCCCTCGCCGAAGTCGATGAGGCGCTTGTTGAGCTCGGTGCGCTGATGGTAGCCGGTCTGGCCCTGCTGGGGCACGGTCGAGCGGACGCGAGAGGGGTTCCACGGACCGAGGTTACCGATCCGACGCCGCCATCCCTGACGGGCGTGTTTGCCCTTCCGCTTTTGAACGCCCCACCGCTTGACGGGGCCCTGCGTCCCTTTGCCCTTCGTGATGCCGGAGACGTCGGTGTACTGCCCCGCGCGGAAGACGTCGCCGAACTCGTGGGCACCGCCCTCGGAAACGAGATCAAGCGCGAAGTCGGCGCGCTCCTCCAGGGAGCCGCCGCCGACGCGCGTCTCCATGACGTCGGGCTTCTTCTTGGGTACGTTCGAGAGATCCGAGGGCGCGGTGTGGGTGATGACGCGCACGTCGTCGACGACGTCGTCGTCGAGCAGCGCGCGCAGTTCCTCCGCGTCGGTCTCGAAGGTGTCTTCGGCCGGCAGGTCGAGCGCGCGGTCGAGCTCCTCGTGGAACTCGCCGCTCCAGACCTCTGCGACCGGCTTCTGTCCGTACGGCGTCTCTTCGTAGGCGCGCACGGCGACGGCGTACATCTGCGGCGTCTCGACGACGGTGACGGGAACGGCTTCCTCCATTCCCTCACGCGGCGAGTTCGCCTCGTCGTTGACCATCATGACGTGGGTCATTCCGGCTTTGTAGCCGGCGAAGCCCTGCAGCGCAGGGGCCCCATCGTCTTCTGGCCACGAACGGATGCGCGGCACCTCGCTCTCTGCGCGGGTGCGCGGGCCGTAGCCCAGCGAGCCTTTTCGTGGTCGGCTTGGTTGTGGCATGTGTTTACTCCGTGAGTGTGAGCGAGCCGAGGGTCGCGAACAGAGCCTCCTCCGTCCGGACGACCTCGCTCGCCTGTGCCGGGATCGTGTTCAGCCAGAGGTCGAACCCCGGATCGGGTTCGACCGAGCGGCCGTCGGCGACGGCCGCCCGAATGCGGTCGGGCGAAAGCCCGAGCATCTCCGGAAGCCCCCGCTCGGGCGCGCCGAAGGCGACGGTGTACCCGCCGGCCTTCCGCGCGTCCGAGACGAGGTCGCCGAGCCGCGAGACGGAGAGTTCTGCTCCGTGTCGCGACGTCGCGACGGCCAGTCCGTCGCCGGCGAGCGCTTCCGACAGGTCCGCGGCCACGACCTGGAAACCCTCCTCGGGCTTCCCGGCGATGCGGGCGCGGACCGGTTCTCTCGAAGAGACCCTGATGGTGACGCGCTCCCCCTGCTCGACCTCCATGTCGGAGGGAACGAGCAGGGAGATCGGGTGTTCCCGCAGCGGGGAATTGACCCGGACGCGGCCTTCAGGTCCGACCTCGGTCACGAGTCCCTGTGTTTTCGACTCTCCCCCGCTAGGGGTCGAGCCGGTCCGCCACGGCACGCGGAGCGGGGGGAGTACACCGACGTACCGGAGTTCGTCGCGTTGGCCCCAGAGGTCCTTTCGGAGCTCCGGGGGCGTCGCGGCGTACCCCAGCACGGTGCGGACGTACTCCCCGCCCCGTCGACCGTCGCCTTCCCGGTCGGGGAAGACGACGAGCCGATCCGCCCGGAACACCGCCGCCGCACGGGCGACGTAGCCGAGTTTGCGAGTCGCCTCGCGGTCGTCCTCGGCTTCCCGGACGAGCGAAGACGGAACACAGATCGTGAGCCCGTCTTCGGTACGCATCGTGGCGAGACTGTACCCCTCGATTTCGGACGGCACCGTAAAAGGATAGCGGTCCCGATCTCCGGCTGTGCCGCGTTCACACGGGGTCTGGCGGTCGATTTCGACCCCGAGACCGTGCGAACTGTCACCGCGGTGGTTGGGGCCACGCCGAGACAGCGACGGCCTTCACGCCGGGACGATACTGACCTTCACGCCGAGGCGGCGACGGTCCTCAGTCCGGTACGATCCGCGCGATCGGCGCGTCGCCGGCGTCGACCGCGACGTAGAGGTGACCGGTGGCCGGTTCGACCGCGATCGCGCGCATGCGCCACTCCCGACCGTCGAGCAGCGGGTCACGCTCCGTCGCCGACGCCCCCTCGACGCCCGCGCCCTCGACCGTGAACCGCCCGAGGTACTGCGCCGCGAGCGTGCCGGCGAAGAGGTCGCCGCGCCACTCGGGGAACGCGTCGCCGTCGTAGAAGACGGCCCCGCTCGGCGGGAATCCCTCGGAGCCGCAGCGCCAGTAGTGAATCGGCCCGGTCACGTCGTCGCGGTCGTCGTGGGGTGGCGCGAGGGGATCGTCGGTCCCGTAGCGGCACGCCTCGGTCGCTATCGGCCAGCCGTAGTTGCCGCCGCGCTCGACGACGTTGATCTCGTCGCCGTCCTCCTCGCCGTGTTCGCACTGCCAGATCGCGCCCGTCTCGGGACGCACCGCCATCGCCTGCGGGTTACGATGGCCGTAGCTGTAGATCGCGTCGGCCGCGTCCGAATCGTCGACGAAGGGGTTCTCCGGGTGGGCGTCGCCGTCGGGCGTCAGTCTGAGCGTCGCGCCGAGCTCCGTCGACCGGTCCTGCGAGACGTGGTCCGGGCCGAAGTTCATGTCGCGCCGGTCGCCGACGGTGACGAACAGCGCACCGTCGGGACCGAACGTCGCCCGCGACCCGAAGTGGTTCGCGCCCTCGCGGAACGGCTCGGCGACGCGGATCGCCTCGAAGCCGTCGAGCGCGGGCGCGCCGCCGCCGTCGAGCGAGAGCCGCCCGGCACCGACGTGCGTCGTCGCGCCGCGCTCGTCCCCGCTCGTCGCGCTGTAGGTGAGGTAGATCCGGGAGTCGTCCGGGTAGTCGGGGTGGACCGCGACGTCGAGCAGGCCGCCCTGCCCCTCCGCGAACACCTCGGGCGCGCCCGCGACCCCCGCGACGGCCCCGTCCGCGGGGTCGACGAGTGAGAGCCGCCCCGGGCGCTCGGTGACGAGCAGGCGGCCGTCGTCGGGCAAGAACGTCAGTCCCCACGGGTTCTCGAACCCGTCCGCGACGGTCTCGACGGCGTAGTCCACGTCCGCGCCATCGTCCGGCGGGGAGTCCTCACCGTTTCCGTCGGTGTCGTCGCCGTCGCTGCCGTCGCCCGCACCGCCGAGACAGCCGGCGAGCGCGGAGAGACCGGCGATACCGGTGACGCCAGCGGTGGCGCGGAGGACGCTGCGTCTGTCGGCGCGGTCGGGGAGGCGAGCCATGGGTTGAGGTACGGACGGACGTGGGGACGCGGCACCGATGACCCTTCCGCCGACCGTCGTTCGGAACCCTTATATCTCAGACTCCGGCTACGATCTGATGCGAAGCACGCACCGGTAGTGTAGTGGTATCACGCAACCTTGCCATGGTTGCAACCCGAGTTCAAATCTCGGCCGGTGCATTTCTCGAACATAGTGAGAGAAATCACCGAGAGTGATTTGAACGCTATCAGTCGCGCGCA
The DNA here is from genome assembly GCF_901686465.1 of Halorubrum sp. DM2. Lineage (NCBI taxonomy): Archaea > Methanobacteriati > Methanobacteriota > Halobacteria > Halobacteriales > Haloferacaceae > Halorubrum > Halorubrum sp. DM2. Next base: position 1,452,948 of record NZ_LR594487.1, read on the forward strand.
GCGAGCGGTGCGAGGTGCGAGCGAAGCGAGCACCTCGACAGGCGAGCGGCGAAGCCGCGAGCCGCGAGCGAGCACGTCTGATTCTGAGTTCAAATCTCGGCCGGTGCACTCCTTTCAGTCGTGCCCCGGCCTGACTCCCGTTCGCTGCGCTCACGGGAGTCTCGGCCGGTGCGTTTCCCAACTACACGAGTCGAACCGGGGAGCAATTCGTCTCGGTCGGAGTACCCCCGTAGCCCCGCTTTCTCTCGCAGCACCGCACCTCACGCCTCCCCAGCCTCGCCACCGGACTACGTCCGGTTTCAAGCGAGAGCTTCGCTCTCGCCCTGTCGCTGGCACCCTCCGCTGCGCTCCGGGAGCCAGCGACTCCCTCGCGCGGGCGACTCGCGCCGCAGGGCGGCGCTCGTCGGCACGCGCCACCGCACGATGTGTCGTCGGACTACCGTTCCCCGACCGGTACTTTCAATCGGCGATCCGGCGAAGCCCATCGCATGACCGTTCCGACCAAGACGCTCCCGAGCGGCGCGGAGCTACCGGCGCTCGGACTGGGCACGTACGACCTCGACGACGACGAGACGGCCGACAGCGTCCGGGCGGCGCTCGACGCCGGCTACGCGCACATCGACACCGCCGAGGGATACCACAACGAGGCCGTCATCGGCGACGCCCTCGCGGAGTACGACCGCGACGACGTGTTCCTCACCTCGAAGGTGCTCGCGAAGAACCTCAACTACGAGTCGGTGATCGACTCCTGCGAGGCGTCGCTCGACCGCCTCGGCACCGACTACCTCGACTTATACCTGATCCACTGGCCCAACCCCGCGATCTCGCTGCGCGAGACGCTTCGGGCGATGGCGGAGCTGCGCGAGCGCGGCCTCGTCCGCGACGTCGGCGTCTCGAACTTCAGCGCCTACCAGCTGAGCTGCGCGCACCACATTTCCGACGTGCCGATCGCGGTCAACCAGATCGAATTCCATCCGTGGTTCCAGCGCCCCGACCTAGTCGACTACTGCCGCGAGACCGACACCGCCGTCGAGGCGGCCGCGCCGCTCGCGCGGACGGACGTGTTCGGCGACGAGGTCGTCGCCGAACTGGCGGAAAAATACGACAAACATCCCGCACAGGTCGTCGTCCGGTGGGCGGTCGACAGGGGCGTCGTCCCGCTGCCGCGGTCGTCGACGCCGGACCACGTCCGGGCCAACGCCGACCTCGACTGGGAGTTAGACGAGGCGGACCGGCGGCGGCTCGACGAGCGCGATCGCGACGAGCCGGTGTACGACACCCCGGCCCGCGACTGGACGAGCGACGTGTACGGGATCGAGCAGTGAGTCGGGCCTACGCCGCGTCGCCGTCGAGTGCGACCGGTCGCCCGGTCTCGGCCGACTCGTAGATCCCGTCGAGCGCGCGCACGTCGACGAGGGCGTGTTCGCCGTCCGGGTGGAACGGCTCGCCCGCCAGTAGGTGGTGACCGAAGTACGCGAACTCTTCCTCGATCTGGTGGACCTGATCGAACTCCACGTCGACCCGCGTGCCGTCGCGGACGACGGCGAACCCGCGGTCCTCCCGCTCGTAGAAGGCGGGGTCCAAGATCAGTCTGGCGTCCGTTCCCGTGACCTCCAGCCGGCTCGCGTGCTGGGCGTTCTGGCTCACCGTACACAGCGCGTCGACGCCGCCCGGGAACTCCAGTCGGAACGTGGCGTGCTCGTCGACGTCGGCGAAGGCCTCGTGCTCCGAGCGGGTCCGTCCCGACACGCGGACCGGGTCCGCGCCGAGCGCGAACCGGGTCGTGTTGAGCGGGTAGACGCCCAGGTCCATGAGCGCGCCGCCGCCCGACAGCTCCGGGTCGAGCCGCCACTGGTCCGTGTCGCTTCCGAGTTCGCCGAGCATCGTCTGCGACATGGTCGCGTGGACGTGGACCACGTCGCCGGCGACGCCCGCGTCGATCAGGTCGCGGAGCCGCCGGACGGCGGGGTCGGTCTGCATCCGGTAGCCGACCATCAGCGGGGCGTCGGCGTCTCGGCACACCGCGACGAGCCGACGCGCGCGCTCCGGCGTCGCCTCCAGCGGCTTCTCGCAGAGGACCGCCTTCCCCTGTTCCGCGGCGGCTTCGACGTACTGCAGGTGGGTCGCGTTGGGGGTCGCGACGTACACCGCGTCGTACGCGTCCGCGGCCGCGCCCGATCGGAACTCCTCGGGCGTGACGCCGGTCACGTCGCGCTCGGCGGCGACCGCCTCGACCGCGTCGGCGTCGATGTCGGTGACGACGGTCGCCTCGGTGTACGCCGACCGGTCGATCCCCGGCAGCGCCCACTCGCGGGCGAACCAGCCGAGGCCGACGACGGCGACTCGGACGGGGTCGGTGACGGCGTCGGGATCGAGCGTCTCCCAGTCCCGGCGCGTGAACTCGTCGAGGTACTCCGCGAAGGCGGCGTCCATGTCCGGGTCTCGGCGCGGCGGCGACAAATAACTTCGACAACGGCGGGGACGGTGCGGGGACGACGCCGGCCGCTCACCACGCCCCGTCGTAGTCCACCTGCGGTCGGTCGACGTCGAGACCGATCTCGCGGAGCGTCTCGGTCGCGTTCTCGACGGGCGCGGGGTCGGCGCGGTCGAGCGCGTCGGCCGTCGCCTCGGCGAACCTGACGGTCCAGTCGCCGTCGATGGCGACCGTCGCGCGGCGCGGGATATCCGAGTGACCCTCCCACGACGCCGCGAGCAGGTCGTACGACTCCGCGACACCCCCGTGGAAGTCGGAGACGACGGGGAAGGGGAGGTCGAACCGGTCGGCGTACGCGAACCCCGCGTACAGCGAGTCGCCGGTGAGCGCGACGACGGCGAGGTCGTCGCGGTCGCCCCAGCCCGCGTCCCGCACCGCCGCGAGCCCGGCGGTGCAGGTCGGCACGAACGTCGCGGGCGCGAACGCGAGGACGACGGCCTCGTGCGCCTCGACGAGGCGGAGCAGTTCCAGTTCGACGGCGCTCTCCCCCGAGACCGCCGGAGCGATGAAGTCGGGGGCCGTGTCGCCGACGCCGATCATACGAGCCGGTGCGTGCGTGAGCGGTAAATACCCGTCCCCGACGCCGCACAGAGGGCCGATTCGGACAGATCGGACGCGTGATGCGTGCTACCGGCCGTCTCGGTGGGTGTTTTACGCGTAGGCCACCGAGATGAACCGTGATTGGATCCCACGCGGAGACGGCGCTCGCCCTCGTCGGTACCTACGGGGCCGCCGCGATCTTCGTCGTGTTCGCCCTGGAGGGCGCGCTCGTGGGGAAGGTGCTGCCGGCGCGGACGCTGTTCGTCGCGGCGGTGGTCGCCGCGGGCGTCGAGGCGGTCGCGGTCCTGCCGGTGTTCGTCGCGGCGGTGGCGGGCGCGACGGTCGGGCAGTCGGCCGTCTTCGTCGCCGTTCGGCGGTTCGACGTGGACCCCACGGAGTTCAGAGTGGTGCCGGTCGGGGCGGGCCGTCTCGACGGCGCGGCCCGCTGGCTCGACCGGTGGGGCCTCCCGGCGGTGGCGGTCTCGAACGCGGTCCCCGGCACGCGCGGGTGGCTCGCCGTCCCGACCGCGAACGCCTCGACCGTCTCCGGGCCGCGGTTCGCCGCCGCGTCGCTCGTCGGGTCCGCGGCGTACGTCGGCGCGCTGCTGGCGGTCGGCGTCGCGGTGGCGCTCGGGTTCGGCGGTGCCCTCGGACTCCTCGGCGGCGAGCTGGCCGCGTCGCTGTAGGCCGGGAGTCAGAGGACGGTGCCGTGTTTCTTGTCCGGCAGGTCCTTCCGAACGTCCTCGTAGAAGTCGAACCGGGCGGCCAGCTCGGCGCGGAGGTCGGAGGGGGGAACGATCTCGTCGATGACGACCTCGCTGGCCATCCGGTGGACGTCGATCCCCTCGCGGTACTCCTCGCGCAGCCGTTCCTCCTCGGCCGCGCGCTCCTCCTCGTCGTCGATCGCGGCGAGCTTCCGGGCGTAGACGGCGTTGATCGCGGCCTCCGGTCCCATGATGCCGATCTCGCCGGAGGGGAGTCCGATGACGCTCTCGGGGTCGTAGGCGGGCCCGCCCATCGCATAGATCCCCGCGCCGTACGCCTTCCGGACGACGACCGTCTGTTTCGGCACCGTCGCCGAGGAGGTGGCGTAGATCATCTTCTTCCCCTTCTCTAAGATGGCGTCCTTCTCGACCTGCGACCCGGCCATGAAGCCGGGCGTGTCACAGAGGTACAACAGGGGGATCTCGTAGGCGTCGCAGGTCCAGATGAACTCCGCGGCCTTCTCGGCGGCGTCCGGGAAGATGGCCCCCGACCGCTCCGTCGGCTGGTTGGCGACGACGCCGACCGGGCGGCCGTCGATCCGACAGAAGGCGGTGACGATCTCCGGACCGTACCCCTCCTTCAGCTCGAACACCGACTCGGCGTCGGCGATCCGGTCGAGGAGGTCGTGGGCGTCGTACGCGCGGTTCGGCGACTCGGGGATCAGCTCGTCGATCCCCTCGGGCGAGAACTTCGGCGGCTTCGTCTCGCGTTTCGGCGGCTTCTCGCCGGCCTGATCCGGGAGGTAGCCGATCAGGTCGGCGACCAGCTCGCGGGCGTGTTCCTCGTCGCGCGCGACGAGGTCGGCGGAGCCGGACTCCTCGGCGTGGACGCGGGGGCCGCCCAGGTCGTCCATCTCGATCTCCTCGCCGGTGACCATCTTCACCATCCGCGGGGAAGCGATCGCCATCGCTGACATCCCTTCGACCATCACCGTGAAGTCGGCAAAGACGGGCGTGTACGCGGCCCCGGCGATACACGGCCCGTAGAGGACGCAGATCTGCGGCACCGCGCCCGACAGCATCGAGTGGTTGTAGTAGTACTTCCCGATCCCCTCGCGGTTGGCGAAGAAGCCCGTCTGCTGGTCGATCCGCCCGCCGGAGGAGTCCATCAGGTAGAGGACGGGGTTGCCCGTCTTCAGCGCGCGCTGTTGCATCCGGAGGAACTTCTCGACGCCCTTCGCGGCCATCGACCCCGCCTTCACGGTGAAGTCGTTGGCCATGAAGTGGACGTCGCGCCCCTCGAACTCGGCCGCGCCCGTCAGCAGGCCGTCGCCCGGAAGCCGGTCGCCGCCCCGCTCGTTCGCCTCCCCGTCCTCGTCGGCGGGCGCGTTCGGGTGCCAGTCGTCGAACGCGGCGAACTTCCCGTCCTCGAATTTTACGCCCGCCGGGCCGCCGTCGGACGCGCTCGCGTCGCCGGTCCCGCGGGTCCCCTCTTCCCCGCCGAACCAGAGGTCGAGGCGGTCGCGGACGAACAGCTTCCCCTGCTCCGAGAGCCGGTCGCGGTACTTCTCCGGCCCGCCCCGTAGGATGTCGTCGATCTCGGCCCGGAGGTCGCGCTCGCGGTCCGTGGGACCGAGGTCGTCGTCGAGCGGGTAGCTCGGTTCCGGGGCTTCGGCGCTCGCGGCGGGCGTCTCCTCGTCGCCGACGTGGACGTCGACGTCGACGCCGAGGTGTTCCGCGAGCGACTTCGCGATCGCCTCGGCCTCCTCGGCCGTCGCCGCCGCGCCGACGTGGACTTTCATGGGCGCAAGATTTGCGGTAGATCCTAAACAGTTTTCCATGCGGGTTCGGGGGGTCGCGGTCGGTCCGCGGCCGCTCCCGGGCCAGTCCTCGGTCAGCCCTCAGTCAGTCTAGCGCCGCCTTCAGCCGCTCGACCAGCGCCTCGTTGCCGACGTACAGCGGCACGCGGTCGTGGACGCCATCCGGTTCGACGTCGAGGATGTCGCGCTCGCCGTCGGTCGCGGCCCCGCCGGCGCGCTCGACGATGTAGGCGATGGGATTCGCCTCGAAGGAGAGCCGGAGTTTCCCCTCGGGCGCGCTTTCGAGCGCCGGGTACGCGAAGATCCCCCCGTACGTGAGCACTTGGTTCACGTCGCCGACCATCGCGCCGCCGTACCGGAGCTTCAGCTCGTCCTCGATATCGCGGGCGTAGGCGGTGAACGCGTCGGGCCAGTCCGGCACGCGCCCGCCGAACCCGTAGACGAGCGGGTCGTCCGGCAGCGAGAGGTCGGCCTCGACGACCGAGCGCTCGATTCCGCCGTCACCGTCGCGCTCGATCACCTCCTCGCGGACGCCCGCGTCGTCGGCGACGACCATCGTCGTGATCGGGCCGTACAGCACGTAGCCGGCGGCGACCAAATCGCGGCCGGTCGCGGGCAGCGGCGCGTCGTAGATCCCGACGACCGTCCCCATCGCGTTGTTCGACCGGAGGTTCGAGGAGCCGTCGAGGGGGTCGATCGCGACCGCGTACGGGCCGCCCGCGGTCTCGCCAGTCCCGTCGCCGCCGACCGGGCCACCCGCGTCGACCGCGGTCTCGCGCTCCTCGCTGACGAACGAGCCGACGCCGTCGATCGCGGTGATCGCGTCGCCGAGCAGCTCGTCGGCGTACAGGTCGCCGGCCAGCACCGACTCGCCGGAGGCGTTCTCCGTCCCGCTCTCGACGCGGCGACCCGGGAGCGCGGCGCGGATCTCGGGAGCGGTGGCCGCGACCGCGTCGAAGACGGCCGCGACGGTCGGGTCGCGGTCGGGGTCGCCGCCGGCAGGGCCGCCGTCGGGGTCGCCACCGTCGGCGCGGGGGGCGTCTGGGTCGCCCATCAGTCGGCGCTCCCGGCGGCGGCGAGCGCCGCCTCGGGGTCCGCCTCCTCGAAGACGACCGCTTCGAGGGCGTCGAGGATGCGCTCGGGGTCGTCGCGCTGGAAGACGTTGCGGCCGACGGCGAGCCCGCGAGCGCCCGCCTCGATCGCCTCGGAGACGTTCCGGAGGAACGCCGCGTCGTCGCGCATCGTCCCGCCGGACATCACCACCTCGGTCGCCCCGGCCATGCGGACCGCCTCGCCCATCGCCTCCGCGGAACCGGGGTACTTCACCTTCACGAGGTCGGCACCGAGCTCCAGCCCGAGCCGAGCCGCGTACGAGATGGTGTCGGAACTGGTGTCGTTTTTGACGCCCTGCCCGCGCGGGTACGACCACATGACGACGCCCATCTCGTGTTCGCGGGCCGATTCTTGAGCCTCCCGGAACTCCTCGGCCATCTCGACCTCGTGGTTCGATCCCCCGTAGAGGGTGAATCCGATCGCGTCGGCACCGAGCCCCGCGGCGTACTCGGCCGAGCAGTTGACGGGGCTGTCCGGCTCGCCCATCCAGAGGTTCGAGGTGCCGTTGAGCTTCAACAAGAGGTTCACGTCGTTCTCGTAGTCGGGGTAGTACGCCTCCGCGATTCCCTTCTGGACGGCCAGCGCGGTGACCGCGTCGTGGGTGGCGAGCTCGAAGAGCCGTTCCGGGTCGGCGGTGTCGGGGTTCGGCTCGAAGTCGACTGGCCCGTGTTCGAGCCCGTGGTCGTACGCGAGGATGAGCGACTTGCCGTCGCGCGAGATGGAGTCGGCGGCGTGTGGGAGCATCGGCTTAATCATACGCATACAGACACAAAAAGGAAGGTGGTGAACGTCGACCGCGCCGTCAGGGAAGAGTCCAGAATACGGCCGCTGATCCCCTCTTCGCGTGGCTCTCGGGTGACAATAACACTACGAGGATAGTAAATTTCTGGCCGTCATGAACGGAGGCTGAAACTACTCTCAGCGGACCGGGGGCGGTGAGTCAGTTTCGGGCGTCACGCGCCGCCGCGTGCCAGCGGCCGACGCGGGCAGCGTCGAGGTCTAACACGTCGGCGATGCGGTCGGGGTCCGCCGCTGCGAGGCTCCGGACGGAGCTGATCCCGGCGTCCGCCAGCAGGTCGACCGCGTTCCCGTCGTCGGCGACTACCGAGAGCGTCGACAGCGGCGTCGGGGCCGACCGCGTGCGCCACGCCGCCTCGGCCGCGACGGGGTCACCGCTTCCGTCGGCCGCCGCGACGTCATCCTCCGGGGTCGCGTCGTCGGCTCCCCCGACCGACGGCCAGTCGCCGGCAGGCTCCCAGTCGCCCGTCGTCGAGTCCGCACCGTCGTCCGTGTCGCCCTCCGACCCGGAGCCGTCCGACGCCCAGTCGCCGGCGCTGGCGGCCACCCAAGCCGCCTCTTCGCTGCCGAGTCCGCGGACCTGGGTCGACCGACGGTCGAGTCCGTCACCGGCCTCGAACGACCACGACAGGGAGTGCTCGCGACGGATCTTCGCCGCGACGCCGGGGTTCACGCCGGCGTCGACGAGGGCGCGGTAAGAGACGCCTTTTTCACGGACGGCGGCGGCCGTCAGGCCGGCGTCCGAGAGAACCTCCTCGGTCGCCGGCCCGATCCACTTCAGGTCGACGAGTTCGTCACTCTCGCGGTCCGCGGCGGCGGATTTCGTTCGGTCCGCGGGCTCGTCGTCCATCTCGATCCGAACTTAGCGGACGTTCTTAAGAATCTTCCCCGTCGACGGCGCTGAATGATAATCGGTGGCGTCGCGACGCGTCCGTCGGGGAGATCCGCCGCGGCCGGGAGGAGGAACCGCGTCGCGTCCGCAATACTTACGATCCGCGCGGGGGTTGGACTCGACATGCCGTCACTCTCCGATATCGATGTCGTCGGCGTCGTCGGGGCCGGGACGATGGGCAACGGGATCGCGCAGGTCGCGGCGACGGCGGGCTACGACGTGGTGATGCGCGACGTCGAGACCGAGTACGTCGAGCGCGGCCTCGACAGCGTCGAAGACAGCCTCGATCGACTGGCCGGGAAGGACGCGCTCGACGAGGAGCCGGAGGCGATCCGCGAGCGGATCACCGGCACGACCGACCTCGACGACCTCGCGGCCGCCGACGTGGTGATCGAGGCCGTGATCGAAGACCTCGACGTGAAACGGGAGGTGTTCGGCGACCTCGACCGCGTCACCGACGACGACGCCGTCCTCGCGACGAACACCTCCACGCTGTCTATCACGACCATCGCGAGCGCCACCAAGCGCGCGAGCGACGTGGTCGGGCTCCACTTCATGAATCCCGTCCCGATCATGGACGGCGTCGAGGTCGTGGTGGGCGAACGCACCGCGGACGAGGTGGTCGACTTCGCGCACGCGTTCGCCGAGGACCTCGGCAAGGAGACGTGGGAGGCCGACGACAAGCCCGGCTTCGTCACCAACCGCATCCTGATGCCGTGGATAAACGAGGGGATCCGGGCGTACGACGAGGGCGTCGCCGACAAGGCGGACATCGACCGCGGGATGAAGCTCGGCACGAACGTTCCGATGGGACCGCTCGAACTCGCCGACCACATCGGGCTGGACGTGGCGCTCGACGCGAGCCAGACGCTCCACGGGGAGCTCGGCGACCGCTACAAGCCCGCCTACCTCCTCAAGCGCAAGGTCGAGGCCGGCGACCTCGGGAAAAAGACCGGACGCGGCTTCTACGAGTACGAGTAGGTTCGGCCGGCGTCGCGGGAGGGGCGGGTCCCTTTCGGGGCGTCGTCAGGCCGCGTCCGCGTCGCGGTCGTCGTCCGCCGTCCAGCGGCGCGCGCCCGGCAGGAGTCCGACCAGCTTCGTCACGTAGCCGAACCGGAACAGCCCGAGCTGCGAGAGCGCGCCGAGGACGAACACCGCGAGGAAGGCGGGCGCGGACAGGTCAAAGAGGAGGGGTTCGACGGTCGTCTCCGCGGCGGCCGCCTCGAAGTTCGCCGGCGTGAGCGACCGCGAGGCGAACGCCGCGCCGATGAGCGCGGACGCGACCACGAGCGTCGTCCGCGTGAGGACGAACCCGAACAGCGCGCCGACCGCGACGCCGGCCAGCGTCGCGCCGACGAGCAGCGCCGTCCCCTCGATCCCCGCCGCGTCCGCCGCGTACAGGGGGCCGACCGCGAACCGGCCGGCGAACCCGCCGACGACGCCGCCGATCCCCAGCACCGCGAACGAGAGGCCGGCGTACGCCAGGAAGCCGCCGAGGAGGCCGCCGACCGCGACCGCACCGGCGGTCAGGACCGCGCCGTCGACCGCGACGAGACCGATGACGTTCGGCGCGAACAGGTACCCGGCACCGGCACCGACGAGCAGCCCCGTCAGCGTCACCGCGTAGACGGAGACCGCCGCGCCGACGAACGCGAGGAGCAGCCCCGCGAGGACCAGGCCGCCGTTGAGTGGGGTGAGCATGTCCGTACCGTGGCGCGCGCTCGCACTTAAATTGTCGCGAGAGAGACGACGAGAATCGCGGTCCCCGGACGTGGGGCGACGCTACCGCGCCCGACTCGCCGCCTGTCGGTCGATGTACCGCGTGTAGCCGCCGACGGCGAGGCCGAAGCCGACGACGAGCAGGACGAATCCGAGAAGGCGGCTGGTCCCGACGGTCATCACCGCGAGGACGACGCCGAACAGCAGCGCGAACACGCCGGCGACGACGACGCCGATGTCCAGTAGCGGCGACGGCTGGATCGTCCGGCAGTGCGGGCAGATCCGCGCGTCGCCGGGGATCGGTTCGCGGCACTCGACGCAGTGGACGCGGTCGCTCGGCACGCGAGCCGCTTCGGCCGCGACCGGGAAAAAGCGCCCGCAGTCGGCCGTCCGGGGGTGGTCGCCGCGTTCGGTCAGCACTCGGCTCCGCTCAGTCCGCACCCGCCGCTGCGGTCGGCTCGTCCCCGACGTCGAGCGTCTCCTCGACCTGGGTCACGACCGCGACCAGCGCGACCGCGGCGGCCGCGGCCCCGACCGCGAAGGGAACGACGAAGCCGAAGCCGACGAGCCACCCGGACGCCAGCGGGCCGAGCGCGACGCCGAAGCCGAAGCCCATCGTCAGCACCGACAGGGTCGTGCCGGACTCCCCTTCCCGGGAGAGGTCGCCCGCGAGCGCGAGCGACGGCGCGAACACGAACGCGACCGCGACGCCCTGTCCGAGCCGGACCAGCGTCATCACGATTGGGTCGGTGACGATCCCCTGAAGCAGCGTCGTCGGGATGAGGAGGACGAAGCCGGCGAGGAGGAACGGCCGCCGGCCGATCCGGTCGCTGGCCTGTCCGACGGGGACCTGAAGCAGGACGTTCGCGATGGTGACGGCCGCGAACTGGAGGCCGAACCACACAGGAGCCTGATCGAGCCGGACGTTCACCTGGTTCTGGAGCGTGGCGTACAGCGCGATGCACATCCCCATCGATATCGTCGCCAGCCCGAGGGCGAACACGGGGTCGAGCAGCCGGTCCTCGCCGCGGATCCGGATCGAGAGGTCCTCGCCGGCCTCGCTCGACTCGGCCGCGTCGTGGACGAGGAGGTAGACGAGCGCGAAGCTGAGGTACGCGCCGGCGCAGGCCGCGACGAACGCGGCGTCGAACCCGTCGAGCACCGGCAGGCCGACCGGGGAGAGGTCGTACGGTCCCGCCTCGACGACGACGCCCGCGAGGACGGGGCCGAAGCCGAACCCGATCAGCCGGAAGGTGTTGAACACGCCGAAGTTCCCGCCGCGGTCCGCGTCGCTCGCGGCGTACTCGTTGACCAAGGCGACCGTCGCCGGGATAGTGAGCGCCGCGCCCAGCCCCTGTGCGGCCCGCAGCGCGACGAGGTGCCAGTACGCGTCCGCGAGGATGTAGAGGCCGCTCGCGGTTCCCAAGAGGAGGATTCCGACCAACACGAACGGGCGACGGACGCCGGTCCGGTCGGAGAGCCGTCCCGTGAACGGCTGCGAGAGGCTGTTGAGGAAGCCGAAAAGCGAGAGGACGAGTCCGATGAGAAGCGGTTCGGTCACGGTGACCGCGGCCGCGCCGACGCCGACCTCGGTCCCGATCAGCGCGTCGACATCGACGAGGTCGCTCGCGATGTACAGCGGCAGCACGACGATGAGAAAGGAGTTCCCGACCGCGCCGACCATCCGCGCGAGCGCCAACACGATCACGCGCCGATCGGTGTCGGTGACGCCGGAGACCAGCCCCATTTACTCGGCGTTCGGAACGGAGGATAAAGGCCCTTGTGAACGGGGGGAGTCGATCCGCTTTCCGCCGGGGAGACGGCGCAGTGGGCGGCGCTCGACGCGCTCAGCGGGTCGCCGGCGTCCGCTTGTCGACGCCGCGGACCTCGAATCGCGCGCCACCGTCCGTGCCGGCCGTCGCCTCGACGGTCCAGCCGTGCGCGGTGGCGATCTCCTTGACGATCGCGAGCCCGAACCCGGTGTTCCCCGCCGCGCCGCTCTCGCCGGGTTCGAAGAGGGTGTCGGCCATCGCGGGGTCGATGCCCGGCCCGTCGTCCTCGACGAAGAACCCGTCCGGGAGGTCGCCGACGCGGAGCGAGACGTCGGATCCGGCGTGGTCGATCGCGTTCCGCATCAGGTTCTCGAAGAGGTTCCGCAGGCGGTCCGGGTCGGCGAGCACCTCGCGGTCGGTCTCGACGGAGAGGGTCGCCGACGCGGTGTCGACGGTCGACCAGCTGTCGGCGGCGACCGCCGCGAGGTCGACGTGTACGGGGTCGCCGACCGTCTCGCCCTCGCGGGCGAGCGCGAGGGTGCGCTCGACGATCGACTCCATCCGGTCGAGCGCGTCGAGGGCGGCGTCGAGGTTCTCCGCGTCGTCGGAGACCTCGCGCGCCAGCTCGACGCGCCCCTGCGCGACGTTCAGGGGGTTCCGCAGGTCGTGCGAGACGATGCTGGCGAAGGAGTCGAGCCGGTCGTTCTGCCGTTCGAGCGCCGCCTCGCGCTCTTTGAACGCCGTGATTTCCTCTTGGAAGCCGACCCAGTTCGTGACGGTTCCGTCCGCGTCGCTGATCGGGGCGATGCTCACCCGGTTCCAGAACTCCGTCCCGTCCTTGCGGTAGTTCAACAGCTCGACGCTCGTCGAGTCCTCGGCGTCGATCGCGTCGCGGAGCTTCCGGACCGATTCCTCTTCGGTGTCCGGTCCCTGAAGGAACCGGCAGTTGACGCCGATCGACTCCTCGCGGCCGTACCCCGTCATCTCGACGAACCGGTCGTTGACGTACACCATCGGGTTGTCCTCGCGTTGCGGGTCCGTGATGGTGATCCCGACCGGGGCCTCGTTGAGCGCCCGGGTCTTCGTCTCCAGCTCCTCGCGGCGCTCGCGCTCGTCGGAGACGTCGCGGAGGATGCCGACGCTGCCCTCGAAGCACTCGCCGTCGTACGGCAGCGCCGCCATGTGGTCCCGACACGGGACGGGGTCGCCTTCCTTCGGCACGATGTCGACGGAGAAGCGCTGGACGTCGGGACCGGAACTGGAGAGGATCGTTCCGAGCCGGTCCTCCGCCTCCGCGACCGCGGCGTCGTCCTTGATGAACCCGGGGGTACTCCCGATGATCTCCTCGCGGTCGTACCCGGTGAGTTCGGCGAACGGCTCGTTGACGAACCGGAAGACGCCGGTCTCGTCGACGACGTAGACGGGGTAGCCGAGCGCCTCGATGACGGTGGAGTAGCGCTCGGCGATCTCCTTGGTCCGGTACTCGTCGACGGCCTGATCGACGCGGTTCGCGAGCCGGCGGAGCTGCTCGGGACCGCCCTTCTGGAAGTAGCCGGTGACGCCGGCGTTGAGCGCCTGACTCGCGATCTCCTCGGACCCCTTGCCGGTGTACAGCACGAAGGGGATCTTCTGGTTGCGCTCGCGTACGGCGTCGAAGAACGCCAGCCCGTCCATCGGGGGCATGTCGTAGTCGCTGACGACGCAGTCGAAGGAGCCGTCGTCGAGCCGTTCGAGCGCGGCCTCCGGGTCGGTCTCGCTCGTCACCGCCACCGAATCGAGCTCCCGCTCGAAGTACGCCTCCGCGAGATCGAGGACCGACGGGTCGTCGTCGACGTGTAACACGTCGATCGCTGCGGACATACGGCGAGTAAGGGGCGCACGGAATAAACGACTACCGACCCGGCTATCGGATCTGGATCTGTGCGGCGTCGCGGGCGAGACGGGCCGCGTCCACTTCCGGCGCGCGTGGCTGATTCTTAAGGCCGCGGAGCGCGGAGCCGAACGCGATGACCGGCGGGAGGACCGTCGGCGGGGAGACGCTCCCGGGCGCGGGCGGCGAGGACGCCGACGCCCCCGACCGGGTCGTCTGTCACGTCGACATGGACTGCTTTTACGCCTCCTGTGAGCGGCTGCGCCACGACGACCTCGCGGGCGAACCCGTCGTGGTCGGCATGGGGTACGAGCCGGGTGAGTCGATCGGCGCGGTCGCGACCGCGAGCTACGAGGCCCGGGCGTTCGGCGTCGAGAGCGCGATGCCGATCTCCGAGGCCCTAGAGCTGCTCCCCCGCCGCGCCGACGCGGACCCGGACGATCCGGACGCGCCGGACCCGGCGGAGACCGGACGATACCTCCCCGTCGACCTCGACTTCTACGAGGAGGTGGCGAGCGAGGTGAAGGACGTGCTGCGCGACTGCGCCGACACCCGCCGGGAGGTGAGCATCGACGAGGCGTACCTTGACGCCACCGACCGGACCGCGTGGACCGTCGCGGGCGGCGGAGACGAGACCGACGACGACCCCGCAGACCCCCCGCCGAGCGGCGCGGCCGGACCGGCCGATGCGCGGACGCTCGCCGAGGGGTACGCCCGCCACGTCAAAGGGCGGATCGAGCGCGAGGCGGGGGTCCCGGCGAGCGTCGGCGTCGCGCCGAACATGTCGGCCGCGAAGGTCGCCAGCGACGCCGACAAGCCGGACGGCCTGGTCGTCGTGCCGCCCGGCTCCGTCGCCGAGTTCCTCGCGCCGCTGCCGACCGCCGACGTCCACGGGGTCGGTCCGGTCACCGAGCGGACGCTGGCGGAACTGGGGATCGAGACCGCCGGCGACCTGGCCGCCGCCGATCGCGACCGGCTCGCCGACGAGCTGGGCGAGCGCGGGCCGGAGCTGTCCCGGCGCGCCGCCGGCGACGACGACCGCGAGGTGACGCCGACCGGCCTCCCGAAGAGCCTCTCGCGGGAGTCGGCGCTTCCGACGACCGCCGACGGGGCGACGAAGCGGGAGACGGTGTCGGCGCTCGCCGCCGACGTGGCCCGCCGCGCCCGCGAGCGCGGCTGCCTCTACCGGACCATCGGGATCAAGGCGGTCGAGCCGCCGTTCGACGTCAACACCCGCGCGAAGAGCCTCCCCGGTCCCGTCGACGATCCGGACCTCGTCGAGGAGGTGGCGCTGGACCTGCTCGGCGAGTTCGACGAGACGCCCGTCCGAAAGCTGGGCGTGCGCGTCTCCAAGCTGGACTTCGCCGAGACCGATCAGGCGACGCTCGGCGGGTTCGACGCGGGCGACGCGGAGGGAGGCGGGAGCGGCCGAGACCGCCGCGAGGAGGCCGACGGCGGAGACGGCGGCAAGCTCTCCGACTGGGTCGGTGGCCCGCCGGAGCATGGGGCCGGGGACGCGGACGACGACCCCGAGGGCGACGAAGGCCGGCGGCGGACGGGTGAGGGACAGGCCTCGCTCGGCGACTGGTCGTGACTCCCTCTGGGAACCGGTCGTGACCTCGTCGGGCGACTGGTCGTGACCTCGCCGCGAGGAGATTTATCCGAACGCCGCGAGAACGGGGTCACATGGCCTCCGCCCTCCGCGCGGCCCTTCTCGGATCGAGCCGAGACCGGCCGCGTCCGTCGCTCCGACTCGTCGCACCGCCGCTGTGTTTCGTCGTCACCCTCGCCGCCTACGCGGTCGGCGTCTTCTCTATCGCCGGCGGCGTGGTGTTCGTCCCGTTCGACGCCGCGGCGCTCGGAGTCGCTGTCGCCGTCAGTCTCGCGTACCGACGGGACGGGCTGGTCCCCGCGTGGGTCACCGTCTACGCCGCGCTCCTCGGCTACAGCGCGGTCCACTACTTCCTCGGGCTCTCCGGTCGGTCCCTCGTCGAGCGCGCGGCCGCGTTCCTCTCGCCCGACGGCCTCGTCTTCTTCGGCGTCGAGGCGCTGGTCTTCGGGACGGTCGCGTGGATCGTCGGGACCCTCGCAGCGCTGGCGGTCGAGCGCGTCCGGGAGCGGCGGGGGGCGTCGGCGACGGCGCGCGGGGAGTGAGAGCGAACGAGCGAGTGGATTTAGGTCCCCGAGCGACGACCGCGACCCATGGACGACTCCGCCGACCCCGACGATGTCGCCGATGCCGACGACCCCGCTGACCTCGCGTGGGAAACGCTCGACTCCGCGGTCGATTACGCCTGCCCCGGCTTCGACGTGCGCCGGGACGAGGTGCGGTTCCCGGACGGCGAGACCGACGGGTTCCACTACGTCGACGAGCCGCCGGCGGTGGTGGTGCTCCCGCTGACGCCCGACGGAGACGTGGTCGTCATCGACGAGTGGCGACAGGCGGTCGGCCGGGTGAACCGCGGGATCCCCGCGGGGACGATGGAGCCGGAAGACGGGGACGAGGAGTCGGGGATCGAGCGCGCCGCGGCCCGCGAACTGGCCGAGGAGACCGGCTACGAGGCCGACGCCTTCGAGCGGCTGACGACCGTCGAGCCGACGAACGGGATGGCGAACGCGGTCCACCACCACGTGCTCGCGACCGGCTGCGAGCCGACGGCCGATCGCGACCTCGATCACAACGAGTCGATTTCGGTCGAGACGGTCCCGTACGACGACCTACTCGCCGCGGTCGTCGACGACGGCCTGCGCGACGGGCGGGCCGTCACCGCGGTGTTGTGGTACGAACTGCTCCGCCGCTGAGGCCGGGACCGGCGGCCGCCTCGGGGACGAGGCAGACCGGACAGACCGGGCGATCCGGCACGGACAACCATTTGGCCCGGGGGGTCCTACCGAGGGCAATGACAGATCCCTCCAGCGGCGATCCCGCTTCGGACGGCGGGGTGTCAGAGGAGTTCGACGACATCGATCCGGACGCCGTCTCCGACGACGCGGACGGCCCGAAGGGAACCGGCGGGTCGCCGGGAATCGCGGTCGTGACCGCACTCGTGCTCGGCGTCCTCGGGCCGATCATCGCGGTCGCGAGCGGCGGCGTCATCTACGCGATCAACGTCGCGAGCGGCGGCCTCTCGCTCGCCGCGAGCGTCGTCCTCACGCTGTTTTTCGGCCAGTACGTCGCGTTCGGCGGGCTGGCGCTCGGCTACCTCGCGTGGCGGGGTTTCGACCGCGAGGGAATAATCGAGTACCTCGGCGTGCGGGTGCCGAGCCTCAAGGAGATCGGGATCGTCCTCGGGAGCTGGGTGCTCATCCTGATCTCGGTCCTCGTGGTATCGACGATCGTTCAGCTGCTCGGCACGGAGACGGCGGCGAACAGCAGCGCCGAGCTGGCGATGGGGAACCCGTCGATCATCCCGCTTTTCATCGCCGCCTCGTTCCTCGTCATCGGTCCCTGTGAGGAGATCCTCTACCGCGGCGTCGTTCAGGGGCGGCTCCGTGAGTCGCTGCCGGCGGCCCCGTCGATCCTCCTCTCGGCCGCGATCTTCGCCGCGATCCACGTGATCGCGCTGACGGGCGGGGTCTCCGCGCGACTCACGACCATCTCGATCCTCTTCGTGCCGAGCCTCGTGTTCGGCGCGGTGTACGAGTACACCGGGAACCTCGTCGTCCCCGCGCTGCTCCACGGGCTTCACAACGCCGTGCTGTTCACCGCCCTCTACGTCGTCGTCACCACGGACCCGAGCCAGATGCCGGCCGTCGTCGGCTTCCTGCCCGTCTGAGCGGTCGAACCCTCTGACGAGGGGCTCGCGACGCGATCCTCGATTCTCTACGGTGGCGCGTGCCGACGAGCGCCCGCTAGGGCGCGAGTCGCACGCGCGAGGGAGTTAGTCGCCGGAGCGTAGCGGAGGCGACTGACGAGGCTGGGGAGGCGTGAGGCTGTGCTGTGCGGGGCGGGACTCGAAGGGGCAGCCGTGAGGCGGGCGCAGGCGAAGCGAGCACCGCAGCGAGTGAGCAACGCGAACGAGTGAGGAGCGCGGCGAGCGTGCGCCCGCCTCACGGCTGGGGCTTCGGCGGTCTCGGTCACACCGCTGGCTTCGTCGCAGCGACCGGCTGTGGCTTCAGAACGGCTCGTCTCGATCGCCGGTTCTCCACCGGAAACAACGCAGTACCCCGAATATCAGTACAAGTCGTCCAGATCCTCCTCGACGTGCGAGTGCTCTTCGGCCGGGAACTCGCCGCTCTCGACCGCCTCCTTGTACGCTTCCACGGCCCCAACCATCTCGCCGCGCACGTCCCCGAACTGCTTCGCGAACGGCGGCGACCACTCGCCGAGCCCGACCGCGTCGTTGATCACCAGCACCTGCCCGTCGCAGTCCGGGCCCGCACCGATGCCGATCGTCGGGATCGAGAGCGCCTCGGTCACCGCGCCCGCGAGGTTCGCGGGGACGTGCTCCAACACGAGCGCGAACGCGCCGGCGTCGGCGTGCGCACCCGCGAGGTCGATTATCTCCTCGGCGGCGTCCTGCTCGGTCCCCTGCCGGGTGTACCCGCCGAGCCGATTCACGTGCTGGGGCGTCAGGCCGAGGTGGGCCATCACCGGGATCCCGACCTCCGTCATGCGCCGCGTGGTCTCGACGGTGTGCGGGCCGCTCTCGATTTTCACCGCGTCGGCGTTCGCCTCCTTCAGCAGGCGGCCGGCGTTGCGTACCGACTCAGCCTCGTCGACGCCGAACGAGAGGAACGGCATGTCGGCGACGACGAGGGCGTCCTCGGTCGCGCGGGCGACCGCCGCGGTCCGGCTCGCCACCTCGTCGAACGTGACCGGGAGCGTCGAGTCGTAGCCGAGGGCGGCGTTGCCCATGCTGTCGCCGACGAGGGCGATGTCGATCCCCGCGTCGTCGACAACCGCCGCCGTCGGGGCGTCGTAGGCGGTGAGCATCGTGATCGGATCGTCGCCCTCCCGGAGTCCCCGCGTCGTGGTCATACCTCGGAGTGACCCGCGCGACGCCGTAAAATCGTCGGGAACCGGAAAGGCGGCGCGTCGGTGGCCGACCCGGGGCCACCGCCGCCCGGCGACCGCCGATCCGACGACGAGCGCCACCGATTTGCCGCTTCAACCACGACCGCCACCGATTTGCCGCTCCGCCGCCGAGTCCGTCGCGTGCAACCAGTCGAGCGGGCCGAGTACGAGGGGGTCGACTACGCGTGGGTGATGCAGACGACGTTCGTCGTCACCATCCTCGTCGGCGCTCCCGTCGCGGCCCTGCTATCGACGCTCGTGACGCTGGAGTCGTGGGGCGCGCGCGCCGCGTTCGCGGTCCGCGTCGGCGCGCCGATCTGGTTCGTCACCGCGGTGGCCGTCGCGCTGTACGCGAGGCGGACCGAGGCCGGCGACGGCGGGTCGGAGGAGGACGACAGCGACGGCGACGAGGAGGGGGAAGACGAGACCGACGACAGCGACGGCGACGACGACGGCGACGAGCGCGAAACAGACGATGACGACCCGATTGCGGACGCCCCGCCGGCCGAGACCACGACCGAAGCGGAGCGAGACGGCTGAGCGCGGGCGACGCGTTCCCCCTTTCTCGACGCGCGCTACTCGGCGAGCAGGTCCGCGACCCACGCGAAGTCGACGCCGCCGCGCTCGGCGGCGACCGCGTCGGACCGCGAGTCGCCGACGAACAGCGCGGTCTCGGGGGTGCCTCCGAGCCGGTCTATCGCTGCAAGCAGCGGCTCCGGATCCGGTTTGTGACTTCCGACGGAGTCGCGGCCGAGGATCGCTTCCGACACCACGGCGTCGCCGAGCCCGTGCGTCTCGACCGCGATCCGACAGGCCGCCTCGCAGTTGAGCGAGCAGACGCCCGCGGGCGGGTGGGCGGCGTCGACCTCCAAACCACCATCAGTCGCGTCGGCCGACGCCTCGACCCCGGCCGCGAGCCGGTCGCCGAGCGGGAGGCGCGCGGACTCGCGGGCCCCCGCCCGCTCCGGAGCCGCGATCGCCTCCTCGACCTCGTCTCGGATGCCGTACTCGTCGGCCGCGCCGAGCAGTCCCCACAGCTCTTCGGTCGGGGGGATAATGGCGTGTTCCGCGTACACGTCGAGGACCGCCGCCGCGACGGCGTCCCAGTCGACCGCGAGTTCGACGAGCGTCCCGTCGAGGTCGTAGACGACCGCCTCGTAGCCGGCGAGCCGGTCGCCGATCGGGTCGGTCACTCGCCGAACACCCCGCGGGCGACGATCGTCTTCTGGATCTCGGTCGTCCCCTCGTAGATCTCCGTGATCTTCGCGTCGCGGTAGAGCCGCTCGACGTCGAACTCGGTCGTGTAGCCGTAGCCGCCGTGGATCTGGACCGCCTCGTTGGTCACCGACATCGCGGCCTCGCTGGCGCGGTACTTCGCCTTTGAGGCGGCGACACGGTAGTCCTCGCCCGCCTCCGCCTGCCGGCACGCCTCGCGGACGAGCAGCCGCGCGGCCGACACGTCCGTCGCCATCTCCGCGACCTTGTGCCGGATCGTCTGGATGTCCGCGATCGGGCGGTCGAACTGCTCGCGCTCCTCCGCGTACGACTTCGCCTCGTCGAGCGCGGCCTGCGCGACGCCGACCGCCTGCGCCGCGATGCCGATCCGCCCCTCGGTGAGCGTTCGGAACGCGGCTGAGAGCCCGCCGCCCGGCTCGGTGAGCCGATTTTCGGCCGGAACCCGGCAGTCGTCGAAGGTGATCCCCGTCGTGTCCGACGCGCGAAGGCCGAGCTTCTCCTCCTTCTTGCCGACCTCGAAGCCGTCGGTGTCCGCGGGGACGAGGAACTGCGTGATCGCGTCGTCGGCCTCGTTCGTGTCGCTCTCCTCGCGCACCGTCTTTGCGAAGACGACCGCCACCCCGCCGCGCTGCCCGTTCGTGATCCACTGTTTCTCGCCGTTCAGCGCGTACTCGTCGGTGTCGGGGTCGTACGTCGCCGTCGTCGACATCTGGGCCGGGTTCGACCCCGCCTGCGGCTCCGAGAGACAGAACATGCCGACCGGACGCCCAGTTTCGGCCATCTCCGGCAGCCACCGTTCGCGCTGGCTCTCCGTCCCGAACTCGGCGATACAGGAGGTCGCGAGGCAGTGGACGGAGAGCGCGGTCGCGACCGCGAGCGATCCGTGCGCCAGCGCCTCGTTGGCGACCGCGTACGTCGTCTCGTCCGCGCCGAACCCGCCGTACTCCTCGGGGACCGTCAGTCCCGTCAGGCCGAGCTCCGCCAGCCCGTCCCACACGTCTTCCGGGAACGTCTCCGTCTCGTCCGCCTCGGCCGCGGTCGGCCGGACCTCCTCGGCCGCGAACTCGCGGACGAGGTCGCGGACCGCCGCCTGTTCGTCGGTGAGCGCCGAGCCGACGCGTACTCCGGTCATGTCACCGACTTCGATCCGCCACGGAAAAAGATGAGCGATCGGCGGGGTGGTCGCGAGCGGCCTCGTCTACTCCTACTCCCCGGCCTCGCGCGCCTCCCAGAGGGGGTACAGCTCGTCCCGCGGCGGCTCCGCGAGCGCCTCGCCGTCGATCCGGACGCCGCCTGATTCAAGATCGCCGGCGGCGGACTCGACGTCGCCGATCTCCGCCCCCTCGATCCCGGCCGCGTCGAGCGCATCGAGCGCGTCATCGACCCGAGCCGGCGGGACGGCCGCCAGCAGCGCGCCGGAGCCGAACGTCCGGAGGGGATCGACGCCGAGCGCGTCACAGCAGGCCCGGGTCTCGGGGCGGACCGGGACCGCGTCGCGCTCGACGTCGAAGACGGCCCCGCTCGCCGCGGCCATCTCGACGAGGGCGGTCGCAACACCGCCCTCCGTCGGGTCGTGGAGCGCGCTCGCGGCGTCGCGGACCGCTGCCGCGTCGAGGACGACGCTCACGTCGTCGAGAAAGTCGGCCGCCGCGTCGAGCGTCGCGGCCGGGACCCCCGCGTCCGAACACTCCGCCCGGAAGTCGGTCGCGAGGATCGCGGTCGCCTCGATCGCCGCCCCCTTGGTGAGGAGGAGTCGGTCGCCCGGCTCGGCACCGCCGCTCGACACGAAGCGGTCCGTCGTCCCCATCGCCGTCATCGAGCAGAGCGGGCGGTCGAGCGCCGGCAGGACCTCGGTGTGACCCCCGACGACCGCGCAGTCGAGGTCGCTCGCGGTCGCGTCGACCTGATCGACGACGGTCCGGAGCCGGTCGGGGTCGTCGTCCGGGAGGAACAGCGTGTGGGTGAGCCACTTGGGGTCGGCCCCGCTCGCGGCCACGTCGTTACAGGCGACGTGGACGGCGAGCGTTCCGACGGACTCGGCCGCCAGCGAAAGGGGATCTGCCGCGACGACGAGCGTCCCGGCGGCATCAGAGAGGTCGATCGCGGCTGCGTCCTCGCCGTAGGCGGGCCCCTGTCGCACCGCATCGTCGTCCGCGCCGGTCGCCGCGAGCGCGGCCGCGAGCGCGGCGGGACCGAGCTTCCCGGTCATCGCTCGCGGAGCCACGCCGCGACCGCCGCGGGGTCGGCGTCGAGCCCGCCGCCCTGCGCGAACGTCGGGCCGCCGCCCCCGCCCCCACCGAACTCGTCGGTGACGGCGTCCACGACGTCGCCCGCGTCAATCCCGGCGTCGGCGGCCGCGTCGTCCGCGACCGCGACCACGAGGAACGGGGCGTCGCCCGTGCCGACCGCGGCGAGGGCGTCGGGAGCGTCGCCGGCGTCCGCCTCCCCCGCCGCGAGCGCTTCGCCGGCCGGCTCCCGGAGTTCGTTCGGGTCAGCGTCGTCGACCGTGCCGATCGCCCACCGCGCGCCGTCGACCTCGACGGTCGGCAGGTCGCGCAGTCGAGCCGCGAGCAGCTCCTCGCGGGCGTCCCGCAGGTCCGCCTCCAGACGATTGTTCTCGTCGCGCAGTCGGGCGACCGCGTCCGGGAGGTCGCCGACGCGCGCGTCGAGCGTCGCTGCGGCGTCGAGCGCCGCGGCGTGGACCGCGCCGATCTCGTCTATCGCCGTCGGGCCGACCGCGAACTCGACGCGCGTGACGCCCTCGCCGGGGTTCGACCGCTCCAGCACCGCGACCGGACCGATCTCCGCGGTGTTCGCGACGTGGGTGCCGCCGCAGGCGGCGACGTCCCACGGGTCGGCGTCCGGGACCGGCCTGTCCCCCGCCGCGCTCGCGCCGCCGA
Organism: Halorubrum sp. DM2; assembly: GCF_901686465.1. Lineage (NCBI taxonomy): Archaea > Methanobacteriati > Methanobacteriota > Halobacteria > Halobacteriales > Haloferacaceae > Halorubrum > Halorubrum sp. DM2. The sequence continues at coordinate 1,475,823 of NZ_LR594487.1, forward strand.
CCGTCACGACGCGGACCGCGCCGTCGCTCATCGCACCCTCCTCCGTCTTCGTGTTGAACGCGATCCCGTCGACCTCGCGCGCTTCCTCGGCCGAGTGCGTCTCCCACGAGACGGGCAGCGAGTCCCAGACGGCGCGGTTGGCGAGCCGCTCCAACTCGATGAGATCGTCGTCGCCCAGCGGCTCGGCGGTCGTCAGGTCGACGCGGACCTTCGTCTCGGAGATGTCGAACCCGGCGTAGCCGAGGTCGTCGGCGATCCGGCGCGCAGCGCCGTACAGCACGTGCGAGGCGGTGTGTGCCCGGGCGCAGTAGGTCCGGAAGGCGTCGTCGATCAGCCCCGTCACCGCGTCGCCGGGCGCGAGCGAGAGGGCCTCCGGGTCGACATCGAGCGCGTGGACGACCGCGCCGTCGCGCTCAACGACGTCGTCGACGAGGTGGCCGTCGAGCGTCCCCCTGTCGGCCGGCTGGCCGCCGGACTCGGGGTAGAAGTACGTCTCGTCGAGGACGACCTCGCGGCCGTCGACGGACTCGACCGTCGCTTCGAACTCCCGGACCGCCGGCTCTGCCGGCGCGCGTGAAGCGGTCATTGCCGGGTCGTGGGGACGACCGGATAAATAGGTGGCCGCCGCGCAATCGTTTATAAATCTACGGCGGTGCGGTCGGCGTGCGCCTGCGAGGCCGCATCGCGGCCGAGCAGCGTCGCGCGAGGGAGTCGGTCGCCGAGCGAAGCGACGGCGACCGACGAGGCTGGGGAGGTGTGAGGCTGCGGTTGCGGTGCTGTGCTGGGTGGGACTCGAAGGGGCAGCCGCGAGGCGGACAGAGGTGACGCAAGCACCGCAGCGAAGGAGCGTTAGCGACTGAGCGAGGAGCGCAGCGAGCGTCTGTCCGCCTCGCGGCTGGGGCTTCGGCGGTGTTCGTGTCGATCCGTGATTCGTAGACAGTCACATCCGCGTACAGCCGAGCGGCACGTACCCGGCCAGTACGTTCTTTTTCTCGGAGATTGAACGAAGTGCTATGCCGCCCTCCGACGAACCGAACGAGCAGCGGGTGCGCGAAATAGTCCGGGAAGAGATCGCCGAGAGGAGCCGGACGCTCCTCGGGACCGTCGTCTGGACCCTGCTCTCCGTCCTCGCGGGGTTGGTCGGACTCCAGTCGCTCCAGTTCGCGCTGTACGCGACCTCGATCGCCGCAACCGCGGGGTTCGTCCTCGCGGGCGTCGTCGTGACCGGAGCGAGCCTCTACCTGCTGTACCTCCTTCACTGGGCGTAGTGGCGCGCCGCTGAGATGCGGGGTTGAAGCGGAGCCCGGGGCTCACAACGAAGCATAAACGCCGAAACCCGAGTTCCGCTCAGCCCTCCAGCTCGAATGCGACCTCGACTTCGGCCTGATACTCGCGGTCGGCGTCCCCCTGAAGCTCGACCCCGAACTCCTCTACTTCGGCCCAGTAGACGTTCTCAAGGGTGTCCTCGGCGCGGTCGATGGCCTCGTCGGCCGCGGCGTCGAAGCTCTCCTCGCTCGTCCCGATCAGCGTGATCTTCTTGAACACCATGTCACGTCCCGATACGACACACGGTGGCATAAAAATAGGCGTCCCGAACCGCGAGGAGGAAACCGAACGCGCCTACGGACTGCCCGGCGCGCCTTCCATCACGGCGAAGCCCTCGCCGTCGTGGTCGATCCCGATGACCGCCCAGTCGTAGGGCGGTTTCGCGGAGACGAGCCGGTCTTGGAGGTCGGCCGCGCGGTCGCGCCACGTGACGAAACACCGGAGTCGCGGTGTCTCGCCGCCGTCTGCGAGATACGGGTCGAGATCGTCGTCGTCCAGACACAACACCGTCACGAGCACGCGCCGCCACTTGCGTTCCGCGACGAACTCTCGTCCGCCCTCGGAGACGGTGTATCCCAGTTCGCGGAAGACGTCTCTGGCCTCGGTCGTCGGGGGGATGCTCGCAGTGGCCATCTATCTCGGAGTTGGTCACCATCCGTGATAAACTTTCTCACGATTTCGCTCGCGGAGAATCGGCGCACCGTCGAGAACGGGCAAGAGAGACGCGAGCGCGGCTCACTCGTGGGCGGCGTCCCACTCGTCCGGCTTCCGGAGGTTCCCGCACTCCGTACACTGGATCCGGCCCATCGTGTCCATCGCGGTGTCGAACGACCCGCAGTTGCCACAGCGGAACCCCCAGCGGGACTCCCCCGTCTCGTCGGCGAACACGACGTAGAAGGGACCGTCCGCCCCGCGCTCGACCCGCGACCGGTCGGTGTACACCCGCTCGCCGCTCGGCGTCGTCGTCGCTTCCAGACTCATGGCTATCGCTACCCGACCGAGCGACTTAAGCGGGGGACTCGCGCGTCGCGAAAATGGACCGGAAACGAGGGGGGCGCTGCGCGGAGGCGACGGCTACGTCCGGAGCGGCTACGTCCGGAACGACTCGCCGCAGCCGCACTCGGAGACGACGTTCGGGTTCTCGACCTCGAAGCCGGCGGCCTGAAGCCCGTGTTCGTAATCGAGCGTGCTGCCGCCGATGTAGTTGCGGCTCGCGGGGTCGACGAACACCCGAAGCCCGTGATGCTCCACGACGAGGTCGTCCTCCTCCGGCTCGGTGTCGAAGCGCATCCCGTACGACAGCCCCGCGCAGCCGCCCTGCTGGACGAACAGCCGCAGTCCGGCGACGTCGGTGTCGAGCCCCTCGCCCTGAAGGAGCGAGAGCGCCTCCTCGGCGGCGTCCGGCGTCACCTCGATCGCCGGGTCGGTTCCCTCGGTCCCGGTGTCGGCCGGTTCGGTACTCATGCGAACGCGTTCGGTGCGGACACTCAAAACCCTGCCGGCGGGGTCGGGCCGGTCGGCCGGCCGAATCACGCGACAGTCGAGAGCGACCGAACGAGACCGTTCACTGCGCCTCACCGGCGGATCCGGTCGCCGCGCCGTCACCGTCGACGACGCGGTCGCCGTCGGGATCGCGCCGGGCGGTGGAGTCGGACTCGGCGTCGGGATCGCGCCGGGCGGTGGAGACATCCGTGGGGCTCTCCGCGGTCGTCGATCCGACCGCACCCGTGACCGTCACGTCGCGTTTCGGATAGGGGATCTCGATCTCGGTGTCGGCCAAGCCCTTGTACAGCGCGCGGTTGAGCTCGTGTTGCGCCCGCCGTCGCCGCGTCGGTCCGTCGACCCAGCAGAGGAGTTCATACTGGAGCGCCGAGTCGCCGAACGAGCGGAACCGGGCCCGCGGCTTCGGCGAGTCGCGGACCAGCGGCTCCGCCAGCGCGACCTCGACCGCGAGCGCCTCGAACGCGTCCACGTCGGTCCCGTAAGCGACGCCGATCGGGACCCGGACGCGACGCCGACGCCCCGGGGCGGACTCGTTCGTCACCTTCGCGGCGTTGAGCACCGCGTTGGGGACCGTCACCAGCACCTCGTCGCGGGTGAGGACCGTCGTCGAGCGCACGCCGACCTTGATCACCGTCCCGGCGGTCCCGTCGTCGAGGACGATGTAGTCGCCGATCTTGTAGGTGTCGTCGAAGTACAGCGCGATCCCGCCGAAGAAGTTCGCGACCGTGTCCTTCGCGGCGAACCCGACCGCGATGCCGGCGACCCCGGCCGCGCCGAGCAGGGGCGTGATCTCGATGCCCCAGAGCCACAGCAGCGTCCCGACGCTCCCGACCAGCACCGCGAGCGTCCAGACGTTCGAGAACACGGGCGCGAAGTCGAAGCGTCCGCCCTCCTCGTTGACTGCGGCCACGAGCCGGTTCACGACGGTGTTGGCGGCGTACGCCCACACGAAGACGATGACCGACAGCGACGGCCGCCCGAAGAGGTCGTCGAGCAGCTGCGGGTCCAAGAGGACGGACGACCGGATCGCCGGGACCTGCGTGAGTACGTACACGCCGGCGAGCGCGGCGGTGACGACGAGCGGTGCCCGCAGCGAGGAGATGACGATGTCGTCGTACGCGGTGTCGGTGTTCGAGACGTATCGTCTGGCGAGCCGGAGAACGACGTACTCCATCCCCACGGCGGCGACGACGGAGACGGCGAGGACGGCGACCGTCGCTTCGAGCGCCGAGAACCCCTCGAACAACGCGGAAAGCGACGGTACCATGCCTTCGAGACGCGCCTGCGAGGGATAACCGTTGCTGCGGACGGCGATTCCACCGCCGAGGTCGGCGGCCCCGAAAGAGACAACCGGGACATCGACCGCGAAGACTCCGAGAGAGAACGGTCGGACCGTCCTACTCGGCGCGCGACCGGTCGGTCGGGACGCCGTCCGAGCGCGTCGTCTCCCCGGTCGACGCGTCCGAACCGACGACCTCAGCGAGCGCGCGGAGGCTCTCGACCTCGAAGGTCGGATCGGCGTCGGGGTCGATCGCGGCGTTGTGGTCGCGCCTGAGGAACACGCCGTCGAGGCCGGCCCGCTCGGCGGCGATCATGTCCGTGGCGCGGTCGCCGACGTAGAGTCCACCGGAGGCGTCCAGCGCGTCGAGCGCCTCGTTCAGGTAGTGCGGGTCGGGCTTTCGGCGGGCGAACCCCTCGGGACCGAGGTCGCGACCGCGGACGAACGAGAACGCGTCGAGCCGGAAGTGGTCGACGACGAACTCGACGGTCGGGTGGTAGTTGTTGCTCACGAGCCCGACGGGGACGCGATCGGCTAGGTTGTCGAGGGCGTCGACGTCGGGGCAGAGCCGCCTCGTACCGGCGGCGAGCCGGGCGATCGCGCGCTTCGCGCTGCGCTCCTCTCGCGCCCGGAAGAACTCGGCGGAGTCGACCCCGAGCTCCTCGCAGGCGGCCCGGAACTCGTCGTCGTACTCGTACGTTTCGAGCGGTCGCCGGAGGTCGCCGGTCACCCGTATCCCCCGCTCTTCGAGCACGTCGTCGAGCGCGCGGGCGTGGACCGCGTCGTCGGTCCCCCACCCGTCGAGGATCACGCCGTCCATGTCGAAGAGGACGACGTCACCCTCGTCGAGGGTCAACGGCCTCATCGGACCTTTTTCCTCGCGTACGCCGAGATTCCTTCGCTCACGATCACAACCGCCAGGATGGCGAAGAGCAGTGCTGACACCGTCCGCCAAGCGAACGAGTTGATCGCCTGGAACAGCTGGACGCCGATCCCGCCCGCCCCGACGAAGCCGAGGATGGTGGCCGCTCGGACGTTGATGTCCCAGCGGTACACCGAGATCCCGACCAATGCGGGCTTGATCTGCGGCACAATCCCGTAGACGAGGAGTTTGAACGGGTTCGCACCGGTCGCGCGGACCCCCTCGACCTGTCCGAAGTCGATCTCTTCGATCTCCTCGCCGAGGAGCTTCGCCAGGAATCCGATCGACCTGACCGCGGTCGCGACCGTCCCGGCGAGCGCGCCGGGGCCGAACATCACGACGAAAAGCAGCGCCCAGACGATCGTATGGACCGACCGCGAGACGGTGACGATGAGCTTTCCGAGCGCGTACGTCGCCTTGTTCGGCGTCGTGTTCTCGGCGCTGATGTAGGCGACGGGTGCGGCCATAAGGACCGCGCCGATCGTCCCGACAACGGCGATCTGGATCGTCTCCGCCAGCGGACCGACGGCGTTCGGTAGGTATCCCCAGTCGGGCGGGTACATCCGTCCGAGCAGGTCGCTGACTTGGAGCGGCGCGGAACCCACGTACCGCAGGCTCATGTCGAGCCACTCCCACGATCCGACCACGATCGCGGCGGCGACGACGACGGAGCCGATCCGGAAGAGCCGCTCCCTCGCGTCGAACCGGCTCCAGTCGCTCGCGGCTCCCGCCATCACTGGACCCTCCGTCGGACGACCGCGCTGACGAACTCCGCCACCAGGACGACCGCGATGATGGCGATCAAGATTGCGGCCACGTAGTCGTACTCGTACCGGGAGTAGGACCGCTGGAGGAGCACGCCGAGTCCGCCCGCCCCCACGATCCCGACGATCGTCGACGACCGGATGTTGATGTCCCAGCGGTACACCGCGAGGCCGGCGAACCGCGGGACGACCTGCGGGACGACCCCGTAGACGAGCCGCTGGAACCGGGAGGCACCCGTCGCCTCGATCGCCTCGACGCCGCCCATGTCGATGTCTTCTAAGTCTTCGGCGAACAGCTTCGAAAAGAACCCGACCGTCTTGAAGCTGATCGCGAAGATCCCCGCGAGCGGCCCGAACCCGAGCGCGATGACGGCGATGATCGCGACGATCAGCCCGTCGATGGCGCGCGAGACGCTGATTATCCCCCGGCTCAGGTAGTACGTCGGCCGGGGCGAGAGGTTCCCAGCCGCCCCGAGCGCCACCGGCAGGCTGATCGCGATCCCGGAGACGGTCGCGATCATCGCCATCGCGATCGTCTCGATCATGCGATCGACCAGCCTAGCGATGTTTTCGCTCCCGGTCTCCGGCGGCAGCATCGAGTCGATCAGCTCGTAGCCGTAGCCCAGCCCCGAGATGAACCGCCCGGGAGTGATCCGGAGGCTCGCGACCGACCAGACGACGAGCGCGAGGACGGCCCCGTACACCGCCCACTTCGCGGAGCGGTTTCGGAACGCGGTCGGGCGTCTCCACGTCCGCCGTTCGGCCGCGTCGAGCGAGTCGGTCGACGTCGGTGACTCGGTCGCCATCGGTCAGTCCTCTGCCGGGAGGCGGCCGTTTCCGGCGTTCGACCCGTCCCCGGTGATCTCGGGCGTGCCCTCGCCGCCGGTGCCGTTCGACAGTCGATCCGGGTCTGTCGCCGCCGACGCCGGCAGCTCCTCGCCCCGGTAGATGACGCCCTTCGACTCGTCTGTGAGGTCGGCCGCCGGGCCGTCGAAGACGAGCTCCCCGTCGTGGAGCCCCAGGATTCGGTCGGCGTATCGTTCTGCGAGATCGACCTCATGGATGTTTATCACGACCGGGACATCGCGCTCGACGGCGATGTCCGTCAGCAGCTCCATCACGTCCCGCGACGTTTCGGGATCGAGACTCGACGTGGGCTCGTCGGCCAAGACGATCTTCGGCTCTTGGACCACCGCCCGCGCGATACCGACCCGCTGGCGCTGGCCGCCGGAGAGCTCGTCGACTCGCTTGTTTTCCATGTCGTCGAGACCGACGAGGTCGAGCAGCTCGTACGCGCGCTCGACGTCCTCCGGCGGGAAGTTCCGGCGGAGTGCGGCCCAGTTCGAGACGTAGCCGAGCCGCCCGGACAGGACGTTCTCCATCACCGTGAGCCGCTCGACGAGGTTGTACTCCTGGAACACCATCCCGATGTCCCGGCGGGCGTTCCGGAGCTCGTCCTCGCCGAGTCCCGTCAGTTCGCGGTCATCGAGGCGGACGCTCCCTGTGGTCGGCTCGACGAGTCGATTGATACACCGGACGAAGGTGCTCTTGCCGGCCCCGCTCGGGCCGATCATCGCGACGACCTCCCGGCCGCCGATCGTGACCGACACGTCGCGGAGCGCCTCGTCGCCGGTCGGATACGTCTTCCCGAGGTTCTCTGTTTCGAGCATCGGTTACAGGTTCCCGCTCTCGTACTCGACGCCGTTGTACCGCTGGATGACCATGATGTCGTTGAAGACGGTCTTGTAGTCGATCGGGACGTATTCGGCCTCGCCGGTCTGCTCCGCGTAGTCGGTCCCCGTCCAGTCGGTCTCGATGTAGGCCTCCTTGATCCCCTCGACGATGTCCGGGTGGAGGTTGTAGCGGTGGACGACCGGACCCGGCGGGAACGGATTGCTGGCCCAGACCACTTTGAAGTCGTCGTAACTCATGTCGTCGTTCGCTTGGATGAGGTCGTCCAGACAGGTGCTACAGATCGGGCCGCAGTCGTAGTCGCCCACGAATATCCCGCGACCGGACTGGTCGTGGCCGCCCGAGAACTCCACCTCGTAGTCCTCGCCGGGCGTCACGTCGAAGTACTGGTCGAACAGCGCCGACGGTGCCTGATTCCCGGAGTTCGACGCCGGCTCGGTGTGGGTGACGTCGTAGTCAGGGAAGTCTCTGACCGACTGGATCTCGTCCATGTCGGCGCGGGTGATCGCGAGCAGCCGATACCCGAACTGGCCGGTGGGACTGATGGGGTCCGCGAACGGGACAGCGCCGCCGAGGTTGACCGCGAACGCCGTCGTCCCCGTCGAGACGTTTCCCAAGTGAGCGCGCCCCGAGCGGAGGGCCTCGACGGACGCCGCGTTGGAGTCGACGGGTTGCCACCTGACCGACCGACCGGTCGTCTCCTCGATCCGGTCCATCATCGGCTGGATGGTCTCTTGGAACTGCGCCTGACCGGACTCGCCGGGTTTGTCGACGAACACGAGCGGATCGGGGTCGACCCAGTCGCTCTCGTCGTCGGGCAGTTCCCGCGGCGGCTCACCGTGGGCCACCTCGTCGATGTCGCGGTTCCGCATGTTCTCCAGGTCGGTCGCGCTCCCCTGGAAGTAGTCGTTCTCCGCGACGGCCGTCAACAGGTAGTTGTTCTCCTCCCAGTTGGGGTTCGCGTACTCGAACTCCGAGGCGTCCCTGAGCATCGGGTCGCCCGGCTCTCCGCTGTCGCCGCCGTCGCTTCCGTCGCTTCCGTCGCCCCCATCGCTCCCGTCGCCGCCGTCGAGGCCGGCACCGGCGTCGCCGCTCTCACCGCTCCCGCCGGAACAGCCCGCCAGTCCGGCGAACGCGGCCGCACCGCCGGCCACGAGAAATTTCCGCCTAGAACTCGGTCCCGTCCGTCCGCGGTCGTCGTTCGACATTACGGCTAAGACAACCTATTTCGACGCTATGAAGCCTGCTATGAGTGATATTGCGGTATCAACGCCGCTCGGAGAGGCGGGGGAACGGTACTGACCGACAGTTCCCGTCCCGACGGCTACCGCGCGGTCGAGAGGGATATATACGGCTCCGGAGCGCTCCGAAACGGGTCACTCGAACCGCTTCCGCACGCTCTCGGCGTGCGCCTCCAACCCCTCCGCCTCGGCGAGCGACGTGATCGTCTCGGAGAGGTCGTCGAGGGCGTCACGGTCGAGCCGCTGGACCGTCGACGACCGGAGGAAGGTGTCCACGGAGAGCCCGCCGTACCGCTTCGCGCCGCCGTTCGTCGGCAGCACGTGGTTCGTCCCGGTCGCGTAGTCGCCGGCCGCCACGGGGGAGTACGGTCCGAGGAACACCGAGCCGGCGTTCGCGATCCGGTCTAAGAGCGCCTCGTCGTCGTCGGCCACGATCGAGAGGTGTTCGGCGGCGTACTCCTCGGCGAACAGCACGGCCTCGGGCATCGAGCGCGCGTGGAGGACGCCGGAGGCGTCGTTGTCGAGGGCGGCCCGGATCGTCTCCTCGCGCTCTCGCTCGGCCGCCTGCGCGTCGACCGCGTCGGCGACGGCGTCGGCGAGGTCGGCGTCGTCGGTGACCGCGACCACGGAGGCGTTCGGGTCGTGTTCGGCCTGCGCGATCAGGTCCGCCGCGACCAGTTCGGGGTCCGCCGTCTCGTCGGCGAGGACGAGCACCTCGCTCGGCCCGGCGAGGAAGTCGATCTCGACGTCGCCCTGAACGATCGACTTGGCGGCGGTGACCCACTTGTTGCCGGGGCCGACCACCTTCTGGACCCGGGTCACGGTCTCCGTCCCGTACGCGAGCGCGCCGATGGCCTGCGCGCCGCCGACCTGATACACCGCGTCGGCCCCCGCCTCGTGGATCGCCGCGAGGGTGACCGGGTTGAGCTCCTCCGCCGGAGGCGTCGCGACCGCGACGTGGTCGACGCCAGCGACGACCGCGGGGATGACGCCCATCAGCGCGCTGGAGGGGTAGGCGGCCGCGCCGCCGGGCACGTACACGCCGACGCGGTCGATCGGTCGGAACCGGCGGCCCAGCTCCCGGCCGCCGAAGTCGTCGCGCCAGTCCTCGGGGCGCTGTCGCTCGTGGAACGCCCGCACGTTCGCCGCCGCCTCCTCGACCGCGTCGAGGACCGGGTCGTCCGCGTCGGCCAGTTCGTCGTGCGCGCGCTCCGCCGCGTCCGTCACGTCGACGTTGCCGACGGCGACGCCGTCGAACTCTTCTGCGAACTCGCGGACCGCGACGTCGCCCTCCTCGCGGACCCGCTCGACGATCTCCCGCACGTCTTCGCGGACCCCCTCGACGCCGGCGTCGCGCTCGAAGAAGGCGCGCCGCTCGGCCGGCGAGAGGTCCGCGACGGTTCGTACGTCCATACGCCCCGTCGGAGGCGGCGGGGCAAGGGCGTTCCGACTCGGCCGGGCCGTCGCGGGCGCGTCAGCCGTCCGACTATTCCATCGGTCGGCCGACTACTCCATCGGCCGGATCCCGGTCGCGTCGAGGACGGCGAGGACGAAGAGCGCGACGAGCAGCGCGGCGGCCGCGAAGAGAACGGGTGCCGACACGGCGACGGCGACCTCGTAGGGGGCCACCAGTCGAGTCACGCCACGGAGGAGGAAGGAGGCGAACACGAGCCCGAACGCGGCGACCGCGAGGGAGACGAACCGGGAGCGCTCCATGCGGGCCGCCGGTCAGTCCGTCTGCGGGACGCCGGTGCCGTGCGGGCCGTGACCGTGGCGGTCGTGGCCGGGATCGAAGTCGGTACACATGTCGTAGAACACGGCCTCCGGGTCGCGATTCCACTGCCACTTCCAGCGGGTGCGGACGAGCAGCGAGATCTTCCGGGCGAACGACAGCTCTGGCGTCGCCGACACCGTGTCGTAGCCGCGGTTTCGGATGAGGCGGTGGTGGTCGACGTACAGCACCGCCGCGAGCAGCACCGCAAGCTGGCAGTCCTCGGGGAGGTACTTGATGCCCGCGACGCCCTCCTCGTAGAGCTGCTCGGTGCGGGCCATCTCTTCGCGGACCGCGGCCGCGACGTGCTCGTCGAACTCCAGATCGAGGATCTGCTGCTCGCTCACGCCGTGGCGGCGGAGCGTCTCCAGCGGGAGGTAGATCCGGTCGCGCTCGACCACGTCCTCGCGGACGTCCCGGAGGAAGTTCGTCATCTGGAACGCCTCGCCGAGCTTCGTGGCGTGCGGGAGCGCCTCGGCCTCCGCCTCGGGATCGAGGTCCATGATCGCCGTCATCATTCGCCCGACTGCGGCCGCGGAGCCGTCCATGTACGCCTCCAAGTCCGCGTAGGTCTCGTACCGGTCGGTGTCGATGTCGCTCGCCATCGCGTCGACGAACGAGTGGACGTCCGCGTCGGGGATGTCGTTGCGCTCGCACACCTCGGCGAACGCCTCCAACACCGGGTCGTCGGTCGGCTCCTCGCCGAGCGCGGTCGCCCGGAGCCGGTCGAGCTCGGCACGCTGTTCGGCCGGCGGCGCGGTGTCCGCCGCGTCGACGACCTCGTCGGCGATCCGGAAGAAGCCGTACAGCACGTACGTCGGATGGCGGATCCGCTGGGGAAGCAGCCGGGTGGCGACGTGGAACGTCTTCCCGGTGCGGCGTTGGATCCGCTTGCTCCGGGCAACCTGCTTTTGCTCTACCATGCTGACCCCGGGAGGTCGGCAAGGAGGGTCACGTACGGGTCGCCCATCATGTGGTAAAAATCGAACTCCAAGAACATAACAGTTCGCACGACTCAGTTTGGTCCCCGTCCGGGTCGGGTAATTCCGCTCTCGCAGGCGGCGTGCGAACCGACCGTCCGGTCAGTAGAACGTGTCGCTACAGTCGTAGACGACGCCGTGCGCCGGACAGACGTACTTACAGTGTCGGTGGTACATCGGCGTCTCACAGACCGGGCACGGGCGACCGCCGTCGTCCGCGGTTCCGTCGCTCACGACGGAGACACGAGGGCGGGAGCAAAAACGCTGTCCACCCGCCGCCCGCGCGGCGGGACCTGACTGGTCAGCCGTCGGGACGACTCACTCTTCGGCGGCGAGGCGCTCGAAGACGGAGGTGGCGACCGACTCCTCGCCGAACGGGAGCGTCAGCACGCCCTCCCACTCGGATCCCGTGAGCGCGTCGACGGTCTCCCGGTCGAGTTCGACGCGCCTGACCTCGGTCCCGTCGAGCGCCATCGACACCACGAACGCCGCCGGGTCGTCGGTCGCGCCCGCGTCGTTGAGGCGGCTCCGGAACGACTCGACGCCCGCCTCGGAGAGGACGACCTGGACGAGGTACTCGTCGCCCTCGGCGAAGATGCCCTTGACGCGGGCGAGGTCGCTCGCGTCGAACAGCCGCGCGTCGGTCCCGTCGTCGCCGATGAGCCGCGCCGCGAACGGCGCGCCGGGGTCGACGGGGGCCGCGGTCGGCCCGCCGTCGCTCGTGCCGGCGGTCCCGCTTCCGCCACCGCCCGCCGGTCCCGGGCCGTCGCCGCCGACACCCTCCATCGCCTCGCCGTCCGTCACCCGCGCCGCGCCGGCGAACCCGACGGCACCGACCCCACAGACCGCGCCGAGGCCGCCGAGTACGCCCCGTCGAGAGATGTCCATACCTCGCGGTTCCGGCGAGCGGTAAAAAGGGTTACACGCCGATTACCGCGCGTGATAATCGCGGTTCGGAGGAATCGAAGCGGCGACGGCCCTACTCCGACGCGAAGGCGACCTCGTCCCGGCTCGTCGTCTCGCCGAACAGCCAGTCGGCGTGGTCGACCGCGTACTCGCGGTGGTCCTCGGTGATGTAGCCCAGCGCGTCCTCGACGACGACCGGGCGGTAGTCCCGGAGCCCCGCGCTGCCCGCGGTGTGGAGGACGCAGACGTTCGCGAGCGTGCCGCAGATCAGGAGGTCACAGATTCCGTGCGCGTCGAGGTACCCCTCCAGATCCGTCTGATAGAAGGCGTCGTAGGTGTGCTTCTCGACGACGTGGTCGTCGTCGCGCACGTCGAGGTCGCCGACGAGTTCGGCGTCCCACGACCCCTCGACGACGTGTTCGCCCCACCGGTCGAACTCGTCGTAGTAGTGCGTGTCGTCGAACTGCTCGGGCGGGTGGACGTCGCGGGTGTAGACGACGCTCGCGCCGGCGTCGCGGGCGCGGTCGACGAGCGCCGTCACCGGCTCGACCGCCGCCTCGCTCGGCTCGGCGTAGAGGCTCCCGTCGGGGTGACAGAACCCGTTTTGCATGTCGACGACGACCACCGCGGTCTCGGTCGGATCGAACGCCATATCCAGTGTTGGAGCGCGGCCCTCAAAAAGCGTCGTCCCGGCCGCCCAGATCGCCGCCTCAGTTGCCGACGGCGAGGGCGAGCCGCGGCGAAAAATCCGCCGGCGGCGACGCCGAAGGAACCAACAGACTACTTACTAGGGCGTCCGATACGATCCGTATGCGACGGGTTCTCACCCCCTCGACCGCGGCCGCCGTCGTCGCCGCGCTCGCCGTCCTGTGTGTCGCCCTCACCGCCGGTGCCGCCGCCGCGCCGGACGCCGGCGCTGCCCACGCCGCGTCCGTCGGCGACTCCGCGGCGTCGGACCCCGTGTCCTCCGCGTCCGCCGACGAGTGCGATCCCGGAGACGGCACCGAGTTGGTCGGCTGCTGGAACGGAACGCACTACGAGGAGTCGGTCGACTTCAACGAGACCGGCGGGCTCAACGAGACGCAGTTGGCGGCGCTGACGGACCTGACGATGGCACGCGTCGAACACGTCCGCCAGCGGCCCTTCCGCGAGGACGTGCCGGTCGAGACGGTGTCGCGCAGCGAGTACGCGAACGACACCGCGAGCGGGGGCAACGAGTCCGAGGCGTTCCGCCGCTGGAACGACCAGGTGTGGAGGGCGCTGTTCGTCGTCGGCGACGGCGAGAACGCGAACGACGAGATCGACTCGGTGCTCGGCGGCGCGGTCTCCGGCTTCTACTCGCCGGCCGAAGACCGGATCGTCATCGTCGTCCCGGACGGCGAGTCGGCCGAGGTCGACCCCTCGACGCTCGCGCACGAGCTGCTCCACGCGATGCAAGACCAGTACCACGACCTCACCGACCCGCGCTACGTCGGCGTCACCCAGGACGGCGACCTCGCGGTCAACGGGATCGTCGAGGGAGAGGCGGTCCACGTCGAGGAGCGGTACGCCGCCCGCTGTGCTGACAACTGGACCTGCGTCGAGCCACCTGAAAGCGGGGGCGGTGGCGGCGGCGGGTTCTCCGGGAACATCGGCATCCTCCAGACCGTCCTCCAGCCGTACGGCGACGGGGCCCTCTACGTCCGCGACCTCGTCGACGAGGGCGGGTGGGCGGCCGTCAACGAGACGATGAACGACCCGCCGAACTCGACGGCTGAGGTGATCCATCGGAACCCCGACTACGAGACGAGCGAGGTCGACTTCGAGGACGCCGCGACGGGCGGCTGGGAGACATACGGAGACCAGGGTGTCGACGGCGCGGAGACCGCGGGCGAGGCGTCGATGTTCGTGATGTTCTGGTATCAGAGCGCCGGCGTCCAGTTCGACGGCGCGTACGAGTACCCGATCCTCGATCCCGACCGATCCGTCGGCGGGAACTTCAACATCCTTCTCGAAACGGACGCACAGCTCCAGACGCGGGGGACCTACAACTACGCACACCCCGTGACGGACGGGTGGGCGGGCGACGAGCTGTACCCGTACCGGAACGGCGACCGGGACGGGTACGTCTGGGCGACGGAGTGGCAGACGGAGGCCGACGCCGAGGCGTTTCGCGACGCCTACGTTCGGATGCTGAACGCACACGGCGACGGGATATACGAGGACGGAACCGTCTACGCCATCGGCGACGAGAGCGACTTTCCCGGGGCGTACGGCGTCGAGCGCGACGGGACGAGCGTGACGATAACCCACGCGCCGTCTCCCGAGGGCGTCCTCGAACTGCGCCCGGACGCCGACCTCGCGTTCCCGGACGCCGACGGGACGGACGGGGCGGACGGGAGCGGCGACGGTGACGGCACCGACGGCGGGAGCGACGACGCTAACGGCACCGACGGCGGAGACGGCGGGAACGGAAGCGACGGCACCGACGGGAGTGACGGCACCGACGGGAGCGACGGCGACAGCACCGAAAACAGCGCGCCCGGGTTCGGCGTCGCGGCGGCGCTCGTCGCCCTCGTGGCCGCGCTGGGGCTGTCCGCGCGACGGTCGTCGTAGTCCGGCGCTCGTCGGCGTCGAGGGGCGACGGAACTGTCTCGGAACCGGCGCGACACGGGTGGCTTTTCGTTCCGGCGGCCGAAGGGTCGGACATGAGCGAGTTCGACATCGTCGATGCGACCGCGGTCCGTGAGGGGCGCGCAACCGACGCGTACTTCGAGCGGACCGAGGCGGCGCTGGAGGCCGCGGGGCGGAACCCCCGCGTCGTCGCCGAGGTGACCGCGGACCAGTTCCCGGACGGGGAGTTCGAGCTGTTCGCCGGGCTGGGGAACGCGGTGGAGCTGCTGGCCGGCCGCGACGTCGACGTCCACGCGATCCCCGAGGGGCGGCTGTTCGACGGCGGCCCGGTGATGCGGATCGAGGGGCCGTACCTCGCGTTCGCGCGGTTGGAGACGTCGCTTCTGGGGTTCCTCTCGCACGCGTCCGGGATGGCGACGGCGGCGCTGGACTGCCGGCTCGCCGCGCCCGAGTCGAGCGTCCTCTCCTTCGGCGCGCGCCACGTCCACCCCGCGATGACCGCCGCGGTCGAGCGGTCGGCGCTCGTCGGCGGGTTCGACGGCTTCTCGCACGTCGCCGCGGGCGAGTTGATCGGCCGGGAGGCGTCCGGGACGATGCCCCACGCGCTCGCCATCTGTTTCGGGCGGGGCCAACAGGAGGCCGCGTGGCGCGCCTACGACGAGGGCGTCCCGGGAGATGCGCCCCGGATCGCCCTCTGTGACACCTACTCCGACGAGGTAGACGAGGTGCTCCGGGCCGTGGAGACGCTCGGCGACGACCTCGACGGCGTCCGCCTCGACACCACCGGCTCCCGACGCGGCGACTTCCGGCACATCGTCCGCGAAGTCCAGTGGGAACTCGACGCGCGCGGCCACGCGGACGTCGACGTGTACGTCTCGGGGGGACTCGGTCCCGCGGACCTCCGGGGGCTGCGCGACGTCGTCGACGGGTTCGGCGTCGGCGGGTACGTCTCCAACGCGGACCCGGTCGACTTCGCGCTCGACCTCGTCGCCGTCGACGGCGAGCCGGCGGCCAAGCGGGGGAAGCTCTCCGGCGCGAAGGCCGTTTACCGCACCGCCGACGGTGCCCACGCCGTCGGACTCGCAGACCGCTCGGGGCCCGAGGGAGCCGAGTCGCTCATGGAGCCGGTGATCCGGGACGGCGAGGTCGTCGACGGCGACGCGTTCGACCTGTCGGCGGCGACGGAGCGGGCGCTCGCGGACGCGCCGGCAGTGGGCTACGGGAGCGATCAGTAGTTTCAAATTTTGTATGATATGACGCGTATCGGTTCGGATAGCGCGTCAAATGCGCACACGAACGGCTTTTATGTGACACGAAAGATTGTTTGTTCCTTGATAAGATATGCGTCGCGCTCGCGGACGGACTCGGCGACTACGCGACGAGCCAGATGCTCCGCGAGCAGCTGGAGACGCTCGAAGAGCACGCTCACCACATCGAACACTACCTCGAAGACGACTCGCTCGTCGTCGAGTCCGCGACGAACTGAGACGACGCGGCGGCGGGGGGACTGAGCGACGACCGACCGGCAGCCGACCGATTCCGAATTTTTCAGTCCGCGTCCGACTGCGGGAGCGACACCGCTCCGGGGCCGAGCGGGTCTCCCGGCACCCCGTCGAGCAGCAGGTCGACGAGCCGGTTTGCCACCGTCGGACTCACCAGCGCCGCCATCTCCATCGCCTCGCGCTCGTGGGCGTCGAGTCCCAGCACGTCGCGGAAGAACCACGAGAGCGCGACGTACGCCTCGTGGCGGTCCTCGGCGCGTTCCCGGCCCGCGTCGGTGAGCGCCACGCCGTCGTACGGCTCCCGAGCCACGAGCCCGCGGCGTTCGAGCCGCTGGAGCATCTCCGTCGTCGCGGCCGGCGACCGCCCGACCGCGTCGGCGATCCGTCCCGGCGGAACCGGCGGCGACGACCGGTGTTCCGCGATGTACAGCGCGAGCAGGTACTCCGTCTCGCGCGTCATTCCGACGCCGTCGAACCGCCCTCGCTCGGCTCCTTGTCCGTCGGCCCGTCCCCCGTCGGCCCGTCGTCCCGCGAGTCGCCGCTCTCGGCGTCGGCACCGAACAGCACGAGGCAGGCCCACGCCCAGCCGTTCGCCCGGGCGCGGCGCGGCGAGTCCGACACGGTCACGCCCTCCGAGTCAGGTGGTCGCGGACCGCCCGCTGGCACTCGGTGAGCGTCTCGACGAGCCGCGTGACCGTCGAGAGGACGGGGTGTGAGGCCGGGAAGTCGTCGTAGAGGTACGCGACCGTCGAGCGGTGCCGGAGGCCGACCGCCGCGCCTCGGCTAGCGGTCCGGTCGAGGTCGGCCTGCCGGTCCGCGAGCAGCGACTCGCAGGCCGCGATCCGGTCCGCGAGCGTCTCGTGACGCCGGCGTAGCTCGTCGAACCCGAGCGCCGAGAGGGGCGTCTCGTCCGCGGTCGCCAGCCAGTCGGTGACGTCCCGGATCGTCTCGTGCGCCGACCGGAGGGACGCGGCCTCGCGCTCCAGCGTCCGGTCGAACACCGCGAGCTCCGCGAGCCGGTCGTCGACGGCGGACCCGATCGCGGACGCGACCGGCGGGGTGAGACCGTGGTCAGTCTTCGGCGAGAGCGCGACCGCGACGGCGTCGCCCAGTTCCTCACGGATCGTCGCCGACAGCGGTTCGTCGGCGGCGCGGTCGGCGACGCTGTGGGGGCACACCGTCTCGGCGAACGCCTCTCGGACCCGCCGGCAGCCGTCGGTCGCCGAGGCGGTCCGTCCCCCGACGGCCGCGCGAACGCCGCCGGCTCCCGGTCCGGTACCGGCAGTCGTCTCCCCACCGGAGGCCGCCGGGCCGGAGGCTGTGGGGATCGACGCGACGGTCGACCCGAAGCGCTCGTAGGCCCGTCGCTCGTCCGCGACGACGTCGCGCTCGGCGGCCACACGGTCGCGAGCGCGGTCGACGTGGGTCTCGACGCTCATCGCGGATCACCGCCGGCGGAGGGGTCGACGCGGGCGTCGTCCGAACGTCTCATAGATATTAGGCCCGCCTAAAACATCAAAAAACCATCGATTTTTAGGACGGCCTAAGAAATTGGGCGTCGCGCTCGACGAGGCTACGGCTCTGCGTTCGGCGTCGACCGAGAGAAACGCGATGGGGTGGAAATCGCCCGGACGCGACCGAGCGGGGAGACGGAGAAGGCGGGGAGAGAATAGAAGGCGAGAGACGAAGAAGGGGCGGGAGACGAAGAAGGGCGGGGAGGAGAGGGAGACAGTGAACGACTACAGCTCTTCGACGGCACCGCCGTCGGCGCGCTCTCGGAACACCTGTCCTTCGATGAGCGTCACTATCGTGTCCTCCTCCTGCCACGCGGTGGGGGAGAGCTTCGCCTTCCGGCAGGCGCGCGAGAGGAACTCCGCGCCGGACCAGCCGTTCTCGACGGGGACCGTCGGGTAGAGCCAGCCGTGAGCGTTGCCGCTGTCGACGGCGACGCCGTGGGTGCCGACCTCAAGGTCTTCGAGCGGGTCGTTCGTGAGGATCGTATTCGAGACGACGAACACCGAGACCGTGAGGTTGTCCAGCTCCTTCGGCTCCACCTCGGAGCCGCAGGAGTCGTCGGAGGCCGCCTTGATGGCGGCCTCGACGATGGCGTGGCCGAGCTGGTCGGAGGTCTCCCACGCGCCGGCGCAGCCGCGGAGGCGGCCGCGTCCCCGCGTCGATTCGAGTCGAACGAAGGCACCGGTGCGGGCGTAGAACGCTTCGCGCATGCTGCCGGGTTGTTCGCGTTGTCCGTGTTGGACGAACGACTCGACCGCCTCCCGCGCGAGTTCGACCGCTCGTGCACCGTCGTCGTACGACAGCTGAACGGTCTGAGCCTCGGACATGAGAGACTATTACGTTGCTGACGACTTGAACGCTTCCCTTGTGGCACCGCTCCCGCGGCGTTCGCGGCGTCTCGCCGGAAACGCGCCCGATCGAACCGCTTATTCGCCGGCGGGCGAAAGGGCGGAACGGACAGAGGGAGCCCGACTCCCGTGCCTCCGGCATGAGGAAAGTCCCCCCACCGGCCGGACGGGCGACCGGGCACACGCCCGGAGTCGGAGACGGCTGGCGCTGGAACAGCAACGACACCCCCCGCCTCGACCGATGAGACGCGTTCGGTCGCCGCAGGCGACCGGCGGCGTTCGCGGGATCACCCGCGAACGCGCGAACCGACCCGCAAGGGAAGGGAGTTAACCCGTCGAGGACCGACGTGGCCTCGCCACGCGACGGGCGGGAACGGATGGAACGGCGAATCCTCGCCGGTGCAAGTCCGTGCCATAAGGTAGTCCGGCCACGGCGCGGACGCTCAGCCGAATGTCGGGACGAACCGAAGGGGGCTTACTCCCCTCAGTCCGCTCGTACCGACGAGCGGCGCGCCTCTCCCGCGATTGTTTATAAACCGACAGCGGTGGCGCGTGCCTCCGAGCGGTCGCCCTCGGCGACCGCGAGGAGCACCGCGCGAGGGAGTCGGTGGCGGTCGAGCGAAGCGAAGACCGCCAGCGACGAGGCTGGGGAGGCGCGAGGGGCTGTGCGGAGCGGTGCGGGGCGGGACTCGAAGGGGCAGCCGGGAGGGGGTCGGAGGCGAAGTAAGGACCGGAAGGAGCGAGCAACGCGAGCGACTGAGGACCGCAGCGAGCGTCCGACCCCCTCCCGGCTGGGGCTTCGGCGGTCTCGGTTACAAGGTCGGCTTCACAGTAGCGAGCAGCTGAAGCTTCAACGACATCTATGGCTATCGCCCGACCAAAAGTGGATTATTAGCCGTATCAGGCCGTTTCCAGCTCTTTTTCCATCTCGCGGAGCCGCTCGATGCGGTTCTCCGTCGACGGGTGCGTCGAGGCGATCTTGCCGACGAAGCCGGCCTTGATCGGGATGATGAAGAACGCGTTCATCTCCGCCTCCTCGCGGAGGTCCTCCTTGGGCACCTTGTCCATCCGGCCGTCGATCGTCATCAGCGCCGAGGCGAGCGCGCCGGGCTGGCCCGTGATCAGCGCCGCACCGCGGTCGGCGGAGTACTCGCGGTACCGCGAGAGCGCGCGGATGAGCAGGAACGAGATCACCCAGACGACCAGCGACACGAGGATCGCCACGATGACGGGCGCGCCCTGCCGGTTGTCGCCGCCGAACAGCCACCCCCACCGCACGATGAAGAAGGCGATGGTCGAGAGGAACGACGCGATGGTCATCACCATCACGTCGCGGTTCTTCACGTGGGCGAGCTCGTGGGCGAGGACGCCGTCCAACTCGTCTTCGTTCAGGCTCTCCAGCAGCCCGGTCGTCACCGCGACGGTGGCGTTCTTCTTGTTCCGGCCGGTCGCGAACGCGTTCGGCACCTGCGTGTTCGCGACGGCGACCGTCGGCTTCGGCAGGTCGGCCTGCTGGCTCAGCCGCTCGATCCGACGGTGGAGGTCGGGGTACTCGTCCGCGCTCACCTCGCGAGCGCCCATGCTCCGGAGCGCCAGCTTGTCGCTGAAGAAGTACTGCGCGAGCGAGAACCCGCCGAGCATGATCAGGATCGTCAGGCTCCCAACATCGAAAAACGTCACGAGGACCCCGACGAAGGCGACGTAGAGGGCGAACAGGAGGAACATCGTCAGTCCCATCCGTCCGCGTAACCCCCAGTCTGTCTTCCATTCCATGGCGTTGAATAACCGTTCAGCGCGTTAAAGCCTGCCGGAGGCCACGCCGTCCCGCACCCGACAAGTGCGGTGCGTTTTTCGCCCGTCCGCACGACCGACTGGCATGGAAACGGTACTCGTTACGGGCGGCCGCGGAGCCTCCGGGCGCTGGGTCGTCGACCGGCTCGCCGGCGACTACGAGGTCGTCGTCGTCGACTACGACCACCCGGGGCTCGGCGTCGACCCCGCTCCGAACGTCTCGTTCCGTGCGGCCGACCTCGCGGAGCGTGGCGAAGCGCTCGACATCGTCGCCGCGGTCGACCCCGACGCGGTCGTCCACTGGGCCGCCATCCCGGTCGCCGGCACCCACCCGGAGGGGCGGGTGTTCGAGGCGAACGCGCTCGCCGCCAAGAACGTCCTCGACGCCGCCGGCCGGGCCGACGCGCGGATCGTTCAGGCCTCTAGCGACGGCGCGTACGGCTTCTTCTTCGCCGACCCGACGCCGCTCCCGGACGAACTGCCGATCACCGAGGACCACCCGCTCCGCCCGGAGGACCCGTACGGGCTCTCGAAGGTGACCGCGGAGGCGGCGGCGGGCGCGGTCGCGCGCCGCCACGACGTGCCGGCGGTATCGATACGCCCGTCGTGGATCCAGTACCCCGGCGCGTACGCCTGCCGCGCGGACGAGTACGTGACCGACCTCGACGCCGGCGCGGGCAACTTCTGGTCGTACGTCGACGTCCGCGACGTGGCCGACCTCGTCGCGGCCGCGCTCGCGGAGACGGGCGACGGCGACGCTCCCGTCGACCCCGGAACCCACGAGGCGGTGAACTGCGTCGCGGCCGACAACGCCCTCGGCCGCCCGCTGCTCGACCTCCTCCGCGAGGCGTACGACGGCGTCCCCGACGACTCCGCCGTCGACGAGGGCGACGACCGCGGTGCCTACGCGATCGACAAGGCGGATCGGCTGTTCGGATGGACGCCCTCGCGCTCGTGGCGCGACGCCGCCGACGAGGAGGTCGCCGAGCCGACGCTGTTCGAGTGACGGTCGAGCAGCCCGTCCGCGGGCCGTTCAGATCGACAGGATCGCGTTGACGAGCGTCCGCGTCGCGATGGCGGTGACCGCCCCGAGCCACGTCAGGAGGACGAAGTGGATGTAGCCGTTCGCCGGGTTCCCGCCGTCGATCCGTCGGATCATCTGCGAGGAGAGCGCCGCGTTGAACAGCACGACGGTGAGCAGGAGGTACTCGATCAGCGGGATGTCGTACGCGCCGGGGTAGACGATCTGGCCGATGTCCATCTCTTCGAGCCCGAAGTCAGCGGTCAGGTCGGCCAGAATGGCGACGATCTCCAGTCCGATGAAGAAGGCGAACGTCGCGGCCGCCGTGATCCCGTACAGCAGTCCGATGAACGTCATCGCCGCCTGCCGGCGCTGCTCGCGCAGCTGGTTGACGGCGTTCATGTTTTTCGAGATCAGCTCACCGAGCATCTTCGGGTCCCCGCCCATCTGGCGACCGACGAGGTACATCTCGGAGAACTTCTGGATGAGGTACGAGCGCGTGTCACGCGTGAACGCTCGCCACGCGCCCTCAGTGCTGATCCGCATGTTGAGCCGGCGGTAGAGCCGCTCGATCGACTCGGAGAGCTTGCCGAAGTTCTTGTCGCGGAGGGTGGTGAGCACGTCGGTCGTCGTCGACTGCTTCGCGCTCTCCGTCGCCCCGAGCGCGCGGACGAACGACGGGAACTCGCCGTCGCGGGCGGTGATCGCCTGCTCCTCCTGCCGGAGCACCACGCCGGTGACGATCAGCGGCGAGATGGGGACCGCGAGGTACAGCGGCAGCCGGACGTTGTCGACGAAAAAGAGGAGTCCGGGGAGCCCGGGCCCGTACCCGAACATCCCGGCGGCCGTGATCCCGATGATCACGAACGTGAGCCCGCCGCCGCCGATGAGCGACGCCCACAGCTTCAGGTCGCCGGGGGCGCGCTCGTCCGGGTGGTACCAGATCGGGTCGTACGGCGACGTCGCGCGGATCATCGCGTAGAAGCCCAGTTGGACGAACACGAAGAGGACGATGACGGCCGCCACCGTCGCAGTCGGGTCGTTGCCGGTGAGGATCGGGAGGACGACCGCGAACACCAACGCGAACGTCATCGAGAGGATCATCGACATATACAGGTCCTTCATCACCTCTAGGTTCGAGAGCGCGGACTCGTAGCGGGTCTCGTACTGCGCGAGCATCACGTCCTGCTCGGAGACGAGGAACTCTTGGAGCGACTGCCCCGCGCCCATCGTGTAGCCGAGCCGGTCGAAGAAGTCGGCCATCGCGTCGGAGGGGACCTCCTGTGCCCGGCGGCGACACGCGTCGTCGAGGCTCTGGTTCCACGTGTCGACGAGGTGGACGACGCGGCCGATCTCCTCGGCGGCGACGCCGTACTCCTCCTCTTTCGCCAGCGTCCGAAACACCTCCATGCGGTCGATGTTCGTCGTCGACAACACCGTCATGTGCGTCATCACGAGGTGTAGCTGGTTGTCGATCTTCGTCTCCAGACTGGAGAGGTAGATCTTCGGGTAGATGACGGCCGCGAACAGCACGAGCGCGCCGAACATCGGGATCGGCACCCGGGCGGCGATCGGGAGCGGGAGCGCGACCAGCCCGACGACGCTCGCGAGGAACACGAACACGGCCGGCAGCAACACCAGCCCGACGTACTTGCGCTTGGAGATGTCGAGCTGGTCGTACGACTCCATGACCTCGGAGGTCAGTTGGAGCGCGGTCGCGAGCCCGTCGCCCATCTCCTTTACCGCCATCGTCAGTGTTCCCCCCATCCCATCGTCGCGTTCGCCTTCATCGTCGCTACCTCGTGTTCCGGTGCATGTCGAAGGGGAGCCCCTCGACGCCGTCGCGCTGGAAGGAGTTGATCGCGTCGTTCACCTCGTGGTAGCCCATGATCCCCTCCTGAATCATCCGCTCTATCAGCTCCGCGCGGAACTCCAAGTCGTCGTAGATGTCGCGGGTGTCGGCGTAGCCCAGAAGCGTCGCGATCTGCTCTTCGAGCACGTAGGAGTTGTTCATCCCCTGAAAGACGATCTCGTCTTCGACGGGGTCCCAGCTGAACACCTCGCGCGTGACGACCCCGTCCATCTCCTTCGAGTACCCCTCGATCTCCTGAACGCTGGTCACCCGGCGGAGCACGTCGTCGCCCTGTTTGACGCGGTTCTGGAACAGCGCCACGTCGGCGTTGTCCATGAACGTCTCCGGGACGTTGATCGGCTCGGAGGTGAACCGCTGGATCATCGAGACGATGTCCGAGGCGTGGAACGTCAGCATGACCGGGTGGCCCGTCTGGGCCGCCTGGAACGCCATGCGCCCCTCGGCCCCGCGGACCTCCCCGACGATGATGTAGTCCGGACGCGACCGCAGCGCGGCGGCGACCAGATCGAACATGTCGACGTCGGAAGAGCCCTCGTCGCCGCCCTCGCGGGTCAACAGCTGCTGCCAAGTGTTGTGGGGCGGGATGACCTCGGCGGTGTCCTCCGCGGTGTAGATCTTCGAGTCGTCCGGGATGTACGACAGTATCGCGTTCAGCGTTGTCGTCTTCCCCGACGCCGTCTCCCCGACCACGAACACCGTCTGCTCGTTCTCCAAACAGAGCCAGAGGTACGCCGAGAGCTGCGGCGAGAGCGTTCCCCAGTGGGTGATCTGGTTGATCGACAGCGGCACCTCGTCGCCCTGCCGGATCGTGAGCGAAGACCCCTTCAGCGAGACGTCGTCGGAGTAGATGATGTTGATACGCGACCCGTCGGGGAGCGTGGAGTCGACGATCGGGTCGGAGTCGGAGAGGGGGTCGCCCATCCGCTCGCCCATGTTCCGCAGCCAGTTGTCGAACTCCTGTGGCGTCCCGAAGTCGACGGTCGTCTCCAGCATGCCGTAGGTGCCGTGGTCGACGTGGCACTCCTTGGGGCCGATGACGTGGATGTCCTCGTTGGCCGGGTCGCGCATGATCGGCTCGAGGGGACCGAGCCCGACGATGTCGCGGTTGAGCCGGTAGCGGATGTTCTCGTAGGTCTCCTCGGTGACCGACAGCTTGCCGAAGTTCTTCAGCTTCGAGAGCCCCTTGCGCCAGCCGGAGGAGGTGTCGTCGACGTGGGTCACCTCCTCCAACAGCTCCTCGATGAGGTCGTCGTACTCCGCCTCGTTGTCCGGTGCCGTGTGCTGACCGCTGGCGGTGAGCAGCCGGTTTTTTACCTCGTTGAGCACCTCCACCTGCGGACCGCTCACCTCGGGTTCGATGGCGTAGTACTTCGTGTCCTGTCCGAGGTCACCGTAGATGTGGCTGTAGATGGGGCCGCCGACGGGGTAGATGACGTTCGGCCGGTCGGACTCGTACTCGTCTTTCGGCTCCTCGATGAACTGCGGGAACTCCCCCGTGATCTGTTTGAACTCGCGGAGGTGTTCCCGGAGGTGGGGCCGCCGCATGGCGGCCTTTCGGAGCTCGTCGGACGGTTGTGCGGTTCCGTGTTCGGTCATGTCCCACGCTGCGTCGCCGTGTTGGTCGCGGTCCGCCCGCGCGGACCGACTGTGCGTCTCCGAGTCATGGGTCAGGCGACGCTGCGGCTCTCTATCACGATACCGGTTCCGGAACGGACCGAGAAC
The DNA here is from genome assembly GCF_901686465.1 of Halorubrum sp. DM2. Lineage (NCBI taxonomy): Archaea > Methanobacteriati > Methanobacteriota > Halobacteria > Halobacteriales > Haloferacaceae > Halorubrum > Halorubrum sp. DM2. The sequence continues at coordinate 1,501,092 of NZ_LR594487.1, forward strand.
CCGATGGTGTCGCCGACCTGCTCGCCCATGCCCGCGAACCGCTTGACGTTGATCTGGCGGCGGATGTCGTTGCCGACCTCGACCATCTCCAGCTGGAGGAAGACGTCCGCAATCGACCGGAACGGGCCGATCGCGTCGTCGTCGACGGCGGAGGGGTCGACGGTGAGCACCACCACCTTCCCCTGCGAGATGATCTCGCGGAAGAAGGAGATGATCTCCAAGGCGGCCTGTCGCTCCTCGTTTTTCCGGACCAGCGACTCGAAGGTGGGGTCGTTACGGAAGATGGCGTCGAACGTGTCGAGGAAGACGACGTCGGAGTTCCACATCGCCTCGGCGTTCATCAGCCGCTTGAGCAGCTCCTTGCGCTCGCCGTCGCCGTCGGAGAACGCGCCGCCGGAGTCGAAGTCGGCGTGGAGGAAGAGCAGCTCCTCCTGTAAGAGCGGCTTCACCATGTCGTACTCCAGCGAGTGCATCTGGTCGATGAACCCGCGGACGGTCAGCTCCGTCGACATCATCGTCACCGACGCGCCCTCCTGGATCAGCCCGTAGGCGAACCGCTGGGAGATGGCGCTTTTCCCGGCCCCGTAGTCGCCCTCCATGAGGACGATGCTACCGCGCGGGATGCCGCCGCCCAGCTCCTTGTTCAGCCGGTCGCGCTCGCCGAGGCCGAGGGAGAGCAGGTTGTCGTGGGGCATCTCAGCTCCCCCCCTCCACGCGGAACTGGAACAGCTCCTCGTCGCCGTTCGCCGAGAGGAACACCCGGTGGTCGCCGTCGTCGAGGGTGCCGCCCGATCCCTCGATCTCGCTCACGTTGATCGTGAGCCGCAACACGTCGCCTCGACTCCACGCGTTCGCGCCGTCCGCGGAGACGAGTTCGCCGGAGGTCGCGTCCGGCCCGACGTAGCTCCCGTCGAAGACGACGTCGAGGTCCGATCCGTCGGGCGCGAGCCGGTAGGTGCCCGTGTTTTTGATCAGCAGCGTTACGTTGTTCTCGCTCGCGTTATACACCCCCGCGCTAGGGTCCGAGATGATCGTCACGTCGGTCCGAAGCGTCTCGGTCGCGTCGAGGCCGGCGTCCTCGACGGCGGCGCTCACGCGGTCGACGCCGGTAGTGATGGTGCCGACGACGCCCGCGGCGATGACGAGACTCGCGATGAACAGGATGAGGTGGGAGACGGGAACGCTGGCCATCTACGGGCTCACCTCCGTCACGGTCGCGGCGTCGCGGACGCCGGACTCGACGACGAGGACGATCCGCGTTCCCTCCTCGATCGTCGTCGCCGTGTCGTTCTGTGCGACCTCGACCGTCAGTTGCTCGTCACCGAGCCAGAGCGCGGTGTCGGCGTCGCCGTCGACGGTGGTCGTCGCGTTCGGTCCGCTGACGTCGACGTACTCGTTGCCGACGACGAGCGTCGCGTCGTCCGCGACGAGGCCGACGGATCCCTCGTTGGTGGCGTTGACGGTGAGGATATCCGAGGTGGTGTCGTACGTGGCGTTCGTCACCGCGAACTCGGTGTTCTGTCGCTCCAGCGCACGCTCGTTGACGCCGTGTTGAGCGTCGGAGACGCGGTCGAGTCCGTTGGCCGCCACGGGGTAAAACGTCGTGAACGCGAAGAACAGCCCCGCGACGATGATGGCCGTGGACGCGGAGACGCTAACGCCCATCTCCCCACCCTCCGTCGGCCGGATCGGCGCGGTCGGAACGGGGATTCGGATCGTTCATCGGTCGCGTGGAACCGTTCCGGTCGCGTCGGTCCTCGCGGTGACCGTCGCGGCGGTCCGCGTCGGTCTGCGGCCGTGCGTCGCCGCGGTCCGTCGCGTCGTCGTGGTCCGCTCCGTTCGTTCGCCGCTCGCGGGCGTCGGGCGCGTCGCCGTGTCCGGACGCGTCGTGACCGTTCCGCTCCGGTGCCGGCCGATCGCCCCGCTTGTCGTGGCCGTTGCGGTCGACGTGGTTGGCGCGGCCGTTGCGGCCGGAGTCGCCCCGCCCGCGGTGCCGGCCGCCCCGGCGGCCGCCGACCGGCGACCCGCCGCCGACGAGCGACCCCCCGGCGAGGTCGTCCCAGCGGTCCAACAGTACCGCGTGGCTGTTGGTGCCGTTGAGCTGGGTCACGTACCGGAGGCTGCGGGTGTGGTGCTCGCGAACGAGTCGGTCGGTACCCGGCCGGTCGACGAGGTTGCGGTCGATGGTACCGAACCCGGAGAGGAAATCGCGGAGCCGCGCCGCGGCGTCGGGACCGATCCACTCGATCCGCTCGTAGTAGTTGATCGCGCGGACCGCGTCGGTGACGTCGCTCTCGGAGACGAGGAACTCCAGCCACTCCATCACGAGGAGGTCGCCGACGTAGTCGCCGGGCAGCTCGGTGAGGTACGGCTTGCCGCGGCCGCTTCCCCCGGAGAGGTCGTCCTCGCCGACGTACTGGAAGCCCCCGGACGCCTCGGCGGGGTCGCCGCCGGGTTGTCGGTCGGGCGCGGGGTCGGCCGCCGGTTCGGGGGTAGCGGCGGGTTCGGGGTCGGGCGCTGCGTCGGCCGGCTCCGGGTCGGCCGGTTCGTCGAAGCCGTCGTCGACGCCCCCGAGGTCGTCCCCGAGGCCGTCGTCCCCGAGACCGTCGTCGGCCTCGTCGAACGAGTCGGTTTCGTCGCCGGGGTCGGCGAACGAGTCGTCCCCGTCCTCGAACGGGTCGTCGTCCGCGGCGTCGTCGTCCTCCTCGGCCCAGTCGGCCTCCCCGGAGTCGTACTCTTCTTTCAGTTCGCTGAAGCTCTTTCCATCGTCGTTCATGTCGTCTCCGTCGTCCGCCGTTTCGGTCTCGGACGCGGCGTCGTCCGTGCTGTCGTCGTCCGGTTCCTCGAACTCCTCGTCGAAGTCGTCGTCGAGGTCGTCGAACTCGTCGTCCCCGTCGAAGTCGTCGAATCCGCCGTCGTCCTCGCCGTCGAGGTCGTCGAACTCGCCGCCGTCCTCGGCCTCGTCGTCGAAGCCGTCCGGCTCCTCCTCGTCGAGGAGGTCGTCGTCGAAGAACCCGTCCGCGTCCGCGTTCGCCACGTCCTCGTCGAGGTCCTCCTCCTCGCCGCCCTCCTCGTCGTCGAAGATGCCGAACGAGCCCTCGCCCCCGCCGGCAACGCTGTCGAAGCCGCCGCCGTCGTCGACGAAGGGGTTGATGCCGCGCGTGACCATCTCGTAGATGTCGAGGAGGTTGCGGACGTCCTCCTCGATGTCGTCGACCGCGGCGGAGATCTCCTCGTTCTCGGAGCGGACGGTCGAGACCGTCGAGGAGAGCGAGGCGACCTCGTTTTCCAGCTCGTCGAGTCGGTTTTCGAGCTCGTCGGTCGCGGCACCGCCGCCGCCACCGCCGCCGCCGTCGTCGAACTCGTCGTCCCACTCGTCCATGCCGTCGAAGTCGTCGAAGCCGTCGCCGCCACCGCCGTCGCCGTCGCCACCGCCCATGCCGCCGCCCATCCCTCCGCCGCCCATGTCGCCGCCGAAGGGGTCATCGTTGCCGTCCATACCACCGGAACCGTCGTCGTCGGATCCGTCGTCGTCGAGGAACCTGTCGAGGACGCTCGCACCGACGAGCCCCAGCGTGGCGACTGCCCAGGCGGCGGTTGGAGCTCCCCACACCGGTAGTTCGAGGCCCATTACCGTGTACGACCCGCAGAAGCTACTTCAATTCACCCCTCAAAATATCAACCATGAGAAAGCACGTCACGAGACGGAGAGCGCCCGGTGAAGGAACGGAAACGGAGAAAATCGGAACGCTCGGGGAGAGATCCGACGGCCGAACCGCGGTCAGATCGCGCGTTCGAAACCGTCCGCGGCCCGGACGACGAGACGCCCGTCGGGACCGAACCGGACCGTCCGGCCGACGGTGTCGCCGACGTCGCTGGCGACGATCGGAACGCCGGCCGCGTCGAGTACCTCGCCGACCCGTTCCACGTTGCGCGGACCGACCGCGTCGGTGAGATCGAGCATCTCGGCCCCGCCGGCGACCCGCGCCTCCAGGCGCCGGGGATCGCCGCCGGCGTCGTCGAGCGCCGCGATCAGCGAGTCGACCCCGGTGTCGACGTACTTCGCGGGCCGCGAGACCGCGGTGGTCCGCCCCTCGCCCGCCGGCAGCATGGCGTGGAGGAGCCCGCGGACGCCCGCCCGGTCGTCGACGAGCGCGACCGCGACGCAGGAGCCGAGGCCGCTGGTCGTCAGCACCGCGTCGTCGCTCGTGACCGCGAGTTCGCCCACGCCGACCTTGATCCGGCCGCGGTCGTCGGCCGTCGGACCGCCGGTGACAACGGTCGGCTCCGCGTCGCCGACCGCGTCGCTCCCCGTTCGGTCCGCCGGGTCGTCCGGCCGATCGTCGGAGAGCGAGCGGGTCACGACTCCGAGAGCCGGTCGAGCGCCCGCGCCAGTTCGCGCTCGTCGGGGAGCGCGTACACGTCACACCGCGCCTGGATCCCCTCCGTCCGGATCGCGGTGTCGATCACGAACCCGTAGTCCTGTCGCTCGCTCAGCTTGGCAACGAGCGGGCTGATCGTCGACGCGCCGATGTCGTGGACGAACTCCGGCGGGGAGTGGGTGATCGTCGTGCCGAGCACGTTCGCCCAGCCGTCGATGAACCCGCTCGTCATCACGTTGCCGAGCTCGCAGAGCGCGTTCTCGGCCATGTCGCCGAGCGGCTCGTCGGGGTCCATCGGTAACATCGCGTCCGCGACGGCCGCCGCCGACGACTCCTCGAAGAGGATGGCGAGGTAGCCGCTCGGCTGCCCCTGAAGCTCGAACACCGTGCCCGCGTGCGGCTCGGTGCCGACCTCGGCGGGCACGTCGGCGAGCGGGACGAACCGGAGCCGGCTCACGTCAACGCTGGTCTCCAGCCCGGTCATCATCGCGATGTTGTCGGCCGCGTTCGCCGACCCCTCCTTCGCCAGCGACGAGAACGTCGACAGCGACTCGTAGGGGACCGCCGTGCTGGTGGTGCCGCCGTTTGCCGCCGCAGCGGGCGCGTTACCGCCGCCTGCCGCGGGGGCCGTCTTCCCGACGATGAGGTCGCGGAAGGGCCCCGAGTCGGGCAGCATGTAGATGGAGAAGTCGAGGTCGGTCGTCGTCGCGTCCAGCCGGCTCTCGAAGAGGAACACGCCGTCGCCGGCGAGCGCCCCGTCCGGCAGCACCGCCGCGCCGTCCGCCTCGAAGTACCGCGGCGGCGACATGTCGATCGCCTTGCCGAGGTAGTTCGCCCAGCCGTCGAGGAAGCCGCCCAGCGCGATGTTGCCGACCTCCGTCACCGCGCTCCGTTCCATCGACTGCCCGCCGGGGAGAAGCGAGAGCAGCGCGTCGGCGTTGACGGCGTCGAACGCGAGGACCGCCTCACCGTCCAGCCCGCCGCGGAGGCCGACGCTCACGCCGATGGACTCCCGGCCCGCGAACGACTCCGCGAGGTCCTCCCCGCTGGCGACGCTCGCGCCGGTCACCTCGACCGCGAGGTCCGTCCCGGTCAGGTCCGAGAGCGCGCCGGCGGCCTGTTTCGCCCCCTGTTCCGCGAGGCGGTTACACGCGCCGAGCGCGCGAACGTCGACCCGCATTATACCGCCGAGCCGATGGCGTCGAGCACGTTCGGCTTCTGGAACGGCTTCGTGATGTACCCCTCAGCGCCCGCCTTGATCGCCGCCTTCATCTTCTCCTCCTGCCCGACGCTGGTGCACATGATCACCGTCGCCTCCGGGTTCTCCTCTAAGATCTCCGTCGTCGCCTCGATCCCGTCGCGGATCGGCATCACGATGTCCATCATCACGAGGTCCGGCCCGTGTTCCTCGTACATGTTGACCGCCTCGACGCCGTTTTCCGCCTCCCCGACGATCTCGAACTCTCCTTCGAGAATCTCTCGGAGGAGGTTCCGCATGAACTCCGAGTCGTCGGCGATGAGTACCCGCGTAGCCATTGTTGTCTGAACCGGGGTACAGCGATCACTTAATCGCTCCCCCGCGGTTCTCAGTGCTGAGAATAGATCCGAGAGCCGAGGGACGGCTGAGAGTCGGACCGCAGCTCACACCCAGTGACCGAGGAGGTACGTCGCCCCGACGAGGACCGTTCCGCCGAACGTCTCGCGCGTCCCGATGCCGAACGGCAGGAACGTCGCCGGCCCGTCTTCCCCGTCCTCGCCGCCCGAATCGCCGTCCGAGTCCGAGGAATTCTCGTCCGACTCCGAGCCGTTCTCGCTCCCCGTCGACGCGTCGTCGTCTCCAGACCCGTCACTCCCCGCGTCGGAGGGGTCGGTCGAGTCCGCGTCATCCGTGCCGTTTCCGTCGTCGGTCCCGTTTCCGTCATCGGAGTCCGCGTCGTCATCGTCGAGCGTCGTCTTCGCCGGATCGTCCGTGACGTTCAGCGTCCCGTTCCGCACGTCGCCGTCGACCGCGACGGTGAAGGGGTACTCGCCGGGGTCGAGACGGTCGACGCTCACGGACGAGAACGCGACGGTGCGCGACTCGTTCCCGGACAGCGTCAGGTCGCGGGAGGCGGTGAGATTCCCGTCGTCGACGTCGAGCGAGAGCGTTCCCTCGCCTTCGAGACCGCCGACGTTACGGACGTCGACGGCGAGCGCGGAGAGGTTCCCGTCTTCGATGACAGTGGCGTTCGCGGTGGCGTTCTCGATTTCGAGCCGGTCCGGGTCAGACGTGTTGGAGACGACGACGACGGTCCGGCTGTCCTTGAGCGACGTCCCTTGGTACAGCTCGTAGTTCAGGCGAGTTCCGGGCGAGACGCCGTCGAGACCGGCGTCAATTGTGAAGTTCCCGTCCGAGACCTCCATCGTCGCCTCCGTCCGGATCGGCTCGCCGGCGTCGTTCACGAAGTTCGCGGCCATCTCCTCGACCGGAAGGATCGAGGTCGTCCCCGTGACCGTCCCGCCGTCCGCCTCAACGAGGAGCTCGCCGTCGTCGGTGACGTGGTCGTACCGGATGTACCGTTCCCGGACGGAGAACGACGCCTCAGCGCTGACGCCGCCGTCCGCCGCCTCCCAGTAGGGGAACTGTCCGGACGACGAGGGGGTCGCGTCGAACGCGGGAGGCGGCCCCTCACCGTCGCCACCGAACTCGTACCGCTCGCCCTCGGTCCCCTCCAGCGCGAACTCGACGGCGAACTCGTCGCCGGGCTCGGGGTCCCTCGTGAACGGTCCCCCGTCGCTCGTGTCCAAGACGATGTAGAAGCGCCCGGCCGTCGGGTCGTCGTCGCCAGCCGTTCCCTCGCTCGCGTCGGCCAATATCAGTGAGACGTCGTCCGGGTCGGCCGCCGAGAGATCGATCTCCGACGGCGCGCGGTTCCGACCGGGATTGGTCTGTCGGACCCGGAGCGAGACCCCCTCCTCGGCACCGAGGAAGTCGGTCAGGACGGTATGGTCGAGCTCCGTTCCGGCCTGTGCGTCCTCGGTCGACCCGGCGAAGTGCGAGAGCGCGCCCCAGATACCGCTCGACTCGAACCCGAGCACGACCCGGTCGCCCTTCGTCACGGCGGTCCGGTCGAGTCCGTTCTCCCGGAGCGCGTCGAGCGACTCCTCGGCGTCGGGGTCGGCGTCCGGGAGGTCGTCGCGGTCGGCGGTGGTGAACACCTCAACCTCGTCGTGGAACCTCGGCTTCTCCAAGACGAGTTCCGCCCGCCCGGCCATCTCGACCGGCGTCACTTGCCCCGAATTCTCGACGACGAACGTCCCGTTGGTGATCGCCAGCCGGTATCGCTGCGGGGCTATCGGGCGCGGAAGTCCGCCGGCACCGGTCGCGCCCGGTATTTCCGAAGAATTTCGGGCAGCGGAGAGGTTCCCGGCGATCAGTTCCCCGTTCTCGTCACGGAACTCAATGCTACAGTCGGTCTGGCTACAGCTCGCAGGGTCGGTCGCGTCGGTCCCGAGGGTTCGCGTGTTGATCGTGTCGTCAAATTCGTTCAATTTGAGGACGTCAACGTAGCCGACAGACTGCCCCGAGTCGGTGAGTCGGTTCCCGCCGACGAGCAGGTAGGCTTCGTCATCCCCAGTGGCTTCGGCGGTATACCTGATGTCAACAGGATCCCCGGCGACACCGGTGTACACGTTTCGGCTGAACCCGCCGCTGATCTCGGCTCGGTCGGACGGGTCGGCGGCGATCGCCCGGCGGTCGTCCGCGGTGAGCGGAGCGGCGTTCCCCGCCTGAGTCGTCGGCGTCGGACCCTCCGACGAGATGGCGACGACTCCGGGGCCGGCGGCCGCGGCGACGACGAGCGCGAGGCAGGCGACGAGCGCGATGACCGCGGCCCGGAGCGTCGAGCGCCGCGCGCTCGTCTCCGTGGCGGCGGAGCGCTCGTCGCGCTCGGTCGAGTCGTATGAGAGGCGGTCAGCGTCGGCTGAGGAGCAGTCGGCGTCGTCCGGAGGGCATTCGGGTGTCATCGTGTGTGGGAGTTCTCAGATGGCGGGCCGCGGACCGGCCCGCCGTCGGTTGGGCGGGACTCCGTGAGTCACCGACTAAAGCGTACCCTCTCGATTATCACCGACAAAAATCGCAGGACGAGTTCGGACGCGTCGATCGGGGAGATCGGAAGACGACGGCGGGGTCCGCCGATCGGGCGTTCCCCGAAGAATTAAATCCGACGGGAGTGGGACTTCGATCAGAATGCCATCGTGTCCCCGCTGTGATGCGTCGACCGACGACGGTGACCGATACTGCTCGGAGTGCGGCGCTCCGCAGACGGAGGACGCGGCCGAAGAGCTCGACGAGTACGTCCAACGGCAGGCGCAACAGGTCGCGGCGGGGGGCGGAGGCGGGAGATGGCGGCGGCGGGCCGGACGGGGTCGCGGACATGGAGACCTCACCGACCCGAAAGCAGCTCTGGCGGCGCGGCTGTTACGTCCTCGGCTACGGGACGACCGTCGTCGCGCTCACGCTCGTCCCGGCGATCGGTGCCTTTCCGCTGATCCTCGCGGGGATCGTGATCTTGCCGCCGGTCCGACGGCTCACCGCCCGGCCGCTGGGGAGTTCCCTGAAACGAGAGGTGATGGCCGGGCTCTACGCAATATTCGCGCTGATCGGCGTTGCGCTTCTGGTCCTGCTGTAGGTCCTCGCGGAATCACTCGATCCTGAAACCGCCCTGCTCTTCGGCTGCTCGAACCAGGTCCCCGATGCTGTCGCTCGCGGAGAGTCCCTGACTCGCCGCGAACCGCTTTATCATCACCGGCGGGATATCGACGGTGGTCTCGGAGGCGGCGAGCAGCAGGCCGATGGCCTCCGGAGTCGGCGAGCTCGGACCGGCGTTCGACGCGAACCACGAGACGAGCGTGTCGAACGTCGCCGTCACGTCGTTCGAGACCATCCGCTGTCGGGTGGTGTCGCCGTTCGCGTGGAGCGTCGCGTCGATGCCGTACGCGAACCCGTCGCCCTCGAAGGAGTCGGCCAGCCATCGGCTCACCGCCTGTCGGTCGACCGCGTCGCTCCCGGCCGCGGACCGATTTCGGCGCTGTCCGCCGGCGGCGTTCGGCGGTGGCTGCCCTCCGCCGGGCGGGTTCCCGCCGGACCGTTCTCCGCCGTGGGGTTGCTCGGCGGGGTTGGGCTGGCCGCCGGCGTTGGGGTGACCGCCAGCAGGCTGGTCGCGTTCGCCGACGCCGGGGCCGGCCGCGCTCGCCCGCGGGTCGTCGCCGGCGGGACGGCGATCCGAGGGGTTCGCCGGGTCGGCCGCGGTGAAGCCGGAGTCGTCGTCCGCGGGCGGCGCGTGGTGCTGCCCGCGCGATCGACCGACGTTGGGGCGGCCGTTCGTCCCGACGACGTAGCGGCCGTCCCCGATCTCGACGACGCTCTCGTCGTCGGTGAAGTCGAGCTCCTCCGGATCGGCCGGTAGCGCGTCGTCGTCACTCATGGGTCGTGGTAGCGCACGCCGAAAAATAGGTGTTGCGGGCGGCCGAGCCGCCGCAAGGTGGTTACCGCGCTGTTCGAGGCTCGTTAGAGCCGGACCGCTTCGCCGCCCTCGGTGAAGAGGTCGGGCGCGCGGAGGTCGACGCTGGTCGTCGCGCCCGAGGGCGAGACGATGTCGAGCGATGTCTGCTCTCCTTGACTGAACGCGTCGTCCGTCGCGCCAAACGGATCGGTTTCCGGGTTGAAGACGACGGTGAACCGCTCGTCGTCGTTCAGGACCGCTTCGGACGCGGTTGTGAAGTTCCCGGTGGAATTCTGGACCGCGAACGTTCCTTCAGGAATGTCACTGACTCCAAGAGAGGGATCGTCCAGCAGCGTACCGTCTGTATCCCCATTTGCCGTAGCGTTATCATTGTCAGTAAAGATCAGGTTTGCCTGCCCGTTGGGGCCGACAGCCTGTATCGTCGCCGAACTCAGGTCGATCTGAGTGGAGCCGGCCGCACCCGCAACGCCAACGCGGATCTCAGAGAGGGTCTGTGGATTGGTGCTGTCGTTAACGATGCCGACAGTGCTCGTCACGTCGATTCGCTCGGAGACGAGGTCCGTACTCTCTTGACCGGTCGCTTCCGCCTGAGACTGGAGGAATCCAGCCGTGTTGATGAGGACGCCAGCGGCGATGGCGGCGACAAGCACCATCGCGATGAACACGATGAGCGTGCCGATACCGACCTGACCGCGGTCGTCGTCGTTGTTGATGAACTCGAACATTGTTACAGCCTCACCGAAGTCTGGTCACTCGTCAGTGTTGTCGGGACGCGGAGTTCCGCGGTCGTCGTCGCGCCGGACGACGAAGTGAACGTCACGGCCAGCCGCTCGCCCTCGGCGAGCGCGCTGTATCCCTCCACGTCGGCAGTGGTGACATCCACCGTCACGAGCGCGCGGTCGCTGCTGTCCGTGAGAACGTCGTTTTCTGTGCCGAGGATGTTCTCGACGTCAGTAGTGAGGTTCTGGACCTGGACGGTTGCCTGTCCCTGTTCTCCGACGAACTCGATCGTCGTCCGGTTGAGATCGATGTATCCCGATCCGGGGGCCTTCGCCACCACGAACTGGAGCTCGTCGACCGTGTTGTCAGTCACGTTGCCGGACTGGCTCACGATCTGAATTCGGTCAGAGACCTGTGCTGTACTCTCTTCGCCGGTCGCTTCCGCCTGCGTCTGCAGAAAGCCGGCCGTGTTGATCAGTACGCCCGCCGCGATCGCCGCCACCAGCACCATCGCGATGAACACGATGAGCGTGCCGATGCCCACTTGACCGCGGTCGTCGTCGGTTGTTGCGTCGAACATTTGTATATCGAGCGCCCGCGGAGTCCGCTCCCGGGCTCTATACGACGAAATGCGAGATGTATTGATAAGCAACCGGTCCAATATATTGGATGTAATAATCAGTAGAAGAGACGTAGATGTCACTCAACATGACTAGATAATAATAAGACAGACGGCGATTCAGAGCGTTACAGCCGGACCGCTTCGCCGTTCTCGTTGAACAGGTCGGGAGCCCGGAGTTCGACGCTGGTCGTCGCGCCCGAGGGTGAGACGATGTCGAGCGACGAGGTGTCGCCTTCACCGAAGTATTCGCCTTCACCTGCGCCGAGGCCGAACGGCTGGGTCTCGGGGTTGAGAACGACAGTGAATCGCTCTTCGTCGTTCAGAACTGCCTCGCTCGCGTTGACGAAGCTACCGCTGGAGTTCTGGACTGCGAACGTACCGTTGGGAATCTTAGAGACCTTCGATCCGGAGACGTCACTGAGGGAAGTCCCGCTGTCACCGGTCTCATTCGTGTCCGTGAAGATCAGGTTCCGCTGCCCGTTCGGGCCGACGGCCTGTATCGTCGCGGAACTCAGATCGATCTGGTTGGACCCGGCAGCGCCAGCGACGCCGACGCGAATCTCCTGTAGGTCACCGGTTGTGGAGCCGTCGGTTTCGTTCACGATACCGACAGTACTCGTCACGTCAATACGCTCGGACACGAGGTCCGTACTCTCTTGGCCCGTCGCCTCAGCCTGCGACTGTAGGAACCCGGCGGTGTTTATCAGCACACCGGCGGCGATGGCGGCGACGAGCACCATCGCGATGAACACGATGAGTGTACCGATACCGACCTGACCGCGGTCGTTGTCGTCGTTAGTGATGAATTCGAACATTGTTACAGCCTCACCGAAGTCTGGTCCTGCGTCAGCGTTGTCGGGACGCGGATCTCGGTCGTCGTCGTTGCACCGGACGCCGTCGTGAACGTCACCGACAGCCGGTCACCGGCGGAGAGGTTCCCGTACGTGACCTGATCGTCGAGGTCGACGCTGATTTCGGCCCGGTCGCTGCTGTCCGTCAGAACGACGGTCCCACTGTCCGGACTCGTGAAGATATCCACGTTTTCGGAGCCGATTTCGTCGAGCTGGAACGTTTCCTGACCGTTTTCACCGATGAGTTCGACACTCGTCTGGTTGAGGTCGATGCTGCCCGCACCGGGGGCCTTCGCGACGACGAAGTCAATATCGGTGACGTTGATCTGATCGCCGCTGGAATTTACGATACCCGATTGGCTCACGACCTGAATCCGGTCGCTCACCTGACTCGTACTCTCTTCGCCCGTTGCTTCCGCCTGCGTCTGGAGGAACCCGGCCGTGTTGATCAGCACGCCGGCGGCGATCGCCGCCACCAGCACCATCGCGATGAACACGATGAGGGTGCCGATCCCCACTTGACCGCGCTCTTCCTCGTCCAGTATGGTTTCGAACATTGTGTGTTGCGTCGGCCCCCGGCCTGCCCGGCGGGCGTTATCGGTAGGATGGGGAATTCCTACTTAAGATCACTTGCCCGGTTATCTAAGTTGATAAAAATCTGCTGTCCTGCGATTTTCGTGCTTTTTCCGACTAAGTAGTTACAGAATATATCAACGATTTCGTCACGACAGTATCAGGTCTGGATCTGTCGTGGATCGGTGGCAGTACTCCCGAAGCTTGAGGACCGGCTGGAAGGCGAACGGACAGTTAGAGACAGCTGAGATTGGTAGGAAGGGGAACAGCAAAGTCTCTAGTTTCGGGGGATCGATATCTCGTTTACGAGGATCGCGGGGTCGACCGCAAAGATGGTCCGACAGCTACGAGACGGCGGCCGCGTTTCTTTCACCGATCGCGTAGGCGCGACAGCTCCGATTCGGGAATGACGAACTCCTGTGTCCCCGGCTCGTAGACGGCGAGGCTCCCCGCGATGAGGGCCATCGACGCCGCCAGCAGTCCGGTGTTAACTAAGAGCAGCGCCTCGGCGTTGCCGAATTCCGTCCGGAAGGCGGCCGCGGGCGTTCCGACCGCCGCGAGGACGACGAGTCCGAAGCCGACCGCCAAGTACGCCATCGCCGTGCGACCGGACGACCGATACGCCGCGACCGCGAACGCGACGAGGGTCGCGCTCGCGCCGGCCAACACGGTGGTCGTCATCAGGTACAACCCCTCGATGAGTTCCATACGCTCTTTGTTCCGAGACCGGATATAAACCCACGGGAGCGGGTATCAGCGGCGATAACACGCCGACCAAGGCAACGCGCCTGTGACGGACCCGCGACCGCGAAAACGACTGACTGGGAACGTATCGAGCGTCTGACGACCACCGGTAGCCTTTTATTACCCGGAAATCAATCTCGATAACGTGAATGGTGGGGGACGATCTGATCACCGTACTCGGGAACAAGTACAACACGGACATCCTGACGGCCACGGGCGACGCGAAGTCGGCGCAGGACCTCAGCGACCAGTTGGACGTCCCGATCGCGACGTGTTACCGGCGGATCAACGAGCTGGAGGAGGCGGACCTACTGGAGCTACACGACCGCCCGCTCTCGGACGAACACCGGCGCGTGAAGGTGTACCGCCGGAAGGTCGACGGGGTCGAGGTCGACTTCCGCGACGGACTCACCGTCGAGGTCGAGGAGCGGTCGGCGGTGAAGAACCGCCTCGACGACGTCTGGCGCGACCTCTCCTCGCGAGAGTAGCCGGCCGAACTGACGGGATTCTTCCCCGTCAGAACGACGGCCGGTCGTCGGAGCCGCCCATCATCGAGAAGCCGCCAGCGCGCTCGTGGACCGTGATTCCCCCCTGTCCGATCTCCATCGGGAAGATGTCAGTGTCGATGTCCTGTTTCCGCATCTTCGCCACCCAGACGTAGCGGTTGACGCCGGAGTCGGTCGGCGTCTGGATGAAGTAGATGTTCCCGTCCGTGAGGAAGTTCTCCAGTCCGACCTCGGTGTCGGGGAAGACGGCACCCTGCTCGTTGATGAGCAGCGACGTGAGTCCGTTCGCCTTGAGGATGTCCGAGAACTTCAGCAGGTACGTGCGCTTCTCCTGTTCGGCGTCGAAGAAGAGCTGGAACATCGACAGCGAGTCGAGGACGAGGCGGTCGAAGTCACCGTCCTCGACGGTATCCAGCAGACGGTCGACGGCCGTCGAGAAGTCGGTCTCGCGGAGCATCTCGCGTTTGTCGAGGATGACGATGTCGCCGTCCTCGACCATCTCGTCGAACCCCTCGAAGCCGACTGACTCGGCCGCGCCGCGGATGTCGGCCTCGTCCTCCTCGAAGGAGACGTAGACGCCGCGTTCCCCGTGTTCGGAGACGCCGTGGTGGAGGTACTGGATTCCGAAGATACTCTTGCCCGTGCCCGGATTCCCCGAGACAAGGACCGTCGATCGCTCGGTGATACCGCCGGTGAGAATGGAGTCGAGCCCCTCGACCCCGGTGGAGACGAGTTCTGACATTCGTCTCCCCTTTGGCGGGCGGTGTATATAAAAGACGGTTCAGTACATCGGGCGAACGAACGGCGACAGTTTTATCTCTCGACATACCGCTCCTTCGTGTATGCCCGGTGAAGCGTGTCTCGTCGCGCGCGACGGTGATCGACGGTGAGCGATCCGTCGATACTCGTCGTGGAGGACGAGCCCGACATCGCGGCGCTGTACGCCGGCTTCCTTGAGGAGCGGTACGTCGTCGACGTCGCCGAGACCGCCGCCGAGGCGATCGATCAGGTCGACGCCGCCGTCGACGTGGTGCTTCTCGACCGGCGGCTCCCGGACGGGAGCGGCGACGACGTCTTAGAACACATCCGCGAGGAGGGGTACGACTGCCGCGTGGCGATGGTCACCGCGGTCGAGCCCGACTTCGACATCATCGACATGGGGTTCGACCTGTACCTCACCAAGCCGGTGAGCCGCTCGAAGCTGCTCGCGGCCATCGACACGCTCCTGACGCGCAGCGAGTACGACGACCTCGTCCGAGAGGCCGCCGCGCTCGCCAGCAAGCGCGCGGTGCTCAGCTCGCAGAAGCCGGCGGCACAGCGCGAGGGGAACGAGGCGTACGCCGAACTCGTCGAGCGGCTGGAGGACTTGGACGCCGACATCGACGACCTCGGCGAGTCGCTGTCGACCGACGACTACCGCGCGATGTTCCGCGACCTCGGCGAGGCCTGACGCGGCGCGACCGCCGCCGCACCGCTCCGACCGATCTCTTTCGTCCGTTTGTTCTCCGACGCCGTCGACTCGTCTTGTCAGAGAATCCGCCGACAGCGGCCGGATCTGAGACGAAGTTTGAACGGACCTCGCCCCGATTTCGCCCCGAATTTGTCCGGTAGTTGAAAAATCTATATCCCCGATATCGCCCTCATAGGAAACATGACGAGACAAGACACGCGGCGGCGGTTCCTGTCGACGAGCGGCGGACTCGCGACGCTGGCGCTCGCCGGATGCCTCGGCGGAGACGACAGCGACAGCATGGGAGACGGCGACGGCATGGGAGACGACGGGATGAACGACAGCGACGGCGGGATGGACGGCGACGACGACATGAACGGCAGCGACGGCGGTGGAATGGACGACGGCGACGACGCGATGGACGACGACGGGATGACGGAGACGGCCACGGTGCGGGTCCGGATCGAGAACGTCGCTTCGACCGAGTTCTATCCGGCGGACACGTCGACGGACGGTGCCGTCTGGGTCACGCCGGGGGCGTACGCCGTCCACGAGGGCGGGAATCCGATCTACGACCTCGGCGAGTCGGCGTCGGTCGGTCTCGAAGCGCTCGCCGAGGCCGGACCGCCGACCGGCTTCGAGGGCGAGGACGGGCTGGTCGACGAACTCGACGTGTCGACAGACGTTCATCACTCGGGCGCGTACACCCCGGCCGAGACGGTCGCCGACCCGAACGACCCGACGGGGGAAGTCCCGGGCGCGCCGCCGATCGCGCCCGGCGGTGCCTTCGAGTTCGAGGTCGACGTCGCGCCCGGACAGCGGCTCTCGTTCGCCTCGATGTTCGTCCCCTCGAACGACGTCTTCGTCTCGACGGACGAGGGGGGGATCGCGCTCTGGCCCGAGGACGGCGAGCCGGTCGACGGCGACGTCACCGACGCCGCCGCGCTGTTCGACGCCGGGACGGAGCCGAACGCGGAGCCGCCCGGCACCGGTCCCGACCAAGCGCCCGCGCAGGACGCCTCCGATCAGGGGGCCGACGAAGGGGGAACGGTCCGTCGACTGAGCGACGTCGACGACGGCCACGAGTACCCGAGAGTCGAGGACGTGGTTCAAGTGACCGTAACCCCCACGTAGATCATGATCAGCGTTACCGAGCATCGAGACGCGTTCCTCGCGGCGGCGGCCGGCGCGGCCGCGGTCGCCGGCTCGTACCTCGTCACGGGGTGGACGCCGTCGTTCGTCGTTCGTCCGATCGACCAGACCATCGTCAACCAGACGCCCGGACCGGTCGTGACGACCGCGATCGAGACCCTCGGCGACGCCGGACACCTGATCCACATCGCCATGGCGGTCGCAGTCGCGGTCGGGCTGTTCGGCGCGGTCGCGTTCGCGGGCCTCCGGGTCGCCGCGCGCGCCGATCGACGCGCCGTCGGCGTCGCCGCCGCCGGCGTCGGGTCGTGGCTGCTCGCCGCGGGGCTGACGGGGGTCTCGGCCGGCGCGTTGGGCGCGGCGCTCCCCGCGGCGGCCGTCGTCGGGCTCGGATGGGTCTCGCCGCGGAGCGACGGGACAGAGGACGACTTCACGGAGGCGGACGACCTGACCGGCGGCGTCGACGCGGTCCGCCGCCGGACGCTCGGCGTCCTCGCCGGGACGCTGGGGTTCGTCGGCGCGACGGTGGTCGGTCGGCGGTCGGTCGCGCGGAGCGACGAGCCGCTTCCCGACGCCCCGCGGTCCGAGGGCGCTGCCGCGCGACTACAGGAGCTGGAGACGGCGTCGCTGTCGGTCGAGAGCGACGACCTCCACGGGATGGTGAGTCCGATCGGGGAGTTCTACAACGTCGACATCGCGGAGTTCGACCCGGAGGTCACCGCGGCGGAGTGGTCGCTGACGTTCACCGGGGAGACGGGGTCCGATCGGACGGTCGACTTCGACGAGCTGATCGATCGCCCCGTCGAACACCGGGCGATAACGCTCCGCTGCGTCGGGGAGGACCTGAACGGGCCGAAGCTGGACAACGCCGTCTGGACCGGGACCCCGATTCGACCGCTGCTGGAGTCCGTCGACCCGCAGGGGGACTGTAACTGCGCAATGTTGCGCGGCGAGGACGGGTACTACGTCCAGTTCCCGGTCGACGTGCTCGCCGACGGGTTCCTCGCGTGGGGAATGAACGGGAAGGAACTACCGTCCGGCCACGGCCATCCGGTCCGGGTACTGATCCCGGGCCACTGGGGCGAGACGAACGTGAAGTGGCTCTCGGAGATCGAGCTGCTGAACGTCGAGGACGACGGCTACTGGGAGGAGCGCGGCTGGGAGGGGACCGGCGAGGTGAAGACGGTCGCCAAGCTCTGGGACGAGGGGATCACGGAGCTGAGCGACGGGCGGATCGAACTCGCCGGCCACGCCTACGCCGGGACCCGCGGGATCGACCGCGTCGAGGTGTCGACCGACGGCGGCGACACGTGGACCGACGCCGACCTCTCCGAGGCGCTCCCCGACGCCGACGTGTGGCGGCAGTGGCGGCACACCTTCGACCCGGACGGCAGCCGCGAGGTCGTCGTCCGCGCGGTCGACGGCGAGGGGACCCTCCAGACCGGAGAGTCCACGGGGTCGGTCCCGAGCGGCGCGGCGGGGTGGGTGCGCCGGACGGTCGGCTGACGTGCCCGTTTCCGTCGCGCGGTCGGTCGGGTCGCCCTTCGGGGTCGAAACAGTTTTCGCAGCCTACCAGACACAACAGTACGCCAAATGGAGAAGGCCCTGTGGTACCTGTTCGTCGCGAGTCGCGGGGGGGCCAACAGGGTCCGAATCGTCCGGGAACTTCGCGACCGCCCCCGGAACGCGAACGAACTCGCGGAGGAACTGGATGTCGACTATAACACGATCACGCACCACCTCGAGATGTTGAAAGACCACGACGTCGTCGAACCGAGCGACCACGACTACGGGAAGCTGTACTTCCTGACCGACCGCTTCGAGCGTCACACGGAGACGTTCGAAGAGATCACGTCGGAGGTGGACGCCGAATGAACCCGGCGACGCCGACCGGAATTGCCGTCCTGATCGCCATCGTCAACAGCGCGCTGTTGGCGGTGCTGGCCGCGGTGTGGCTCGACAACTACCGCGAGTTCGGCTCGACACTACTCTTAGGACTATTGGGATTCAGCGCCGTCCTGCTGGTCGAGAACCTGATCTCGATCGCCTTCTTCTTCAACAGCATGCGGACGCTGTACGCGATGGATCCGCTCGTGGGACGCGTCGTACTCGGGCTGAGCCTGCTCGAACTGCTCGCCGTCTCGCTGCTAACCTACGCGACGCTGAAGTAGCGAGTGCGCGGGAGCCGGCGGGGCTTGGGGGAGGCCACTCACGAGAGCTGTTCGCCGACGATCCGGTCCGCCTCGGCGAGGAACGCGTCGCGCTCGCCGGTCGGGATCGTCGCGCCCGCGGCGACGTCGTGACCGCCGCCGTCGCCGCCGACCGACTGACTCGCCTCGCGCATCACCACGGAGAGGTCGAGCCCCTGCCGGACGAGCGCGTGCGAGCCGCGCGAGGACACTTTCAGTTCCTCGTCGCTCTTCTCGGCGAAGGCGATCACGGGCTTGGAGCGGTCGACCGCGGGCGAGCCGACCGCCATCCCGGCGACGATGCCGACGATGGTCTCGCGGATGCGCGACCCGGCGTCGAACCACTGGAGGTTGTCCTCGTGGGTGACCCCCTCGTTTTTGACCCACTGGAGGCCCTCCGAGAGGTTCTTCCGATGGGTGCGGAGGAGCCGTCTGGCCTCCGCGAGCGCGTCGCCGCGGTCGCCGAGACACACCGCGAGGCCGACGTCGCCGCGCTCGTAGCGGGCGGTCGCGTTGAGCAGGGTGGAGAACTCGCTCACGTCTCGCAGTTCGGTGCCGACCTCCTCGTCGACGAGCGTGTACGCGGTGCCGACGAGCGCCTCGATCCGGTCGGAGGGAACGCCCGAGGCGACCGCCCGGCGCATCAGCGCGGAGGCGAGCCGCCGACGCTCGTCGGCGTCGAGGTCGACCCAGCGCCGCCACTCCCCGTCGCGTTTCACGTCGAGGTCGAGGTCGGTGAGGAAGGCGATCGCTCCGGCCTCGTCGTTGGTGATCCCGGGGATCTTCACGTCGGAGGCGTACTCCAGGAACTTCGGGAGCGGTCGGGTCTGTCTGCCGTAGAGGTCGAGGTCGGTCCGCGCGTCGAGGACGCCCGCGTCGACGCCGTCGGCGACGATCGCCTCGTTGGCACCGACGAGACCGTCGGTCGAGTCCTGCATGTCGCCGACCGCGCCGACGACCGCCAGCCCGGCGAGGTCGCGGTTGTCGCCGTCGCCCTCCAGCGCGCGCGCGAGCAGGTAGCTCGCGCCGGCACCGGAGAGCTCGCTCGCGCCGTCGATCCCTTCGAGCAGGGGGTTGAGGTGGTACCGCGTGTCGCGGTCGGCGGGCTGGTGGTGGTCGGCGACGACGGGGACGAAGTCGCCGGCCGCCTCGTGGTCGGCGATGATGTCGAGCTGGCCGGAGCCGAAGTCGGTGAAAAGCACCACGTCGAACTCGCGGGCGGCGATGCCGGCGATCGAGTCGGCGTCCAGCTGCTTCTCGAAGACGACCTCGTGGTCGACCCCGGCCCGCGCGAGCGCGGTGGAAGCGATCGCGGCGCTCGTGATCCCGTCGGCGTCGATGTGGGAGGCCAAGAGGACCCGGTCGGCCTCGCGCAGGCGGTCGGCGCAGTCGGTCGCGCGGTCGGCGAGGTCGGGGACGGGAGCGGCGACTGCCATTACCACCGGTTGGAGCCCGATCGGTCATAAACGCACGCTTCGGGGAGACGGGAGCGGCGCGGTCGGCGGAACGGGACCGCGGAGCCCGTCGAAGGGGGCATCAATTGCCGTAACTGACGGTTATAGAAGTTTGCGGACGTATGAGCAACAAACATGACACGTGGGTTTTCCACCCGGAGTCTCCACGCCGGAGCCGAGCCCGACTCGGCCACCGGTGCCCGCGCCACGCCGATCCACCAGACGACCTCGTACGTCTTCGACGACGCGGACACGGCGGCGGAGATGTACGCGCTCCGGGCGGAGGGCCACATCTACTCCCGACTCTCGAACCCGACGGTGAACGTCTTGGAAGATCGGCTGGCGGATCTGTCCGGCGGGTCGGACGCGGTCGCGACCGGGTCGGGGATGGCAGCGTTCGACGCGATCACGACCGTCCTCGCGAGCGCGGGCGACAACGTCGTCGCCAGCTCCGAAATGTACGGCGGCACCGCGGCGTACCTCACGAGCATCGCGGACCGCCGGGGGATCGAGGCGCGGCTCGTCGACACGCTCGACTACGAGGCGTACGCGGACGCGATCGACGGCGACACCGCGTTCGTCCACGTCGAGACCATCGCGAACCCCTCGCTCGTCACGCCCGACTTCGAGCGGCTGGCCGACATCGCCCACGACCACGCGGTCCCGCTCGTCGTCGACAACACGTTCGCGACTCCCTACCTCTGTCGCCCGTTCGAACACGGTGCTGATATCACGTGGGAGTCGACGACGAAGTGGATCACGGGCAA
Organism: Halorubrum sp. DM2; assembly: GCF_901686465.1. NCBI lineage: Archaea > Methanobacteriati > Methanobacteriota > Halobacteria > Halobacteriales > Haloferacaceae > Halorubrum > Halorubrum sp. DM2. Next base: position 1,522,003 of record NZ_LR594487.1, read on the forward strand.
CGGCACCACTGTCGGCGGCGTCGTCGTCGACAGCGGGCAGTTCCCGTGGGACCACCCCGACGCCGACTACGACGAGCTGGACGGCGAGTCGTCGGCGTTCCCGATCAACTTCGTCGAGCAGTTCGGCGACGCCGCGTTCGCCAACGTCGTCCGCCAGCGCGGGGTGCGCCCGATCGGCGGCCAGCAGTCGCCCTTCGACGCGTGGCAGACGATTCAGGGGCTCAACACCCTCCCGCTGCGGATGGAGCGGCACTGCGAGAACGCGCGGCGGGTGGCCGAGTTCCTCCGCGACGACGAGCGCGTCGACTGGGTGTCGTACCCGGGGTTCGAGGACCACCAGAGCCACGGCAACGCCGCCGAGTACCTCGACGGCTTCGGCGGGATGGTCACCTTCGGCGTCGACGGCGGCTACGAGGCCGCGAAGACGTTCTGCGAGTCGGTCGAGCTGACGAGCTTCCTCGCGAACATCGGCGACGCGAAGACGCTCGTCATCCACCCGTCCTCCACGACGCACGCGCAGATGGACGAAGAACAGCAGCGGCTGGCGGGCGTCTACCCCGAGATGCTTCGGCTCTCGATCGGCATCGAGGACCCGGAGGACGTGATCGCCGACCTCGACGCGGGGCTGGCCGCAGGCGAGCGCGCGGCGGACGGGGAGAGCGCGGACGAAGAGAGCGCGGACGGAGCCGATACGGGCGGCGAGGGGGCCTGATCCGATGAGCACCGTCCCGACCGACCACGGCGTCGCCTCGCTCGGCGAGTTCACCTTCGAGTGCGGGCAGTCGGTGCCCGACTTCGAGGTCGCCTACGAGACCCACGGCGAGTTCGACGGCGACAACGTCGTGTTAATCTGTCACGCGCTCACCGGCAGCCAGAACGTCGCGCGGTCGCCCGCGCCGGAGCGCGACGCGGAGACCGCCGGGGCCGGGCAGGCCGGACAGGCCCGCGCGTGGTGGGACGACGTCGTCGGACCCGGGAAAGCGATCGACACGACGGAGTACTACGTCGTCTGCGCGAACGTCCCCGGCTCCTGTTACGGGACGACGGGTCCGGCCAGCGAGCGGCCCGCGGACCTCGACCTCCGGGAAGAGCCGGACCACGACCGCTGGGGGACCGCGTTCCCGCCGGTCCAGGTCGAGGACTGGGCGCGGGCGCAGCGCCGGCTGCTCGACCACCTCGGCGTCGGGCGGCTCCGCGCGGTCGTCGGCGGCAGCGTCGGCGGGATGAACGCCTTGGAGTGGGCGAAGCGCTACCCCGACGACGTCGACCGCGTGGTCGCCATCGCGACCGCCGGACGGCTCGACGCGCAGTGTCTCGCGCTCGACGCGGTCGCGCGGCGGGCGATCCGCGCGGACAAAGACTGGAACGGCGGCGACTACTACGGCGACAACCGGCCGGAGCCGACGGAGGGGCTGGCCATCGCCCGCCAGATCGGCCACATCATGTACCTCTCGAAGGCGTCGATGGAGCGGAAGTTCGGCCGGCGCTCGGCGGGGCGCGACTCGCTCACGCGCGAGGACGGCGACCTCGGGCTGCCGCCGGAGCCGACGGCCGGCTTCTTCCCGTACCGCGAGGTGGAGTCGTACCTCGACTATCAGGCCGAGGGGTTCGGCGACCGCTTCGACGCGAACAGCTACCTCTACCTCACGCGCGCGATGGACGAGTACGACCTCGCCGCCGGCCACGGCACCGACGCCGACGCGCTCGCGGCCTTCGAGGGCGAGGCGCTGCTCGTGAGCTTCACCGCCGACTGGCACTTCACCGTCGAGCAGTCGTCCTCCCTCGCTGACGCCTTCGGCGAGGCCGAGGTCCCGGCCGCACACCACGTGATCGACTCCGACCACGGCCACGACGCGTTCCTCGTCGAGCCCGAACACGTCGGGCCGCCGGTCCGGGACTTCCTCGCGGACGGCGTCAACGGCCGGGCCGTCTCCGACGAGGGCGACGACGGCGACGACCGCCCGGACCGCGGCGACGCCGACCACGCACCAGTTCATGCGAGTCTTTTTAAGGGATAACCGGAGTTCGAGGAGAACCGAGACCCTACGGTAGCGGTGGCGCGTGCCTGCGAGCGGCCGCCTTCGGCGGCCGCGAGACAGCGCCGCGCGAGGGAGTCGCTGGCGGTCGGAGCGAAGCGAAGACCGCCAGCGACGAGGCTGGGGAGGCGTGAGGTGCTGTGCGGTGGCGGTCGGGTGGGACTCGAAGGGGCAGTCGCGAGGCGGGCGGAGGCGACGCAAGCACCGCAAGGAGCGAGTGAAACGAGCGACTGCGGAGCGCAGCGAGCGTCCGCCCGCCTCGCGGCTGGGGCTTCGGCGGTCTCGGTCGCGAGGTTACTCTCGATGAAAGCAGTCACGTATAGCCGAGCGGCTGGGACTTCGACGGTCTTAGTCACGAAGTCGATCTCGACGAAAACAGTCATGTATAGCTGAGCGGTCGAGAATTCGACGGCGTCAGAGTGGACGAAAAACGTTCAGACCGGAACCCGATCGTTGAGAGAAGATCAGTAGAAGTCGCCGCCCCGAGGGACCCTCCCGATCAATCATGACAACGTTCATAGTTCCCGACCTCGTGGTGTGTGAGGTATGCCAGGCGGACACGCTCAGACCCTGCGACCGTTCATGTGGCGCGCGGAACGACTGTACCCGGACACCGAGATCGTCTCGCGCACCCACGAGGGGCGCACGCGGCACACGTACGCCGAGTACGCCGACCGGACCGCACGGCTCGCCAACGCCTTAGACGCCCACGGGATCGAGCGCGGCGACCGCGTCGCGACGTTCTGCTGGAACCACACGCGGCACTTCGAGACGTACTTCGGCGTCCCGAACACCGGCGCGCAGCTCCACACGATCAACCCGCTGCTGCCCGACGAGCACATCCAGTACATCGTCGACGACGCCGACGACGAGATCATCTTCGTCGACCCCTCGCTGGCCGAGAAGATCGCGAGCGCCGCGGAGGGCGCGGACGAGTTCGAGGGCGTCGACTTCGTCGCGATGGGATCGGAGGGGATCGACGCGCTCGACGCCCCCGCCTACGAGGAGTTCATCGCGGACCACTCGACCGAGTACGACTGGCCCGACCTCGACGGCGACCAGCCCGCCGGCCTCTGTTACACCTCCGGTACGACGGGGAAGCCGAAGGGCGTCGAATACACCCAGTCGATGCTGTGGAGCCACACGATGGCCTCCCAGACGCCACAGGGGATCCCGATGGAGGACTCCGACGTGGTCATGCCCGTCGTGCCCATGTTTCACGTCAACGCGTGGGGGATGCCGTTCACCGCGGCCGCCGCGGGCGCGAAACACGTCTATCCCGGACCGTCGCCGGACCCTGCCGACCTCGCGGCGCTGATCGAGGAGGAGGGCGTCACCATCTCCGCGGGCGTCCCGACGGTGTGGCTCGGCCTCCGCGAGTACATCGAGGGGGGCAACGAGGTGGACCTCTCGACGCTCGACACCGTGATCATCGGCGGCGCGGCCGCGCCGAAGGCGCTGATCGAGTGGTACGACGACCGCGACGTCGAGGTGCTTCACGCGTGGGGGATGACTGAGATCGCACCGATCGGGACCGTCTCGCACCTCAAGAGCGACCTGCGCGACGCCGACTACGAGACGCAGGTGAACAAGCGGGCGAAGCAGGGCCTCGTCGCCCCCGGACTGGAGTTCGAGGTCATCGACGAGGACGGCGAGGAGATCGCGTGGGACGGCGAGGAGTTCGGCGAGCTCCGGATCCGCGGGCCGTGGGTCACGAAGGAGTACTTCAAGCGCCCCGAGGCCAACGAGGAGGAGTTCGTCGACGGCTGGCTGAAGACGGGCGACGTGGTCACCGTCGACGAGGACGGCTACATGCAGCTCGTCGACCGGACGAAAGACGTGATCAAGTCGGGCGGCGAGTGGATCTCCAGCGTCGAGCTGGAGAACGCGATCATGGCCTACGACGGCGTCAGCGAGGCGGCCGTCGTCGGCGTGCCCCACGAGCGCTGGCAGGAGCGCCCCGTGGCGTTCGTCGTCGTGGCCGAGGGCGTCGACCGCGAGGAGCTCGTCGAGCGGATCGAGACCGGGCTCCGCGAGGAGTACCCCAAGTGGTGGGTGCCGGACGCGGTGGAGTTCATCGACGAGGTGCCCAAAACCGCCACCGGGAAGTTCTCGAAGAAGGACCTCCGCGAGCAGTACGGCGACCAGTCGCTCGTCGAGGGCGCGGTCCCGGAAGACGACGCGCCCGAGGAGTAGCCGGCACGTCGCCGGCGGCAACGAGGGCAACCGCTCAGTCGTCGCGGTCGCCGACGACCCACTTGTGCGAGTAGCTCTCGCCGCAGGTGCAGTGGGCGTACGCGTGGACCACGTCGCCCTCGGCGTAGAGCCCGCCGACCTCCTCGTTTTGCGCCTCCGCGAACGCGAAGACGAACCGGATCTCGTGGTCGTCGTCGGGGTTCTCCGCGGCAAAGGGGCACGCCCCGTCGTCGAGCGAGCGCGCGATCTCTCCCTCCGCTCCCATCGCCGTCTTCGCGAACTCCATCGCGCCCATGCCCGTGCCGGCCTGGAACGCGGACCGGCCGGTCTCGCCGTCGAGGATCAGCCGGACGCCCCCGTCGACCTCGGTGCCGACGCTGCGGAGCCGGGAGTCGTCGTCGAGGTACGCGTCGCTCACGTAGAAGACCACGTCGTCGAGCCGCTCGCCCGCGAGGAACTCGTCGAGGTTGCTCATGCCCGTCGGTGGCGCGTGAGCGGTAAAAGGCGTGCGAGTCGCGATGGAGAACTGCGAGTCGCGGCCGAGTGGGAGGGAGAAGCCCGATTCGATGTTAAATCGTGTGGAATAGGGGTAAGCGTTAATACGTACCACGGAGATCCGTCGCGTAATGAGCGCGCAGACGAGATCCGGCAACCGGCTCGCGGAGTGGGCGCAGCTGGTCGACGAGGACGTCCCGGAAGAGCTCCGAGAAGAGCGTTCCGGCGACCGATAACTTTCACCCCGCTTCGCGAAGGCTTTAGGCCGACGGCGGCGAAGCGTCGCCGATGGCGACCGAAGCCGCCGGGATCGACAGACCGCTGCTCGTCGACGGGTTCTTACAGCGACGCCGCTACCAGCTCCAGCTGGCGGACGCCGCCGCCGACGAACACACGCTCGTCTGTCTCCCGACCGGCCTCGGCAAGACGGCGGTCAGCCTGCTCGTCACCGCCGAGCGGCTCCACGAGGCGGGCGGGAAGTCGCTGTTTTTAGCCCCCACGAAACCCCTCGTCCAACAGCACGCGGACTTCTACCGCGAGGCGCTTTCGATTCCGGACGACGAGATCGTCGTGTTCACCGGCGACGTGAGACCGGACGACCGCGCCGCGCTCTGGGAGGACGCCCGGATCGTGATCGCGACCCCGCAGGTGGTCGAGAACGACCTCGTCGGCAACCGGATCTCGCTGCGGGACGTGACCCACCTCACCTTCGACGAGTGCCACCGCGCGACCGGCGACTACGCGTACGTGTACATCGCGGAGCGCTACCACGCCGACGCGGCGGACCCGCTCGTCACCGGGATGTCGGCCTCGCCCGGCGGCGACACCGAGGAGATCGAGACGGTCTGTGAGAACCTCGGCCTCGTCAACGTCGAGGTGATGACCGAGGAGGACGCCGACGTCGACGAGTACACCCACGACACCGACGTCCGGTGGGAGCAGGTCACGCTCCCGGACGAGGTCCTCGCGATTCGGGACGCGCTCAACGAGGTGATCACAGATCGGTTAGAGAAGCTGAAGTCGCTCGGCGTGACGAACACGACGAACCCTGACCTCTCGCAGAAGGACCTCAACAAGATGCGGGGGCAGCTGAAGCGGATGATGGACAACGACCAGTCGGACGGGTACAAGGGGATGAGCACCCACGCCGAGGTGATGAAGCTCCGGCGCGCGACCGAACTGGTCGAGACGCAGTCGGTCGAGTCCGTCCGGCGGTACTTCGAGCGCCAGCGCGAGGCCGCCCGCTCTTCGGGCGCGTCGAAGGCGAGCCAGCGGATGGTCGCGGACCCGAAGGTGCGCGAGGCGATGCGGAAGGCGGAGTCGTTCGACGGCCTCCACCCGAAGTTCTCGAAGGCCCGGATCCTGCTCGCCGAGACGCTCGGCATCGACGGCGGCGAACGCGCCATCCTGTTCACCGAGTCGCGCGACACCGCCGAGGCGCTCGTGGAGTTCCTCTCCGCGAGCTTCGACGTGCGGAAGTTCGTCGGACAGGGCGACAAGGAGGGCTCCGACGGGATGAGCCAGAAACAGCAACAGGAGACCCTCGACGCGTTCAAGGCCGGCGAGTTCGAGGTTCTCGTCTCCACGAGCGTCGCCGAGGAGGGGCTGGACGTGCCCGAGGTCGATCTGGTCTGCTTCTACGAACCGGTGCCGACCGCGATCCGGTCGATCCAGCGCAAGGGTCGGACCGGGCGGCAGGCCGAGGGGAAGGTCGTCGTGCTGATGGCCGAGGACACCCGCGACGAGGCGTTCTTCTGGATCTCGCGCCGCCGCGAGAAGGAGATGGCCAGCCAGCTCGCCGAGCTGAAGGAGGCCACCGACGACATCGAAGACACCGTCGGCGACGACGGGCAGGCCGGGCTGGACGCCTTCTCGGGCGGATCCGACGACGACGGTGTCGGATCGGAGACCGACGACGGCGCGGCCGGCACGGCCGACGCGGTCAAGGAGTCCGGTGACGGCGGCGACGCGGACGGCGACGCCGGACTCACCGACTTCGCGGCAGAGGCCCGAGGGGGATCGGAGGGTGACGGCGAGGAGGGCGACAGAGCGGAAGAGGATGGAGCGGAGAGCGCCGAGGAGAGCGAGGCGACCGACGAGAAAACCGACGACGACGGCATCGTCGCGACCGCCGGCGTCGAGGAGGGGGTCGAGGTCGTCGTCGACCAGCGCGAACTCGACTCCGCGATCGCGAAGGACCTCTCGACGCGCGACGGCCTCGTCACTCGGCTGGAGACGCTCGCGGTCGGCGACTACGTGCTCTCCGACCGAGTCGCCGTCGAGCGCAAGTCTGCGGCCGACTTCGTCGACTCGATGCTCGACTCCGACCGCTCGATGTTCGAGCAGGTCGGCGAGCTCTCGCGGGCGTACGCCCGTCCGGTGATGGTCGTCGAGGGGACGAACCTCTACGGCCAGCGCGACATCGACCCCAACGCGATCCGCGGCGCGCTCGCGTCGCTCGCGGTCGACTTCGACGTGAGTGTCCTCCGCACCGAAGGGGAAGACGACACCACCGAACTGCTCGCGACGGTCGCCAAGCGCGAGCAGGAGACGCGCGACCGCGAGGTGAGCGTCCACGGCGAGAAGACGACGAAGACCCGCGCGGAACAGCAGGAGTACGTCGTCTCCTCCATCGCGGACATCGGGCCGGTCACCGCGCGCACCCTGCTGGAACACTTCGGCACGGTCGAGGCCGTGATGACCGCGCCGGAGGACGATCTGCTCGAAGTCGACGGCGTCGGTCCGGTGACCGCGGAGCGCATCCGCGAGGTCGTCGGAAGCGAGTACGATTGACACCCTCCCCGCGCTGAAGCGCGAGGATTCCCACGGCACCGCGCCGCTGGGTTGGGATATTGTGGTTTACGACGTTACCTGTTCTTGAGGCGCAAACGCGCCAGTTTCCTTGTCAAACAGGAACGTCGATGGCTGTGCCAACCAGCCGTTACTCCTATCACCGCCATCCGTGGCGGGACTCGGAGATACTTTCTGTCGAATGTTCTCGGCTCCGTTCACGTCCGCGTTCGCTACCGTACCACAGTCGTCACACACGTACAACCCGCGTTTGACGCGGTTCGCGTCACGCTTGCGGCCACAGCACGAACACGATTTCGACGTGTCGCGTTCGGACACCTGCTCAACCGTGATACCTTCCATCTCGGCCTTGTAGGTGAGCAAGTCGGTGAAGCGGTCGAACGCCCACGAGTGTAAGTCGAGATTCTCGTGAGAACCCCAGTTTTTCGAGTCTTCGGTTTCATCGTCCTCGCGAATGTCGGAGAGATCGCCGATCATGATTGTCCCAACATCTTCCTCAACACACTGCTGGACAATGTGTTTCGAGAGCGTGTGGAAGTAGTGGGTGCGGCGCTCCGATTTCTTGTGGTTTAACCGCGTGGCTTGTTCGGAGTTCGAGTCGTCACACCGCGCGATCCGCTTGCTGAAGTAGTAGTCGTCTTCTTTCAGGCAATTGAGCGGATACAGCTCGGCATGGCCGTCCTCGTAGGCGAGTGCGGCGAAGTTGTTGATCCCGAGATCAACACCAACCGTCTTCTCACCGGGAGATTTAGCCACTTCAATTTCGACTTTACACACGAAGTGTAACTCCCATTCCTCGCCAGTCCAGATGGCCCGCACTTGCTGGACGTTCTCCACGGCGGAGAGGTCAACGTCGGGGCGTGTCTGGTATTTACAGAGGACGAAGTCCGACCAGTAGTCCTTGAGGTTTGAGCCTTGGGAGAGTCGAACGCGGTTGTACTGGGTGTCGAGTTTGAAGCCGGCGGCTTTGAACGTCACCGTACTCCGTGGGTGTTCGTCGCCGTGTTTACGGTAGCCGGGCGGGTTCGCTCGCATGTCGCCGTTGCGTCGTTTGCCGTACCAGCCGTTGAACGCCTCAGCGAGTTCTTGAAGGACTCGCTGACTTGACTGAGAATGGAGGTCATCGTAGCGTTCGTGCGATTTCAGGTACGCGGTGAGTTCGGTGTGATTTGGAATGTGTCCGATTTCATCCCAGACTCGGCTGCATGTCCACCGTCCGACGTTCCAGAGTTTCGAGGCTGCGAACCCGAGGGCGTCAAGGTCGTCTGACACCCGAGACTGATTCCGAATGGAAGCAGTATAGGTGCGCGTGACGACCTGTTTTGCCATACGTAACCTATGACAATATTCCTAGTTAAAGGTGTATATTGATGCGGCATGAAATATCCTGCCGTGCCATCGAACGGTGGATTGGAGAAGAATTGTCGGATTCATCCCCGCGGTGAAGCGCGAGGCTTTCTCCTTGATTCTCCGTAACATCGGGCGACGAGCGCGTCGACCGGCGAAACGATATTGTATACAGAGACGTATACGAAACTGTATGAGCAAGAGCATCCGCGTCGACGAGGAGACCCACGCCGCGCTCGCGTCGCTCAAGGGAGACGACGAGACGTTCGACGAGCTGTTGACGCGGCTGCTCCGCGAACGTCGTGAAAACGTCCGCTCGGGTGCTGGCCTATGGGAAGGGACCGATGCGGCGGAACGTGCGCGAGCCAAGCGTCGAGAGATGAAACGCGGGGTTGACTCGCGGTGACGCTGTACGATAGTAGCGTCCTCATCGACTACCTCGCGGGACGTGACGCCGCGGTCGAATACGTCGAGTTACACGCCGACGAGCGGGCGGTCGCCCCGCCGCTGGTACTGTTTGAGGTGTATCAGGGAGAAGTTTTCAAGACGGGCGCGACGGATCTCGACGCGATCGACGAGGCGTTGACTTGGGTCGACGTGGTCGAGACGTCGGCGGCGAGTGCTCGGGCGGCGGCGACTCTTCAAGACGAACTGCGAGCGACCGGCGAGCCGCTCGCTGCCCGTGACGCGTACATCGCTGGCGTCGCCGCGCTTCGGGGCGAACGACTCGCAGTGGCCGACGCCGACTTCGACGTGGACGGGATCACGGATCGACTCATCGTCGACTTTGTCTGAGTCGGTTAGTCGAACCCGCTCACCAGCGTCACGACCCACTGGCCGAGGTCGTACTCCGCCCGGACCTCGACGCGCGTCACCCACTTCACCCACTGGAAGCCGCGTCGGTCGGGAGCCACGAGCCGCGCCGGCGCGCCGTGGCCGTGCGAGAGCCGCTCGCCGCCGACGCGCGTCGCGAGCAGCGCGTCCTCGGCCTCCTCCAGCGGGAGGCTCCACCGGTAGCCGGTGACGGACGTGAACCGGACGTAGGCGGCCTCTTCGTCCACGCCTCCGGCCGCCTCCAGCAGGCCACCGACGCGGATCCCGCCCCACTCCTGTACGGTGTACCAGCCGCTCGTACAGTCGAGCAGCGCCTCGGTCTCGTGGCCGGCGGCGAGGTCGGCGGCGGTCAGTTCCGCCGGGTCGCTCACGAGGCCGTCGACCGCCAGCCGGTAGTCGTCGCGGTCGATCGGGTCCGGATCGTCGGCGACCCACGAGGTGATCGGGAAGGCGGCGTTGCCCGCGCCCTCCCGTGGCTGCGAGCCGGTGAACCGGCGGTCCGCGCCGGCCGTATCGAGCGCGTCGTTCGCGGCCTGCTGGACCCGGTAGGTCGCGCCGCCGGCCGCGAGCAGCGCGAAGTACCGGACCGCGGTCCGCCGCCGCTCGAAGTCGACGCGGCGCGGGAGCCGGAACCGGGTCGACGCGTGCGCGGCCACGAGCGGGACCAAGGCGAGTCCGAACCCGACGTGGACCGAGAGGAGCGTCCAGTACGAGATCCGCACGTCGAGACCGAACACCCACGCGACCCCGGTCGCGAGCGCGCCGACCGCGGCGACAAGGGTGAGGACGGACAGCGCGGTCGACCGCCGCCACAGGGCGGGATCGGTGATTCGGCGGCGGACGCGCGCGAGCTTCCACGCGAGCAGCGCGACGATCCCGACGCCGAGCGACCGGTGGAGCCAGAAGAGGGGCCACCCTTCGGGGACGCCGACGGTGAACGAGACCAGCCCGGTGGTCGCCTCGGCGACGACGAACGCGAACAGCGACCAGTCGACCGCGCGCGGCGGCGGCTCCAGCCGGTCGAGCGCAGCGTGGAGTCGATCGGTCGCGGCGCGGAGGCGGTCCGTCGCGGCCATCTGCGTCTGGTACGTGCTACCGAGGCAAAAGGGTACAGTTCGGAAGGTCGTCGCTCCTCACAGCTCGTAGACTTCGCCGTCGACCGCGAGCGGTTCCGCGAACGCCTCGTCGGCGGGGTAGAAGTGCGCGAGGTGGACGAGCCGCGTCCGGTCGGCGTCGAGGTCGTCGGCGAGCGCGAGCGCGCCCTCCCGGGTCATGTGTTTCGTGCCGAAGGTGCGCGGGACCCCGTCGGGACCCTCGTGACGCCCGCCGATCGGGTGGTGCTCGCACAGCGAGGCGGGGACGATGGCGTCCGCGAGCAGGAGGTCGGGGTCGGCGAGCGCCTCGCGCGAGCGCTCCGGGACGTCGTAGCTGGTGTCGCCGGTGAGCGAGAGCTTCGCGCCCGTCTCCGGGTCCTCAACGACGACGCCGTAGCAGACGAGCGGCGGGTGGTCGACGGGGACGAACCGGACCCGTAACCCGCAGGTCTCGAACGGCTCGAAGGGGTCGCGGGCGTGGACGCCGATCCGGTCTTCGAGGTAGTCGTACTTGCGGCGGATGGTCTCCGCGACGCTCTCGTCGGTCGCGGGGTCGGTCTCGTTCGGGGCGTGGACCGGAAGGCCGTCGACGAGGCGGTAGACGTTGCCGAGCCCGTCGAGGTGGTCGAAGTGGATGTGCGTCACCAGCCCGGCGTCCGGGAGGGGAACGTCGGCCGCGAGGAACTGCCCTCTGAAGTCGGGGCTGAAGTCGACGAGCAGCGACTCGCCGGTGCGCTCGTTTTCGACGTGGACTGAGAAGCGCGACCGCGACACCCCGCGCTCGCGGGCCGTAACGCAGGTGTCGCAGTCGCAGCCGACCGTCGGCGTCCCGGTCGTGTCGCCCGTCCCGAGCAGGGTGACGCGCATGGAACGTGGTGGACGGGCCACGGCCTTAGCGTCCGCGGTCGGACCGGGACGGTCGCCCGTCGAGACGGCCCCCGTCGCGCGACCGCATCCCCGACGTATAACCCCGAGCCGGACCGAGCCGGACACATGCACACCAGTCGCGACCTCACGCTCGCGCGGCTCCCCTCGGGAGTCCCGATCCGGACAACCGTCCACGCGTACGGCGAGGGCAAACTCGTCGACGGCGACGACGGTCCCGAGCTCGACGCGCCGGCGGACGCCCCCGTGGTGTACGCGCAGGCCGCCCAGCACGGTCGCGAGGTGAACGGGGCCGCGGTCCTCCGACGGCTCCACGACCGACTCGTCGGAGCGGAGTCCGAAGGCGGAGCCGACCCGCCGGCCGCCGACCTCGACGGGACGCTCGTGACGGTGCCGGTCGCCGACCCGCTCACCTTCGACCGGGTCTCGTACACGACGCCGGAGTCGCTCGACTCGCGGCAGCCGAACATGAACCGCTGCTGGCCCGGCGACGCGGAGGGGTCGCTCCACGAGCGGATGGCGGCCCGGCTCTGGGCGTTCGCGAGCGAGGCGGACGCGGTCGTCGACCTCCACACCGGGTCGCCGTCGATGGCGACGCACGCGGTGTACATGCGCGGCGACGAGGACTGCCGCGGGCTGGCGGAGGCGTTCGGCACCGACCTGCTGCTCGCGGAGGCCGCAGGCGATGACGCGGACACCGAGTGGGACGAGCGCGGGTTCGCCGGGAAGCTCCGCGTTGCCGCCACCCGCGAGGGGATCCCGACGATCACGCCCGAACTCGCCCACAGTCGGGAGGTCGTCCCGGAGGCCGTCGAGACCGGCGTGGCGGGAACCCTCGGCGTCCTGCGACGCGAAGGACTGCTCGACGGGGAGCCGGACCCGTGGGACGGGACCGTCGCCCGCAACCACCTCGGACGGGTGATCGCCGACGACTCCGGGCTGTTCGTTCCCGAACCCGACCTCGCCGTCGGGGACTGGGTGTCGGACGGGGAGCGCGTCGGCGAGGTGTTCGACCCGACGACGTTCGAGACGCTTCAGGTCGCACATGCCGACCGCGACGGGATCGCGTACTCGGTCGCCCGGGAGTCGACCGTCACCGCGGGCGCGACGCTCGTCGGCGTCGCCGAGCGGATCGACGAGAAGTGAAAATCGGGTGGTGAGAAGCGGAGTGAACGTCCACCCGGCCGAGCGGCCGGCGACTACGGGCGTCGGACGCGGATCTGTCCGTCGGCCGCGACCGTGACGAACAGCCGGCGGCGGACCTCGCGGCCGCGGACCGCGTCGCCCGCGCGGTCGCCGATCGCTCGCATGAGCTCCGGCGCGGTCTGGTTCACCTTCACGCCGGCCTCGTCGCAGGCGTCGTACACGCGCTTGGGCGCGTCGTAGAGGTCGGTTCCTTCCTCGATCTCGACGCGGACCGGGGCCGACAGCGCCTCCGCGAACGCGACCGTCTCGCGGGCGCGCTCGACGTTGTCGCGGGCGCTCGCCTCGACGCTGGAGACGTTCGCGCGCGAGGTGCCGAGCCGGTCCGCGATGTCCGACTGCCGGAGCCCGCGCTCGCGGAGCGCCAGCACCTCCGCCTGTCGGCGGGTGAGCACGCTCTCGTCGGCGTCGAACCCCGCCCGATCGAGGACCGAGTCGGCGTCGACGTCCGCGGGGTCGGGCCGTCCGTCGTCTGCCACCATGCGATCACCGACGGGCCGGGCGGTCAAAAAACGGCGGTTTCGCGGGGCGGCGGAGCGACCCGGCGATTCCCGATTCGGCGCGCGCCTCCGAGCGGTCGCCTCCAGCGACCGCGAGGAGCGTCGCGCGAGGGAGTCAGCGGCGACCAACGGGAGCCGCTGACGAGGCTGGGGAGGCGTGAGGTGCGGGGCGGTGCGGGGTGGGACTCGAAGGGGCAGCCGTGAGGCGGGCAGAGGCGACGTAAGCACTGAACGAGTGAGCGAAGCGAACGAGTGAGGCGCGCAGCGAGCGTCTGCCCGCCTCACGGCAGGGGCTTCGGCGGTCGTGTGCTCGGAAAGAGTCGCGTCGTAGCGAGCGGCTGGGGCTTCGGCGGTCGTGTCCGTGGCAACGACTACGTCGTAGTGGGCGGCTAGAATTTTAGTCGCGTTCGCGTCGCAATCGCCGGCGTCCGGACTGTCCGTGGGGTGGGGGTCACCCCGAGACGCCGGTCACTTCCCCCAGAAGTTCTCGCGGCTGCCGAGTCGCTCGCGGTCCGGGCGGTCACGACGGTGGTCCTCGTCGTCATCCTCGTCGACCTCGCCGTCGTCCGCGCCGACCGCCTCGTCGTCGTCGGCCTCCTCGTCCGGGTCGTCGGGGAGGCGCTCGACCACGTCCTGCGCCGTCGCGTGGCTGGATTTGACCCGGTGGATCTTGACCTCGGCGCGCGCCGGGGGGAGGAGTCCGTCGACGAGGACGATGAAGCCGTCGTCGGTGCGGCCGACGCCGGCCCCGCTCTCGTGGATGTCGTCGACCTCGACCGTGACGACCTCGCCGGGCTGGACCGGCTGCTGTTTCAGCTCGTAGATCGGCATGTCGTAGTGGTTACACCACTCCGCGCCGCCTTTGTTGCCGTAGTGTTGACACCCCATCCCCTCGATTCGTTCGTCGAAACTGGGGCAGTCGTCGGCGAGTGGACAGTCCGCCATACCGTAGGGGAGACCGGCCGCCGTTGTAAACGTTTTCGACTCTCAGACCGAGATTTGCGAAAACGGCCGGTTCACGCGGCCGAGCGGCGGCTGCTGAGAACGGGCGGGAGACGCGCGAACGGCGGGAGACGCGCAGACGGCGGAAAACGCGGAAGCAGCGGGAAACGCGCGAACGGAGGGGAGCGCGCGTCGGGGGGGTCTCAGAGGAACTCGCGGACCTCGGAGTACCACATGTCGTGGTGGTCGACGGCGTCGATCGCCTCCGCGACGTCGACCGCGATAGCGTGCCAGCAGCGCTCGGAGGGGTCGTCGGGGTCGAGGTTGTACGTCGCGTCGGCGCAGTCGCACTCGCCGTCCTCGATCACGTACTCGTCCTCGTGGCCGACGACGACGGTGAAGTCGCGGTACTGTTTCACGCGGCTCTCGCCGACGGCCTCGATCGCGCGCTGCCCGCGGTCGCCGTGCTCGTCGACGATGCTCGCGGCGATCGGGCCGGTCAGCTCTCCGGCCTCCGTGATCGCGGCGCGCCAGTCGTCGACCGGCTCCATGTACCCTCCTTTTCGGGCGGTCGGTTAAATCCCGTCGGTCATCGGGAACCGGGGGCGGCTCGTTCGACCGCGAACGCCGGACCCGGCGGTCACGTCCGCGGCAGCGCCCCGGACTCGTAGACGGGCTCCATGAGGAGTGCGACGGCGACCGCGAGCGGGAACGAGTACGACTCGTACGCGTCGAAGGAGACGCCGATCAGTCGGCCGCCGAGCGAGGCGACCATCATCAGGATGAGAAGGCCCCAGGCGGTGAACGCGAACCGCCAGAGCCGTCCGACGTCCAGTTCGGGACGCAGTCGGAGCAGGCCGAGCGCGACGGCGAGCGGAGCGCCGAATCCGGCTATTCCTTCGACGGTCGGCGAGACGGACGACGCGGTTCGGACGGCAAACGACGTGAGTTGTCCGACGGTGAGACAGAGCGCGATCCACGCCTCAACGACGCGACGCGAGGAGGGCATACCGGCCGTTTATTTTCCTCTGTGAAATTTTTCCGAACAGAAATTCCTCGATAATACGAGTCTGCTTATAAGTCGCCGATCGACACGAACATTCCCGAAGTCCCAGTCGCTCGGCTGTACAGGAGTGGATCTGTTTATAAACCGTCGATCGACACGAACACTCCTGAATCCCCAGTCGCGAGGCGGACACACGCTCGCTGCGCTCCTCGTCGCTCGTTTCACTCGTTCCTGCGGTGCTTACTTCGCCTGTGCCCGCCTCGCGACTGCCCCTTCGAGTCCCACCCGACCGCGACCGCACAGCAACCGCACCTCACGCCTCCCCAGCCTCGTCGGCGGCTCCCGATGGTCGCCGCCGACTCCCTCGCGCGGCGCTCCACCGCGGTCGTCGGGGGCGACCGCTCGGAGGCGCGCGCCGACGGGCTACAAAAGGTATTTCTCGTGGCGTGTGGCGGATTACTCTAGCACGATCAGCACGTCGCCCATGTCGACGCTGTCGCCCTCACCGACGTGGACGCTCGCGACGGTACCGCCGCGCTCGGCGACCACGTCGTTCTCCATCTTCATCGCTTCGAGGACGCAGACCACGTCGCCGGCGGCGACCTCGTCGCCCTCGCTCACGTCGACCGAGAGGATCGTTCCCTGCATCTCCGCGTCGATGGACTCGCCGCCCTCCGCGACGTCGACGGCGTCGTCGCCGCCGTCGTCGGACTTCGCCTGTGGGGGGCGCTTTTGCCCGCCGCCACCGCCGCCCCCGCTCTCCGGGACCGGGATGGCGGGCGCGCCGCGCTCCTCTAACTCGACGTCGAAGCGCTTGCCGTTCACCTCGACGGTGAACTCGCGTTCGGTCACCTCCTCGTCGTCGTCGGCCCCGCTCGCCGTCTCGGAGCCCCACCGCTCCTGCGCGTCGGCGATCAGGTCGGGGTCCAGCTCCTCGTCGAGGTACTTCGTCGTGTGCGTGCCGTCGACGAAGCGCCGGTCGTCGCACATCAGGCGGTGGAACGGGACGATAGTGACGACGCCGTCGATATCGTACTCGGCGAGGGCGCGCTTCGACCGCGCGAGACACTCCTCGCGGTCCGGGGCCCGCACGATCAGCTTCGCGATCATCGAGTCGTAGTCGGTGACTAAGTCGTCGCCCTGCCGGAGCGCGTCGTCGACGCGCACGCCGATCCCGCCCGGCGGGTCGTACGTCTCCAGCGACCCCTCGTTGGCGGGCTGAAAGTCGTTCGCGGCGTTCTCGGCGTTGATCCGGAACTCGATCGCGTGGCCCTCAAGCTCGACGTCGTCCTGCGAGACCGAGAGGCCCTCGCCGCTGGCGACCCGGAGCTGCTCTTTGACGATGTCGATCCCCGTCAGCTCCTCGGTGACGGTGTGTTCGACCTGAATTCGGGTGTTGACTTCGAGGAAGTAGAAGTTCGTCTCCGGACCGAGCGGCTCCGCCGGGTCGCGGTCGGGGTCCTCCTCGACGAGGAACTCGACCGTCCCGGCGTTGGTGTAGTCGGCGGCGGCGACGCCCCGGCGGGCGGCCTCGCCGATCTGCTCGCGCAGTTCGTCGGAGAGCGCGGGGGAGGGAGCCTCCTCGACCACCTTCTGGTGGCGGCGCTGGAGCGAGCAGTCGCGCTCGCCGAGGTGGACCACGTCGCTCTCCGAGAGGTCGGCGTCGGCGGTCGCGTCCTCGCCGCCTGACCCCGCGGCCGGGTCGTCCGCGACGATCTGGACCTCGATGTGTCGGGGAGTCTGGAGGTAGCGTTCGAGGTACACCGAGTCGTTCGAGAAGTACGCCTCGCCCTCTCGTTTCGCGGATTCGAGGGCCTCCTCGGCCTCCTCGGCGCTCTCGACGACCTTCATCCCGCGACCGCCGCCGCCGCCCTCGGCTTTGATCGCGACCGGGTAGCCGTACTCGTCGCCGAACTCGGTCACCGCCTCGACGTCGGTGACCGGCTCGGTCGTCCCAGGGACGATCGGGACGCCCGCGTCGTCCATCACGCGGCGCGCGTGGGTCTTCTCGCCGAGGCGCTCCATCGCGTCACTCGCCGGGCCGACCCACGTGATCCCGTCGGCGGCCTCGACGCGGGCCGCGAAGTCGGCGTTCTCCGCGAGGAAGCCGTAGCCTGGGTGGATCGCGTCGGCGTCGGCCGCGCGCGCCGCCTCGACGACCGCCTCGCCGTCGAGGTAGGAGTCGGCCGCGCGCGCCGGCCCGACGTTGTACGCCTCGTCCGCGTACCGGACGTGGCCGCCGTGCTTGTCCGCGTCGCTGTAGACGGCGACGGTATCGACGCCGAGCTCCGCACAGGCGCGCATCACCCGGACCGCGATCTCGCCGCGGTTCGCCACGAGAACCTTATCGAACATTCCTGTCGGTTCTTCCACGAACTGCTACCAAACTCTGTCGGTCCGTGGCGGCGCTCAGCACGGGCCGTCGGACCGGGGCGGGCCGCGGCGGCGCTCGCACCGACCGGCGGAGCATGCCGGGACGATTAAGGGAACCCGAGCGAGACGGAGGGGTATGCTCGACGCGGGAAACCCGTACGTGCTGCCGTCGACGCTGGTCGGTGCCGCGGTCTACCTCGGTCTCACGGTCGTCACCGACGCGTCGCTGCCGATCCGGATCGGCGCGCTCCTCGCGTTCGTCGTCGTCGTTCCGGCCGTCCTCAACCGTCTCCTCGGGGGCCGGGGACCGTCGGAGAGCCTCGGTGTGGACGACGAGGCGACCGGCGACGAGGGGGCGCGCTGAGCGCGCGACCGAGGGACGCGTTACCACAGGCATAAATGTCAGCGGACGCATGTACGAACGCGCCCTGAATCGGGGCCGAATCGGCGGCTCGGCGGGTCAACGCCGCGCCCTCGGGGGAATGCGCGCGGCCGGACGCCTCCGCGTCCGGTACTTTCGTTCGACGTGTCCGGAGCCCGACACCGACGGCTCCGTCGGTCGGCGCGATATCACGACGGTGGGATCGCCGCGCGCTCGACCGCGCGACTGGGCGAGAGCGACCGGCCGCTCAGAACCGGTCGCTCCGTCCGGCCGCGGTCCACGGGTCCGTCGGGGCGTCGGCGGAGACGCGGACCCGTCGTCGGTGGAGCCGGTCGATCCGGCCGGCGAGCCCCCACCGGTCCTCGTCGCGGCCGCCGTCGTCCGCGTCGCTCGCGGCGGCCGCGGCGGCGAGTTCGCCGTCCCGGAGGTGGGCGGCGACCGCCGCGGCGATGGCGGCCGCCTCCTCGTCGCCCGCGTCATCGGGGATCGAGAGGCCGGCGAGCCGGGCCGCTCCGGGAGCCGCCCGCTCACTGACGGCCGCCTGCCCGTCGACTGACTCGTCGTCGGTCGCCATCAGATCGGGATGTTACCGTGCTTCTTCGCGGGCTGGTCCGAGCGCTTCCCCTTCAGCATCTTCAGGTCTTGGATGAGACGCGTGCGGGTCTCCGTCGGCTCGATGACGTCGTCGACGAAGCCGCGGTCGGCGGCGGTGTAAGGGTTCGCGAACTCCTCGCGGTACTCGTCGATGAGCTCCTGTCTGCGCGCGTCGGGGTCGTCGGCCTCGGCCAGCTCCTCGCGGTAGAGGACGTTGACCGCGCCCTTCGGCCCCATCACGGCGATCTCGGCGGTGGGCCACGCGTAGTTGACGTCGCCGCCGATGTGTTTCGACGACATCACGCAGTAGGCCCCGCCGTACGCCTTTCGGGTGATGACGGTGAGAAGGGGAACGGTCGCCTCCGAGAAGGCGTACAGCAGCTTCGCGCCGTGGCGGATGATCCCGTTGTGCTCCTGGTCGGTGCCGGGCATGAACCCGGGCACGTCCTCGAAGGTGACGATGGGGATGTTGAACGCGTCACAGAAGCGGACGAACCGCGCGCCCTTCTGGCTCGACTCGATGTCGAGGGTGCCGGCGTTCACGCGGGGGTTGTTCGCGACGACGCCGACCGAGTGACCGTCGAGGCGGGCGAAGCCGACGACGATGTTCTTCGCGAAGTTCTCCTGCACCTCGAAGAAGGAGCCCTCGTCCGCGACGCTGCCGATCACGTCTTTCATATCGTACGGCTTCCGGGGCGCGTCGGGGACGATATCGGCCAGCTCGTCGTCGGCGCGCTCGGGGTCGTCCCACGGCTCGACGCGGGGCGGGTCCTCGACGTTGTTCGCGGGGAGGTACGAGAGTAGGCGAGCGATGTTGTCCAGCGCCTCCTCCTCGCTTTCCTCGGCGAAGTGCGCGACGCCCGAGGTCGACGTGTGGGTGACCGCGCCGCCCAGCTCCTCGAAGCTCACCTCCTCGCCGGTGACCGTCTCGATGACGTCCGGCCCGGTGATGAACATGTGGGAGGTGTCTTTCACCATGAACGTGAAGTCCGTGATGGCCGGGGAGTACACCGCCCCGCCCGCGCACGGCCCCATGATCGCCGATATCTGGGGGATGACCCCCGAGGCCTCCGTGTTGCGCCGGAAGATCTCCGCGAAGCCGCCGAGCGAGGCGACCCCTTCCTGAATCCGCGCGCCGGCGGAGTCGTTGAGTCCGACGACGGGCGCGCCCACGTCCATCGCCTTGTCCATCACCTTACACACCTTCTCGGCGAACACCTCGCCGAGGGAGCCGCCGAAGACGGTGAAGTCGTGCGCGAACACGAACGTCTTCCGGCCGTTGACCTCGCCGTAGCCGGTCACCACGCCGTCGCCCGGGATCTGTTTCTCCTCCATCCCGAAGGTGTGGTTGCGGTGGGTGCGGAACCGGTCGAACTCGTGGAAGGTGCCGTCGTCGAGGAAGTAGTCGATCCGCTCGCGGGCGGTCATCTTCCCCTTGTCGTGTTGCGACTGGATCCGGTCTTCGCCCCCGCCCTTCGACGCCCGCTCGCGGCGCTCGCGGAGGTCTTCGATGCGGTCGTCCATCGTCACGGCGGACCACCCTGCGTCATTACCTCGTGGGTCGGACAGCGCCGTCAAAAGGGTTCCCCTATCCGACGTTTTCGGCTTCGACGCGCGTCGAATCGCCGTCGCAGCCGGTCGACCTCGCCCCACGGCCCCCGGTCTCGACGGCCTAGCCTCGATCACTGGCCGCAACTTCTCGCCCTCGACCGCCCGCACAGGCCCTGTCTTCGGTTCGCACGCGGACGGGCGGTTCGACGCTTTTAAACCTCCGATGAACCACTCTCCGATGAGACAGGCTTCGCCTGTTTCACTGACCCGTAGGAGCGACCTGCGTACTACGGAGGTGAAAATGGCAGACACAATACAAGAGGCCGTAACCCTCGCACTCGACGATGCGCCCGAGCGGAACTTCCGCGAGACCGTGGACATCGCGATCAACCTGCGAGATCTCGACCTCAACGATCCGTCGAACCGTATCGACGAGTCCATCGTGCTGCCGGCTGGAACGGGGCAGGAGACACAGATCGTCGTCTTCGCGGAGGGCGAAACCGCCGTCCGCGCAGAGGAGGTCGCTGACGAAGTGCTCGACAGCGACGACCTCGAAGACCTCGGAGACGACGACGACCGCGCAAAGGACCTGGCCGACGATACCGACTTCTTCGTCGCGGAGGCCAACCTGATGCAGGACATCGGTCGGTACCTCGGTACCGTCCTCGGTCCGCGCGGGAAGATGCCTACCCCACTACAGCCGGACGATGACGTCGTCGACACAGTCAATCGGATGAAGAACACGGTGCAGCTCCGGTCGCGCGACCGGCGCACGTTCCACACCCGCGTCGGTGCCGAAGACATGAGCGCCGACGACATCTCGGACAACATCGACGTCATCATCCGACGACTCGAAGCAGACCTCGAGAAGGGGCCGCTCAACATCGACGGGATCTACGTGAAGACCACGATGGGTCCCGCGAAGGAGGTGCCCGTATGAGCTCGGTCCGGAAGACCGAGACGATCCCCGAGTGGAAACGCGAGGAGGTCGACGAACTCGTCGACTTTATCGACTCGTACAACTCCGTCGGGATCGTCGGCGTGGCCGGCATTCCGAGCCGCCAGCTTCAGGCCATGCGCCGGGAGCTTCACGGCTCGGCCGCCGTCCGCATGAGCCGAAACACGCTCACGAACCGAGCCCTTGAGGAGGTCAACGACGGGGTCGAGGCGCTGACGGAGTTCGTCAGCGGTCAGGTGGCGCTCGTCGGCACCAACGACAACCCGTTCGGCCTCTTCAAGCAGCTCGAAGCCTCGAAGACCCCCGCCCCGATCAACGAGGGCGAGGTGGCTCCCAACGACATCGTGATCCCCGAGGGCGACACCGGCGTCGACCCGGGACCGTTCGTCGGCGAGCTCCAGACCGTGGGCGCGGCCGCGCGCATCCAAGACGGCTCGATCAAGGTCACCGAGGACTCGACGGTGCTGACGGAGGGCGAGGTCGTCGACGCCGACCTCGCGAACGTCCTCGTCGAGCTCGGAATCGAGCCGAAGGAGGTCGGGCTGGACCTGCGCGCCGTCTACTCCGAGGGCGTCCTGTTCGAGCCGGACGAGCTCGAAATCGACGTCGACGAGTACCGCGCGGACGTCCAGTCCGCCGCGGCCGCCGCGCGCAACCTCTCGGTCAACGCCGCGTATCCGACGGCCGCCACCGCCGGCACCCTTCTCGCGAAGGCGTCCGGCGAGGCGAAGTCCGTCGGCCTGTTCGCGGAGATCGAGAGCCCGGACGTCGTGCCCGACCTGATCGGGAAGGCCGACGCCCAGCTTCGCGCGCTCGCGGCACAGATCGACGACGAGGAGGCGCTCCCCGAGGAGCTCCAGGGCGTCGAGACCGCGCCGGCGACGGAGCCGGCCGACGACGCCGACGCGGAGGAGGAACAGGCGGACGAAGAGACGGAAGACGCCGAGGACACCACCGACGACGACGCCGACGACGACGACGGCGACGACGGCGGCGAGGGACTCGGCGCGATGTTCGGATAACACGAGGTACACACCAATGGAATACGTTTACGCTGCGCTCATCCTGAACGAGACTGGAGCAGAGATCAACGAAGACAACGTCACCGGCGTGCTGGAAGCCGCCGGCGTCGACGTCGAGGAGTCCCGCGTCAAGGCGCTCGTCGCCGCGCTGGAGGACGTCGACATCGAGGAGGCCATCGAGACGGCCGCCGCGGCACCCGCCGCCGGCGCGTCCGCCGGTGGTTCCGCGGACGCCGACGCGTCCGCCGACGAGGCCGACGACGACGATGACGACGACGAAGAGGCCGAGGCCGCCGACGAGGCGGACGACGACGAAGAGGAAGGCGACGGCGGCGAGGGTCTCGGCGAGCTCTTCGGCTGACGCCGGAGGACCGCTCGGACCCCGACCGGGTCGACCGACCGTCCGATTTTTTATCGGATCTCGCTATCCCGAGTGATAACGCCGTCCGCGAGTTTATGTGTCGATCTCGGAAACGGGGAAGCGATGAAGATCGTCGACGGCGACAAGGCGGAGTGCGATCGGTGCGAGTCGGTGTTTCCGCTCGCGGACGTCTCCCTGTTGGAGAAAGAGACCAACCGAGACTACGAGCGAGTGCTTTGCGACGAGTGTCTGGGGATCGTCGGCGTTCCGCGCGGGTACAGCCTGCGGCGAGACATCACGCACCTAGCGAAGTGAGGGGACGGCCGGAGTGCCCATCGAAGTCCTTTTTTAGCGGCGACGGGAAGCCGCAGCCATGGAAATCGACGCGGAACTCCGTCGGCAGATCACCGTTTCGCTGGCGGCGGCCGCGGTGTTCATCGTCGGACTGGTCGGCATCGGGGTCACCTTCGGCGGATCGACCGTCCTCCCGGAAGCGGGCGCGCTCGCGCTCGTGGCGCTTCTGGCCGGGTTCGTCCTCCTGATGGCCGGCGTCGGAACGTATCTGATGCGCGCGGACGACGAGTCCTAGGCGGTTCGTCCCGTTTCTCCGGTATTAGCGGCCGCAGCGGCGCGTCAAACTCACGCCTCGCTCGCTTCGTCCGGCTCCCGACCGGCCCGCCAGTCGGTCACCTCGTCGGCCGCGGCCACCCGTTTCTCGTAGTACGAGAGCGGATCGGCCGCGACCTGCATGTGGTCGTCCTCGTTGTGACAGATCCCGTAGTTCGCGAGCGTCTCGCAGGTCGGCGGCGGGTACTGGGTGCCCCGGTCATCCGTCAGGTACTCGGTCTGGTAGCGGATCCCCTCAGCGTCGAGGCTGGTGTCCGCACAGAAGGCGACGACCTCGTCGGGCGTCATCCCGATGCCGACGAGGAAGGCCATCAGCGCGAACGACTCGGCCGACGAGAGCGCGGCGTCGCGCTCGGCCTTCTCGATGAGGTTGGTCATACACGGCGGGAACAGGTCGGGCGCGACGACGTCGGGCGGCTCCGCGTAGGTACGCTCGGAGAGCAGCTGCCTGAGGTCGGCGACGCGCGATTCGAGCGCCTCACCGATCCCCTCATCGGCCGCTAACTCGAAGGGGAGACCCTCGGCGACGCGCTCCTCGACGGCCGCCTCCAGCGCCGCGAGCAGCTCGTCGCGGGAGACGCGCACCGCGCCGTCGGCGAGCGCCCGGTTGACGAGCCGCCACGAGTCCCCCCAGTCGGGCGAGGTGAGCCGGAGGTACGGACCGACGTCGATCCGGTAGTGGCTCGGGTCGCGGCCGGGACCGTTCCCGCCGGCCGCCGCCCCGCTCGCGGCTCCGCGACCGGCTCCGGCCGGGGAGCTCTCGTCGGGGCGCACGGCGTCCGCGAGGTCGAACTCGGCGAGCAGGTCGTCGAGCGCGACCGTCGCGGACGACACCGATCGCAGCTCGTCGTCGGTGTCGAGGTCGCGACGGACCCGGTCCATCGCGGTCGCGGCCTCCGCGGCGGCGTACTTCTCGATGGCGGGGTCGGAGTCGAGCAGGGAGACGAGGATCCGCGCGATGGGGTACGAGAGCAGCTCCGCCTGCGTGTCGTACGCGGACTCGCCCGGGAACGCGCCGCTCTCGGAGGCGACCGTCCCTTCGAGGAGGGCGCGTTCGACCCGCTCTCGCGCGCGCTCGACAGCGGGGGCGTCGGCCGCGACGAGCTCCGGCAGCGACACCGCGGCTGCCGCGACCGCCTCGCGGGCGCTCGCGAAGAACGGGTACTTGGCGTCGAGCGCGTCCATGTCGGCGAGAGGTAGTGAGGGCCGGCGAATAAGCGGTGCGGTCCGCGGCCGGCCGGTGGTCCGTCGACCGGCTCGTCGCGAGCCAGAGAGTTACTCGTCGGTCTCCTCGACCGCCGCGCCGGGCGCGTTCGTCTTCACGCTCCGGAGCCCCTGTTTCGCCTTCTGCTTGGAGGCGTACCCCTGCCCGCCGTCGGCGATGATGTTCCCGTTGTCGTGGCGGAGCCGCCAGCGGAACTGGTCGGCGTCGTCCGCGTACAGTTCGAAGGTCGCGTCGCTACCGCCCTCGTCGGGCGCTTCCTCGTCGCGCGAGATGTCGACGACGTGCGCGCCCGGCGCGTTTCGCTGGACGCTCTCGATTCCGGACTCGGCGTCGCGCTTGTCGACGTACCCCTCGCTGCCGTCGGCGATGATGTTCCCGTTGTCGTGGCGGAGCCGCCACCGGTGCTGGTCGGCGTTGTCCGCGTACAGCTCGAAGCTCGCCTTGCTCGCGGCCGCGTTCTCGTCGACCTCGGTCTCGGACTCCTCGAACTCCATCTCCACCTCGAAGTGGACCGTCCCGTCCTCGCGTTCGAGTTCGACTTCGACGTCGGACTCGGCGGTCGGATCGACCGTCACCGTGCCGGCGTCGTCGACCGGGACGGGATCCCCCCGGCCGAACGCCCGGGCGATACGTCGGAAGTAGGTGGCCAGTGCCTGTCGAGTCCGCGACCGCTTCTCCTCGTGAATGGTCTCTTCGGGCATACACGTGAGATGTCGTCGCCGCGAAACAAAAGCGTATACCCGAACTGGGGATTTCGGTCGCACGAGACCCACGTCGAGAGTCGCCTACGGCTCGCCCGGCCGCTCCGCGATGATCGTCTCGCCCGCGCGCACGCTGTCGCCCTCGGCGACCAACAGGTCGTCGCGGGTCACGTCGACGGGCAACACCACGTCCGCGCGGGAGCCGAACGAGACGTGGCCGACGCGGTCGCCGCGCTCGACGCGGTCGCCCGGCTCGACGGAGGGGTGAATCCGGCGGGCGAACCAGCCCGCGATGACGAGCAGTTCGTACTCGCCGAAGTCGACCGCGACCTGCTCGTTGCGGTCCGACTCCTTGTCGAACGCCGGGCGGTTCGCGCCGGGGCGGTGGCGGACCTCGCGGACCTCGCCCGCGAGCGGCGCGCGGTTGACGTGGACGTCGGTGACGTTCATGAACACGCCGACGCGGAGCCGCGACCCCTCCTCGCGCACCACGGAGACGGTGCCGTCGGCCGGGGCGAGGACGGTCTCGTCGCCCTTCGGCGGGTCGCGCTCCGGGTCGCGGTGGAACCAGAGGATTCCGACCGCGAGCGCGACGAGCGCGACCCCGACCGGCGGGAGGAACGGGAGCGCGACCGCGCCCGCGAGCGCCGGGACGAGCGCGAGGTTCCACGCGGCGTCGACCACGGGAAACGGGAGGAGTCGGGAGAGCGGGGGGGTCCGGGTCACGGCGCGACCTCCGCGTCCCGCAGCGCGGGCGAGAGCCGGGTCCGTCCCGCGGCCCACGCCGCGAGCAGGTGGACGAGGTGGGTCGTGTCGTCGAGGCCGTCGGAGAGGTCGAGGTCGGCCTCGCCGGCGAGCGCGTGGAGCCGCGCGAGGTCGTCGCCGCCGTACTCGGAGCCGGCGCGGGCGACCCGGAGGGTCTCGCGGAGCAGTTCCTGCCCGTCGTAGCCCTCGTCGAGGAGGTCGTCCAGCGTCGACCGCGCGTCCTTCAGGTCGCCGTTACGGGCGTCGGCGAGCGCCTCGCGGAGCGCGTCGTCGTCGCCGACCTCACCGAGCGTCTCGTAGGCCGTCGACATCGTGATCTCGTCGCCCTCGACCGCGGTCGCCTGCGCGGAGAGGATCGCCTCGCGGAGGTCGCCGCCGGCCGCGCTGGCGACGAACTCCAGCCCGTCGCCGTCGTGGTCGACGCCCTCGCGGTCGCAGATCGTTTCGAGGACGTCGATCGTCTCGTCGGTCGTCGGCGAGCGGACGCGGACCGGGAAGCAGCGCGACCGGATCGGCGCGATGAGCTTCGAGGGCTGGCGGGTGGCGATCACGAACTGCGTGGTCCGGTGGTGTTTCTCCATCACGCGGCGCAACGCCTGCTGGAAGTCCTCGCGGATCGCCTCCGCGTTGTCCAATAGGACCGTCTTGTACTCGCCGGACATCGGCGCGTACGACGCGGACTCCTTCAGCACGCGGTTTATCATGTCGCGTTTCGCCATGCGGCTCCGGCCTTCGAGGAACCCCTCGAACCGCGGGTCGGTCCGGATCTCCTTTTTGGTCCGACCGAAGAAGTCGGCGACGTTGATCTCGATCAGATCGGCCTCGGGGTCGGCGTGGGAGGCGTCGGCGAGCGCCCGTGCCGCCGCCGTCTTCCCGACCCCCGGCGGTCCCTGAACGACGAGGTTCATCGGCTCGTCGACGGCCCGACGCAGGCGGTCGCGGGCCTCGTCCTGCCGGATCTCGTCGAGGTCCGGCGCGTGCGTGTCTATCCACAGCGGTCCCTGCATTACCGGTACCTCGGGACCGCGCGGTCAAGAATCGGTCGGTCACGGCGGCCCCTCACCGCCGTCTCGCGCGCTCGACGGCCCGCCCCCAGAGGTACGCGGTCACGAGGAGCCCGTAGGCGAGGACGAAGGTGCCGGCGAGCGGTCCGATCCGAGAGAGCGTGAACAGCGCGCCGCCGACGCCGACCGTGACGACGAGCGCGGTGAACCCGAGCGTCCACCCGAAGAAGTAGGCGGCGTGGCCGGCTACCGGCCGGAGCGAGTCGGTGGAAAACGCCCGTCGGAGCGATCCCTGCCGGCCGTAGGTCGTCAGTGAGATCGGGACCAGATAGAGCCCGATGATCCCCATGAACAGGACGGCGGTCGAGCCGGCGAGGATCACGACGACCGGCGCGTCCGCGCCGGGTTCAAGCGTGATGACACCGTAGAGGGTCACGAGGAGCGCGGCAAACGGGACGCCGAGGAACGCCAGACAGACGACCAGTCCGCCGAGCGACCGGCGGAGAAGCGTCCGCCCGTCGGCGAGGAACGGCGGGAGGGAGTCGCCGCGTTCGCTGGCGGCCAACACGCGGACGAGGTAACCGACGACCGGCACCGCCGGAAGGACCGGGACGAGGACCGACAGCGCGAGGAGCAGCCAGACGGCGAGGAGCGGCCGCTCCGCGGCGTCGCCGGCGACCGGATACGAGACCGCGGCGATCGAGGGGCGCATGGGTGTGCCCATCCGCCGGACCGTAGTATGCCCGTCGGTCCGGCATCGGTATCTTTCTCGATCCGGCGTCGGTATCTCTCTCGATCCGGCGTCGGTATCTCTCTCGATCCGGCGTCGGTATCTCTCTCGATCCGGCGTCGGTATCTCTCTCGATCCGGCGTCGGTATCTCTCTCGATCCGGCGTCGATGCCCCCGCAGTCCCGGCGCGTCCGAAAACGGAAACCGGAGGAATACAACCGATTCATGGCGGTCGACGGCGTTTTAGAAATTGTTCTAGAGTAATGAGTAAGTATATATGCCAATCGTCCATTGTCTACCGTGAAGTACCATGACAGACCAAGACAAGCGGTTATCGCGGCGACACTTCGTCGGAGCGACTGGGGCGGCAACCCTCGCGGGTCTCGCCGGCTGTTCCGGCGGCGGCGACGGAGGCGACGGGGGAGAAGGTGCGCTTGAGGTTCCTTCACGCGTGGACCGGCGGCGACGGCGCGACGGCTGCGGAAGCGCTCGTGGAGGCCTTCGAGGAGGAGTATCCCGACATCGAACACGAGTTCAATCCGATCGGGGGCGGCGGCAACCAGAACCTCGACGCGGTCGTCGCGAACCGGCTCCAGAACAACGAGCCGCCGAGCGCGTTTGCCGGCTGGCCCGGCCCGAACCTCCAGCGCTACGACGGCGTCCTGGGCGACGTCGGTAGCGTCTGGGAGGAGGAAGGCTTCGAGGACGTGATGGTTCAGGAGGCCGTCGATCTCCACCAGCGAAACGGCGCGTACCGCGCGGTCCCGCTCGGCTCGCACCGACTGAACTGCCTGTTCTACAACACCTCGGTCGTCGAAGAGGCGGGCGTCGACCCCGACTCGCTGACGAGCGTGTCCGCGTTCATCGACGCGCTGGAGACGGTCCAGAACGAGACGGACGCGATTCCGATGACCCACGGCGCGAGCGGCACCTGGACGACGACCCAGCTGTTCTCCTCGACGATGCTCGGTCAGGAGGGGTACGAGGCGTACATGAACTTCCTCGACGGGAGCCCCGACGAGGCCGCGGTCAGCGCGACCTTCGAGTCGCTCGCGGAGATCCTCGAGAACTACATCAACGACGACGCGTCCTCGATCGGACTCACGGAGTCCAACCAGAACATCATCGAGGGCAACGCGGCGTTCATCCATCAGGGGAACTGGGCGGCCGGTGCCTACCGGAACGCCG
Source organism: Halorubrum sp. DM2 (assembly GCF_901686465.1). Taxonomy (NCBI): domain Archaea; kingdom Methanobacteriati; phylum Methanobacteriota; class Halobacteria; order Halobacteriales; family Haloferacaceae; genus Halorubrum; species Halorubrum sp. DM2. Next base: position 1,550,833 of record NZ_LR594487.1, read on the forward strand.
AGGACTTCAACTACGACGAGGACTGGGGCTTCAAGACGTATCCCGGCTCGGAGGGCATGTACATGCTCCACTTCGACTCGTTCCTCTACCCGTCCGACAACCCGACGCCGGACACGACGGACCAGTTCATGGCGTTCGTCGGCAGCGAGGCGGCGCAGGTCGCGTTCAACCAGTATAAGGGCTCGATCCCGACGCGAACCGACGTCGACATGAGCGAGTTCGGCCCGTACCTCCAGGAGACGCAGGAGGACTTCGCCAACGCGGAGGAGCGTCCCCCGAACCTCCAGCACGGGCTGGGCGTCCCCTCGGAGACCATGACGGCGCTGAACGACGTGATCTCCAGCGAGTTCTCCGGACCGTACAACGTCGACGCCGCCACCGAAGGCTTCGTCGACGCGGTCTCCAACTAACTCCGGTCCACGATGCGACCGGATTTCGGCGGTTTCGGCACACGACGAACCATATGACACGGAACACTGACACCGGTGACGACAGTGGCGACGCAGTCACGGACGGCGGCGTCGCCGAGGACCGGAAGGGCTCGGGATTCAGTCCGATCACCGCGTTGAACGACCGCTTCGGCAGCGACTTCGTCGGGTCGTCGCAGTTCTGGCTCCCGCCGTTCCTGCTGGTGGGACTGTTCGTCTACGGGGCGATCATCTGGAACTTCCTGATATCGCTAACGGACTTCACCGGCTTTGGGAACCCGAGATACGGCGACTTGGACCTCGAAATGTACGGCCGCGCGCTGTCGGAGAGCGGCTTCGTCGACGCCGCGGTCAACACCTTCGTCCTCCTCGTCGGGTTCACCTTGGTGACGCTCGCGCTCGGGCTCGGGTTGGCGATTCTGGTCGACCGGAATATTCGATTCGAGAACACCTTCCGGACGATCTACCTGCTGCCGATGAGCCTCTCGTTCGTCGTCACCGCGCAGTTCTGGGCGTGGATGTTCAACTTTAACAACGGCGTCATCAACATCGTCATCACGTCGCTCGGGCTCGGCCGGGTCGACTGGATCGGGAACCCGGACATCGTCCTCTGGGCGGTGATGTTCGCGTTGATGTGGCAGTTCGCGGGGTACGCGATGGTCGTGTACCTCGCGGGCCTGCGGGCCATCCCGAACGAACACTACGAGGCGGCGAAGGTCGACGGCGCGTCGACGATCCGGATGTACTGGCGCGTGATCATCCCCCAGCTGAAGGGGTCGACGATCAGCGCGTCGGTCGTCCTGATGGTGTTCGCGCTGAAGGCGTTCGACTTCCTGTACTCGCTGGTCGGCGGCTACCGGCCACCGAACGGGGCCGACATCCTCGCGACCAAGATGGTCCGTGAGGCGTACGCGAACCTGAACTGGGCGTACGCGTCGGCGATCGCTATCACCCTGTTCCTGATGACGCTCGGTATCGTCGGTCCGTACCTCTACTACCAGTACAATCGAGGGAACCTATGAACGACGACACACGAACCGACGGAGGAGCGGTATCGAAAGCGGACCCAGGAGCGTCCGCGGGGGTGTTCTCCGGGATCGACGGGTACCGGGCCATGCTGTATCTCGGCCTGCTCGGGATGCTGACGTTTTTCCTGATCCCGATCGAATCGGGCCTCGTCACCTCGTTTAAGACCCCTAGCGGCGTCAGCGGGTCGCTTCCGTTCACGCCGCCGACGGGGAGTACGTTCACCCTCGAGAAGTGGCAGGCCGCGTTCGACGCGCTCGGCCGGGGACTGATCAACAGCGCGCTGTACGCGATCCCCGCGACCGTCATCTCGGCGCTGCTCGGGAGCTTCGCGGCCTACGGGCTCACGCAGTCAAATTGGAAGCCGAGGTACAAAGCGCCGATCCTCGCGCTGTTCGTCGCCGGGGTATTCATCCCGTACCAGGCGGTGCTCGTGCCGCTCTCGCAGTTCTGGTCGATGATCCCGCTTGAGGAGTCGCTGAGCTTCCTGTGGGGGCTCGGGATCAACGACGACTACACGGGGATCGTCGAGCTTATCATCACTCACGTGGCCTACGGACTGCCGATCTGTACCGTCCTGTTCAGGTCGTACTACAAGAACATGAACGAGGAGATGATCGAGGCGGCGCGGCTGGACGGCGCGTCCATTCGCCGCATCTACCGCCGGATCGTCCTCCCGCTCTCGGGACCGATGTTCGCGGTGGTCCTGATCTATCAGTTCACTCAGATCTGGAACGACCTCCTGTTCACGCTCGTGTTGGTCCAGACGGAGTCCAGCGCGGCCGCGCCGATCGTGTTGATCCTGGCCGGGCTGGGAACGTCGCTCGAAGGGCAGGACTTCGCGCTCCGAATGGCGGGCGCGTTCATCGCCGCCCTGCCGACGCTCGCGGTGTACATCGCGTTCGGCGAGGAGTTCGCCGAGGGGGTGGCGACGTGATCGCCGCCTCTCGCCAGCAGCAATCCATGATTCGACAGCAACCACGTACCCGACCGCACGCATCGATCTCGAACCGCCGCGCCGTTCCACGGGGGCGATAGCATGGGAACGCTCGAACTCGACGGCGTGACTAAGGTGTTCCCCGACGGCGACGGTGAGATCGTCGCCGTCGACGACGTCGACATCGAGATGCGCGACGGCGAGTTCCTCGTCGTCGTCGGTCCCTCGGGCTGTGGCAAGTCGACGACGCTCCGGATGGTGGCGGGGTTAGAGACGATCTCCAGCGGGGATATCCGGCTCGCCGGCAAGATCATCAACGACGTGAAGCCGCAACACCGGGACATCGCGATGGTGTTCCAGTCGTACGCGCTGTACCCCCACATGACGGTTCGGGAGAACATGGCGTTCGGCTTAGAAGAGTCGACGGACCTCTCCGACGGCGAGATCGACGAGCGCGTCACCGACGCCACGGAGACGATGGGCATCGCCGAACTGTTAGACCGGAAGCCGTCCGACCTCTCCGGCGGACAGCGCCAGCGGGTCGCGCTCGGGCGGGCGATCGTCCGCGACCCGGAGGTGTTCCTGATGGACGAGCCGCTCAGCAACCTCGACGCGAAGCTCCGGTCGGAGATGCGGACGGAGCTCCAGCGGCTTCAGGACGACCTCGACGTGACGACGATGTACGTCACGCACGACCAGACGGAGGCGATGACGATGGGCGACCGGATCGCGATCCTAGACGCCGGCGAACTCCAGCAGGTGGCGACCCCGCTGGAGTGTTACCACGAGCCGGCGAACCAGTTCGTCGCCGGGTTCATCGGGGACCCGTCGATGAACTTCTTCGACGTTCAGCGGGACGGCGAGACGCTCGTCAGCCCCCTGTTCGACTACCCGCTCTCGGAGTCGACGCTCGACGACATCGGCGACGTGACCGACCTCACCCTCGGGGTCCGCCCCGAGGACATCTCGCTTGCCGGCGACGCCGAGGGCGAGCACACGTTCTCGACGGTCGTCGACGTCGTCGAACCGATGGGCGACGAGAACACCGTGTACCTCCGGTTCGAGGACGCGCCGGAGGACCAGACGTTCATCGCCACCGTCGACGGTCTCCAGCAGGTCGCGGCCGGCGACGAGATCACGATCGAGATCCCGGAAGAGACGATCCACCTCTTCGACGGGAACTCCGGCGAAGCGGTCCACAACCGAGAGATAGACGACTAACGGCCGACGCGGCGCACCGATCGAGTATCGGAAGCGGCCCGGACGGGACGCTTCACTCGCGTATCCGTTCCACTTCGCGGCGAAGCCCCTCACGCACCCTGTCAGCGACGTCGCCGTCCCCCGGATCGACCGTCTCGGCGTCCTCGGTCTCCAGCAGGCGGTCGAGTTTCCGCTCGAACTCGCGCTCGTCGATCTCGCCGTTGGCGTACCGCTCGCGGAGGGCGTCGAGCGCGGGGTCGCCGGTGGCGTTCTCGGAGTCGTCCGCGTCGTCGTCCGGGATCGGCTTCACCAGCGTGTGGAGGACCGGGAGCGCGATGACGAGGCCGAAGAACCACACGAGTGGGAGGGTCCACCAGAGGCCGGAGAGGATCGGGGCGGCGACGCCGGAACCGACGACACAGAGGGCGAACACCCGCCGCCAGCGGTGGCGGAGGTTCCACGCGATCCGGCGAGCGAGTCCGGTCATGGTCGAGGCGACGGTTGCGACGCTGAAAGCGGTTTCGTCGGGTGGTCGCGTCGGGTCAGACGGCGGCTTTACTCCGGGTCGAACGGCGGCTTTACTCCGGATCGGACGGCGGTCTCACGCCCGGTCGATCACCAGCCGATCGCCCGGGTCGACGCCGTGACGGTCGCTCCACCCGCGCGGCACTTCGAGGACGTAGCGGCCGGTCCCCTCGTAGCGCGTGTACGGCCGCGGCTCGGGTTCGGCCTCGTGGATCCGCGTGACGGTCCCGTTCGCGTCCGCGAAGACGATGTCGATCGGGAAGGCCATGTCGCGCATCACGTAGGCGCGCTCCGCCTCCTCGCCGTGGACGAACAGCATCCCCTCGCCTTCGGAGAGGTCCGGGGTCGCGGAGAGCCCGACGTACTGCTTCACGACGCCGTCGGCGACGCGGGCGTCGACGGTCGCGAGCGACTCGCCGGTGTCACCGTCGACGGCCCCGACCGTGGCGGTGTCGTAGCCGGCGATCAGGAGCGTCGGGTTCGTCGCGGCGACGGCGACGCCGACGAGGACGACGCACGCGAGGACGCCTGCGACCCCGATGAGGCGGCGGTTCACGGCGGGGGTTCGCGGCGCGGAAGGAAATCGTTTTCCGCTCTCAGGGGGTTGTTCCGGTGAGGGCTCGTGGTCTAGCTGGTTATGACGCGGCCTTTACAAGGCTGAGATCGGCGGTTCGAACCCGCCCGAGCCCATACCTGTGGCGAACCGAACGGTGAGCCGCAGGTATGGCGGCGGGTTCGAAGCAGGGAACGGAGCGAGCGCAGCGAGTGGAGTGAGTGAGGTTCGAACCCGCCCGAGCCCATTTCTGGGACGAACGAAGTGAGTCACAGAAATGACTCCGAGGGCGTTTCAAGCCCTGAGAGACGCAGCGTCGAGCGAAGCGAGACGACCGTCTTTCTCCGGTTCGAACCCGCCCGAGCCCACTTCCTGCGGCGAGCAATATCGCGAGCCGCAGGAACGTGCGTGTCTGAGGGCGGGTTCGAATCAGGGAGCGGGAGGTGAGCGAGCGGAGCGAGCGAACGGGAGCGACCGTGGTTCGAACCCGCCCGAGCCCATTTCTGGGACGAACGAAGTGAGTCACAGGAATGACTGCGAGCGGCGTCGCGGCCGAGTCGCGGCCGCTCAGAGGTCGTCCGCGTCGAACTTCAGGAGTCCGGCGAGCGGCGGGGCGACGGTCCAGAAGACCAGCATCGCGGCCGCCGAGAGCTGCCGGTTCGCCTGCTGGCCGCTGAACAGCTGTCCGCCGAGGAACGCGTTCGACAGCACCTCGACCGCGCTCGTGGGGTTCGAGACCTGAAGGAACACGCGTATCTGCGTCGCCGACAGCGGGAGCGCGTTGATGACGGAACCGGGGACGGCTCCGACGAGCCGGCCGGTGAGCACGCTCCACAGGAGGACGAACAGCACGTAGACGCCGATGCTACCGATGAGCGCGCGCAACTGGGTCGACGAGGCGGCCGAACAGCCGACCGAGATGGAGACGAACACGACGCCGAGCGCGGCCGCGAACACGGTGTACCCGAGGAACGCGCCGGCGTTGAACGTGACCGGCACGACGATCAGCACGGCCGCCGGCAGCAGGAAGCCGGCGAACACCGCGAGCGCGAGCGCCGCCCCGCGACCGACGACCTTCCCGAACACCACGTCGGCCCGCGAGTGCGGGAGCGACAGGAGCAGTTTCAGCGACCCCGACTCGCGCTCGCCGCTGACTGCGCCGTAGCCGACGACGACGCCGACCAGCGGGACGAGGTACGTCACGAGGACCGGGCCGACGAAGAAACTCAACAGCGCCTCCGTGGCGAACTGCTCGTTCTGTCCCGTGGGACGAACGATGAACGCGAGCACCGAGACGAGCAGCGAGAACAGCGCGATGAGCGCGATCATCCCGCGCGACTGAACCGTCTCCCGAAGGTCTTTGCGGGCGACGGCGGGGAGGCTCATGAGTCCACCTCCTCGGCCGCGGTCTCGTCGTCAGGCCGAGTCGAGTCGGAGGCGTCGGTGTCGCGCTCCGCAGCGTCTCCCTCCGTGTACGCCAGGAAGAGGTCCTCTAAGGACGCCTCTCGGGTGTGGAAGTCGGCGACCGCGACGCCCGCGTCTTCGAGGGCGGCGATCACGTCGGTCTTCGCGTCGCTGGCGCAGTTCACCACCAGTTCGTCGCCGTCGCGGGTGACGCCGGAGACGCCGGCGACCGCGCGGACCGCCGCGACCGCCTCATCGTCCGCGCCCGCGGCCGCGACTTCGAGCGTCTCCTCGCCGCCGACCGCCTCGCGCAGTCCCTCGACGGAGTCCTCGGCGACCAGTTCGCCGTCGCGCAGGATTCCGACCCGGTCGCAGACGGCGTCGACCTGTTCGAGGAGGTGCGAGGAGAAGAAGACGGTCGCGCCGCGGTCGGCCTCGGTGCGAACGATCTCGCGCATCTCCTTCGCGCCGGCCGGGTCGAGACCGGAGGAGGGCTCGTCGAGGATCAGCAGGTCGGGGTCGCCGACGAGTGCCATCGCCAGGGCGAGCCGCTGGCGCATCCCCTTCGAGTACTCCCCGGCCGGTCGGTCGCCGTCGCCGGCGAGACCCACCCGGTCGAGCAGCGCGTCCGGGTCGTCGTCCACTTCCTTCGACTCGACGGCGAACTCGACGTGTCGCCGGCCGGAGAGGCGGTCGTACACAGAGAAGCCGTCCGGGAGCACGCCCGTCTTCCGACGGATCTCGACCCCGTCCGTCGCGACGTCCGCGCCGAGGACGCGGACCGTTCCCGCGGTCGGGCGCACGAGGTCGAGGAGCATGTCGATCGTCGTCGACTTGCCCGCGCCGTTCGGCCCGAGGAACCCGTACACCTCACCGTCGTCGACGGTGAGATCGAGGTCGCGAACGGCCGTGACGTCGGCGAACTCCTTCCGAACGCCGCGCAGTTCGATCGCGGTCATGCCTTCCGGTTCCGGCGGTACGGGATAAAGGGTTGTGGGTCGGAACGTGCGGTCGTCGGAGGGAGAGCCGACGGGGGAGCGATATCACCCGTCGTCGCTCGGCGGCCACGCGACGCCGCGGTCGTCGAGCAGATCGGCGAACGCGTCCTCGTCGAGGACGGGCACGTCCTCGGCGTCGGCGTCGTCGCGCTTCGATCGGCCGGGGCTCTCGCCCGCGACGAGGTAGTCGGTGTTGCCGGAGACGCTCGACGTGGCGTTCGCGCCGTGCGCCTCGACGTGCGCCTGCGCCTCGCTCCGCGGGACCGACAGCGACCCGGTGAACACGAACGTGAGCCCGTCTAAGGCGTCGCCGTCGGCGGTCTCGAACGGCTCGGGGTCGACGCCGCGCTCGCGGAGCCCCTCGATCGCGGCGCGGTTCTCGTCGCGATCGAAGAAGGTCCGGATCGACTCGGCCACCTCCGGGCCGACGTCGTCGACCTCGCGGAGCGCGTCCTCGTCGGCGTCGAGGAGGGCGTCGAGCGTCCCGAAGTGGGCCGCGATCGCCCGCGCGGTCGTCGCACCCACGTCCGGGACCCCGAGCCCCGCGAGGAAGTCGTCGAGCGGCGGGTTCCGAGTCGCGTCGAGTTCGGCGATCAGGTTCTCGGCACTCGTCTCGGCCCACCCCTCCAGTGCGGTCAGGTCCTCGACGGTCAGGTCGTACAGATCCGGCAGCGACTCCACGAGGCCGGCCTCGCGGAGCTGTTCGACCCGCTCCGGACCGAGCCCCTCCACGTCGAGCGCGTCGCGGCGCGCCCAGTGTTCGACCGCGCGCTCCAGCTGCGCCGGGCAGCCGAGCCCGCCGGTACAGAAGGCGAGCGGGCCGTCGCGCTCGACTTCGGCCCCGCAGACGGGGCAGGCGTCGGGGAACGCGTAGGTCCCCTCGGAGCGCTTCTCGACGACCTCGGGGACGTACGGGATCACGTCTCCGGCGCGATAGATCCGGACGCGATCGCCGACGTTCACGCCGAGCGCCTCGATCTCCGCGGGGTTGTGGAGTGTCGCGCGCGAGACGGTGACGCCGCCGACGTCGACGGGGTCGAGTTCGGCGACGGGCGTGAGCCGCCCGGTGCGACCCACCTGAACCGTCACCCCCTCGACGGTCGTCGTCGCGGTCCGCGGGGGGAACTTGTAGGCGAACGCCCAGCGCGGCGCGCGCGACGTGGTCCCGAGCGCCTCGCGGTGGGCGAGCGCGTCGACTTTGATCACGACGCCGTCGACCGCGTAGTTCAGGTCGTCGCGGGCGGCGAGGATCTCGTCGCGGTAGTCGATCGCGGCCTCGACGTCGTCGACGACGGCGACGCGGTCGTTTCGGCGGAGCCCGAACGACTCGAAGCGGTCGAGGACGTCTCGGTGGCGGTCGGGGCGGCGGGAGGCGACGGAGCGCTCGGGAGCGTCCGGGCCGTCGTCGCCCGACTCCCACGCCAGCACGTCGAAGAAGAAGACGTCGAGGGGGCGCTCGGCGACGACCGCGGGGTCGAGCTGGCGGAGCGTGCCGGCCGCGGCGTTCCGGGGGTTCGCGAACGGCTCCTCGCCGCGCTCGATCAGTCGCTCGTTGTACGCCTCGAACGCGTCGCGGGGCATGTACACCTCGCCGCGGACCGCGAGCCGGTCGGGGTGGTCGTCGCCGCGCAGACGGCCGGGGACGGAAGGGATCGTGCGCACCTGCTCGGTGACGTCGTCGCCCTCTCGGCCGTCGCCGCGGGTCGCCGCGCGGACGTACTCGCCGTCCTCGTATATCACCTCGACCGAGAGCCCGTCGAACTTCGGCTCGCAGACGTACGCGAGGTCCGCGGGATCGGATCCGGCGAGATCGGCCGACTCGGCGGCGGCGAGGCTCTCCCGGACGCGTTCGTCGAACTCGCGGACCGCCGCCGCCTCGGTCGCGTTGTCGATGGACAGCATCGGCGCGACGTGTTCGACCGTCTCCAGCGCGTCGAGCGGTTCGCCGCCGACCCGCCGAGTCGGGGAGTCCTCCGTCGGCAGGTCGAAGGCGTCTTCGAGTTCCCGCAGCCGGGCGAACAGCGCGTCGTACGCCTCGTCGGCGATTAGGGGGTCGGCCTCGACGTAGTACCGGTGGTCGTGCTCGCGGACCGCGGCCCGGAGCAGTTCGGCCTGCTCGGCGGCCGCCTCGGGTGAGAGGTCGTCGACCGCGTCGAAGTCGGTCGGCGGCTCCTCGACGTACGGGTTCTCGTCCGGGTCCGCGTGCCGCGTCGCCGACCCGGATTGCGCGCTCGTCATCGATCGATCCTTGCGTCGGCTCGGATTAAAAGCGACCGTTCGTCGCGCTCCGCGGCCGGAGACACAGATCGGCGGCAGCGAGATGATTTATAAATGAACGCGCGGTGCGGTCGGCGCGCCGGTGAGCGGCCGCCACCGGCGGCCGCGAACCGCCCGCGAGGGAGTCAGTCGGCCGGAGCGACGCGGAGGCCGACCGACGAGGCTGGGGAGGTGTGAGGTGCGGGGCGGTTGCGGTCGGGTGGGACTCGAAGGGGCAGTCGCGAGGCGGGCGCAGGCGTTCACGAGAGCGAAGCTCTCGTGAGCCAATCAGAACGCAGGGCGTTCTGATGACGATGGAAGCACCGCAACGAGGGAGCGAACGCAGTGAGCGACCGAGTGAGGCGCGCAGCGAGCGTGCGCCCGCCTCGCGACTGGGGCTTCGGTGGTGTTCGTGCCAATCGGTCGTTTATAAGAACCCATTACATCGTACAGCCGAGCGGCTGGGGCTTCGGTGGTATTCTCCGTCAGTCCAGTGACAACGATGCGCGACAGAATCGCCGAGACGTTGGGGCGGTCACCGCACCGCAACTAGCTTTTGACAGAAGAGCGGCTGGTCCTTCCAAAGCGTTCACCGCAGAATCGTCGTTCAGGTATAAACGCCCGACTGCGACGCCACTGGATCTCTTATAAGATCCCCAACGGAACCGGATCCACTATTCTACGCGCTCGCCGCGCGCGAACACCGCGTCGGGGTCCCGCCACGCCTCGGCGTCGGCGTTGGGGTCGGAACCGAGGACGACCAGATCCGCCCGATATCCCTCGGCGACGCGCCCCACGTCGTCGAGTCCGAGCAGGTCGGCGGCGTTGACGGTGGCGGCTTCGAGGGCCGCGTCGGGGGCGAGACCGTACTCGACCATGTGCGCCATCTCCTCGGGAATGTCACCGAAGAAGTTGAACGGCGTGCCCGCGTCGGTCCCCATCGCGATGGGGACGCCGGCCTCCAGCGCGTGGTCCCAGGCGTCGTCGAAGCGGTCCGCGGCGTCCTCGGCCTTCGCGACGGCGTCTTCGGGGATGCCGGCCTCGACGCCGTTCTCGACGATGCCGCGGAGCGCGCTCGCGGTCGGCACCCAGTAGGTGCCGCGCTCGGCCATCATCTCGGCCGCCTCCCGGTCCATGAACGTCCCGTGTTCGACGCTGGAGATGCCGGCCTCGACCGCGTTCTTGATCCCCTCCTCGCCGTGGGCGTGGGCCGCGGTCGGGGTGTTCGTGGGGGCGGCCGCGTCGGTGAACGCCGCGAGTTCCTCGGGTGTGAGTTCCGGTGCGCCCGTCACCGCGCCCTCGGTGAGGACGCCGCCGGTGGCCATACACTTGAGCACGTCAGCGCCCGCCTTCAGCTGCTCGCGGGCCGCCTTCCGCACCTCCGCGGGACCGTCGGCCTCGCGCCCGAACCAGTTGCCGTGGCCGCCGGTCATGATCACGTTGCGGCCGCACGCGAGCACGCGCGGCCCGGGGATGTCGCCGGCGACGACCGCCTCGCCGGCGTCGAGCGCGAGCGTCCCCCGGCTCCCGAGGTCACGGACGGTCGTGACGCCGGCCTCGACCGCCGCCGCCAGATTGCTCGCGGTCCGGTAGCTCGCCGTGTAGTCGCTGTCGGAGACCGCGGTCGCGACGTCCGGGCGTCCGTCCATCATCACGTGGACGTGGGCGTCGATCAGCCCGGGCGCGACCACCCGGCCGCTCGCGTCGATCCGCGTGAGGTCCGCGTCCGACCCGTCGTCGATCGCCTCCGCGACCGTTTCCGGGTCGCCGACCGCGACGACCTCGCCGTCCGCGACCGCGACGTCCGCCTCACGAGTCCCGTCCGCGTCCGCCACGCGACCGCCTTCGAACACGTACATACGTCCCAACAGGGACCGTTCGACGGGTAAACGCTCGGGTCGCGGTAGTCCGCGCTCGTCGCACACGTCCCGGACGCCCGACAAGTATAACAGGACTGCCGGAGTTCACTCGCGCATGGCAAGTGACAACGAATCAAAACCGTCCGGCGGACTGTACGAGCGCCGCATCGGCACGCCGACGACGAACGACGAGGTGAACGGCTACTGGCTGTTCGGGTTCGGCGTGTTGCTCGGACTGGCCGGCGTCGTGCTGTTCTTCTTCACCGAGGCTGCGACGACGACCCGGGGAATCGGGTACGCGCTGGCGGCGTTGGCACCGATATTCGTGATGCTCGGGGCGGTGATCCGATTCCCGCTGCGGAAGGCGGGCACCACTCTCGGGTACCTCGGCACGGCGGTCAGCGTTCTCGGCGTCGTCTGGTTCGTGAGCATCTTCCCGGAGGGCTGGTCCACCTCCTCCGGCGATTCGACCGTGATCGTGCTGTACGGCCTCGGACTGGGGCTCATCGGACTGGCGGGAACGGTCGTCCCGCTGCTCTCCGACCCCGTCTACGAGGACTACGAGCGGATGCGGAGCGAGACCGCGAGCGCGACGGCCGAGCGCGACGAGACGAGCGCGGAGCTGGACGCGACCCGAGAGGAACTGGACGAAACCCGAGGGGAACTGGACGCGGCCGAGTCCGAACTCGCCGCGACCACGGAGAAGCTGTCGGAGACCGAGTCGGCGCTCGGATCGGTCCGAGCGGAGACCGCGGCGTTACGCGAGAGCAAGGCCCGGTTCGAGCTGTTCGAGGACGCCGGTGGCAAGCCGCGCTGGCGGCTCCGCCACCGCAACGGCAACGTCATCGCGACCGCCGGACAGGGGTACAGCAGCCGCGGGAAGGCCCAGCAGGGACTCCACAGCGTGCGGCGGAACGCGCTCGGCGCGGGTCTCCTCCGGATCGAGACGCCGGTCGCGGAGGCCGAGGCGGTCGCCGACGACGACGGCCCGGAGCCGGAAGACGCCGCGGAGCCGGACGTCGCCATCCCGGACGAGGACGCCGCGCCGGAGAGTCAGGCGACCTTCGAGCTGTACGCCGACAGCGCCGACGAGTGGCGCTTCCGGCTCCGCCACGACAACGGCAACGTCGTCGGCGACTCCGGCGAGGGGTACGCCTCCAAGTCCAACGCGAAGCGCGCGCTCGCGAAGCTGCGCGACCACGTCGCGGCCGCGGACTACCTCCGGATCGACCCCGCGGCGTTCGAGGTGTTCCGCGACGCGGCCGGCGAGTACCGCTGGCGGCTCGTCCACGAGAACGGCAACGTCCTCGCCGACTCCGGCGAGGGATACGCCTCCCGGCAGAAGGCCCAGCAGGGGCTCGACAGCGTCAGGTCGAACGCCGGCGGCGCGGGCCTCGCGTTCCCCGACGACGAGGACGCCGAGGGGCGGGCGGGCGACGGCGAGAGCAAGGCGACGTTCGAGGCCTACGAGGACAGGGGCGGCAAGTGGCGCTGGCGGCTCGTCCACGACAACGGGAACCTCATCGCCGACTCCGGCGAGGGGTACGCCTCCAAGTCCAACGCGACGGACGCGATCGAACGCGTGAGCGAGTACGCGCCCGACGCGACCGCGCTCGCGGCCGGCAGTGCGGCCTTCGAGATCTACGAGGACGCCGCCGAGGAGTGGCGCTGGCGGCTCCGCCACCGCAACGGCAACGTCCTCTCCGACTCCGGCGAGGGGTACGCCTCCCGGTCGAACGCCGTCGAGGCCGTGACGAGAGTGAAGGCGAACGCGCCGGGTGCGGAGACGGTCGAGAAGTAGCGGGGGAGTCGCGGTCGTCGGGGTCAGTCGCGGTTTTTTCGAAGTCAGGTCGCCGCGAGCAGCTTCAAGCGCAGGTCGCGCTCGTCGACCTCGTATTTGAACGCCGGGTGGCCGTCGACCAGCACGTACGGGACGCGCTCGCCGTACTCCTCGGCCAGTTCGGGATCAGTGTCGACGTCGACCTCGTCGAGGTCGACCGCGACGCCGTCGAGGTCGGCGGCGACCGACTCGATCGTCTCGCGGGCGACGACACAGAGCGAACAGTCCTCGCGGGTGTAGAGGGTGACCGGAACGGTCGCGTCCGCGCCGTCGTCGGCGTCGCCCTCCCCGCCGTCGGTCGAGGTCGACTCGCTCACTGGTTCGATTCGTCGTCGCTCGGCTCGCCGTCGTCCGTCTCGTCCTCGCTCGGCTCGCCGTCTTCCGTCTCGTCGTCCGCCAGCAGTTCCTCGGCCACCGTCTCGGGACCCAGCAGGTCGGGGTCGACCGCGAGGTCGGCGACGGTCGCGACGAACTCCGGCAGCGACCGGCTCGCGTACGTCACGATCCGGACGTCGGGGTTCAGCTCCTTCGCGATCGGGATTCCGGTCGCCTCCTCGACGTCCGTGAGGACGAACAGGTCGGCGTCGGCGATCCCGGCGGCTTCGAGCTTTTCCGCCGTGACCAGCCCGTCGATGCGGGCGATCGCGACGCCCAGCGCCGCCAGCTCCTCGCCGAGACCGCGCTCGTCCGGGCCGGCGACGACGGCGATTATCTGGTCCGTCATCACTCGTACTCGATCGTCGCGGGCGGCTTGTGGGTCACGTCGTAGACGACGCGCGCGACATCCTCATTCTCGCCGGTGATCCGGCTCTGGATCCGCTGGAGCGTGCTCCAGTCCAGCTCCTGTGCGCGGGCGGTCATCCCGTCGCGGCTCTCGACGGAGCGGACGGCGACGACCCAGCCGTGGACGCGGTTGTCGCCCTTGACGCCCGTCGCCTTCCCGAGGACCGCGGCGAACGCCTGCCACGGGTCGTACTCCTCGAGTTCCTCCTCGACGACGTGCGTCGCCTCGCGGGCGACTTCGGCCTTCTCCGGCGTCACCTCGCCGACGATCCGGACGGCGAGCCCGGGACCGGGGAACGGCATCCGCTCGGAGATGACTTCTTCGAGGCCGAGCGCGCGAGCGACCTCGCGGACCTCGTCCTTGTAGAGGTCGCGCACCGGTTCGACGATCCCCTCGAAGTCGACGACGTCGGGGAGCCCGCCGACGTTGTGGTGCGATTTGATGTTCCCCTCGGACTCGATGCGGTCGGGGTAGATCGTCCCCTGAACGAGGTAGTCGGCACCGACGTTGCGGGCGACCGTCTCGAACTCGTCGATGAACCCCTCGCCGATGACGTGCCGCTTCTCCTCCGGGTCGGTGACGCCGTCGAGGCGGTCGAAGAACCGCTCTTGCGCCTCGATCACCCGGAGCGATTCCATGAAGGAGAACGTCTCGCGGATCTCCTCGGTCTCGCCCTTGCGCATTAGCCCCGTGTCGACGTAGACGGGGGTGAGCTGGTCGCCGACCGCCTCGTACGCGAGCGTCGCTGCGACCGAGGAGTCGACGCCGCCGGAGAGGGCGATCACGGCGTTCGCGTCGCCGATCGCCTCCCGGATCTCCGCTTTCGCCTCCGCGATGAATTCCTCCGTCTCGACCATCTATAGCCTCACGTCCGCGTTCCGCTCGGTTGTGTCCGTCGATTCCAGCGCCGCCTCGACGAGCGAGACGAACGGCGGGCTCGCACGATCCGGGCGCGACCGGAACTCGGGGTGCGCCTGCGTCCCGAAGAAGAACGGGTGGTCGGGGCGCTCTAAGATCTCCATCCGGTTGTCGGCGCGGCCGGAGAAGACGAGTCCGTCCGCCTCCAGCGCCTCGATGTACTCGGGGTTCACCTCGTAGCGGTGGCGGTGGCGCTCGGTACAGGAGTCGGCGTCGTACACCCGCGCCGCGAGCGTGTCGGCCCGAATGTCGGTCTCGTGAGCGCCGAGCCGCATCGTCCCGCCCATGTCCTCCGTCTCGTACTGGTCGGGGAGCAGGTCGATGACGGGGTGGGGCGTGTCGGGGTCGATCTCGGCGGAGTGAGCGCCGTCCAGTCCGAGGACGTTGCGCGCGTGTTCGACGACCGCCATCTGGAAGCCTAAGCAGAGCCCGAGGAAGGGCACGTCGTTCTCGCGGGCGTACCGGACCGCCTCGATCTTCCCGTCCGTCCCGCGGGAGCCGAACCCGCCGGGGACGACGACGGCGTCGGCGGACGCGAGCCGCTCCTCGTGGCGGTCCGTCGTCTCGTCGGCGTCGACCCACAGCACGTTGACCTCCGTCTCGGTGTGGATACCAGCGTGTTTCAGCGCCTCGTGAATGGACATGTACGCGTCTTCGAGGGCGTACTTACCCACGAGCGCCACGTCGATCTCTTTGTCGCGGTCGCGGGTGACCAGGTCCCGCCACTCGGTCGACCGCTCCGCCTTCGGGAGCGCCTCGTCGGCGAGTCCGAGCCGCTCCATCACGTACTCGTCTAACCCCTCGTCTTCGACCATCAGGGGGACGTGATAGATGTCCTCGACGTCCGGGTTCGAGAAGACGGCGTCGGTGGGCACGTCACAGAACAGGGCGATCTTCTCCTTCGTCTCCGGCTCTAACCGGTCCTCGGCGCGACCGACGAGGATGTCCGGCTGAAGCCCGATCGAACGCAGTTCCTTCACGGAGTGTTGGGTCGGTTTCGTCTTCTGTTCGCCGTTCTTCGAGTAGGGGACGAGCGTGACGTGGGTGAAGAGGATGTCCTCGTCGTCCTCCTCGTGGGCGAACTGGCGGAGCGCTTCGAGGAACGGCATCGACTCGATGTCGCCGACCGTCCCGCCGATCTCGACGAGACACACGTCGCTGCCCTCGGCCGCCTCGCGGATGCGACGCTTGATGTCGTCGGTGACGTGCGGGATAATCTGGACGGTCTTGCCGAGGTAGTCGCCGGCGCGCTCGCGCTCGATGACGTGCTGGTACGTCTTCCCCGTGGTGACGTTGTGGTCGAACGTCATGTCGGTGCCGAGGAAGCG
The DNA here is from genome assembly GCF_901686465.1 of Halorubrum sp. DM2. Lineage (NCBI taxonomy): Archaea > Methanobacteriati > Methanobacteriota > Halobacteria > Halobacteriales > Haloferacaceae > Halorubrum > Halorubrum sp. DM2. The sequence goes on from NZ_LR594487.1 coordinate 1,566,889, forward strand.
CTCGTAGTTGCCCAGATCGAGGTCGACCTCGCCGCCGTCCTTTAAGACGTACACCTCGCCGTGTTCGTACGGGTTCATCGTCCCGGCGTCGACGTTGAGGTAGGGGTCCACCTTGACGGCGGTGACGTCGAAGCCCGCGTTGGCGAGAAGACGCCCGGTGCTGGCGGCGGTGATGCCCTTGCCCAGCCCGGACATCACACCGCCCGTGACGAACACGAACTTCCGACCCATCGAGGGGTCGTACCCCGTGTCGGGATCTGCTGGCATATCGACCGTCCGTCAGGCCGGGTCAAAACCGTTTCGGACCCCGCATTTCGGGTGGACGTTCGTGTTAATTCGGGACGCGTGGGGTTGTCGTAGAGGGGCGTGTACCATCGGCGTGACGATGACAGCGGTTCTATCGGGGATCGGTTTATAAGTCGGTGAGCGCGGATTCGGAGAAAACGCCGTCAAAATCCTAGTCGCTCGATTATACGGAGGAGTAGTTGTTTATAAATAGATTATCGACGCGGAGACCACCGAAGCCCCAGCCGGGAGGCTATATGACGCAGTAACTCTTTATAAGTCACAGATCGACACGGGCACCACCGAAGCCCCAGCCGGGAGGCGGACGCACGCTCGGAGCGGTCCTCACTCGGTCGCTATCGCTCCCTCGCTGCGGTCCTACCGTCGCCTGCGTCCGCCTCCCGGCTGCCCCTTCGATTCCCGCCCCGCACCGCACAGCACAGCCCCGCACCTCACACCTCCCCAGCCTCGTCAGCGGCTCCCGTTGGTCGCCGCTGACTCCCTCGCGCGGCGCTCCTCGCGCCCTTAAAAGGGCGCTCGGAGGCGCGCGCCACCGCGGATCTGATTATAAATAGCCGCCGCTGGTCACGTTCGAGTGAAGTTTTGCGAGGGAAGAACGCTCCGAGAGCGCCCTTCCGCATCACGGGGGTTGACCCCGGCGATGCGAGGGGAGGGATTTGAACCCACGGACCTCTACAGGAGCGGAGCTTGAATCCGCCGCCGTTTCCGGGCTTGGCTACCCTCGCACGCAGCCGGTCGTTCGATGTCGGTCTCCTTTATCTCGTCGGTTCCGCGCCGACCAGCGTCGCTCGGAACCCGCCGTCGGCGGATTCGCCGATCTCCAGGGTCCAGCCGTGCGCGGCCGCGACGCGCTCGACGATGGCGAGTCCGATCCCGGTGCCGCCCCCGCGGGAGACACCGAACTCTGTCAGTTCCTCGCGCTCGCGCTCGTCGTCCGGGAGCCCCGGTCCGTCGTCGGCGACGTACAGCCCGCGGTCGTCGACGCCGATTCGGACCGTCGATGCGTCGCTAGCGTGGTCGAAGGCGTTGCCGATCAGGTTCCCGACCGCGCGCCGGAGCAGCGTCGGGTCGCCCGTGACCGGCCCCGAGTCTTCGACGACGATCTCGGCGTCGGCCGGTCGATCCCCGAAGTCGCCGGACTCCAGGCAGTCGGCCGCGAGGTCGTCGAGATCGACGGCGGCGTCTTCGGTGTCGATCTCGGCCGGGTCGCGGGCCATCACGAGCGCCTCGCCGATCATCGACTCGATCCGGTCGAGCGCCTCCTCGGCGGCCGCCAGCCGCTCCGTGCTGCCCGTCTCGCGCGCGAGGTCGACGTAGCCGCGGGCGACCGACAGCGGGTTCCGCAGGTCGTGCGAGAGGAACCCGGCGAGGCGTTCGAGCCGCTCGTTGAGCCGCTCTAACTCCCGCTCGCGTTCGACCCGGTCCGTCACGTCGCGGATGACGCCGACCGCGCCGACGATCTCGCCGCCGCGCTCGATCGGCGTCAGCCGCGTCTCGGTGGTCACCTCGCTGCCGTCCCCGAGCGTCGTCGTGAGTTGGACCCGCTCGTCGTCGGTCTCTCCCGAGAGGACGCGGTCGATCGCCGCCCGGTAGCGGTCGCCCGTCTCCTCGCTCCAGTACCCCGCCTCGACGAGCCGCTCCGGGTGTACCCCGTGGAGGACCGCCTCGTCGAACCCGGTCACCTCGCGGAGGCGGTCGTTGACGAACACGCGGTTCCGGTCGGCGTCGAGGACGTACGCGCCGTCGCCGAGCGCGTTCACGATCGACTCGGCGTGGTCGATCGGCGTCGACTCCGGCGCGGACTTCATACGATGGAGACGGCCCGAGCGCTCAAGTGTTCGGGGGGTAGCGGCAGTCGACTCGGGCGGTTTCGCCCGACCGCACCCTCTGGCGGTGCGTCCGCGACCGCCGGGGCGGTCGCGAAACGGTTAGGTCGCTTCCGCGTGAACGCCGCGTACATGGACGATCACACCCGCGACCCGGGCGTCGCCCCGCCGCTCGGAGACCCGACCGGGTGGCACGCGGGCGACTCGTCGGCCGCAGCGTCGGACGACGCGCCCGACGCGCGGGTGGTCGGTGGCTACTGGGAGCACGCGACGCTTCGACGTGCGACCGAACACGGCGTCCGGCTGTTCAACGACGGGGCCTACCACGAGAGCCACGACTGTTTCGAAGACGAGTGGTACAACTACGGGCGCGGCACCGTCGAGAGCGCCTTCCTCCACGGGATGGTCCAGGTCGCCGCCGGCGCGCACAAGCGCGTCGACTTCGAGAGCGACGCCGGGATGCGCTCGCTGTTCGAGACCGCGCTCCAGTACCTCGACGGCGTCCCGGGCGACTTCTACGGCGTCGACGTCGACGACGTGCGGGAGACGCTCCGGGCCGCGCTCGACGACCCCGCCGCGATCGACGGGTGGCAGATCCGCCTCGACGACGCGCGCCCGCCGGCGTACCCCGCGGACTACGAGTACGCGGAGCGGGTCGACGAACGGGGGTGATGGGCCGGAGCTGCGGGCGCTCGGCGCACCCGTCCGCGATCCGAACGCCACTTACCCGCCGCGCGCCTGTAGGTCGTATGGAAGTTCACGATCTGGGCGACGGGGAGCCTGAGGTCGCCGTCGTCGGCGCGATCCACGGCGACGAGCCCTGCGGCGCTCGCGCCGTCGAGCGCCTGCTCGACGCCGACCTCGATCCCGAGCGCCCGGTGCGGCTGATCGTCGCCAACGAGGCGGCGCTGTCGGCCGACGAGCGCTACCTCGACGCCGACCTCAACCGGTCGTTCCCCGGAAACCCCGATGCGGAGGCCCACGAGGTGCGGCTCGCGGCCGACCTGCTCGACGCGTTAGAGGGTTGTACGACCCTCGCGATCCACTCGACGCAGTCGTACGCGGAGCCGTTCGCGGTCATCGACTCGATGGACGAGGTGACCCGCGCCGTCGCGCCGCACCTGCCGGTCGACGCCGTTATCCAGACCGACGCGTTCACCGAGGGCCGACTCATCGAACACCCGCACACGCTCGAAGTGGAGGCCGGCCTCCAGGGCTCTGAGACCGCCGCCGACAACGCCTACTGGCTCGCCCGCGCGTTCCTCGCCGCGACCGGGGCAATCTCCGCACCGGGTGCCGACGACGTGCTGGACGCCGGCGGTCGCGAGGACGTCTCGGTGTTCCGGCTCCGCGAGCGGATCCCCAAGCCCGCCGCCGACACCTACGAGGTGTTCGCGCACAACTTCGAGCGCGTCGAGTCCGGCGAGCGGTTCGCGGCCGCCGACGGCGAACCCCTGCTGGCCGACGAGCCGTTCTACCCCGTGTTGCTGTCGCCGAACGGCTACCGCGACCAGTTCGGCTACGTCGCCGACCGCGTCGGCACGCTGGAGTAGTCGACACGCCGGAGTAGCCGCCGCGGCGACGCGCCGGAGGCTCCGGCGGCGACGCGTCCGGTCGTCGACGGCGGAGGCCCCCTCACTCGACGAGTTCGATGGTATCGTCGCCGTTGGGGACGACACAGATGAACGCGCCCGCCTCGTCGCCCTCGTTCCGGTACCAGTGTTCGACGCCGGCGGGGATCAACAGGGCGTCACCGGGCGAGACCACCCGTTCCTCGTCGCCGATACCGACGACGTACTCGCCGGCGAGGACGTACTGCTCGTGTTCGACCGCGTTGGTGTGGCGCGGGACGGCAGCGCCCGGCGCGAGTTCGAACCGCCGCATGGCGAAGTTCGGGGCCCCGTCCGACTCGTCGAGGAGGACGGCCTTCGAGAGGCCGTCGGCGGCGTCGACGGGTTCGGACGCGACGTCGTCGCCGCGTTTCACGACCGGATCGGGTTCGACTGCGTCGCTCATGTCTCGGTCGACGGCTCCCGGGTATTTAACCGCTCACCGGACTAACGCCGACCCATGCGAGGAATCAAGATCGGGAGCGCCTTCGGCATCCCGATCAGGCTCAACTGGACGTTTCTGATAGTCTTACCGCTGTTCGCGTACCTCATCGGGCAACAGGTCGGGTCGATCGTCGACGTGATGAACGAGACCGCGGGGCTCGGGATCGACGCGGCCGTGCTCGCGTCGGGGCCCGCGCCGTGGCTGCTCGGCTTGGCGGCCGCGGTGGGGCTGTTCGTCGGGGTGTTGCTCCACGAGTTCGGGCACTCGCTGGTCGCGATGCGGTACGGCTACGAGATCGAGTCGATCACCCTGTGGCTGCTCGGCGGGCTGGCCAGCTTCACGGAGTTCCCCGAGGACTGGAAACACGAGTTCTGGATCGCGATCGCCGGCCCGCTCGTCAGCGTCGCGGTCGGGATCGCGTGTTACGGGGTCGTCTTCGCCCTGCCCGCCGGGGCGGGGGCCTCCGTCGGCGTGAACGCCGCCCTCTTCGTCTTCGGCTACCTCGCGCTGTTGAACGTCGTCCTCGCCGTCTTCAACATGCTCCCGGCGTTCCCGATGGACGGGGGGCGCGTCCTCCGGGCGCTCCTCGCGCGGAACCAGCCGCACGCGCAGGCGACCCAGCGGGCCGCCTCCGTGGGGAAGATCTTCGCGTTCCTGATGGGGATCATCGGACTGTTGACCTTCCAGCTGCTGCTCATCGTCCTCGCCTTCTTCGTCTACGTCGCCGCCTCCGGCGAGGCCCAGCAGACGACGCTGAGGGCCGCGTTCGAGGACGTCACCGTCGGCGACGTGATGACGCGCCGCGAAGACCTCCACACGGTGACCGAGGACACCTCCGTGGCCGACCTGATGAGCCGGATGTTCGAGGAGCGACACACCGGCTACCCCGTCCTCGACGGCGACGAACTCGTCGGGATGGTCACCCTCGAAGACGCGCGGTCGGTCCGCGAGGTCGAGCGCGACGCCTACCACGTCGACGACGTGATGGCGACCGACCTCGTCGCCGCCGCGCCCGAGGCCGACGCGCTGACCGCGCTTCAGACGATGCAAGAGAGCGGGGTGGGTCGGCTCCCCGTGGTCGACGCCGACGGCGACCTCGTCGGCCTCATCTCGCGGTCCGACCTGATGACCGCGTTCAACATCATCCAGACCGGCGGCACGCCGCGGGTCATCGGCGGCCGTCGGCGGGTCGACGACGAGCCGGGAATCCTGTAGCGCTCCGCTTCCCCCTGGACGCCCGAAAAGGGAGGTCCCGCCCGGCGTGGGGTATATACGCCGCAACGACCTACCTCGGTACGTGACAACCCGGACCATCCGCGCCCGCGACCGGCCGGTGTTCGGCGTCGACGTCCACAGCGGGGACGTCCGCGGCGACAGCCCCTCCTACGCGCTCGTGATCTTGGATCCCGTCGACGAGGACGACCCCGACGCCCCGGACGCCGACGTCCCGATGGCCCGGGTCACCCGCGACGTGGTCTCCTTTCGAAAGCTCTGCCGGCTGATCGACGACCGGGAGCCGCTCTACGTCGCCACCGACAACGCCTACGAGCTGGCGGCGGACAAAGGGGAGCTCGTCGGCTTCCTCCGGTCGCTGCCCGACGGTACGCGGCTCGTTCAGGTGACCGGCGCGGAGCGCCCGGAGCCGCTCTCGCGGGTCGCCTCCCGGCACGGGATCCCCTACGGGAAGGAGCCGATGAAGGAGGCGGAGGCGTCGGCCCGGCTCGCGGCCGCCAACGTCGGCCACGAGGTGACCGCGTTCACCGACGAGACGACGGTGAAGGTGTCTCGCGGGCGCTCCACCGGAAAGGGCGGGTGGAGTCAGGACCGCTACACCCGTCGGATTCACGGCAACGTGAAAAAGCGGACGCGGCAGGTCCAGTCGAAGCTGAAGGAGTCGAACCTCGACTTCGAGCGCGACGTGACCGAGAAGTACGGCGGCTACGCGAACGCGACGTTCACGGTCGAGGCGCGCCCCGAGGACATCCCCGTCTCGAACTCGCGGGCCGGGGACGTGCGCGTCGAGGTCGAGCGCGAGCGCCGCGACGGCATCGAGTACGAACCTCTCGTGAAGCGGCGCGACCGCGTCATCGTCGGGATCGATCCGGGAACGACGACCGCGGCGGCCGTGGTCGGGCTCGACGGCACCGTCCACGCGCTGTACTCCTCGCGGACCGCCGACACCGCCGACGTGACGGAGTGGATCGTCGAGCAGGGGCGGCCGATCATCGTCGCCGCCGACGTGGAGCCGATGCCGGAGACCGTCGAGAAGTTCCGGCGCTCGTTCGACGCCGCCGGCTGGCGGCCCACCACGGACCTCCCGATCGACGAGAAGCTCCACCGGACCCGCGAGGCGAACTACACGAACGACCACGAGCGCGACGCGCTGGCCGCGGCGCTGTACGCCTACGACGACCACGCCGACCAGTTTGAGCGGATCGCGGCGAAGACCCCGCCGCGGCTCGACCGCGAGGCGGTGATCGCCGGCGTCGTCGCCGGCGGCGCGTCGGTCGAGTCCGTCATCGAAGACCTGAGCGAGGACGACGGCGGCGACGACGGCGAGGGGGACGACGCCGAGACCGACCCCACGGAGCCGGAGCGCACCGAGGAAGAGGAGACGATCCGGCGGCTCCGCGAGCGCGTCGACCGGCTGGAGTCGCACGCCGAGTCGCTCGAAACCGACCTCGACGAGCGCGACGACCGGATCGCGGAGCTGGAGTCGGAGCTGGAGGAGGCGAAACGCGAAGAGCGGATCGAGGCGCGCACGCGGCGGGCGGTCTCGCGGCTGGAACGCGAGACGGACCGGTTGGAGCGCGAGCGCGACGAGGCGAAAGAGCGCGTCGCCGACCTCGAACGGAAGGTGGAGACGTTAAAAGAGCTGTGGCGGCTCGACCACTCGAACTTCGGCGACGTGGCGGCGGGGCAGGGGCTGGTGAGCGTGAAGGTCGTCGAGCAGTTCACGCTCGACGCGCTCGACGCCGCCGACGAGGCGTACGGGCTCGTCGCCGGCGACGTCGTCTACCTGCGGGACGCCTCGGGGGCGGGCCGCCGGACCGCGGAGCGGCTCGCCGAGTCGGAGCCGCGGGCCGTGATCCGCGGCGAGGGGAACCTCTCGGACGTGGCCGACGAGGTGCTGTTCGAGCGGGCGATACCGGTTGTGCCCGCCGACGCGGTGCCGGTCCGCGAGGTGGACGAGCTGGCGGTCGCGAGCGAGGAGGATCTGGCCGCCGCGGTCGACGACTGGGAGGAGCGCGCCGAACAGCGCCGGCGCGACCAGAAGGCCGAGCGGATCGATCGGATCATCTCCGAACACCGCGCGGGGCGGACGCTCCCCGAGACGGAGGAGTAGCCGCACCCCGCCGAATCGACGCCGTCGCGCTCGGTCCGCGTGAGCCATCACAACACGCTTCCAGAAGTCATATGTCCGGGAACGCACACTCGGGCGTATGGACGCTCACGAGCTGATCACCCGGAACGCGGCCGAGGTGGTCACCGAGGCGGAGATCGAGGCGCTGGCCGACGACCCCGAGGGAAAGCGGGCGTACGTCGGCTACGAGCCCTCGGGCGTGCTCCACATCGGTCACATGCTCACCGCGAACAAGCTCATCGACCTCCAGGAGGCGGGGTTCGAGGTGACGGTCCTCCTGGCCGACGTACACGCCTACCTCAACGACAAGGGCTCGTTCGAGGAGATCCGCCACACCGCCGAGCGGATGCGCGACCAGTTCATCGCGTACGGCCTCGACGAGTCGAACACGCAGTTCGTCCTCGGCTCCGACTTCCAGCTCGACGACGACTACACCCTCGATCTCCACGCGCTGGAGCTTGAGACGACGCTCGCGCGGGCCGAGCGCGCGATGGCCGAGATCAGCTCGGGCGACTCGGTGAAGGTGTCGCAGGCCGTCTACCCCCTGATGCAGGCGCTCGACATCCCGTACCTCGGCGTCGACATCGCTGTCGGCGGGATGGAGCAGCGGAAGGTCCACATGCTCGCGCGCGACGTGCTCCCGAGCATCGACCGCGAGCCGCCGACGAGCCTCCACACGCCGCTCATCGCCGACCTCGGCACCGGCCGCGGCAAGATGTCCTCCAGCGAGGGAGTCACCATCTCGATGGAGGACTCCCGCGAGGACATCGAGTCGAAGGTGAACGACGCCTACTGCCCGCCGACGGCCGACCCCGAGCCGACAGACGACGGAGTCGAGCGCGAGAACCCCGTGCTTCAGGTGTTCGAATATCACGTGTTCCCGCGATTCGATTCGGTCGTCGTCGAGCGCCCCGAGGAGTACGGCGGCGACCTCGAATACGACGACTACGAGGCCCTCGAAGCGGAGTTGGCGTCCGGCGAACTCCACCCGGCAGACGCGAAGGGCGCGCTCGCCGAGTACCTCGACCGCCTCATCGCGCCGGGCCGCCAGCAGCTCGCCGAGTAGCCCGAATCACTCGGCGTCCGGGCTTTTCACCGCCGCGTGACCGGCGAGTTCGCAGCTCCCGTCCAGACAGCTCCGACCGGCCGCCGTCTCGAAGACGGGAAGCCCGCAGTCGCACTCGTCGACGACGACGCCGGCCGGGAACGAGAGGGTGGTCTCGCAGTCGTCGCGTTCGCAGGCGAGGTAGACGCGGCCGGGCGCGTACCGGACGGCGAGGTCGCCGTCGCAGTCCGGGCAGGGCCACGCGCGGTCGAAGCGATCGCCGACGGCCTCCTCCAGCGGGTCGCACGCGGGGTCGAGACAGAGATGGAACGGTTCGCCGCGCTCGACGCGAACCTTCGGCAGGCCGCAGTCGTCGCAGGTGGCGTCCGTGACGCTCGCGCCGGCCGGGAGTCCCCAGCGCGTTTCGCAGTCGAGACAGACCACGTCGCCGCGCGAGCGCACGAGCGGCCCGCCGTCGTCGGGACACGTCCCGACCGGCACGCCGGCCTCGGTGACGGGGAGCGCCCGGCTCGCGGTCGCCTCCCGGGCGACGACCCGGAGTTCCCGGGAGCCGTCGCGGGCGGTGACGGTGAACCCGTCGCCGTCGCCCTCGACGACGACGCTCTCGGGCCGGGTGAGCCACGCGACGGGCTGGTAGCCGTCCGCGTCGTGGACGAGGGTGGTGTCGTCGGGCTTGATGAGAATTACGACGCGCCCGCGGTGGGTTCGGGTCCGGTCGCCGCGGTCGGTCACTTCGCAGTCGCCGGCCAGCACGCGGAGTCGTTGCGGCATATCACGGTGTGGACCCGTGTTCCGGTTTAACGAGTGGGTGGAGAGCGCGACGACGACCGGCCCTCTCCGCGAAACCGCTCACATACCGATATGTAGTTGGCCGACCAACAGGTACGCGGTATGAAACACATCGAGTACGCGTACACGGTCGGGATGGACGACGAGGCGGTCGACGAGCGATTACGGACCGCCGGTACGGGCGTTCTCGCGCTGGCGGACGGTAACGACGCGTACGCGGTTCCGCTGGCACACTACTACGACGGGAACGAGCTCTACTTCCGGCTGGGGACGACCGAGGGGAGTACGAAACGAGACCTCTTGGAGACGACCGAGACGGCGTGTTACGTCTTGTACGGTACTGACCCCGTCGACGGTCCGAGAGCGTTCGACTCGTGGAGTATCGTCGTCACCGGGCACCTCACCGAACTCTCCGGGGCCGAGCGCGACCGGTTCGATACGGCCGAGGTCAACGATCGGTTCTCTCCGATCCGCGTGTTCGGCGAGGCCATCGAGGATATCGAGGTGACCGTCGTCAAACTCGACGTGGAGGGGATCACCGGGCGGACCACGGGGAACTGAATCGGTTTCGCGGCATACCCGGCCGAGGATCGGCGAACTACGTCACCCGAACCGTTCTGGTCGCCCGGACGGGAACGAGCGGGAGGTCGGGGAAGACGACCTCGACGACGAACTCCAGCTCGTCGGCGTCGGGCGGCCCGAACACCCCGACCGGGACCGTCGTCTCGCCGTCGAGGTAGGTCGTCGTCGCGGTCATCTCCACGTCGTTGACGGTGACGCGGATTCCCGCGCGAGCGCTCCCGGAGACCGCGGCGACGGCGACCTCACACATCTCGTTTTCGCCGACTGCGATGGAGTCCGGGAAGTCGCCCCAGTCGATGTCGATCCGGGGACAGTCCCGGGCGGCGTCGACGATCCGCTCGGCGACGGAGTCGCTCAGGCCGGCTCCGGCGAGCGCCTCCGGGCCGGCGGCGACGACGTCGGCTGGAGAGGTGAGGCCGGCGTCCGCGAGGCGCTCGGCGCGGCCGGAGCCGACCCCCTCGACCGCGGTGAGCGCGACGGCCTCGCGGGAGACGCCGTGTTCGACGCGCGCCTCCACGCGGCGGGCGAGGTTGGCGGCGCGGGGGCCGGCGAACCGGTCGAGGAACTCCGCGAGCGCGGCGAGTAGGCGGAGCGCGTTCTGTCGGATCACCCACGCGTCCGAGCGCAGGTCCGAGGGGATCGCGTCGTTCATCCCGGCGAGCAGGATGGCGAACACCTTGCGGTGGCCGTCTTCGAGATCGGTGTCGCGGCCGTCGAGGATCCGGTCGATCGCGTCCGACTCGGCCGAGCGCGCGGAGACGGAGTCGAACTCGCCGGCCGACGCGACGGTCTCTAACACCGAGTCGACCGTCAGCGTCTCACGGTCCGCGAGCCGCCGGAAGCGGCGGGCGGTGTCCAAGCGGAGGTAGTACTTCGAGGCGAGCCGCCCCAGCCCCGTCGGCTCGATGGCGAGGTCGTCGTCGGCCGCGACGAACCCGTCGTCGACGAGCGATTCGAGCGTGTCGCGGACGCGGTCGCGAAGCGTGGAGAAGTCGTACGCGTCCGGCTCGGACTGCGCTCGGACGTAGTAGAACGTCGTCTCTAACCACGCCATCACGTCCTCTAACCCGCGGATCGTCCCCATCGCGATCTCGGCGTTGAGGTGCGATTCGAGGTCGGCGGCGAGCCGCGACTCGATCTCCTTGCCGTCGCGCAGCAGCTTGCGGTACTTGTCGGCGTCGGCGCGGTCGCAGACCACCCAGCCGTACCCCACGTCGTCGTACTCCGGGCGGCCGGCGCGCCCGAGCATCTGGAGCACGTCCAACGGCGAGATGTCGGTCTCGCCCTCCAGCGGGTCGTGGTACTTCGTGTCGCGGATGACGACGCAGCGGGCGGGGAGGTTCACCCCCCACGCGAGCGTCGACGTCGAGAAGAGGAACTTGATCTTCCCCCGCTTGAACCACTCCTCGACGCGGTCGCGGTCGTCCTTCCCGAGGCCGGCGTGGTGGAAGCCGACGCCGTCGGTCACCGACTGGCGGAGCGTGTCGTTCGTGAGTTCCTTCGCCTCGTTGTGGAAGTCGTAGTCGTCCCGCGAGTCGATCGGGATGTCGCGCTCGGTGATCTCGTCGCGCGCCTTCTTGGCCGCCTGAACCGTGTCCTGTCGCGAGGAGACGAACACGAGCGCCTGCCCGTCCTCGCGGACGTGCGGCTCTGCCAAGTCCAGCGCGCGGTAGAGCCGGCGGTACTTGTCGGCGAACGCGTTCGACCCGTGCGAGTACGTCTTTACGCCCGTCTCCAGATCGACCGGGCGGTACTCGTCGCCGAACGCGTAGGTCGTCTCCGCGGGCGCGTCGAGCCACTCGGCGACGTCGTCGATGTTCGGCATCGTCGCGGAGAGCGCGACGATGCGGGGGTCCTGAAGCCGGCGGAGCCGCGAGACGGTGACCTCCAGCACCGCGCCGCGCTTCTCGGAGTCGAGCAGGTGGACCTCGTCGATGACGACGCAGTCCACGTCGGTGATAAAGGAGTAGCGCGCGGAGTCGTGTTTCCGCGTCGCGCTGTCGGCCTTCTCCGGGGTCGTCACCAGCACGTCCGCGCGCTCGGCGCGGCGCGGGTTCAGGTCGCGCTCGCCGGAGACGACGTACACGGAGTAGCCCATGTCCTCGAACCGCTCCCACTCGCTCTCCTTCTCGTTGGTGAGCGCGCGCAGCGGCGCGACAAAGAGGGCCGTTCCGCCCTCCGAGAGGGTCTTACAGATGGCGAGTTCGGCGAGCGCCGTCTTCCCGGAGGCCGTCGGGGCCGACGCGACGACGTTGCGGTCGGTCTCCAAGACGCCCGGCAGCGCCTCGCGTTGCATCCGGTTGAACTCCTCGAACCCGAAGGCGTCGGCGAACTCCGGCACCGCGTCCGCGACCTTCACGGCACACCACACCCGTGCGCGAGTCGTCGGGAACCGCGGCTGTGTCGCATCGGATCGAGAGGGGGGCTTCGAGGGCAAAGGCGTTTCTCATGCGAGCCGTCGCCGCAGACCCACACCGTTTAGGTGACCGCGGTCGACCGCACGGGTATGATCCCCTCGTCGCCGGTCGCCATCGGTGTCGTCGTCGCGGTCGCGCTGCTCGCGCTGTTCGTGCTCGTCCGCCGCCTCCGCGGGCCGTCCGCCGAGGCGCGCGAATCGAAGCGCGCTCACGAGGCCGCCCAAGAGCGCGACGCGCCCGTCGAGATCGGCGAGACGTACGAGTTCGGCGTGACGGAGCTGACCGACCACCACTCCGGCTCGGAGGTCGCCGTCGGGAAGGTCCAAGGGTTCGTCGTGTTCACCGAGGACATTCCCGGCGGACTCGAACCCGGCGACGTGATCCGAGCGAAGGTGCTCTCGTTCAACGAGGGGCGCACCTCCGCGGACGCGACGTTCGTCGGCCGGGCGTAGTCGAAGCCCCCCGGCCGCCCCGCCCGTCGGCCGCGCTCCGAGCGACCACGTCCGCTCCGAACCGGAAGTTCATACGTGATGGCGACGAAGGGATGTCCGAATGGCTCAGGCCGGCACCCAAGACCTCACGGAGCGGTTCATCCAGTTCTATCGGAACTACTACCGCGAGGAGATCGGACAGCTCGCGCAGCGGTACCCCAACGAGCAGCGCTCGCTGTACGTCTCCTACGACGATCTCTTTCAGTTCGACCGCGACCTCGCCGAAGACTTTCTGAACAAGCCCGAACAGATGCGCGAGTACGCCGAGGAGGCGCTGCGGCTCTACGACCTCCCCGCCGACGTCAGCCTCGGCCGCGCACACGTGCGGGTCGAAGACCTCCCCGAGAGCGTCGACATCCGCGGCATTCGGGTCCACGACGACCACATCGGGAAGCTCGTTTCCGTTCAGGGGATCGTCCGCAAGGCGACCGACGTGCGCCCGAAGGTGACTGAGGCGGCCTTCGAGTGCCAGCGCTGCGGGACGATGACGTACATCCCGCAGAGCGACGGCGGCTTCCAAGAGCCTCACGAGTGTCAGGGCTGTGAGCGGCAGGGACCGTTCCGCGTCAACTTCGACCAGTCCGAGTTCGTCGACTCCCAGAAGCTCCGTATTCAGGAGTCGCCTGAGGGCCTTCGCGGCGGCGAGACGCCCCAGTCGCTCGACGTCGACATCGTCGACGACATCACCGGCGAGGTGAGCCCGGGCGACCACGTCACCTGCGTCGGCGTCCTCCACATCGAGCAGGTCGAACAGGGCAACGAGAAGTCCGCCATCTTCGATCTCTACATGGACGGCGTCTCCATTGCCATCGAGGACGAGGAGTTCGAGGACATGGACATCACCGAGGCGGACAAACGCGACATCATCGAGCTCTCCGAGCGCGACGACATCTACGAGGCGATGGTGGCCTCCATCGCCCCGGCCATCTACGGCTACGAGGAGGAGAAGCTCGCGATGATCCTCCAGCTATTCTCCGGCGTGACGAAGCACCTCCCCGACGGCTCCCGGATCCGCGGCGACCTCCACATGCTTCTTATCGGGGACCCCGGTACGGGGAAGAGCCAGATGATATCCTATATCAGACATATCGCGCCGCGGTCGGTTTACACCTCCGGTAAGGGCTCATCGTCGGCGGGGTTGACGGCTGCAGCTGTAAGAGATGACTTCGGCGACGGCCAGCAGTGGACGCTCGAAGCCGGCGCGCTGGTACTCGCAGACAAGGGGATCGCCGCGGTCGACGAGCTCGACAAGATGCGATCGGAGGATCGGTCGGCCATGCACCAGGCGCTCGAACAGCAGCGGATCAGCGTGAACAAAGCCGGTATCAACGCGACACTGAAGGCGCGCTGCTCCTTGCTCGGCGCGGCGAACCCCAAGTACGGCCGGTTCGACCAGTACGAGCCGATCGGCGAGCAGATCGACCTCGAACCCGCGCTGATCTCGCGGTTCGATCTGATCTTCACCGTGACGGACGATCCGGACCCCGAACACGACTCGCGGCTGGCCAAACACATCATCAACACGAACTACGCGGGCGAGCTCAACACCCAGCGCGAGGAGCTGACGACCTCGGAGTTCACGTCGGAGCAGGTGGCGGAGGTGACCGAAGAGGTCGCCCCGGAGATCGAGGCCGAGCTGTTACGGAAGTATATCGCCCACGCGAAACGAACGTGTTACCCGACGATGACGGAGGAGGCGAAGGAACTCATCGAAGAGTTCTACGTCGATCTCCGCTCGAAGGGGTCCGGCGAGGACGACCCCGTCCCAGTCACCGCTCGGAAGCTGGAGGCGATGGTACGGCTCGCCGAGGCCAGCGCGCGGGTGCGGCTCTCGGACACCGTCGAGCGCGAGGACGCCGACCGGGCGACCGACATCGTCGAGTCGTGTCTCAAAGACATCGGCGTCGACCCGGAGACGGGACAGTTCGACGCCGACGTGGTCGAGACGGGCACTTCGAAGAGCCAGCGCGACCGCATCAAGAACATCAAGGGACTCATCGCCGACATCGAAGAGGAGTACCAGGAGGGCGCGCCCGTCGACGAGGTGCTCGACCGCGCCGGCGAGATCGGGATGGACCCGGGGAAGGCCGAGCAGGAGATCGAGAAGCTCCGCACGAAAGGCGAGGTGTACGAGCCCAAGCAGGGCCACCTGCGGACGACGTAGATGGACCGGATCTCCGCGATACGGAACGTCGAGGACGCGCTCCGCGAGTTCGAGAACGGCGAGGCCGACCTCGCGGCCACGGAGCGACGCGTCGCGGCCGTGCTTCGAACGTACGCCACCGAGTTCGACGGCGACGACGACGTGTACCGCGCCGTCGGCGACAGTCCGGTCGACGGGACCGTGGTCGTTGCCCCCTCCGAGCCGGCCGCGCGCGAGCGCGTCCTCGCGGCGAGCGGGATCAGTGAGGACCCTGACGACGGCGATCAGCCCGATTTCGACGTCGAGCGGTTCTGATTATGAATCCCGACCGCCCGGAGGCGAATCCCGGTCGTTAGCGGAGACTGAAACCTTCCGGTTCGGAACGGCTAAATTCTGAGATCGATCAGCGGCTGGCGTGTTGTTGGTTGTGACGTATTCGGCGGCCGCCCGAACCGGCCTCCGAAATCTGTGTCGCCGCCACGAGTCGGTCGTCGCCCGGCGGTTCGGGCGAGCCGCGTTGTTCGACGAGACGGTGTACGCCGCGTTCCTCGCGCTGCGGCTGCGAGAGTCGCACGGTGGGGACGTCCAGATCGAGCGCACCGAGCCGTTCAACGAGTTCGTCGCCGTCGACGAGCCGGTGCGGGAGGCCGCCGCGGCCTACGCGGACCGGTCGACGAAGGCGACGCCGTACGCCGCCTTCGCGGCGGGGACGGACCACCCGGATCCGGACGCCATGCGCGGGCGGGAACTGTGACCGGGGCGAGGTCGACGCCGTCGGGGTCCGACCGCGAAGACGGGCGAGACGGGGAAAACGGGGGAGACGGGCCTCCCGGAGCGGGCGGGACGAACGGGTCCGCCACCGTCGAGGAGCGCCCGGAACCGAGCGCGGTGATCGGGCAGGTGCCCACCGACGCCGGGCTTCGACGCCAGCTCGCGGCGGCTGCGCGGTCGCGGGGGCAGACAGCGTCCGTGGCGGCCGAGATCGACGGGATCGAGTCGGAGCTCGCGTCGATCGAGATCGAACCGGTTGACCTGACCGCGGCGCGGCGGCGGGTGGCGGAGACGACGGGCGAGATCGAGCGACTGAAAGAGCGGGTCGCTGCGCTCCGCGGCGACGCCCGAGCGCGCCGCGCGGTCGACGCCGACGCGGACGCGGCGCTCGACGACTTAGAGACCGCGGCGGCCGAGCTGTCGGCCGCGCAGACCGAGGCGATCGCCGCCGAGCAGGCCCTCGAACGCGCGCGAGCCGAGGCCGCCCGTGCCCGCGACGAGCGCCGCCGACGGCTCCGGCTCCGCGACCGGCTCCGGAACCGCCGTCGCGCCGCCCGCCGCGAACTCTCGGAGGCGGTGTACCCGGCGTTCCGGCGGGCGCTCGCGGCCGTTCCGGGCGGCGATCCGGACGCGGCCGGATCGGAGCCGGACGCGTACGACGGCGACCCGGTCGCGGCGTCGCTCGCGGCGGTCAGGGTTGCGGCGCTCGACGTCCCGGTCGAACTGCGCGGCGACGCGGCGCGGGCGGTCGAGGCGGCGGACCGGAGCGCGAGATCGCTGCTCCGAACGGCGGAGGTTCGCGTGGAGGACGCCTCCGGCGGATCGTCGGGCCGTCCCGACGTTTAAGTGCGATTCCGCGGGATCCGGCGCATGGAACTGGACTGGTCCGTCGAGCGCGAGGGCGACGCGTCGCTCGTCGGGTTCCGGGTGCGAAACGACGGAGCGGTCCCGCGGCGGATCCGGATCGAGAGCCGACTGGACGCCCCGGTCCTCCCGCCGCGGCGGGGCGGCGTGGCCGCGGCCGGATGGGACGCGGCGGGGGTGACCGCGGTGATCGGTCCGGGCGACGAGGAGGCGTTCGGCTTCGCCGCGCTCGCGGACCGGGTCGAGCCGCCGGTCGAGGTCGCCGACGTCGAGTCGGTAGAGGCGGGCAAATCGGTTGACTGCGCGGCCGACGAGACGGGCGATTCTCCCGTGCGGGCGGCGCTGCGTGATCTCGACGACCATCGACCGCCGCGGCGCGCGGTCGATGGAGCCGGCGGAGCCGACGCGCAGCGGGACAACCACGGTCGCGACATCGAGGGCGTCGAACCGACGAGTGAGGAGAGGTCGGGCCGATCGTCGGGAGACGCAGAAACGACGCCAGACGAGGCGAAGCGCGACGCGGTCGACGCGTGGTTCGCGGCCGCGGAAGCCCGGATCGACCTAGCGGAACAGCTGACCGACGCCGACCTCGCGACGGCGACGGACGCCGTCGAGGAGGCCGGCGGCCTCGACGCGGTCGAGGGGCTCGACGAGCGCGTCGCGGCCGACGCCGAGCGCCTGCGGGCGATCCGCGACCGGGCCGCGGCGCTGGCGGAACGCGCCGAGGCGACCGATGTCCCGGCAGAGGCCCTGGAGGCTCTCGCGTGATCCTCGCGGTGGCGGGCGGGAAGGGCGGTGTCGGGAAGACGACGCTCGCGTACAACGTCGCCGCCGGACTCGACGGGGTCGTCGTCGACGCGGACCTCGGGATGGCAGACCTCCCGGACGGCCGCGGCCCGGACCTCCATGACGTGCTCGCCGGGGCGGCGGATCCGATCGAGACGGTCCGGTGCGGACCGGTCGACGTCGTCCCGTGCGGGCGGACGCTGGCCGGCGCGCGGGCGGCCGACCTGAGCCGCCTGTCGGAGGCGGTCGCCGCGGTCGAGCGCGAGTTCGGGACCGTCGTCCTCGACTGTCCCGCAGGGCGGCGCGCCGACGCCGGAGTGCCGCTGGCGGTCGCGGACGCCTGCCTGCTCGTCGTCTCGTCGCGGGCGTTCGCGCTGGCCGACGCGATCCGGACCCGAGAGCTTGCGCGCGAACTCGACGCCGGGCTGGTCGGCTGCGCGGTCAACCGCGTGACCGAACCGCCGCCGGTGGAACCGATCGGCGACGCCCTCGGCGCGCCGGTCGAGGTGGTGCCGGCCGATCCGCGCGTCGGCCGGTCGGTGGAAGCCGAGCGCCCGGTCGTCGACGCCGCGCCCGACAGCGAGGCCGCGGCGGCGGTCCGGTCGCTCGCGCGGCGCGTCCCGAAGTGAGCGGGGACGGGCGTGCGGCCGCGGTGGCGGTCCCCCGAGGCGCACCGCGACACCGGGCCTTTTTACTCCGGTCATCCCGTCGGCGAGAGCGATGATCAGGGTCGCGCTCGTTTTCGGCGTCGGCGTCGTCGGCGCGCTCGCGGTCGCCGTCGGACCGCTGTACGCGGCCGACCGTTACCGCGACCTCCGGGAGCCGACGGACGCGGAGCGCGCGCAGGTCGGGGCGCTGGCGGAGCCGAGCGGACTCGACGTCGACCGGATCGCGATCGAACATGCGGGCGACTCCCCCGGCCCGGCGGAGGTCGCCGTCCGCGGGCCGCCCCGTCGGCGGGTCCTGTTCCTCACCGAGGACGTGCTGGCGGACCTCGACGAGGACGTCGCGATCGGGCTGTTCGCGGCGGAGGCAGGGCGAGTGACGACGTACTACGCCGAGTTCCGCGCCGTCGCGGTCGGCGCGGTGCTGGGGCTGCTCGCGGCGGTCGTGACGACGCTCGTCCCGTTCGAATCCGGGTTCGCCGCCGTCATCGCCGTGGGGCTCGTCTCCTTCTGGGCCGGTCGCCGGGTCCAGTACGCGGCGGACGCGCGCGCGGCGGACGTGGTCGGTGCGGACCGGGTCGCGAACGCCTTCGAGCGCGTCGCGGAGCGCCGCGGGATCGAACCGGAGACCGGCGACTGGTCGACGTGGTTCGAGGTCCAGCCGCCGCTGGGCGACCGGATCGCGCGGCTCCGCGAACGCACCGGCGACGAGACGTAGCGGGGCGGAAGCGGCTCAGTTACTGGCGGGGAAAGCGGCTCAGTCCCGCGACCGTCGGGCGACGGCGGACTCGGGACCGACGCGGACGTCGTAGCCCGCGACGGTGAGCGAGACGTCGAGGTCGGCGTCGGACCGATCGGAGACGAGCGCGTTCAGCGCGTCGGGGTCGACGTGTTCGTACAATGCCACGCCCTCGTCGGACAGGTCGGCCGGCTCGACGCCGGCGAGGGCGGCGATCGCCTCGACGACGGCGAGACTGGGACTCGGCCCGCTCCCGCCGTGACGGACGCGGGCCGTTTCGGACATCGAACCAGGATCGTTCGGTTCGGGCGTTACGCTGCTCATACCTGCCCTCTCGGCGAACCGACACATAAAGCGAACGTTCAATTTATCAGAAATGAGTTCGTCTCGGCGGACCGGTCCCGGAACCGTTACCAACCAGCCGCACGCGTGTAGAGACAACTCGAATGCGACTCACGGAACGACAGCTCGCGGTCCTCGAAGCCGCGAGCGCGACGGACGAACGAACGGTAGCGGAGATCGGCGAGGAGACCGGCCTGAAACCGGAGACGGTCGCCGGTGCGGCCTTCGATCTCGCCGACGAGGGCCTCGTCGAGGTCGCGTCGGTGGCCGACGAGACCCTCGAACTCACCGACGAGGGGCGGAAGTACGTCGACGAGGGACTCCCCGAGACCCGGCTCTACCGCGCGGGTCTCGACGCGGGTGCCGACGCCGATCCGGTCTCGATGGGCGCGGTCATCGGCGACGCCGAGCTGGACGGTCCCGAGGTCGACATCGCGCTCGCGAACTTCGCGCGCAAGGGCTTCGGGAGCGTCGACGGCGGCGAACTCTCGATCGCCGCGGACGCCGACCCCGACGCCGACCCGGAGGCGACGGCGCTCGCGGCGCTCGCCGACGCCGGCGACGAGGGACTCGACGCGGGCGACCTCGGCGTCGAGGAGTCGGTGATTGACCGGCTCGATTCGCGGGGGCTGCTCGCGGTCGCGGAGTCGGTCACTCGGACGGTGACGCTCACCGACGACGGCGTCGACGCGCTGATGACCGGCGTGGAGGCGGCCGAGATGGTGGGCGCGCTCACGCCCGAACTGCTCGCCAGCGGCGAGTGGCGCGACGCCGAGTTCGCCGAGTACAACGTCGAGGCGGAGGCGGAGACGGCCCGCGGCGGCCGCAAACACGTCCTCCGCCGGACCGCGGACCGCGTGAAGGACGTGCTGGTCGGCATGGGGTTTCAGGAGATGGAGGGCCCCCACGCCGACGCCGACTTCTGGATCAACGACTGCCTGTTCATGCCGCAGGACCACCCGGCGCGGACCCACTGGGACCGGTTCGCGCTCGACGTGGACCCGATGGAGTCGATTCCGGACGAGCTGATCCGCCGCGTCGAGTCGGCGCACCGGGACGGCTGGGGCGAGGACGGCGACGGCTACCACTCACCGTGGTCCGAGGAGTTCGCCCGCGAGGTCGCTCTCCGCGGCCACACCACGTCGCTGTCGATGCGGTACCTCTCCGGGATTGCGGGCGCAGAACTGGAGCCGCCCCAGCGCTACTTCTCCGTCGAGAAGGTGTACCGCAACGACACGCTCGACCCGACGCATCTGCTTGAGTTCTTCCAGATCGAGGGGTGGGTGATGGCCGAGGACCTCTCCGTTCGCGACCTGATGGGTACCTTCGAGGAGTTCTACCGGCAGTTCGGGATCACGGACATCCGGTTCAAGCCGCACTACAACCCTTACACGGAGCCCTCGTTCGAGCTGTTCGGCGAACACCCGGAGACCGGCGAGGAGATCGAGATCGGTAACTCCGGCGTCTTCCGCGAGGAGGTCACCGGACCCCTCGGCGTCGACTGCGACGTGATGGCGTGGGGACTCGCCTTGGAGCGGCTCGCCATGCTCACCACCGGCGCGGAGGATATCCGCGACCTCCACGGGACCTTGGCCGATATCGACTTCCTGCGAAACGCGGAGGTGAGCTACTGATGCCCGTCGTCGACGTCGATCCCGACGAGCTCCGCGAACTCACCGGCCACGAGGACAAAGGCGACGAGGAGCTCAAGTCCGACCTGTTCGGACTCGGCTTGGAGTTCGAAGGCGAGACCGAGGCGGGGCAGTTCCAGTTCGAGTTCGCACCCGATCGGCTCGACCGGCTCTCCGTCGAAGGCGTCGCGCGCTCGCTGCGGTACCACTACGGCGACGCCCGCGGCGTCTACGTCCCGAGTACCAACGATCCGGAGTGGACCATCGAGGTCGACGAGTCGGTCCCCGACGAGCGCCCGTACGTCACCGGGGCCGTGGTGCGCGGGCTCGACCTCGACGAGGCGGCGCTGGAGTCGCTGATCCAGCTCCAAGAGAAGCTCCACGCGACGATGGGCCGCGGCCGCGCGAAGGGCGCGATCGGCATCCACGACCTCGCGATGGTGAAGGGCGCGCCGCTCCAGGAGGGCGCGGAGCCGTCGGTCACCTACCGCGGCGTCGACCCCGACGGCGACGCGTTCGTCCCGCTCGACTCCAACGACGAGCTGACCCCGGCTGAGGTCCTGACGGAACATGGCACCGGCGAGACGTACGCCGACCTCGTCACGGATTTGGACCGCTATCCGGCGATCTACGACGAACTCGGTCTCTTCTCGTTCCCGCCCGTCATCAACGGGAAGCGGACCGAGGTGACGACCGGCTCCCGCGAGCTGTTCGTCGAGCTCACCGGGACCGACCAGTGGACGATAGACCGGATGTGCAACATCATCTGTTACGCCCTCTCGGCCCGCGGCGCGACGATCGAGGAGGTCGAGGTGAACTACGCCGACGGCGCGACGTACCCGGACGAGTACGGCTCCGAGCTGGTCCGCCCGAACCTCGACACCGACGAGAAGACAGTGGGCCACGACCGGATCGAGACGCTCCTCGGCGTCGACTTCGAGCCGGAGGAGGTCGTCGACTGCTTCGAGCGCGCCGGGCTGGACGCCTCCTACACGCTCGACGAAGACGTGCGCTACGAGGTCGAGATCCCCCCGTACCGCGTCGACGTACTCCACCCGCTCGACCTGGTCGACGACGTGGGGCGCGCGTACGGCTTCGACAACCTGGAGCCGCGCTACCCCGACGTGGGCACCGTCGGCGGGCGTCACGAGCGCTCGCGACTGGAGGATGCGGTCCGGACCAGCCTCGTCGGGCTGGGGTTCGAGGACCTGCTGAACTTCCACATGACGAGCGGGACGGAGAACTACGAGCGGATGCGCGTGGAGCCGGGGACCGGCGGCGCGGCGGTCGACGGCACCGGCGTCTTCGGCGGCGGCGACCCGGTCGAGATCACGGAGCCGTACAGCGAGGAGTACACCCAGCTTCGCACCTGGTCGCTCCCGTCGCTCGTGATGCTGTTGGAGCGGAACACCCACAACGCCTACCCGCAGGACGTCGCCGAGGTCGGCTTCGTCGCCGAGCGCGACGACGACGCGGACACGAACGTCGCCGAGTCCCGGCACGTCGCCGGCGCGGTCGCCCGCCGCGACGCCTCCTACGAGGCCGCGAAGGGCCGCCTTCAGGCGCTCTGTAACGACTTCGACGCCGACTTGGAGACGCCGCGGACCGAACACCCCTCGTTCATCGGGGGGCGCGCCGCCGACGTGGTGATCGACGGCGAGCGCGTCGGCGTGATCGGTGAACTCCACCCCGCGGTACTGGTCGAACACGACCTCGAAGTGCCGGTCGCCGCCTTCGAGTTCGCCCTCGACGCGCTGCGGTAGACAGCGAAGCGGGCCGTGCGCCCGACCGCGAAACTTCCGATCCGGCGTTTCTGTAACGAATTATCACAGATACGGTCGCGAGCAGAAGACCTATATCCGTCTTGGCGTAGTGCCCCGGCATGAACTGTGAGAGATGCGGTGTCGACGCCGCGCTGATCCACCGAGACGTCGATGGCTTCGCGTACTACCTGTGTGATGCCTGTGTCAGCGGGTGGGACGCGGTGCGGTCCCCGTCGCTGGACTCCGGCGACGAGACCCGCTCGACGGCGCGGTAGGCCGGACGGGCTCCGGGACACACCCCGCGGGTCGACTCCGGGGACCGACCCCGGCGAGCCGATCGCTTTGGATGACTCGTCGCGATAGTGTCGGGTTCGGCCGCCGCTCTCGCCAATATATTTCCGGGTGTAGTTCTAACGAAAATTCATGCCCGATAACAGCCAGTGGTACTCGCGGCGTCGGACGCTGAAGGCGATCGGGGCGGGCGGCTTGGCCGTCCCGCTCGCCGGTTGTAACGGTACCGACGACGACGGATCGGCGGACGGCGGCGACGGGGAGGGCGACGGCGGTGACGGCGACGCGGACGAGCCGAGCGCGGACGACGCGGCGTCGTCGGCCAGCGGAACGGTGACGATCATCCACGACACGCACCTCCAAGGCCGGTACGGGAGCCTCGACGAGCCGGCGAACGTCGCCAACTACGTCGGGCTGATAGACCGGCTCGGCGAGGAGTATCCCGACGCGCTGCGGGTGGGCGTGGGCGACGACCTCGCGTCGTCGGTGCTGTCGTCGGTGTTCGACGGCGAACACATCGTCGACGCGCTCAACGCCGCCGACCTGGACTACGACGGCTTCGGCAACCACGACTTCGACATGGGACCGGACACGTTCCGCGCGCAGGTCGCGAACAGCGAGTTCCCGTGGCTCTGTGCCAACTGTCTCGACGGTCGGACCGGCGAGGTCTTCGCCGCCGAGGAGGGGGCGATGCGCTACGCGCTCACCGAGGTCGACGGCGTCACCGTCGGACTCACCGGGATCCTCACCGAGGAGGCACCGAACGTCGCGTCGATGGGCGAGAACGCCGAGGTGACGGACCCGGCGGCGGCGCTTCAGGAGGTCGTCCCACGGATGCGCGAGGAGGGGGCCGACGCGGTCGTCGTCCTCTCGCACGTCGCCAGCCCGGTCGTCGAGTCGGAGGTGGCACCGGCCGTCGACGGCGTCGACGCGTACGTCGGCGACCACGCCGCCCGGACGTACGAGACGCCGAACGTCGTCAACGGGAGTCTCGTCTCCGTCGTCGGCGACGAGTTCGAACACCTCGCCGAACTCCACCTCGAAGTCGAGGCGGGCGAGGTCACCGGCCACGAGTTCACCCGTCACGCCACCGCCGAGGCAGTCGGGCGCGGGCTCGAACCGAACGACGAGGTCGTCGGACTCGTCGAGGAGTACCGGAGCCGGCTCGACGACGCGGTCGGAGAGGAGATCGGTCGCACGGAGACGACGCTCGACTGCCGGGAGCCGGTCGTTCGCCGCGAGGAGTCGAACATGGGGAACTTCATCGCCGACGCGATGCGCGACGACACCGGGGCCGACGTCGCGGTTCAGAACGGCGGGAGCATCCGGACCGATACCCGGTACGAGCCGGGACCGATCACGCGGCGCGACGTGGTGAACGTCCTACCCTTCGGCAACGAGGTGACCGTCTTAGAGGTGTCCGGCGAGACGCTGCGGGCCGTCCTCGAAAACGGCGTCAGCGAGGTGGAGCGTCTCTCTGGACGCTTCCCGCAGGTCTCCGGTCTCCGATACGCCTACGACCCCACCAACGATCGGGGCGAGCGGATCGTCGACGCCAGCCTCGGCGGCGAGCCGATAGACCCCGAGGCGACGTACACGATGGCGACGAACAACTTCATCGCCGACGGCGGCGACGGCTACGAGATGCTCACCGACGCGCCGCGAGTCCTGACGCCCGGGAACGGACCGGTGTTGTCGAGCCTGATCGCCCGACGGATCGAGGCGAACTCCCCGATCGCGCCCGAGGTGACGGGCCGGGTCACCGTTCGGAACCCACCGTGGGAGCCGCTCGTCGAGGCGTCGAGCGCGCTCGTCGGACGACTGTAACAGGCCGAAACGGGGCGTGCGGTCGAGCGCGACTCAGCAGTCGACCGGGCCGCCGTCGGCGGCGCTCTCGGCGAGCGCGTCGATGATCCGCGTGTTTGCGATCGCCTCGCTCCCGTCGGTCAGCGGAGCGGTCCCGTCGGCGACGCGGTCGGCGAAGTGCTCGATCTGGAGTCGGTACTGGTCGACCGCGGGGAACGTCTCGACGCCGCGTCGGCCGTCGATCTCGTAGGTCAGTTCCACCGCCTCGTTGGTCGGGGCGTCGAAGGCCCGCTCGACCTCGATCCAGCCGTTCGTCGCGTCGATCCGGTACCGCTGGACGAGCTGCGTGTCGAACCCGCAGGCGACCCGCGCCGACCGACCGTCGTCGTACGCCAGCACGCCCGCGAGTTCGGTGTCGACGCCGGCGTCCCGGGTGTCGCCGGTGTGGGCGTACACGTGGTCGGGGGTGCCGAGTACCGTCCGGGCCAGCGAGACGGGGTAGCAGCCGACGTCCATCAGTGAGCCGCCGGCGAGGTCGGGATTGAGCCGGACGTCGTCCGGGCGGTCGTACAGCGGGAACCGGAAGGCCGCGGTCACCGTGCGGACGTCGTCGAGTTCGGTCGCCGCGAGCGCGACGGCGCGCTCGGTGCGGGGGTGATACCGGTACATGAACGCCTCCATCAGGGTGACGCCACGCTCGTCGCAGCGGTCGACGGCCGCCCGCGCCTCGTCGGCGTCGGCGGCCAGCGGCTTCTCACAGAGGACGTCCAGCCCGGCGTCCGCGGCGCGTTTCGTCCACTCGGCGTGGCGTCCGTTCGGGAGCGGGACGTACACCGCATCGAGCGCGTCGTCTCCGAGCAAGGCCTCGTAGGAGCCGTAGCTGCGGGGGATCGCGTTCTCGGCCGCGAACCGCTCCGCGCGGTCGACGTCCCGGGACGCCACCGCGCCGACGGAGTGGTCGCTCGCGGCGATCGCCGGGATCACCGCGTCGCGGGCGATCCCCGCGGTGCCGAGGACGCCGAATTCGAGTCGGTCTGCCGCAGTCGCCGGAGTGCTCATGAGCGGTGCGACGCACCCCCCTGTCAAGTGGTTTGCGCCCGACGGGCGCGTCGCGGGGCCGCGCTCGGACACCGGGAATTATGGTTCGGTCGACCGATCCGAGGGCATGGCACTCGCAGCGCCCGACCTCTCGGGTTCGACGGCGTTCATCACGGGGACGACTCGCGGCATCGGAAAGCAGATCGCGCTCGCGCTCGCCGACCACGGCTGTGACGTCGTCTCGACGGGGAAGACGACCGACGAGGACGACACCGAGCTGGAGGGGTCGATCGAGCAGACGGCCCGCGAGGTGCGCGAGCGCGGGGCCGAGGCGCTCGCGTGCGAACTCGACCTCCGCGACGAGGACCGCGTGGAGGCGGTCGTCGAGGAGGCGATCGATCACTTCGGAGAGATCGACATCGTGATCAACAACGCGAGCGCCATCCAGCTGGCGAACGTCGCCGACCTGCCGGCCGACCGGTTCGACCTGCTGACCGACGTGAACGTCCGCGGCAGCCACCTCGTCGCGCACGCGTTCGCGGACCACCTCGCGGAGCGCGACGGGGCGTGGCTCCTGTCGAACTCGCCGCCGGTCGTGACCGACCGCTCGCCGGGGAAAGCGCCGTACGCGTGGTCGAAGCTCGGGATGTCGTTCATCACGCTCTCGCTCGCCGAGGAGCTGGGTAGCGACGACGTCGGCTGTAACACGTTCTGGCCCGTGACGACCATCGACACCCGCGCGACCCGCTACTTCGGACTCGGGACCGAGGACGACTGGCGCACTCCAGAGATCGTCTCCGACGCGGTGCTGGAGATCCTCGCGCGCGACCCGGCGGAGTGTACGGGCAACAGCTTCTACGACGAGGAGCTGCTCCGCGAGGCGGGCGTGGCCGACTTCGCTGCGTACAACCTCACCGACGGCGACCCGGCACCGATGTCGGCGCGCATGTTCGACACCGAGTTCGAACGCGAGGCGTGAGCGTCTCCGTCGAGGTGCGGCCTCGACGCGGTCGGACAGGACTGATACGGCCGCACGACCTTCGGGACGTATGGCGACGACGTGCGCGCTCTGTCGTCGTGTCGTTCCGGACGGGCGAATCGACGACCCGCAGGTCGTCCAAGAACACCATCTCCGGCCGGAAGAGCGGGCGACCAGCCCTACGGTAATGCTCTGTCGGCCGTGTCACGACCAGGTCCACGCGCTATTCACCAACGCCGAGCTGCGGGAGACGTACGACACCGTCGAGGCGCTCCGGGGATACCTCGATTGGATCCGCGGAACGGAGAAGCTCGACATCGACGTCACGACGAGCGACCGCGTTCGGGACCGACGCTGAATCGGTCGGACGGCCGGGAGCGTCGCGGGCGTCGCGGGCGTCGCGGTTCACGGCGGCGGCGGACCGTCGGGCGAAACGCACTTGATCGCGCGTCCCGTGGATCGCGTACGAATGCCTTCTCGCAGCGCGGAGCTGGTGATCGAGACGTGGCAGGTCCGCGAGCGTTCCCTCCCCCGCGTGCCGCCGGACGGGTGGGAGACGATCGACCGGCTCCGCGAGGCGGTGTGTCTCGCGGTGGCGTGTGCGGTCGAGGGCGTCGAGGACATCGAGCCGTTCGAGGGGCCGGCCGCGGAACGCGAGCGGTTCGAAGCGACGGTGACCGCGGACTCGATCGGCCACGAACACGTCCGGATCGCGAGCCCGACTTCGGCGGGATCGTCGACGGACGACGGGGCTGATCCGTCGGAGCTCTCGGACGCGCGCGGGGAGGGCTTCGACGAGACGACCGAGCAGTTCGACCTCGACGACGCCCTCGACCGGTTGTAGGCACCGGCCTCGTCGCCGCGTCGAACCGCGGAGGGCGGCGTTCAAATGGCCGCAGAGCGAAGCGGACGCGTGACGGACGATTCGGCTCCCGACGACAGACCGGAGGTACCGACCGTCTCGTGTGCTCGCTGTGACCGCGAGTGGGACCTCGACCGCGAGCTCGACGAGATTCCGCCGGGCGGCCACGCGATAGAGCAGTTCGCGCTCGACCACGAGCGCCACACCGGCCACTACCCGGACGACGTGACGCCGTGGACCGTCCGGTGTCGACGCTGCCCCGACGGCGAGCGGTTCCTCTCGGAGCGGCCCGCGCGACGCTGGGCGGAGACGCACGCGCGACACACGCGCCACACCGTCGATATCGAAGCGCCGACCGGCGACGACGGCGTCGTCACCGCGTCCGACGAGTGACCGCGGGAGGCGTCCGGATCGGCGTCGAATCCGAGACGGGACGGGAGGGTGGGGTGACGGGCGTCGGTCCGATTTTCCCCGTTGATATCCGCGGCAGTAAGTTCATAAAGGGAATCGTCCTCTCCACGAGCAACCAGCAACCGATCTGAACGGGTGCGAGGTTGTCTTCGGCGTCGACGATGCCGGCCGGGTATCTCGACATCCCGCTCCTTGGACGCTGGGTTCAAATTATGAAACCAAGCAACCAGTCGAACGCGGACGACAGGGCAGTGAGTCCCGTTATCGGCGTCATCCTCATGGTCGCGATCACCGTCATTCTGGCGGCCGTTATCGGGACGTTCGTGCTCGGACTCGGCGATCAGTTAGGCGACACCGCGCCGCAGGCGAGTTTCACCGTGGACGAAGTGACAGTGAACGAGACATCCAACGAGGTAAACGTCAGCATCACGAAGACGGGCGGTCAGGACTTGGATCCGAACCAGATCACGGTTTCCATTGACGGCACCAGAAGCGGAACCGTCGCAGAGGGGTCCGATGTAACAGACACGTGGCAGAGCGGGACCACAGCGGTCGTGGGACCGATCGGCGAAGGCTACGAGAGCGATGACACGGTGGAAGTCAGGCTCATCCACGATCCCAGCGGGAACGCGATATTCGAGGATACGGCAACGGTCAGCTGAAGCCCCAAAGTAGCGTTCAACCGTTCTTTTCGAATTTTTGAATGTGGGTCGACAGCGTTACCGACCCGTCTACTTCGACACACACAATTAATGTTCATGGGAAGGAAAAAGCCGTAGATACCGTAGATCAGAAGATAAACTAACTATTTTAGTCCTATAGCCAAGTTTCTCCGTTGATATTCACGCCAGTAAGTACATAAGGTAGTCCGGCGTATACAGTAGTAACCAGCAACCGATCCGAACGGACTCGGGTCGACTCCGGCGTCGATAGCGGCGCCCGAGTCGTCCGGGGTCTCGTTCGGCGGTGGCCGCTGGGTTCAAACTATGAAACCAAGCAACCAATCCAACGCAGAAGACAGGGCAGTGAGTCCCGTCATCGGCGTTATCCTCATGGTCGCGATTACCGTCATCCTGGCGGCCGTTATCGGGACGTTCGTTCTCGGACTCGGCGATCAGTTAGGTGACACCGCGCCGCAGGCGAGCTTCACAATCGACGGGAACAACACAGAGTACATCAATATAACCAAGACTGGCGGTCAGTCGATTAATGGAGACGATCTCGCGCTGTCCGTAGACGGTGAGAGGGTCAATGAATCCATTGGCGGTAACCCTTGGCAGACCGGACAACAAAAGCAGATCACTGGGACCGGCGACTGGCCCGATGGCGAAGCAGTAGTTCGGATCATCCACGATCCGAGTGGGAACGCGATCTTCGAGCAGACCTACGACTTCAGCTAATCGCGTAGCTGATTCATTTTTACTGCGGTTTTCTTTCCTATTCGCGACCAGAACACAAGGAGATAGCTGTTTAGCCACCGGATTGTCGTTAGATCTGACTCGCTACGAGCTTCGCAGATGTCTCTTCCGACTGAATTAGGTGGCGAGCGCGACAGAGGTTCTGTCGAGAATTACTCGACGAGTGAGATCGCCGCATCGATCAACCGCAACCCAAACGAGAATCGCCGTGAGCTACGACCCGGCGATCGTCGGTCGGTACGGGAAGCTCGTCGAGCTGTGGCCGACCGACCATTACCCGCTGACGCTCAACTACTCGGTCGTGGACGGGCTGAAGTTCGACGCGACGGACCGCGACGGTCGGCCGTGGGACGTGAAGGGGTCGATGGTCAATGGCGTCCGGCCGACGTTCAAGTTCTGGGAGGACCAGCACGAGGTTCTCAGTGATTCTAACGGCGGATATGCGCTTGTGTGGTATCAAGCAGAGGGACGAAAGATTACGGTAGTGTCGTCACGCACGGTTCTTGCTCGGGATCTGGATATCTCTAACTGGACAAATCCCGGTGAAACGCATTATCGGAGTCACTCGCGGGAGGCGCAGATTCTGGCGAACCAACTTCGACAATAGAATCAAGTCAAGAGTTTTCAATAAAATAATTACTCAGTGTTTAACTCATCAACACTAGTTGTACTACTCTCTTCTTGTTGGATTATAAGTATCGCAGTAAATATAGAAGTAAGAACAGCGATAGCCAATATTATCGCCGAAATCAAATCTGCTGTCTGAATTATGAACAACAATATTGAGCAGGAGGATATTATTATTCCAGATGATAAACAGGCAAGAGCACGATCCAGCCAGTCTGCTTTCTTCGATATTCTATTCTCATTTATTTTATTCATTTTGTATTCTTTTGAATATAATGCTCGTGATGCTATTTTAGGTTCAATATCAATTCGGCTAGGATATATTGTGGCACCATAGATCAAAGTTATAGTAGAATACCCAATTACTGACAGTACAATTGATAATAAAATAAAAATATTCCGCCAGCGATCCCGAGAAACGAGAATACATCATTCCCAGAAATTATGGATTGAGTTTGCTCAACCAGCAATGAGAGACCAGTTAGTAATACACCAGTAACTATAGTTGAAAATCGTGCGATGTTTATCAAATTATCATCCATCTCCGCGGTGTTCAGATAAGGATTGAAAGGTGAGGCGGTGCGTTTTCAAAGTGACTTATGCCCGAAAACGACCGTCTCAGCGGCTGTTTAGACGAGATCAACTTAGAGTTTGTGGAGCGAGAAGCAACACCGCAGCTGTTGATGAAGCTCAGTATTCAGCTTCACTTGGCTGGATTATCGCTTTCGAATACTGTTTCTTTTCTTGAGGTATTCGGTGTTGATCGAGTTCGATCGACCGTTCATAACTGGGTTCACAAAGCCGATCTACAGCCAGAAACTGGTCGGAGGCCGAATCACGTCGCGGTTGATGAGACTGTGATT
Source organism: Halorubrum sp. DM2 (assembly GCF_901686465.1). Taxonomy (NCBI): domain Archaea; kingdom Methanobacteriati; phylum Methanobacteriota; class Halobacteria; order Halobacteriales; family Haloferacaceae; genus Halorubrum; species Halorubrum sp. DM2. The sequence continues at coordinate 1,597,784 of NZ_LR594487.1, forward strand.
CAGCTTGACGATGAACAATATTGGCTGTACGCTGCTGTCGATCCCGAATCAAACGATCTGTTACATACAAAGGTTGAATCGACGAGAAACAATGCTCTCGCAGATCGGTTTTTCGCGGAACTCCGCAAAAAACACGATGTAGATGACGCGATCTTTCTCGTTGATGGCGCGGCTCCACTTCAGCGAGCCTGTCGCAAACACGACCTCGATTTTAGATACGAACGACACGGAAAGCGGAACAGTGTCGAACGTGTCTTTCGTGAGGTAAAACGCAGAACTACTAGTTTCTCAAACTGTTTTAGCAACGCCGAAGCAGAAACAGCAAACGAGTGGATCAGATCGTTCGCTTTCGCATGGAATCAGCTTATCTGAACACTACCCCCCGTTCCCCGCAATCCCCTTAAGAGCCGCCCGCGACGGACACGTATGAGCGAGCACGACCGGACCGCGGCGGTCACCCGCGAGACCGCGGAGACGACGATCGAGTTGACGCTCGCGGTCGACGGCGACGGCGACAGCGAGGTCGACACGGGGATCGGCTTCTACGACCACATGTTGGAGTCGTTCGCGAAACACGGCCTGTTCGACCTGACCGTGCGGTGTGACGGCGATCTGGAGATCGACGACCACCACACCGTCGAGGACGTGGCGATCTGCCTCGGTGAGGCGTTCGACGAGGCGCTCGGCGACAAGCGTGCAATTCGGCGGTACGCCGATCGACGGGTCCCCCTCGACGAGGCGGTCGCGAGCGTCGTCGTCGACGTGGCGGGACGCCCCTACTACGAGTTCTCCGGCGAGTTCTCACAGGAGTCGGTCGGCGAGTTCACGAGCGTCATGGCGGATCACTTCGCGCTCTCCGTCGCCCACAACGCCGGGCTGACGCTCCACGCCGCGGTCGAGCGCGGCGACAACGCCCACCACGAGGTCGAGGCGCTGTTCAAGGCGCTGGCGCGCGCGCTCGACGACGCGACCCGAATCGACGAGCGTCGCAGCGACACGCCCAGCACGAAGGGCGAACTGTAGAATCGGCCGCCCGACCTCCGCGGTGGCGCGTGCCTGCGAGCGGCCGGAGGCCGCGAGGAGCACGCGCGAGGGAGTCGCTGGCTCCCGGAGCAACGCGGAGGGTGCCAGCGACGAGGCTGGGGAGGCGTGAGGCTGTGCGGTTGCGGTGCGGGGTGGAAATCGAAGGGGCAGCCGCGAGGACGAAGACGCGCGACGTAAGCACCGCAGCGAGAGAGCAACGCGAGCGAGCGAGGAGCACAGCGAGCGCATCAAGTCCTCGCGGGTGGGGCTTCGGTGGACGTGTCCGCAGCAGCAACTGCGCCGTATCGAGCGGCTGGGGCTTCGGCGGTCTCCGTCACGCTGGCCGCAACGCAGTTTGCTGCCGAGCATTTATAACCTCGACAACTGTTCCCACGATCGCATGGACCTCCGCTGTGAGGGGTGCGCCGGCTGCTGTGTCGACTGGCGACCGCTCGACCCAGTGGCGGCGGGCTCCGACCGTACCGGGCCGCGCCCCCCGCTCGACGACGTCTACGACCTCGCGCCGCTCTCCCGCGACGAGGTGGCTGGCTTCGTCGACGACGGGCTCGGCGACGCCCTGATCCCCAGACTGTTCGAACCGGCCGAGCGCGACGACAGCGTCCGGATCGACGGCGTCGACCTCGCCGCGGTCGACGACCGTCCGGTCTTCGTCGTCGGCCTGCGGAAACCCCCCAAGCCGGTCGCGCCGGTCGGCACCGACGAGTCGCGCTGGCTCGACGCCTGCGTCTTCCTCGACCCGACGACGCTCCAGTGCCGGATCCACGGCGACGAGCGCTACCCCCGAACCTGCGCGACGTACCCCGGACACAACCTCGAACTCGGCGCGGAAACGGAGTGCGAGCGCGTCGAGGCCGCCGGCGGCGGCGAGCGGCTCCTCGACGACGAACCGCCGAAAGACCTCCCGGCACCCGCGTTCGGGCCGCAGGCGCTCGGCGCGACCGTGTTCGCGTACCCCGACCCCGACGACCTCGACGGGGTCGTCGCCCGACTCCGCGACGGCGCGGCGACCGCCGACGACCGCGCCCGCTTCGCCGGTGCCGCGGTCGGCTCCCGCCCCGGATCGCTGTCGGTGGCCCGCGACCGGATGGCCGACGCCCGGGAGCGCGCCCGCGAGGCGGACTCGTGGGTCGGGAACGCGGTCCGCGAGTGGACCGCGCGGGCCGCCGCCGACGGCGATCCGGTCGACGGGACCGCGGAGTCCCTCGCTGAGCTGGTTCGCGACGTGGAAGACGACGCGGGCGCGCCCGGCACGTCGGGATGGGACTGACGACGGGATGGGACTGACGGGGCCGCGCCGTCGCCGAACCGGGACGCCCGTCGCCCCCGCAAATCGCCGTCGACATCGCATGCGTGCGCGCACACGCGCGTGGGGCTTACCCGTGTCCGGACCCTCCGTTACGGTATGAGTGAACGGCAACCGATCGACGACGAACCGGTCGAGTACGACCGCGAGGACGTCTCCGTCCTCGTCGTCGGTGCCGGTGCGGCGGGTGCCCGCGCCGCGATCGAACTCGCACAGCGCGGCGTGGACGACGTGTTAGTGCTCGGGAAGCGGGGCCACGGCGACGCGCACACGACGTGGGCCCGCGGCGGGATCAACGGCGCGCTCGGGACGCACGACCCCGAGGACTCGCCGGCGATCCACGCGGCCGACACCCTCAACGAGGGCCACTTCGTCAACGATCCGGCGAAGGTCGAGACCGTGACCGGACAGATGCCGGAGCGCCTCCGCGAGCTCGACGAGTGGGGGATGGCGTACTCGCGCACCGAGGACGGCGAGATCGACCAGCGGTTCTTCGGTGCGCAGTCGTTCCGACGGACGGCGTTCGCCGGCGACCACACGGGCGAGTCGATGCTGAACGCGCTCGTCGACCGGGCGCGGGAGCTGTCCGTTCCGTACCGCGAGAACGTGATGATCACGAAGCTCGTCTCAGACGGCGACGCGGTCCACGGGGCCGTCGGCTACGACATGGACACGGGCGAGTTCGTCCTGTTCAACGCCGGGACCGTCGTCCTCGCCGCCGGCGGTCACGCGGCGATCTACGACCGCCACACCTCCCGCGACGACGAGAACAACGGCGACGGCGCGGCGCTGGCGTACGACGCCGGAGCGTCGCTGATGGACATGGAGTTCATGCAGTTCCATCCCACCGGGATGGCAGTCGACGAGAGCGACCCCGAGTGGGAGCCGTGGAGCGGCCGCCTCGTGACGGAGGCGGTCCGCGGCGAGGGAGGCCGCCTGTTCAACGCCGAGGGCGAGCGCTTCATGGAGCGGTACTCGCCGGACCAGATGGAGCTCGACGCCCGCGACGTGGTCGCTCGGGCGATCGCGCGGGAGGTCGCCGAGGGGCGCGGCACAGAGAACGGCGGCGTCTACCTCGACATCTCCCACCGCGACGCAGAGTTCATCCAAGAGCGCCTCCCGCGGATGTACGAGCGGTTCCAAGACCTCGGCGTGGACATGGCCGAAGCGCCCGTCGAGGTCGCGCCGACCTCCCACTACGGGATGGGCGGGGTCGCCGTCGACGACCACGGCGAGACCGACGTGGACGGCCTGTTCGCCATCGGCGAGACGATGGCCGGCGTCCACGGCGCGAACCGACTCGGCGGGAACTCGCTGGCCGAGACCGTCGCGTACGGCGTCGTCGCCGGCGAGCGGGTCGCCGACCGCGCGGACGGGCCGGGGGCGGTCCCGGACGACCTCCGCGAGTCGCTCGTCGAGCCGCACCTCCGCGGCCTGCGCGCGATGGCGAACCGCGACGGCGAACACGACGTGGACGCGGCGCTCGCCGACCTGCGGGAGCTGATGTGGGACCACGCGGGTATCCTCCGCGACGAGGCGTCGCTCCGAGAGGGGCTCGACCGCCTCGCCGACGTGCGCGAGCGCGTCGCCGACCTGCGCGTCGGCCCGGTCACCAGCGAGTCGTTCGAGTTCGCCGTCGACCTCGGCTTCATGACCGTCGCCGCCGAGGCGGTGCTCCGCGGCGCGCTCGAACGCGAGGAGTCCCGCGGCGCTCACTACCGCACCGACTTCCCCGACGTCGACGCCGACTGGCGGCGCAACGTCTACTTCGAGGCGGCCGACGTGGGCGGCATGCGACTCCGGACCGAGCCGGTCGACGCGCCCAGCGAGGCGGTCCAGGCCGCCCTCGACGAGGGGCACGAGCTCGACTACCACCAGCTGGAGTGACCGCGGGTCCGCTCTCGCCCTCCGTTTCCGCTCACCCGCCCCGCTTCCGATACCAGACGCGCTCGCCGACCGGGGACTCGTCGTCCGCGATCGCGAGCCGACCAACGAACAGGTCCCTGACGGCGAACGTGATCACGAGTTCGACGGACCGATCGTCGCCTCCGGATCCGGGCTCGGTATCACTCGTCTCGTCTCCTTTCTCCGAGACCGGTCGGACCGTCACGACGCAGTGGCCGTCGCGCTCGCCGATCGACTCGATCACGCCGACCGACCACCGGTCGACGTGATGCGACGGCTCCCTCGCGTGGATGCGGTCGTGGTTCACGACGGTCTCTCGCCTCCGCGGCGTCCGGTCACGCTCCGTCTCCCTCGACTCGCCGCACCGCGAGCGCGCCCTCGCAGACGCACTCGCCCTCGCATTTGGGGCACTCGGCCGCGGGCCGGTCGATCGGGTCGCGATGAATCGTCTCGTAGTCGTGTCCGTCGAACAGCTTCTCCGGGGAGTCGTCGCCCCCGTGGTACCACGAGTCCGCGACGAACAGGTCGACGCCGCGCTCGGCTCCGATCGCGTGGAGCCGTTCGAGCAGCCGGCTCCCGATCCCGCGGCCGGTCGCCGCCTCGCTGACGTACCCCATTTCGAGGTGACCGTACAGCTCCGCGGCCGGGAGGAGGTCCGGGTCGTCGAAGAAGTACATCTCGTCGGCGACGGCGGCCGCGTCCGAGAGTTCGCGGAGCGCCATGACGCCGAGGATCGCGTCGTCGCGATCGGTGCTCGCTCCGCCGTCGCTTCCGGCCTCGACCGCGACCAGCACGCGGTACGTCGGGTCGTCGAGCCCGAGGTCGACGCCGTAGGAACTCCCCTCGCTGAAGTGCGAGGTGATGAGCGCCTCCAGCGGCTCGGCGTCGCCCGGCCGCGGGTCGCGGATCGCGATCTCGTCCATCGATCGGAGAGACGCCGCCCCCGGCCAAGAGCGGTGCGGTGTCGGAACCCGAGGGGTATCCACTCGACCTTTCCCTCACCGAGCGACGCCCGGACGCCAGACGCCCTGTCGTCGGTCGAGCCACGCGACGACAACGACGTGGGGTAAAGTCATCGCGGCGATGGCGACCAGCGACACGGCCAGCAGGTCGCCGGGTGCCGCCACGCCGGCGGGCACGCTCGCGCCCACCGCGCCCACTACGAGGAACCCGCCGAGCGTGAGCGGTGCCGCGTCCCGGCCGAAGCGGGCGAGCGCCCCGACGGCGTCGCCGGCAGACGCGGCGCTCGCGGCCTCGGGATCGACGAGGACGAGGCGTCCGACGTGTCGGAGCGCGTGCCACAGCGCGAAGTACACCCCGATCGCGAACACCGGTGCCGCGAGCAGGAACCACGCCCACAGCACCGCCAGCTCGCCGACATCGCGCCGCCACCCCGCGGGGTCGCGCCTCTCGCCGTCACCGCCTCTCGCCCGCACCCGACGATAGCCGAGTCCGACCGACGCCAGCGTCGCGGCCGCCATCCCGACGCCGACCCCGACACGGACCGCGGGCGCGAACAGCGGGTCGACCGCGGTCGCGGCCGCGCCCGGCCCGACGAGGAACAGCCCGACGATCCACTCGGCCACCAGCCGGTACTCCTCGGGGTGCGCGAGGAGCGGGACGCCCATCGGGAGGCCGCCGCGGACGACGAGCGCGAGCCACCGCTCCGCCGACGTGGGTAGGTGGTCGACGCCCGCGATCGACAGCGTCGCCACGTCGCCCTGCCCCCAGTGAAGCCACGTGAGCGCGATGAAGCCGACGAACGCCGCGACCGGCGCGACGAAGAACGCGGCGACGACCGCCCCGCCGAGGACCGCGTAGACGACGGAGACGACCGCGATCGACCGCCGCAGCGACACGTTCGGCGCGGCCCGGAGCGGGACGAGGTGGTCGACCGCGCCGTGCGCCATCCCCACGACGAGCGTCCCGAGCGCGAACGTCGCGACGCCGACTTCGACCGGAAACAGGGGGGTCACGGCACCGATCGGGACCAGCGCGGCCAGCGCCACCGCGGGGCGTCGCGCGAACCACCGGTCGACCCGCTCGCTCGCGGACTCGGTTTCGCCCCGCTCGCCCGAGGGCGTCACCTCGGGATCGCGGCCGCCGACCTCGCTCGGACGGGACTCGGTCGCGCCCGTCGACGCCGCCTCAGTCATCGACCACGTCGGGGTCTGGGTCGGCGGGCGGTTCCGGGCCGGGTACGTCGCGCTCCGCCCCTCCCGACGGGACCGACTCCGCGACGCTCCCGCGGCGGTCGTTCCAGTCGAGCACCCACTCGAACAGCACCAGCCCGTTGACGGTCATCACTCCGGCGGCGGCGAAGAACAGCATCTCCTCGATTGGGAGGCCCAACACGGCGACGCCGGTCGTGTACTCGGCGGAGATGCTCCACGTTCCCATCCCGATCGCGATCCGGTCCGCGACCCAGAAGTAGGCGGCGGGGAGCAGCGTCGCGGCGAGCCACATCCGCGGCGTGCGGACGAGGTAGCCGCCGCCGACCGCCCACTGGAGCGCGACGACCGGGCCGACCCACGCGACCAGGCCGCCGAGGTAGAGGTACGAGGGGTCGAGCGTCGTCAGCCAGAGCCCTCCGACCACCATCGCGACGCCCGCGAGGACGCCGGCGACTCTGGGACCGCGGTCGAAGTCTCCCTCGCGGAACGTCGGGTCGAACCCGATCAGGTGGAGCGCGAACGCGGTGACGACGGTCTGAATGGTGAAAAAGAGGTACTCGCCGAGGGGGATCGACAGCGCCCGGACGAGTACCGCTCCGTCGGCGTACGACCACGCGCCCTGCCGGATCATGTAGCTGATCCACGGCGTCGTGTAGAGGTACGCGATGGCGACGAGGATGGCGATCCCGACCGTCGCCCGCCGCTGGCGGACGGCCTCGTACCGCGGCGCGAGATACCACAGCAGCGCCAGCACGGGGAGACTGAAGACGAGGTGGAACTGGAGATACGTCAGCGTCGGTAACATCGGATCACCCCGGCGAGAGCGCTCATGCGATCACGTTCGGCTCGTCGTTGATTAAGGCTTGATCCAAACATGGTCAGGTATCGTCCCGGACCGGCTTACTCCGCCGCGAGCACGCCGTGCGCCTCCAGCACCTTCCCGAGCCGGTACATGGAGGCGACGACGGCGTCGCAGACGGGCCGAACCGCGGACTTCGGGACGAAGCCGACGGCGAGGCCCGCGACCTCCAGCATCGGCAGGTCGTTCGCGCCGTCGCCGACGGCCACCGTGTCGTCCATCGGCACGCCGACCTCGGCCGCCAGGTCCGCCAGCGCGTCGTCTTTCGTCCCCTCGATGAGCGGTCCCTCGGCCGCGCCGGTGAGCGCCCCGTCCGCCCCGGTCGGCAGGCGGTTCGCGACGATCGTGTCGACGGCGACCCCCTCCCGTTCCAGCGCCGCCTCGACGCCGCGTTCGAACCCGCCGGTCAACACGGCGACGTGGTGTCCCTCGTCGCGCAGGCGCTCGATGAGCCGCGCCGCGCCGGGCCGGATCCGCACCGCGTCGAAGGCGTCCGCGACGTCCGCCTCCGAGAGGCCCTCCAGCAGCTCCGCGCGCCGGTAGAGGCTCTCCGCGTAGCTCATCTCGTCGTTCATCGCCCGCTCGGTGATCTCGGCGACCTCGTCGGTGACGCCCGCCCGCTCGGCGAGCAGCACCGTCATCTCGGAGTCGGAGAGCGTCCCGTCGAAGTCGAACGCGATGAGACTCATGACACCCGTTCGTCGCGGCGGGACCTTGAAGCGCGCGGTCGCCGGGCTACTCGCCGTCCGCGTCGGCGAGGAACTCAACGTCGCCGGCGACGACCGCGCTCGCGATGACGCCGACGCCGACGAGAGTGGCGACCCCGAGGGTGGTCAGCGTCACCGAGATCGCGGACCCGCCGACCGCGACGCCGACGAACGCCCCGACGGCCCCGCCGACCCCGCCGGCGATCACCGCCAGCGTCTGCGCCTCTCGCATAGGTGTCGCTTCACCAACGCGGGTTATAAGCGTTCGTGCCGGGTTCTCTCCGGTGATAACGGGGCTGTCAGCCGTACGCGCGGCGCAGCCGACGCTTCAGCGGGGGTACTGTTGACGCTTCAGCGCGGATACTGCCGGCCGAGGTCGACGCCGTCGTCGCTCGTGCCGCTCGACTCGCGGTCGTCGGCCGCGTCGTCCGAACCCTCCTCGTCGCCGCCCGGACTCACGCTCCCCGTCCGGTAGCCGGCCATGTCGAGCGTGACGTACTCGAAGCCGAGGTCGGTGAGGTGTTCGTGGACGGCGTCGGCGAAGGCGGGGTCGAGCGCGCGCTCCAGTTCGTCGGGCGCGATCTCGACGCGCGCGAGCCCGTCGTGGTCGCGCACCCGGAACCCCTCGAAGCCCCACTCCCGGAGGACCCGCTCGGCCTTCTCGACGCGGGTCAGCCGCTCCTCGGTCACCTCCAGCCCGGTCGGGATCCGCGAGGAGAGACACGCCATCGAGGGCTTGTCGGCTACCGACAGGCCGTAGGCGTCGGCGATCGCGCGGACCTCGTCCTTCGAAATCTCGGCGTCCAGAAGCGGCGAGAACACGTCCAGCTCCTCGACTGCGCGGAGGCCGGGGCGGTGGCCCTCACCGGGGTCGTCGGCGTTCGTCCCGTCGCAGACCGTGTCGATCCCGAGATCGCGGGCGGTCTCGTACATCCGGCCGAGCCGCATCGTCCGGCAGTGGTAACAGCGGTCGCCGTCGTTGGCGACGAAGTTCGGGTCGTCCAGCTCGGAGAACGTCACCGTCTCGTGGCGGATCCCGATCTCGTCGGCGACCCGCTCCGCGTCCGCCAGCTCCGCCGCCGGGAGCGTCTCGCTGCGGGCGGTGCACGCCACGGCGTCGTCGCCGAGCGCGTCCGCCGACAAGGCCGCGACCACCGCGGAGTCGACTCCGCCGGAGAACGCGACGAGGACGCCGTCGCGCTCGCCGAGCGCGTCGCGGGCGCTCGCCGCCTTCGCCGCCGTCTCGGGCGCGAGCGACCCGTCGCCGACGGCTCGCGCGTTCTGGCTCATGGCCGGCGTTGGCGACGAGCGCGAAAAAGCCCGTCGCACGCGGATCGCGGCCGTCGACGCGGAACTGCGCGCCCCTCGACCGCGGGACCGACCCGCACGCTTTAGACCGTTGCCGCGATACCGGCGAGTAGATGGAGCTGGAGGCGATCCCCGGCGTCGGGACCAAGACGGCCGCGGCGCTGCGCGAACTGGACGACCCGGCCGCGACCGTCGAGTCCGGCGACGTGGCCGCCATCGCCCGCGCGCCGGGCGTCAACGAGGCTCGCGCGGCCCGCATCGCCCGCGGGGCGATCCGCCGCCGCCACGACGACGAGGGGCGCGTGCTTGCCACCGACCGCGCCCGCGAGCTGTACCGGGAGGCGATCGACCTGCTGCGCGAGCGCACCGTCACCGACTACGCCGCGAAGCGGCTGGAGACGTTCTACCCGAGCGCGTCCGCCTCGCGGATCGCGGAGGCGCAGTCGTTCGCGGCCGCGGCGACCGAGCGCGACCCCGACCCCGCGGTCCGCGAGGCGCTCGCGGACTGCGCGCCGCTCTCGGACCCCCCGACCGTTCGCGTCCGCGACCGCTGTCTCGCGACCGCCGACGCCGAGACGCTCGCGCGCGCCGAGGCGGCCGTCCCCGAACTCTCCGTCGAGACCGTCGAGGACGCGCGCGACGTCTCCGAACTCGGGCGCTCGTACGCCTCCGTGATCGTCTTAGACGAGTCGTTCGCGGGCCTCGACGTCGAGGGCGACGTGGCCGTCCGCCCGGACGCCCTCGAAACCCCGGCGGAGACGGTTCCCGAGCGACTGCTGACCTTCTTCGCGGAGAACCGCGACCGGCTGGAGGCGGCCGCGGCGGTCCACGAGACGGCCGGTATCGCGGCCGACGCACCGGTGGACCTCGACCGCCTCCGAGACGCGCTCTCGCGGCTCGACGACGACGGCACCATCGCCGGCGACGCGGAGCTGGACCGACTCACGGCCGCCGTCGACGACCTCGACGCCGCGGTGTCGACGGCGGCGTCGGTCGCCGACGACCGCCTGCGCGAGGCGATCCGCGAGCGCGACGTCACCATCGAGGGGACCGACTTCCTCTCCCTCGTCGAGCAGGGCGCTCGCGTCGACTCCCTGCTCGACCGCGAACTGGCCGACGAGTACGACGAGGCGGTCGACGCCGCCCGCGACCACCTCGCCGACGCGCTCCGTCTGAAGCCCGAGGAGGCGGAGCTGGCCGAGCGCGTCTTCGGCGGCGACCCCTCGTTCCCGGTCGACCACGACGAGAGCGCGGTCTCGCGGCTTCGTACCGAGCTTTCCGCGGCCCGCGACCGCCGCGCCGCGAGGCTGAAGGCCGACCTCGCGAGCGACCTCGGCGACCTCCGCGAGCCGGTCGAGACGCTCGTCCGCGACGCCTTAGAACTCGACGTCGAACTCGCGATCTCTCGGTTCGCTCGCGACTTCGACTGTACGCTGCCGGAGGTGGTCGACCCGGAAGCGGAGAGCCCGGAGGCAGGCGGCGACGGGGAGGGCACGGGCGGATTCCGCATCGAGGGCGGCCGCTCCCCGCTGCTCGACGTCGACTTCGCCGACGTGGAGCCGGTGGACTACACCGTCTCGGGCGCGACGCTTCTCTCCGGGGTCAACTCCGGCGGCAAGACCTCGACGCTCGATCTGGTCGCCCTCGTCGTCGTGCTCGCGCAGATGGGGCTGCCCGTCCCCGCCGAGTCCGCCACGGTCGAGCGCTTCGAGGAGATACACTACTACGCGAAGTCGCAGGGGACCCTCGACGCGGGCGCGTTCGAGGCCACGCTCCGGGACTTCGGCGACCTCGTCGACGGCGCGGACGGCCGCCTCGTCTTGGTCGACGAACTGGAGTCGATCACCGAGCCGGGGGCCTCCGCGAAGATCATCGCGGGCATCCTCGAAGCGCTCGACGACCAGCACGCGACCGCGGTCTTCGTCTCGCACCTGGCCCGCGAAATCAGGGACGCCGCGGACTTCGAGATCGCGGTCGACGGCATCGAGGCCGCGGGGCTCGTCGACGGCGAACTCTGGGTGAACCGCTCGCCGAAGAAGGGCCACCTCGCGCGGTCGACGCCGGAGCTCATCGTCGAGAAGCTCGCGGACGACCGCGGCGGCGAGTTCTACGGCGATCTGCTAGAGAAGTTCTGAGCCGGGGACCGACCCTTCCCCCGACGACTGCGGTGGCGCGTGCCTGCGAGCGTGCCGCCGAAGGCGGCCGCGAAGCAGCACCGCGCGAGGGACGCCGCGAGCGAAGCGAGCGGCGAGGCTGGGGAGGTGCGAGGCTGTGCGGTGCTGTTCGGCGGGACTCGAAGGGGCAGCCGGGAGGCGGGCGCAGGCGACGTAAGCACTGGAAGGAGCGAACGAAGTGAGCGACTGAAGCGCGTGGTTCGAGACGCCAAAGGCGTCTCGTCATCACGAAAGGCGCGGAGCGCCTTTCGAACGACAGCGAGCGTGCGCCCGCCTCCCGGCTGGGGCTTCGGCGGTCTCAGTCACGGAGTATCCTGACGGCCGAGACCCTCTCGGTCCCCTCTCGATCACCCGTAGTTTCAGGTGACGACCCCACAAAACGACTTCCATGCCAGCCGTCACCCCGCTCGGCGTCCTCCTCGGCGCGGTCCAGCTCGTCGTCGGCCATCGAGTCTCGCGGTCGGTCTCCAGCCCGTCGCGCGTCGCCCGCGCGCTCGTCGCGCTCGCCGTTGCGGCGCTGGGCGTCCTCGCGCTGCTCGGATTCGGCGTCGTCGGGATGGTACTGTTCGACCTGCTCGCGCTCGCCGTCGCCGCCGTCAGCCGATCGGACGATCGCCGCTCGACTACAGGATGACGAGACGGCTACAGCAGCACCGCCCGCGCCAGCCCGAGGAAGAAGAGGAAGCCCAGCACGTCGGTCGCGGTCGTGATGAATATCGTCGCCGACGTGGCGGGATCGTAGCCGAGCTTGTCCAAGACGAGGGGCGTGAGCGCGCCGAAGAAGCCCGCGATGACGAGATTCGCCACCATCGACACGCCGATCACAGCGCCCAATAGGACCCCGAAATCGCCGTACGAGAAGGCGGTCGCGATGACGGCCACGAGCGCGCCGGTGATGAGCCCGTTGACCGCGCCGGCGATCGCCTCGTTCGCGACGACGCGCTTTCCGGTCGCCAGCGACACCTGTCCGAGCGAGATGCCCCGGACGGTGACCGCCATCGACTGCGTGCCCGCGTTGCCGCCCATCCCGGCGACGACCGGCATGTACGCGGCGAGGATCGCGACGGCGGCGATCGTCGACTCGAACAGGCCGACCACCGCCGCGGCCATGAACGCGGTGCCGAGGTTGAGGATGAGCCACTTGTACCGCCGCCGCACCTTCTCGACCGGCCCGTCGAGGACACTCTCTTCCTCCGCGACGCCGGTGAACTCGTAGAGCGTCTCGCCCGCCGCCTCGTCGATCAGCCGCAGGAGGTCGTCGGCGTGGATCACGCCGAGGACGTCGTTCTCCTCGTCGAGCACCGCCACGGTCCGCTCGCTGTTCCGGCGGAACACCTCCAGTACCTCCTCGTCCTCGCGGTCGTACCTGACCGACGGCGTCTCCACGAGGTGGTCGGTGATCGACTCCGAGGCGTCCGCGACCGAGAGCGCCGCGCCCGGCAGTTCGCCGAGCAGCTCGTCGCCGTTGGTGACGAATATCGTCGGCACCTGCCCGGTTCGTTCCTCGAAGCGCCGCACCCGCTCCGTCACCGCCTCGAACGACCGGCCGGCGTCGACGGTGACGTAATCGAGGGTCATCACGCCGGCCGCGCTCTCGGGATCGAACGACAGCAGGAAGTTGACCTTCTCGCGCCGGCTCTCGTCGAGACCGGTGAGGACCGCCTCGCGCGTCTCCTCGTCGACGTAGCCGAGCACGTCGGTGACTTCGTCCGGGTCGAGCGGGTCGACGAAGGTCTCCAACTGCGACCGGTCCATCCCGGTCGCGACCGCCTCCCTGACGCTCTCGGGGAGCGCGAAGAAGACGTCGCGCCGCTCGCGCCGCGGCAGCGACGCGAACTCCGTCGCCGGCTCCGGCGACATCGCGATCGCCTCCCGTACGTCGGTCGTCTCGATGCTCATACACCGCCGTCACGAGAGCCCCACTAAACGGTGCCGGACGCGGCTACGCGTCTCGCTGTCGCCCCCGAGCGCCGGCCGTCAGTCGTCGTCGGCCACCGCGGGCTTCCGGCGGTCGTCGCGGGGGCCTTCGAGGTCGACCTTCGGGAGCATGTCCCGGAGGTAGCGCCCGGTGTGCGACTCCTCGACGCGAGCGACCGCCTCGGGCGTGCCGCTGGCGACGAGTTCGCCGCCGCCGTCGCCGCCCTCGGGGCCGAGGTCGATCACGTGGTCGGCGTTCTTCACGAGGTCGAGTTCGTGTTCGATGACGACCACGGTGTTGCCCGCGTCGACGAGGCGGTGGAGCACGTCGATCAGCTTGCGCTCGTCCGCCTTGTGGAGGCCCGTCGTCGGCTCGTCGAGCAGGTACAGCGTGTCGCCGGTCGCGCGCTTGCCCAGCTCCTCGGCGAGTTTCACGCGCTGCGCCTCGCCGCCCGAGAGCGTCGTCGAGGGCTGGCCGAGCTCCATGTAGCCGAGCCCGACGTCTTTCAGCAGCTTGAGGCGGCGTTCGAGGCCGCGGTGGCTCTCGAAGAAGTCGTACGCCTCCGCGACGCTCATGTCGAGCACGTCGGCGATGGTCGCCCCCTTGTACTCGACGTCGAGCGTCTCGTCGTTGTAGCGCGCGCCGCCGCACTCCTCGCAGGGGACGTACACGTCGGAGAGGAAGTTCATCTCGATCTTGACGGTCCCCTGCCCGCCGCACTCCTCGCAGCGCCCGCCCTTCACGTTGAACGAGAACCGCCCCTTCTCGTAGCCGCGGCGCTTCGACAGCTTCGTCTCCGCGAACAGCTCGCGGACGTGGTCGAACACGTCGGTGTACGTGGCGGGGTTCGAGCGGGGCGTCCGCCCGATGGGGCTCTGGTCGATGAGCCGCACCGTCTCGACCTCGTCGAGGCCCTCGATCGCGTCGTGGTCGCCGGGGTCGACCGAGGTGTTGTCGTTCATCTCGCGGGCGAGCCCCTTGTACAGGATGTCGTTGACGAGCGTCGACTTCCCGGAGCCGGAGACGCCGGTGACGGTCGTCAGCGTGCCGAGCGGGATCGGCACGTCGAGGTCCTTCAGGTTGTGCTGGCGGGCCCCGCTCACCACGAGTTCGCCCTCGGACTCGCGGCGCTCGTCGGGCACCGGGATCGACTCGCGGCCCGAGAGGTAGTCGGCGGTCACCGACTCGTCGGCCTCGACCACCTCGGCGAAGTCGCCCTGCGCGACGATCTCGCCGCCGCGCTTGCCCGGCCCCGGTCCCATGTCGATGATCTCGTCGGCGCGACGCATCGTCTCCTCGTCGTGTTCGACGACAATGAGGGTGTTGCCCAGATCGCGGAGCCCTTCGAGGGTGTTCAAGAGTCGGTCGTTGTCCCGCTGGTGGAGCCCGATGGAGGGCTCGTCTAAGACGTACAACACGCCGACCAGCCCGGAGCCGACCTGCGTCGCGAGCCGGATGCGCTGGCTCTCGCCGCCGGAGAGGGTCGAGGCCTCGCGGTCGAGCGTGAGATACTCCAAGCCGACCTCCTCCATGAAGCCGAGCCGCGCCCGGATCTCCTTTAAGATCTCCTCGGCGATCGTCGTCTCGCGCTCGTTCAGCTCCGACTCCATCCCCTCGAAGTGCGCTCGGGCGTCGGCGATCGACAGCTCGTTGACCGCCGTGATCGACGTGCCCGCGACGAGGACGTGCCGCGACTGCTCCTTGAGTCGCGTCCCCTCGCACTCGGGGCAGGTCGTCACGGCCATATACTCCTCGATGTGGTCGCGGGCGCGCTCGGAGTCGGTCTCGACGTGGCGGCGCTCTAAGTTCGGGATGACGCCCTCGAACCGCTCCGTCTTCTCGCGCGTGCCGTTCTTCGTGGTCCACTCGAAGTGGACGAGGTCGTCGGTGCCGTAGAGGAACTGCCGCCGAATCTTCTCGTCCAGCTCCTCGAAAGGGGTGTCGAGGTCGACGCCGAAGTGGTCGGCGACGTTGTCGAGCTGTCGCGAGTAGTAGGTGCGGTCGTAGCTCCACGGTTCGAACACGTGTTTGAGCGGTTTCGATGGATCCTCGATCACGAGGTCCTCGTCGACCTCCTTCGTCGAGCCGATCCCCTCGCACTCGGGACAGGCCCCGTACGGGCTGTTGAAGGAGAACGACCGCGTCTCGATCGCGGAGAACTGGACGTCGGAGTTGGGGTTGCCGAGCTCCTCGGAGAACTCCACGACGAGCCGGTCGTCGGCCTCGGCGTCGGCCGCGAGCGATCCGGTCGAGCGCGCGTTCGACGCGAACGGCACGTCCTCCGGCGGGTCGGGGACGATCAGCTTGAGGGCCCCGTCGGCCTCCTCCAGCGCGGTCTCGACGGAGTCCGTGATCCGCGAGCGGGCGTCGGGGCTCACCGTGACCCGGTCGACGATCACGTCGATCGTGTGGTCGTAGTTCTCGTCCAAATCGGGGTCGTCCAGCGTCAGGTCGACCGATTCGTCGTCGACCTCGACGCGGCTGTACCCGTCGCTCACCAGCTCCTCGAACAGCTCCTCGAAGGCCCCCTTCTGGTCGCGGACGACTGGGGCGGCCACCTTCGCCCGCGTGCCCTCGGGGAGTTCGAGGATCTGGTTCACCATGTCCTGTGCGGACTGCTCGCCGACCTCCTCGCCGGTGACGGGGTCGTACTGGGTGCCGATCCGGGCGTACAGGAGGCGGAGGTAGTCGTGGAGTTCGGTGACGGTGCCGACCGTCGACCGGGGGTTGTTCGCGGCGTTCTTCTGGTCGATGGAGATCGCCGGCGAGAGCCCCTCGACGGACTCCACCTGCGGTTTGTCCATCTGTCCGAGGAAGTTGCGGGCGTACGCGGACAGCGATTCGATGTACCGGCGCTGTCCCTCGGCGTAGACGGTGTCGAACGCGAGCGACGACTTCCCCGACCCGGACAGCCCGGTGACGACGGTGAACTCCTCGCGCGGGATCCGGACGTCGAGGTCCTTGAGGTTGTGTTCCTCAGCGCCGCGGACCTCGATGTAGTCCTTGCTCATTTCACTCGTCCGTTGCGGGCGCGCGCGGGAATACTCGTCGGTCCACAGGGTGCTGTCGAGAACTGACTCCCGGCGTCGGGCGGCTCAGCGCCCGACGAACTCCGCCGGCGGCGAGAGGTTCCGCCGCCCCCCGAAGGTGACGAGGAAGAGGGCCGCGATGCCGACGCCGTACGCCGCCATCAGCGGGATCGTCGCGAGGAACATCGTGATCACGTCGGAGGGGGTGAACACCGCCGCGATCACCATGATGCCGATCGTCACCTCGCGCCAGCGCTCGCGGAACACGCCGTACGGGACGCCGGCGTTGTTCAGGAGGACCATCGCGATCGGGATGTCCGCGAGGAAGCCGATCCCGAGCGTGGTGTAGATGACGAGCCAGAGGAAGTCGCTCACCTGATAGGTGATGATCATGTCGGCGAGCCGCGCGTCGGTGACGAGCCAGCCGATGATCCCCGGCGCGATGTACGCGTAGCCGAGCGCGATGCCGCCGATCATCCCGGCACCGAGCGCCCCCGCCCACAGGTACACCTGACGGACCCGCCCGGCGACGAAGCCGCGCTCGCGGAGCGCGGGCCACGCGTAGTAGAGGACGAACGGGAACGCGGCGAAGATCCCGAGCACCACCGCGAACTTCACCATGAAGACCACCGCTTCGACCGGGTGGAGGGAGATGATCTCGATCCCGCCCTCGATCTCCGCGGGCACCCGGCGTTCGAGGTCCCTCCGGACCGTTCCGAGTCCGCCGAGGTACAGCCACGTGAACGCGGCCGTCATCACGACGCCGAAGACGGCGACGATCCGGAACGCCCGCGAGCGCAGCGAATCGAAGATGAACTTGAGGTCCGTGTAGTAGCCGCCGATGTCGTCTTCGGCCGCCTCCCCGTCGCCGTCCGTGAGTTCGGCGAGGAACGTCGACCCCGCCCGGGACCCCCGGTTCCGAACGGAGCCCATCAGCCCGCCGTCGCCCGCGTCGTCCCCGCCGGCGCTCGCGGCTGCTCCGCCCTCGCCGTCGTCGCCCGCCGCGTCCCCGTCGCCGTCGTTCACCTCGTCGAACCGGTCTAAGATCGCCTGCGCCTTCTCCGGCTCGTCGTCTTCCATCGCGGCCTGCGCGAGCGCGAGCGACTCCGGCTCCTCCATCTCCGCGAAGGCGTCGGCGGGGGCCGCCCGCACGCCCGCCGCGTCGAGTTCGCTCACGTCGATCGCCGTCGGGTCGCCGTACCGGTAGCCCGCGCTCGCGGTGTCGAGGTCGGTGTACACGGCCCACAGCGTCCCGATCACGGCGAACGCCAGCGCCCACGCGACCGCATAGACCCCGAGCGCCGTTGCGGGGTCGACGCCGAGTCCCGCACCCGGTTCGAGGAAGCGCCAGCTGCTGTCGACGAGCGGGTGCCGCAGGACGGCGTTGACCGCCGCTCGGCCGCCGTACTCGTAGAAGCCGTACACGAGCGCGCCGCCGAGGGCGGTCACGCCGCCGACGACGTTCCAGTGGTTTCGGGTCGCGCCCAGTACGTCGATCTGGTCGGAGCTCCGCTTGGCCGTGACGACCAGCTTCGCGAGGTAGAGGCTGAAGCCGTACAGCGCGGTCAGCGGGAACGCCCACAGCAGCTGTGTGAAGGGGTCGGGCGGGGAGAAGAACGCGCCGAAGACGAAGATCGCGAGGACCGCGTAGCGCCACTTGTCGCGGAACGTCTCGTACTGGACGATCTCGGCGTACGACAGCCCGGTGACTAAGAGCGGCATCTGTCCCGCGAGCCCGAACGAAAGCGAGAGGAAGACGATGAACTCCGTCCACATCACGATCCCGTAGGTGGGCTGGATGTCGGCCTCCAGCCCGAACTCCGCGAGGAAGCCGAACATCAGCGGGAAGAAGGCGAGGACGCCGTAAGCGACGCCGGCGGTGAACAGCCCGGCACCGAGCAGCGCGATCCCCGCGAGCTTCCAGCGCGCGACGGGCGACCGCGGCCACATGCCCCGGGCGCGGAGTTCGTCGCGGGTGACGTAGATCAGCGGCGGGATCGCGGCGATAACTCCCACGATCAGCCCGATCTTCGCCTGGAGGAGGATCACCTCGAACGGCGTCGTCGCGATGATGTCCGCCTCCGCGGCGACCTCGGGGCTCATGTTCGACTCCGTCACCTGCCTGAGCCAGTCCCAGATGTAGACGCGCAGCGCCCAGAACGTCAGGATGAATCCGAACAGGAAGACGACGAACACCTTCTGGAGGTCCTTCTGGATCGACCGAAGGAACGCCTTCGCCGTCTCGCGGCCCTCCGCGATCGACCGCTGAGTGTCATCGTCGAGGGCGCTCGCCATACGGAGGGCGAAGGCCGTCGCCGTTATCAACCTTTTCGACCGCGGGCGGCCCCGCGAGCGATTCGCCGCGCTTCCCCGGTCGTCGTCGGGTACCCCGGCCGCCGCGCCCGCGCTCCTCGGCGACGCGGAGCGTCGCCATCCGAAAAGGTTGATAACCGCCCGGTCGCGTACAGCAACTGAATGGACGACTCGGACCGGTCGCGCGACGACGACTCGGCCGCCGCCGATGGGTCGACCGACGAGCCCGACCCGGACGGCGCTGTCGACGGGGGGTCAGACCCCGGCGCGTCCGACGAGAGCCCGGGCGAGACGCCCGATCCGAACGACGACGGCGACGCGTCAGACGGAATCGCCGGGTCGGACGCGGACGCCGACGAGCGCCTGATGGCGGACGACGTGGTGGCGGCGGAAGACGCCGCGCGCGCCGAGGTCGTCGGCGACGGTTCGGACGACGACGGTTCGGACGACGACGAGGGTGCGGACGCGGCCGGCGATTCGGAGGGTGACGCGGATGCGGAATCCTCCGTAGACGATACCGGTGTCGATGCGGACGACGCGGACGAGAGTGCGGACGACGAGAGTGCGGACGACGAGGGTGCGGACGATGAGGGTGCGGGCGACGTGGACGAAAACACCGAGAGCCTCGGCGACGGCGGCACGCCGGCGGCGAACGCGGACGCCGCGACCGCTCCGACGACCGTCGAGGACGACGAGCCGTTCGAGGGTATCGAGGGGCCGGAGACGGACGAGGAGATGCCGCTGGCGGCCCACATCGAGGAGATGATGCGCCGGCTCGCGGTCGTCTTCCTCGTCGGCGGGCTGGCGACGCTCGTCGTCGTCACCGAGTCGACGGAGCTCATCAACTACTTCTGGAGCTATCACATCCCGGCTCCGCTGGAGAACCGGCCGCGGCTGTACGGGCCGCTGGAACTTCCGCTCACCCGGCTGAAGGTGGCCGGCCTCGCGGGCGTCGTCCTCGGGCTCCCGGCGTTCGTCTACGAGACGTACCGGTTCATGCGCCCTGGACTCTACCAGACGGAGCGGCGCTACTACCTCGCGGCGGTGCCGACCAGTCTGGTTCTCGGCGGGATCGGGATCGCGTTCGCGCACTTCCTCGTGTTGCCCGCGATGTTCTCGTATTTCACCACCTACTCCGCCGACGCGGCGACCATCGCCTTCGGGCTCGCGGAGACGTTCAACCTGATCGTCGTGATGCTCGCGCTGATGGCGTTCGTCTTCCAGATCCCGCTTTTCATCATGCTCGCCATCATGATGAATCTCGTCACCCGGGAGTGGTTGGAGGCGAAGCGGCTGATCTTCTGGGGGTCGTTCCTCGGGATCGCCTTCCTGTTCAACCCCGACCTCACCGGGATGGCCCCGATCATCGTGACGCTCACGATGATCGCCCTCTTCGAGGGGACGCTCGCGATACTGCGCTGGACCGGGAATTAGACGCGGTCGTCTCCGTTTATAAGCCGTTGAGTGACACGGGCTCCGCCGAAACCCCTGTCGTGAGACCGTAGGAGACCGTTCTTGCTTATAAACGGTCGATCGACACGACCGCCGAAGCCCCAGCCGGGAGGCGGACAGACGCTCGCTGCGCTCCTCGTCGCTCACTCCGTTCGCTCCTGCGGTGCTTACGTCGCCTCTGTCCGCCTCCCGGCTGCCCCTTCGAGTCCCGCCTCGCACCGCACAGCACAGCCTCACACCTCCCCAGCCTCGTCAGTCGCCGTCGCTTCGCTCCGGCGACTGACTCCCTCGCGCGGTGCCGTTCGCGGTCGCCTGTGGCGACCGCTCACGGGCACGCGCCACCGCACATCTTCTTATAAATAGGTCCGCGGTCCGATCGGCTCCGTCCTTCGCCTACTCCCCGCCGAGCAGTTCGACGAGCAGCGCGTTCTGCGCGTGCATCCGGTTTTCGGCCTGATCCCAGACGAGGGCCCGGTCGGATTCGAGCACGTCGTCGGTGATCTCCTCGCCGCGGTGCGCGGGCAGGCAGTGCATCACCTTCGCGTCGGTGCCGGCGAGCAGGTCGGCGTTTACCTGGAACCCGTCGAAGGCGGCGAGCTTCTCGTCGCGCTCGTCCTCCTGGCCCATCGAGATCCACACGTCGGTGTAGACGACGTCCGCGCCGTCGACCACCGCCTCGGGGTCTGTGGTGGGCGTCACGTTCGCGCCGAACGCCGCGGCCCGGTCGAACACGTCCGGGTCCATCCCGTAGTCGGCGGGCGTGGCGACCCGCACGTCGATCCCGGCCATCGCCGCGCCGACGACGAACGACTGCCCGACGTTGTTGCCGTCGCCGACCCACGCGACCGTCGCGTCCTCGCCGACGGTCTCCCGGATCGTCAGGAGGTCCGCGAGCGTCTGACAGGGGTGCGCCTCGTCGGTGAGCCCGTTGATCACGGGGCAGTCGGCGTACTCCGCGAGGGTCTCCACGTCCTCGTGGTCGAACAGCCGCGCCATCACCCCGTCGACGTAGCGGCCGAGGACGCGCGCGGTGTCGCGCAACGGCTCGCCGTGCCCGAGCTGGATGTCGTCGGGGCCGAGGAACATCGCGTGGCCGCCCAGTCGGGTCATGCCCGTCTCGAAGGAGACGCGGGTGCGCGTCGAGGGCTTCTCGAAGATCATCCCGAGCGTCGCGTCCGGGAGTCGGGGGTCGGTCCCGCCCGCCTTCATCGCGGCGGCGCGGTCGAGCAGGGCGTCCAGTTCGGCGGGCGTCACGTCGTCGATGTCGAGGAAGTCGTCGGTGGCGAGTGTCATGGTGGGAGTAGTTCGGAAAACGGGGGTTGGCTGTGGGCGTTACAGTCGCTCGCGGCAGACGTCGGTCAGGACGCGCACGGCGCGGTCGAGGTCCGGCAGCGGGAGCCGCTCGTCGGGCGCGTGGTCCAGGTCGGAGTTCCCCGGACCGTAGGTGACCATCGGGCAGTCCCACGCGGCCGCGAAGAGGTTCATGTCGCTCGTGCCGGTCTTCCGGAGCAGGCGCACGTCGCCGCCCGCCGACCGGATCGCGACGCGGAACGCCCGCGCGAGGTCGGTCCGCGGGCTCTCCATCACGGGGGGCATCGGCTCGCCCCACTGGACCGAGCCGGTCGCCAGCTCCGCCTCCGCCAGCTCGTGGATCTCGTCGACCGGGCGCGAGGGCGGGACCCGGAGCTGGACGTCCATCGTCGTCTCCACGGCGAGCCCGTCGTCGCTCAGGCCGCCGTCGATAGAGATGGGCTTGGTCGTCACCTGGTCGAACACGGCGGTCTCGGCGTCGTCCGGCGTGAACGTCTCCTCGACGCCGTGCCACCAGTCGATCGCGTGCTGGATCGCGTTCGGCTCCGGCCGCGAGGAGTGGCCCGACTCGCTCGTGTTCACGTACGTCCCCTCCAGCAGGCCGCGGTAGCCGAGGGTGATCCCCCGCCAGCCCGACGGCTCGCCGTTGATCACCGCCTCGGGGGCGTCGCGGTCGGCGATGAGGGCGCGCGCGCCGCCGGAGTCGACCTCCTCGCGGACGACGCCCGCGAAGGAGACGCCGGTCTTCACCGCCGCGACCGCCATCGCGACCAGCGGTCCCGTCGCGTCGACCGCGCCGCGACCCCACAGCACGGGGTCGCCGGGGCTGCCGACGCGCACGTCCGACGGCTCCGGCAGTTCGCCCTCCGGCGGTGCCGGCCGCACCTCGACCGGGATGTCGCCCGGCACGGTGTCGACGTGCGAGGTCAGGAGGACGGCGTCGTCCGCCGGCGCGCGGACGTTCCCGACCTCGTCGATCCACGCCTCCCGGCCGTTCGCCTCGAAGAAGTCGACGAGCCGCTCGGCCGTCCGCTCCTCCTCGCCCGACGGTGAGGGGATGGAGACCATGTCGTACAGCAGTTTCCGGGCTGCCGTGTCGCAGGGCGCGGGGTAGCCGCCGCCGGCGACGACGTCGGCCCCGCCCTCGGCGTCCGCTTCGGTCTCCCGCTCTTTGCCGGCCGCCATCAGCCGATCACCTCCGCTATCGCGTCGACCACGCGGTCGGCGTGCTCGCGTTCGACCGTCAGCGGCGGCAGCAGCCGCAGGACGGTCCGCCCAGCGGGCAGCGCGAGGATCCGGTGGTCGATGGCGAGGTCGCGCAGCAGGCGGTTGGAGCCGCGCCGCACCTCGATCCCGACCATCAGCCCGTCGCCGCGCACGTCGCGGACGTCGTCGCCGAGGCGGTCGCGGAGTTCGCCGCGGAGGTAGTCGCCGATCTCCTCGGCGTGCGCCGGCAGCTCCTCGC
Organism: Halorubrum sp. DM2; assembly: GCF_901686465.1. NCBI lineage: Archaea > Methanobacteriati > Methanobacteriota > Halobacteria > Halobacteriales > Haloferacaceae > Halorubrum > Halorubrum sp. DM2. Next base: position 1,620,746 of record NZ_LR594487.1, read on the forward strand.
GCTCGATCACGTCGAGGGTCGCGCCCGCGGCCGCGGAGACGACCGGGCCGCCGGAGAACGTCGAGCCGTGGTCGCCGGCGTCGGCGGCGATCCAGTCGCGACACAGCGTCGCGCCGATCGGGAGCCCGCTGCCGAGCCCCTTCGCCGTCGTCAGCACGTCCGGCACCACGTCGTGGCGGTCGGCCGCCCACATCGACCCGGTGCGGCCCAGTCCCGTCTGGATCTCGTCTACGATCATCGCGGCCCCCGACGTGGCGGTCGCGACCCGGACCGCCTGAAGGTACTCGGTCGAGACGGGGTTGATCCCGCCCTCGCCCTGAAGCGGTTCGAGGATGACGGCGGCGGTCTCCTCGTCGACCGCCTCGCGCATCGCCTCGGCGTCGCCGTACTCGACGAACTCCACGCCGCCGGCGAGGGGACCGAACCCCTCCTTGTACTTCTCCTTCCAGGTGGTCGCGAGGGTCCCCATCGTCCGCCCGTGGAACCCCTGCGTGGTGGCGATTATCTTCTCGCGGCCGGTCGCGTGCCGGGCGAACTTCAGCGCGGCCTCGTTGGCCTCCGTGCCGGAGTTACAGAGCCAGACGTTGTCGACGTCGACCGGAGCGACCTCGGCGAGGCGCTCGTACAGCGCCGTCCGCGCCGCGTGCGGGTACGACGCCTGGACGTACATCAGGTCCTCCAGCTGGCTCGTCGCGGCGTCGACGACCTCCGGGTGGCAGTGCCCGACCGGCGTACAGGCGTAGCTCGCGCCGAAGTCGAGGTACTCCGTCCCGTTCGCGTCGGTGAGGTACACGCTGTCGCCGGAGGCGATCTCGATCGGCTTCTCGGAGAATACGAAGCCGCTCACGCGGTCTCACCTCCGTTTTCCGTCTCCGAGCCGTCCCCGCCCGCCGCTCCGTCCTCACCGAGCGCCGACCGCTCTATCGTCGTCCCCGCGCCGCCGAGCGCGGCGACGACCGGGTCGCGGACGTTGGCGTCCGCGATCACGACGCGGCCGGATCCGCCCGACAGCGCCTCCCTCGCGGCCATCACCTTCTTGCCCATGAACCCCTCGGCGGCGTCCTCGACGGCCGCAAGCTCGTCGGGCGTCGCGGCCGCGTCGATGCGCGTCTCGGGGTCGTCCGGGTCGGCGTACACGCCGGACACGTCGGTCAGCAGGACGAGGTCTGCCCCGAGCGCGCCGGCGACGGCCGCGGCCGCGCGGTCGGCGTCGGCGTTGACGGGAGTGACCTCGCCGTCGCCCTCGTCGCCCGCCATCGGCGGCGAGACGACGGGCGTGTAGCCGTCTTCGAGGAGCCCGGCGAGGAGGGCGGCGTTCACCGACTCGATCGTCCCCGAGTGGTCGCCGCGGCGGATCTTCCTCTTGCCGTCCTCGACGACGCGGACGGCCGACTTGCGCGGTCCCGAGAGGAGGCCACCGTCGACGCCGGAGCAGCCGACCGCGTCGACCCCGGCCGACCGGAACTGCGCCGTCAGTTCGGTGTTGAGTTTTCCAGCCATTGCCATCGTGAACGCCTCCATCGTCTCCGCGTCGGTGAACCGCCCCGTGACGCCGGAGGCGGACTCGACGTACTCCGGCTCGATTCCGAGCCGTTCGAGCGTCTCGTCGACGACCGTCGAGCCGCCGTGGACGACGACGACCTCGCGCCCGTTGGCGACTAGGTGCGCCACGTCGCCGACCGCGCCGGCGGGATCGACCGCCTTCGCGCCGCCGACCTTCACGACGACGGGCGGTTCGGCCGTGGAATCGGATTCGGTCCCGTTCACGGCGATCCCACCGGGTGAAGCCCGTCGAATTCGAGGCCGGCGGTCTCGTCCAGTCCGAGCGCGACGTTCGCCGCGTGGACGGCCTGTCCCGCCGACCCCTTGGTCATGTTGTCGATCGCGGAGAAGACGACGACCCGGCGGTTCCCGGGGTCGAGTTCGAAGCCGACTTCGCCGTGGTTCGTCCCGGCGACCGACTTCGGCTCGGGGTAGCGGTAGACGCCGCCCCCGCCCGAGACGATCCGCATGAACGGCTCGTCGGCGTAGGCGTCGCGGTACGCCGTCCAGAGGTCTCCCTTCGAGACCGGCTCGTCGGGGAAGACGTGACAGGTCGCGCTCGCGCCCCGCACCATGTCGACCGCGTGGACGGTGAAGGAGACCGAGATCCCGAGGTACGCCTCGATCTCCGCCTCATGGCGGTGTCCGGTGGGCGCGTACGGGCGCACGACGCCCGACCGCTCCGGGTGCGAGGACGCCGCGCCGCCGCCCGCGCCGCCCTCCGAGGAGCCGACCTTCACGTCGACGACGACCTCGCCCGCGTCGGGGCCGAGCGCGCCCGTGTCGACGAGCGGTTTCAGCCCGAGGATCGTCGCGGTCGCATTGCAGCCGCCGCCGGCGATCAGGTCCGCGCCGGGGAGGTTCTCGCGGTTGAGTTCGGGGAGCGCGTACTCTGCGCGGTCGAGGTACTCCGGCGACTCGTGGCCGTCGTACCACTCGTCGTAGGCGTCGGCCTCGGGCAGCCGGAAGTCGGCCGAGAGGTCGACGACGGTGTCGGCGGCCTCGAAGAACTCGTCGATCCGGCCCATCGAGACGCCGTGCGGCGTCGCCGCGAACAGCACGTCGACCGATTCGAGGTCGTCGGGGTCCGAGAAGCGCAGGTCCAGCCCGCGCAGGTTCGGGTGCGAGCGCCCGACGGTCATGTTGTCGGCCGACCGCGAGGTGGCCTGAACGACCTCGAAGTTCGGGTGGCCGGCGAGGATCCGCAACAGCTCGCCGCCGGTGAAGCCGGTGCCGCCGACGACGCTCGCGGTGTACGTCCCGTCAGTCATATCGTGACCTCCCCGTCGTTGGCCGCCTCGACCGCCTTCGTCTCCAGCCAGTCGACCACTCTCGCCGGCACGTCGACCTCGGTGGCCGAATCGAGCGCCTTGAACTCGACGGTGTGGTTCACCTCGTGGACGGTGTAGTCGTCGGGGACGCCGTCGCCGTCCTCGTCGACGCCGACTTCCATCAGGTCGACGCCGAGCATGCCGCCGCCGACCGCATCGGAGGCGCGTTCGACCAGCTCGGTCGCGCGCTCGTCGAGCTCGAACGACTCCGTCTCGCCGCCCTTCGCGGCGTTGGTGAGCCAGTGCTCCGAGGAGCGCGTCATCGCGGCGACCGGCTCGCCGTCGACCGCCAGTACGCGAACGTCGCGGCCGGGCTTGTCGACGAACTCCTGGACGTAGAACACCTTGTGCTCGTAGTGGCCGAGCGTCTCCTTGTGCTCTAAGATCGCCTCGGCGGCGTTCCGCGAGTCGATCTTCGCCATCAGCCGCCCCCACGAGCCGGTGACCGGCTTGAGGACGCAGGGATAGCCGAACGACTCGATCGCTTCGAGGGCGGCCTCCTTGGTGAACGCCACCTCCGTCGCCGGGGTCGGGATGTCCGCTTCCGCGAGCGCGAGCGAGTTCTTCGCCTTGTCGGCGCAGATATCGCCCGTCTCGGGGGAGTTCACCACAGGGACGCCGTAGCTGTCGATAAAGCGCGTCGCGTACAGCGACCGGCTCGTCGACAGGCAGCGGTCGACGACGATGTCGAGGTCGTCGACCGCGGCGGTCGTCGACTCCAGCCCGAACCGCTCCTTGCGGACGTCGATCTTCTCGACCTCGTGGCCGCGCTCGCGGAGTTCGCCGAGAAGCAGTTTCTCGTCTTTCCGTATCCGTGAGTAGAGGACGCCTACGCGCATGTCGATCCCCCTCCGTTCGCATCGGCTCTCACGCGCATGCGTACCACTCGCGTGTCGAGTCCGCGGCGCTCGTCGCCATCTACTCGCCCCAGTCCTCCTCCAGTTCGGGTGCCTCCTCCAAGACGACGGGATCGAGCGAGATCACTTCGAGTTCGGTCCCGGTGACCGGACTGTCGATGATCTCGCCGACCTCGACGTCGGCCGGGAGTTCGATCTCTTCGCCCGTGATCGGGTCCTCCGCCACCAGCGTGTCGGTGTCGCTCGTCATCGTGCCCCGTTCTCGGCGACGGGAACCCATAAAGGTTCCGAACTTACCAAATAAATTACACTAACCAAAGCATCGGCTACCGAAAGGAACGCGGCCGAAGGCGGCCGAACGAGACTGGATGTCAGACTTCAATAATCAGTTCGCCCCCTCGCGGGAACGGGGTCGCGGCCGGCGGTCGCGGACCGACCGCCGACCGCGGCGGTCGTCGCATCCGGTCGGGCTGTGGCGAATGGTCACTCATACGTCGCCACCTCCGCGTCGAGCGCGTCGTCGGCCGCCGCGAGTCCCTCGCGGCGCTCGTCGAGCGCCGCCGCGTCCGCGTCGATCCCCGCGGTCGCGGCCGCCAGTTCCTCGGCGACCGCCGCGGGGGCCGGCCCACCGGCGGAGTTGCGGCTCGCGACGCTCTCGGCCGGATCGAGGACGCGTTCCACCGCCTCGCGGGACACGCGCTCGAAGAGGGACTCGCCCAGCACGGTCCGTGCGGCCTCGTCAACTTTTGCGGCGGCCGTCGCGGGGTCGTCGCCGTCCGCGACCTCGGTCGCCGCGCTCGCGACGATCTCGTGGGCGGTCCGGAACGGGAGGCCGTTCGCCGCGAGCAGGTCCGCGACACCCGTCGCGGTCGAGAATCCCTCGCCCGCGGCGGCCCCGAGTGCGGCCTCGTCCCAGTCGGCGGTCGCGACCGCGCCCGCCGCGACCTCGGTCGCCTCGCGCACGTCGTCGGCGATCGCGAAGACGCTCGCGTGGGCGCGCTGGAGGTCGCGGTTGTAGGCGCGCGGCAGTCCCTTCAGCAGGCTCAGGGTCCCGGTCGCCTCGCCGATCGCCGTCCCCGCGACGCCCCGGGTCAGCTCCAGCGTGTCGGGGTTCTTCTTCTGGGGCATGATCGATGAGGTGGAGGCGTACGCGTCCGACAGCTCCACGACCCCCTTGTTCGAGAACACGATCAGGTCCTCCGCCAGCCCCGACAGCGTCGTCGCGAGCGTCGCGAGCGCGCTCGCGGACTCCGCGAGGAAGTCGCGCCCGGAGACGGCGTCCGTCGAGTTGCGGACCGTCCCGTCGAACCCGAGCAGCGCCGCGGTCCGGCCGCGGTCGACGTCGAAAGGCGTCCCCGCGAACGCGGCCGCGCCGAGCGGCGACCGGTTCACCCGGTCGTACGCGTCGACCAGCCGCTCCGTGTCGCGGGCGAGCGCGCCCTCGTAGGAGCACAGGTAGTGCGCGACCGTCGTCGGCTGGGCCGGCTGGAGGTGGGTGTAGCCGGGCATCACCGTCTCGGTGTGTTCCTCTGCGGTCTCGACGAGCGCCTCCCGAGCGGTGACGGTCGCTTCGATCGCCACGAGCAGGTCCTCGCGCAGCCGGTAGCGGATACAGGTCGCCACCTCGTCGTTGCGCGAGCGCGCGGTGTGCATCCGTCCGCCGTCGGGGCCGACCCGATCGATGACGGCGGTCTCTATCGCCTCGTGGACGTCCTCGCCGTCCGGGAGCGCGCCGTGGCCGGCCGCCTCCACGTCGTCGAGCGCGCTCAGGATCTCACCCGCGACCACGTCGTCGACGATCCCCTGTTCCGCGAGCATCACCACGTGCGCGCGGTCGACTGCGAGGTCCGCCTCGAAGATGGCCTCGTCGGCGGCGAGGCTCGACATGAACTCGCGGGCGGGGCCGCCGCTGAAGCGGTCGCGGCGGACGGCGGTGCCGCCGCCGCCGTCGCCGTCGTCACCCACGTCGCCGTTGGCGTCGCCCGCGCTCGCGTCGGTCGCGCCGGGATCGTCGTCGGTCATTCAGTTCTCGTCGGTCTCGGCGGCGGCTCCCGACCCGTCGGTCGCGAGTTCGGGCTTCTCGACCCCCGCCTTCACGTCGTTGGCGAGGCGCTCCTGAAGCCCGTGGTACTTCGCGACGCCCGTCGCGTCCGACTGGGCGATGCCGGCGACGTCCTCGGTGTTGAACGAGGCCATCTCCTCGGAGTAGACGGCGTACTCGGAGTCGCGGGCGACGACGCGGCAGTCGCCGCCGGACACCTTCACCGTCGCCGTGCCGGTCACCACGTCCTGCGTCTCGTCGACGAAGGCGTTCAGCGCGTCGACGACCGGTGCGAACACGAGCCCCTGATACGCCTTCTCGGACCACTCCTGTTCGATCCCCTTCTTGAACGAGCGCTCGTTTTTCGTGAGAACGAGGTCTTCGAGCGCCTGATGCGCGGTGAGGAGGACGGTCGCGGCCGGGTGCTCGTAGTTCTCGCGCACCTTCAGGCCGAGCATGCGGTCCTCCATCACGTCGGTGCGGCCGACGCCGTAGCCGCCGGCGTATTCGTTGAGATGCTGGATGAGCGGGACCGGGTCCATCGCCTCGCCGTCGACGGCGACCGGAACGCCCTCCTCGAAGGTCACCTCGATGGTGGTCTCCCCTTCCGGCTCCGCGGTCCACTCGTAGATGTCCTCCGGCGGCTCGTAGTCCGGGTTCTCCAGTTTCCCGCCCTCGACCGCGCGCGACCAGATGTTCTCGTCGATGGACCAGACGCCGCCGTCGCCGGCCTCGACGGGCAGGTCCTTCTCGGCGGCGTAGTCGATCTCCCACTCGCGGGTGAGCCCGAGTTCGCGCACGGGAGCGATCACTTCCAAGTCGGAGCCGCGCCAGACGGCCTCGAACCGGAGCTGGTCGTTGCCCTTGCCCGTACAGCCGTGGGCGATGGCGTCACAGCCCTGCTCCTCGGCGACCCCGAGGATCGCCTCGGCGATAACCGGGCGCGCGAGGGCGGTCCCGAGCGGGTAGCCCTGATAGCTGGCGTTCGACTTCACCGCGTCGAAACAGAGGTCCGCGAACTCGTCTTTCGCGTCGACGACGTGGAGGTCGAGCCCCAGCGCCTCGGCGGTCTCCTCGGCCTCGTCGAACTCCTCGGTCGGCTGGCCGACGTCGACGTTGACGCCGATGACCTCGTCGTAGCCGTACTCCTCTTTCAGTAGCGGTACGCAGACCGTGGTGTCGAGTCCCCCGCTGAACGCGAGTGCAACGCTCGTCATTACCGGAGGAGACACGGCCTATGCCCTTAAATTCAGCGGTTTCATATTTGTAAGAAAAAAATTGAGCGGTCGCTCACGGAGACTACAGTCGAGACTCCACGGAACGAAACGGCGCGAACGCGACGAGGGATGAAGTGTTAGTGGCCCGAAGGGCCTCGTCGTCGCGCCGCGCCGGAAGCCGGTCGCGGCGGTCGGACGTCTCGTCGCGGTCGCAGGGCTCGTCGGTCTCGGAGGAGGCCGGCGTCGAGACGAGCCGCTGCGGTCATCGGGTAAACGTTGCCACGCTCTCGTATAAAAGCGTTCCGTAACCCTCCGCGTCTCGGACGGATCTCCTCGTCCCAGCGGCTCGTGAACTGACGGCGTGACCGTCGCGAGCAGCGTCGAAGCCCCAGTCGCTCGGTACAACATAGTTGCTGCTGAGGACACGACCGCCGAAGCCCCAGCCGCTCGGCGATACGGGAGTGCTTTTGTCGAGAGCAACTTCGTGACTGAGACCGCCGAAGCCCCAGTCGCGAGGCGGCCGCACGCTCGTTGCGGTCCTCGTCGCTCACTCCGTTCGCTCCTGCGGTCCTTACTTCGCCTGCGCCCGCCTCGCGACTGCCCCTTCGATTCCCACCCCGCACAGCACCGCAACCGCACCTCACGCCTCCCCAGCCTCGTCGCTGGCGGTCTTCGCTTCGCTCGACCGCCAGCGACTCCCTCGCGCGGGCTCCTCGCGGCCGCCGAGGGCGGCCGCTCGCAGGCGCGCGCCGACCGCATTCTTTCGATTCTCGCGTGTTCAGATCGCTTCGCGGTACGCCTCCAGCGTCCGCTCGACGTCCTCCTCCGTGTGCGCGTAGGAGGTGAACTGGCACTCGAATTGGTTCGCGGTGAGGAACACGCCCCGGTCTTTCATCTCCTGCCAGAACACGCGCTCCCACCGGTCGGTCGCGGCCGCGGCGACGTCCGCGCCGGTCTTCGGGCAGGTCTCGTAGCGGGCGCAGTCGGGGTTCTGCCGACAGCCGCCCGCACAGCAGGCGTCGACGTCGTCGGGCGCGTCGCGTGTGAACACCGTCTTGAACATCGAGTCGGTGCCGACGACGGTGTACTCCGGGGCGCGCTCCGCGCAGATCTCGGCTATTCCCTCACGGAGCTTCCGGCCGAGCCGGTTGACGTGCTCGTACACGTCGTTCTCGGCGGCGTACTCCAGCGTCGCCTTCCCCGCGGCCATCGTCACTGGGTGGCCGGAGAAGGTGCCCGACTGGAACACGTCGCCCGCGGGCGTGAACCGCTCGATGATCTCCGCTTTCCCGCCGATTGCGCCGACCGGGAACCCGCCGCCGATGATCTTGCCGAAGGTAGTCACGTCCGGCGTCACGCCGAACTTCGACTGCGCGCAGCCCAGCCCGCCGACGCGGAACCCCGTGATCACCTCGTCGAAGACCAGCAGCGAGCTGTAGTCGTCACAGAGGTCCCGGAGCGTCTCGTGGTAGCCGTCGATCGGGGCGACGATGCCGGTGTTGGCTAAGATTGGCTCGACGAGGACGGCGGCGATGTCGTCGCCGTGTTCGGCGAACACCTCCTTGGCCGCCTGCGGGTCGTTGAACGGGATCGGGAGGGTGTGTTCGGCGAACTCTTCCGGGATCCCCTTCGTCGACGGGTGGGGGTCGTCCGCCGACCCCTCCACGAGCGTCGACTCCTGTGCGCCGTGGTAGCCGCCCTGCATCACGACGATCTTGTCGCGGCCGGTGTGGCCGCGCGCGAGCCGCACAGCCGAGACGGTCGCCTCCGTCCCCGAGTTGACGAAGCGGATCGACTCGACGCTCGGGACGTGTCGCGCCACGAACTCGGCGTGTTCGACCTCGATCTCCGTCGGCGCGCCGTACATCGGTCCCTCCGCGACGTGCGACTGGACCGCGGCTTCGACCGGGTCCGGGAGGTCGTGGCCGTACAGGAGCGGCCCGTACCCCATCACCCAGTCGACGTAGCGGTTGCCGTCCGCGTCGATCACGTGCCCGCCGTCGCCGCGCTCGATAAAGAACGGGTGCGGCATGTTCGCCCGGACCGAGGAGTTGACCCCGCCCGGCATGACCGACAGCGCGCGGTCGTACAGCCCGCGCGAGCGCTCGTGGTTCATGTCCGAACGGTTGGGTCGGCGGGCTGAAAGTAGTTGCCGAACCGGTCGCGTCCGGTTCGGATCCGCAAAAAAAGCGGCCGGTCAGTTCGTGCGCTACGCGCCTACACCGCCTCCGGCCCGGTCGCGCCCGTGCGGACCTGAAGCGCGTCCTCGACGGGCATGATGAACACCTTGCCGTCGCCCGGTTCGCCGGTCTTGGCCGCGCCCGCGATCGCCTCCGCGACCTCGTCGGCCGGGATGTCGGCGACGACGACCTCGACCTTCACCTTCTGGTGGAGGTCGACCGTGAACTCCTCGCCGCGCCACTGGCCCTTCTTCGCGGGCTGGCTGCCGCGGCCGGAGACGTTCGTCACCGTGAGCGAGGGCGCGTTGACCTCCGCGAGCGCCTGCTTGATGGCTCCGAGCTTGTCGGGGCGGACGACCGCCGTGACCATCTTGATCTCCGCGCCGGATTCCTCGCCGCCGTCGGCGCGCGGGGAGTCGTTCGCCGACTCGGTCGCGTCGACGACCGACGGGCCGCCGTCGGTCGCCACGTTCGCGCGGCCGAACTCGGGGTACGTCTCGACGCCGTGTTCGCTGACGTCGAGGCCGTCGCGCTCGTGTTCGGGGGTGACGCGGGCCTGACCGAGGGCCTTGAACGCGCCGAAGACGATTGCCGTCGCGATGACGGTCCACGCGGTGATGACGACCACGCCGATCACCTGCGAGACGAGGAGGTCGACCGAGAAGCCGTTGATGCTGACGAACGGCAGCGCGAGTACGCCGAGGACCCCGGCGGAGCCGTGGACCGGGAACACCGCGCAGACGTCGTCGATCTTCATCGTGTCCGAGACGAACTCGAAGACGAGCGGGAGCTGGAGGCCACAGAGGAGACCGACCGCGACGGCACCCCACCACGTGACGAGGTTCGCGATGCCGGTCACGCCGACCAGCCCGGCGAGCAGCCCGTTCGCGACGTACAGCGTGTCGACCTTCTTCGAGAGCGCCAGCGAGGCCGCGGCGGCACCGACGCCGCCGGCTGCCATGCCGAGCGTCGTGCCGAGCGCGACGCGACCGACCGACGCGTAGCCGCCGAGCGCGAGTTCCCCGGCGTCGGTGACCGAGAACACCGTCGCGGTCGTGCCGACGTTGAAGCCGTACCAGCCGAACGCCAGGATGAGGGTCCCGAGCACCGCGAACGTCATCGAGTGACCGGGGATGACGTTCGAGGAGCCGTCCTCGGCGTAGCGGTCCATCCGCGGACCGAGCACGTACGCCGCCGTGAGACCGGCGATGCCGCCCATCCCGTGGACGATCATCCCGCCCGCGAAGTCGGTGAAGCCGAGGCCGCCCCCGCCGAGGAAGCCGCCGCCCCAGGTGATGCCCGCGACGACCGGGTAGATGACCGCCGAGATGGCGATCGTGTACGCCACGTACGCGCGGAGCTTCGCCCGTCCGGCGACCGCGCCAGAGACGATGGTGGCGGCCGTCATCGCGAAGACGGCACCGAACAGCCAGCTGTTGACCCAGCCGCCGTCACCGAGGGCGGACGCCGCCGAGAAGCCGCCGCCGGCGGAGAGTCCCTCGACGCCGAACCCGACCAGGAAGTAGACGAGGACGCCGACGCTCCAGGTCAGCAGGTTCTTGGTGAGCTGGTTGGCGACGTTCTTCGCGCGCACCTGCCCCGCTTCGAGCATCGCGAAGCCGGCGTGCATGAAGAAGATGAGGAAACAGACCACTGCGACCCACATGAGGTTCACGCCCTCGGCGAGGACGCTCGGGTCGATCGAGGCGAGTACGGCACTCGTCACGCGTCGGTCACCTCTACTGAACGCACGTCCGATTCAAAACGCATCTTGCTCGGATTCATGTGTTGAATCACGTCTCGACTCCCGGGAACGACTATATATAAACGTTCGAGTTGGGTTTCACAAAAAATATTCTTGATAATACGACGGCTGTCAAATATAAAGACGACCATGCGGAATATAAGGACGTTTATCGCCGGATTCTACGGCAAGCGTTGCGACCGAATCGGACGGTTGTTGTGTCAACTGGACGAATAGTATGGGCCGATCGGCCGCGATCCGCCGTCCCAACGCGGCCCGCGACCGACCGTGGCGAGTATTGCCACACTGGAGTTCGCCGACGGCCGGTGTTACGCGTTGTACCGACCGGTATCGGACGTTTCAGGGCGTGAGTAGATAAATTGACGTTCGTCAACCGACTTCGCCATCGGCCGATTCGATCGCGCGACCCGCGCCGATTTCCGTTGGTTTCGCGGCCGTCGCAGACGGAGAACCGCCCGTTACTCCGGCTTCAGCCCCTCGTTCTGGACGCGCATCACGGCCTCGCCGTCGGCGAGGTTCGGCGCGTCGACGAGCCGAACGATCCGCTTGTCGCCCTTCGACTTCCGGAGGTAGATCCGGAACGTGGAGGCGTGACCCAGGATGTTGCCGCCGATTGCCTGCGTCGGGTCGCCGAAGTAGGAGTCCGGGTTCGACGCGACCTGATTCGTGACGAGGATGGCGGTGTTGTACAGGTCGCCGAGCCGCATCAGGTCGTGGAGGTGTTTGTTGAGCTTCTGCTGTCGCTCCGCGAGTTCGCCCCGGCCGACGTACTCCGCGCGGAAGTGCGCGGTGAGCGAGTCGACGCAGACGATCCGGATCGGCCACTCCGTCTCCTCGTGTTCGCCGGCCAGCTCCTTCGCTTTCTCGGCCAGCAGGATCTGGTGGTTGGAGTTGAACGCCTTCGCGACGTGGATCTGATCCAAGAACGCGTCGACCAAGTCCTCCAAGGCCTCCTCGTCGCTCGGGGTGCCGTCTATCTCGCGGCGCTCCATCTCGTCTGCGAGGATCTCGTCGTCCAGCCCGCGGACCATGTCGTCGATCCGCTCCGGCCGGAACGTGTCCTCGGAGTCGACGAAGATGCAGCCGCCCTCCAGCCCGCCGTTCTCCTTCGAAAGCTGGACGTTGACCGCCATCTGGTGGGTGACCTGCGACTTGCCAGCGCCGAACTCGCCGTACACTTCCGTGATCGACTGCGTCTCCATCCCGCCGCCGAGCAGGTCGTCGACCTCGTCGATCTGCCACGAGAGCTTGCCGATCTCCTGACGGCGTTCGAGCACGGTCGCGCCGGTCTCGAAGCCGCCGACGTCGGCGGCCTCGCGGGCGGCGTTGATGATGTCGCTGGCGGACGACTCACCGATGTCGGCGGTGTTCGACATCTCGCCGGGGCTGGCGACCGCGATCGACTGGTAGCTCTCGAATCCGTTGTCCACGAGCTTGTCCGCGGTCGCGGGGCCGACGCCGGGGAGGTCCTCGAGTTCGTCTTCAGGCATGTACACGACCCTTGTCCGGCATTGGGTATAAAGACTGGTTTACACCTTAGTGGAAGTGAAATCTCGGGTGCGTCGCCGCTCGGTCGTGGCTCGCCATCTCTCAAAAGCGCTCGTCGGGACGATCGGATCTACCGGACGGTGAAACTGGTCGGCGGCGGGAGCCGCGACCGCCGGTCCCGGGACCTGCGTCGCCCGCTCAGAAACCGACGCGGCGGACGTAGTCGAGGTCACGTATTTCCACGAGCAGGTCGCCCGGCAGCTCGGCGTCGGTGATCACGTACAGCTTCGGGTCGTCGGTGAACTCGGGGTCCTCGCTCAACACCTGCCGGATCGAGACGCCGCGGTCGCCCAGGATGGACGTGACCTCGGCGACGATCCCGGCCTCATCGGCGGCCGCGACCTCGATGGTCAGCACCGTGAGATCCAAGACCGGGGCCAGATCCATCAGGCTCGGGATCGACGAGATGTTGGTGAAGATGCGCTTCAGCTCCGGGTCGGCTAAGATTGCGTCGGTCGTCGAGTCCACCACGCGCCGGTCCACGTCGAGTTCGCGCGCGATGCCGGTGTAGGGGATCTCGATCCCGCCGGAGACGACGCGCCCCTCCTCGTTGACGGAGAAGCCGCGCTCCAAGAACAGTCGGATGACGGCCTGCTGGCTCGGTGACCCCTCGAACTTCTCGAGGATCTCGTCGAACATTCGTCTCCCGATGCTCGCCGTGCGCTGTTAAATTGGCGGGTGTATCGCGGGCGTCCGCCGATTCCGCCGGCGCACACTGTGCCGTCCGACCGGCGCGAACGACCCTCGGTTCCGCGGCGCGAACCACTTCCGCCCCGCCACCCGACCCCTTTTGGCCGGTGACGCCGAACCCCACCCCGTGTCAGAGTCGCCGCACCTGCGGTTCTTCCCCTACGAGGAGCCGTACCCGAACCAGCGCGAGGCGATGGACAGGGTCGCCAACGCGTTAGACCGGGGGCAGGACGTGCTGTTCGAGGGCGCGCCGGGCACGGGGAAGACCCTCTCCGCGCTCGTGCCCGCCCTCGAACACGCCCGCGAGCACGACCGCACGGTCGTCATCACGACTAACGTCCACCAGCAGATGCGGCAGTTCGTCGAGGACGCCCGCGCGATCACCGACGAGGAGCCGATCCGCGCGGTCGTCTTCAAGGGGAAGTCGTCGATGTGCCACATCGACGTCGACTACCAAGAGTGCCAGACCCTCCGAGATACTACCCGCGAGATGGTGGAGACGGAAAACGAGGTCCGCGAGCTGGAGTCGCGCCAGCGCGAGCTGCTGGCCGAGAGCCGCGAGGGCGACGCGAGCGCCGCCGAGGCCCGCGAGGCGATCATGGAAGAGTTAGACGAGCTGGAGAGCGAAATCGACGAGTACGACGCCGCGAACGTCTGCGAGCACTACCGAAACAACCTCACCCGCGACACCGACGAGTTCTTCGGGTGGCTCTTCGAGGACGTTCGGACCCCCGATGACGTGTACGCGTACGCCGACGAGCGCGAGCTGTGCGGCTACGAGCTGCTGAAGGAGGGGATGGAGGGCGTCGACCTCGTCGTCTGTAACTACCACCACCTGCTCGATCCGAACATCCGCGAGCAGTTCTTCCGCTGGATCGACCGCGATCCCTCGGAGATCATCACCGTGTTCGACGAGGCGCACAACATCGAGGACGCCGCCCGCGATCACGCCACCCGGACGCTCACCGAGAACACCCTCGACGCCGCGCTCGACGAGGTGGCCGACAGCGACGACTCCCGCGCGGAGCCGGCCGAGAACGTCCTCCGTGCCTTCCGCGACGCCCTCGTCGAGACGTACGAGGACGGGCTCGGCTTCGGCGGGGTCGACGAGAACTGGGAGGACGTGTCGATCGCCAACGACGACCGCCGCGACGACCTCACGCTCGCGTTCCTCCGCAACTACGAGGGGAACGGGATCGACACGGAGACGGAACTCGCCGTACAGCTCGGGCAGGCGATAGACGAGGAGTACGATCGCCGCTACCGCGACGGGGAGGCGACGACCCGGTCGGAGTCGCAGACGCTCGCGGCCGCCCGGTTCGTCTCGACGTGGATGGAGGACGGCACCGAGTTCGGACAGTACCCGGTGGTCTCGGTCCGCCGCGACGCCGCCACCGACGAGGTGTACGGCCGGGCCGAGCTGTACACCTGTATCCCGCGGAACGTCACCAGCGAGCTGTTCGACGAGGTGGCGGCCTCGGTCCTGATGAGCGCGACGCTACGTCCGTTCGACGTGACCAAGGACGTGCTGGGGTTAGAGGACGTCGCGTCGATGGCATACGGGATGGGCTACCCCGAGGCGAACCGCCGGACGTTCGCCGCCGACGTGCCGCCGCTTTTCGCCTCCGACCGCAACGACCCGGAGACGCAGGCGGCGGTGGCGTCGCTGCTCCGCGACGCGATCCGATTCACGCCCGGCAACACCCTCGCCTTCTTTCCGTCGTACGCGGAGGCGGAGCGCTACCACGAGCGGCTCGCCGGCGCGGCCGGCGGGAGCGGCGTCGACGTGCGGGACGACGCGCGGGAGCCCGCGGAGTGCGGCCCGATCTATCTCGACGGTCCCGGGGAGGACGAAGAGCGGCTCCGCAGCGAGTTCGTCGCGGACGACGGGGCCGCGCTGTTCACGTCGCTGTGGGGGACGCTCGGCGAGGGGGTGAGCTTCGACGGCGACGACGCCCGCACGGTCGTCGTGGTCGGCGTCCCGTACCCGCACCTCTCGGACCGCACCGAAGCGGTTCAAGACGCCTACAACCGGGCGTTCTCCGACCGCGACCGCGCCCGCGATCCGGGGTGGCTGTACGCGGTCGAGATCCCGACGATACGCAAGACCCGACAGGCGCTCGGGCGGGTGATCCGCGGTCCGGAGGACTTCGGCGTCCGCATCCTCGCGGACCGTCGCTACACGACCGCCGACATGGGGAAGTACTCGGTCCGCTCCGCGTTCCCGCCGGAGGAACGCGAGGAGCTCCTCGATATCGACCCCGAGAAGCTAAAGTTCGCGATGCTCAACTTCTATCAGGACCACGACGCCTACGACGGGCCGCCGCCGTCGCCCTAAGACGGGC
Organism: Halorubrum sp. DM2; assembly: GCF_901686465.1. Taxonomy (NCBI): domain Archaea; kingdom Methanobacteriati; phylum Methanobacteriota; class Halobacteria; order Halobacteriales; family Haloferacaceae; genus Halorubrum; species Halorubrum sp. DM2. The sequence goes on from NZ_LR594487.1 coordinate 1,636,262, forward strand.
CACCGCCGTCCCGTGAGCCGCCCGGCGAGCGCTTCTCTCGGCGGCCCTATCCCGGCATGGACGCGAGCAGGACGGAGATCAGGATCAGGACGCCGGCGAGCAGCGTCGTGACCACGGCGTGGATGAGCGTCATCGCGGCCACGACCCGCCGCGGCTCCTCGTAGCTCCACCAGAACATCGTCCCGTCGACGAGGAGCGCGCCGAGGACGATGAGCGCGGCCGGAGCGTCGAACGCGTTTCCAACGACGCTGATCACCGCCGGAAGCGGGCCGACGTAGAGGGCGCGGCGCGGGTCGACGTCGCCGAGGACGTTCCGGGCCGCGACGTGCGCCGTCACCGAGAGGAACAGCGCCAACAGGACGGTCGTCCCGAGCACGGAGACCGGCGTCACCGTCTGTAAGAGCATGGGCGACCTACGGGACGAGGGGTAAAAGTGCCCGCGGAACGCGTCCGCGGTGCCGTCGTTTTGATCGCGCGGTGTCGACGCTTTAGTCTAACAGCCCCAGTCCGTTCAGCTCCTCGACGATCACGTCGACGGCGGCCTCGGCGTCGGCGGGACTGGTGCCGCCCGTGACGACCACCTTGCCGCTGCCGAACAGGAGGGCAACGACCTCCGGCTCGTCGAGCCGATAGACGAGGCCGGGGAACTGCTCCGGCTCGTACTCGATGTGTTCCAAGCCGAGACCGATCGCGATCGCGTTCAGGTTCAGGCTCTTCCCGAGGTCGGCCGACGTGACGATGTTCTGGACGGTTATCTCCGGGTCCTCGATCGGGATATTGAGGGCGCGGAGCGCATCGAAGACGATGTCGAGGCTCCCGTGGACCGCCTCGATCGAGTTCGCGCCGGTACAGACGATCTTCCCCGACCGGAAGATCAGGGCGGCCGACTTCGGGTCCGTGGTACGGTAGACGAGGCCGGGGAACTGCTCGGGGTCGTAGTCCGCGCCTTCGAGGTCCATCGCGACGCTCTGGAGATCGAGCTCCTGTCCGATTCCTGTGGAGGCAACGACGTTCTCTACGGTGATCGTCTCCTTCGGATCGGCCGTCATTACCTACGTTCTCGCCCGAACGCCGTAAAAAGGTGGCTGGTCGGAACCGCCACGCTATTCCCGTCGCCGCGCGGAGCCGTCGGCGTGTACTGGCTCGAACTCGCCGGAGAGACCGACGCCTTCGCCGCCCGCGAGGCTGCGACCGCCGCCACCGGCGTCGACCTCGTCGCGCCGGGGATCGCGCACGCCGGCGGGATCGACTCCTCCCGCGTCCGTCGGCTCGCGTACACCCGCGCCGCGCACGAGGCGCTCGCCCGGACCGACGCCGACCTCGACGCCGCGGTCGCCGCGCTCCGGGCGGCGTCGATCGGTCGGTCGGGGAGCGTCGCGGTCCGCGCCCGCAACGTCCGGGGGACGGCAGACGTCTCGACGGCGGCCGCGGAGCGCGCGCTCGGCGGCGTCCTCGTCGACCGCGGGTTCGACGTCGACCTTGACGACCCCGACCACGTCCTCCGCGCGCTGTTCGCGGCCGGCCCGCGCGCCGACCACGACGCGGTGACCGGTGCCGACGGCGACGACGCCGACGTCTGCGCGCTGGGATGGGTCGCCGCGGAGGCCGACCGCGAGTTCGCGCCCGACCCCACCGACCGGCCCTTCTTCCAGCCGGGGAGCATGGCCCCGGCGGACGCCCGCGCCTACGCCAACCTCGCGGGCGCGGCCCCGGGACGGACCCTGCTCGACCCGATGTGCGGCACCGGCGGTCTCCCGTTGGAGGCCGGTCTCGTCGGCGCTGACGCCGTCGCCTGCGACGCGCAGGCCAAGATGGTTCGCGGCGCGCGAGAGAACTTCCGCGAGTATCTCGGTGATGACGGCTCGGTGGACTGGCACGTCGCGCGCGGCGACGCGACCGCGCTCCCGCTCGCCGACGACGCCGTCGACGGGGTCGCGTTCGACGCCCCCTACGGCCGGCAGTCGAAGATCGCGCGCCACGAGCTCGCGGACCTCGTCGCGGGCGCGCTCGCCGAGGCCGCCCGCGTCGCGCCGCGCGCGGTGCTGGTCGCCGACCGCGACTGGCGCGGCCCCGCCCGCGAGGCGGGCTGGACCGTCGAAGCGGCGTTCGAGCGCCGTGTCCACCGCTCGCTGACGCGCCACGTGTTGGTGTTGCGCCGCGGAGACGCGGAGGCGGGTCGGCCGGACGCGACCGATCTCTCGGCGGACCGAGAGTGAACGAGCGATCGCCGGAATCGCGCCGATCGGGCGCTCGTGCGACAAGTTTCAGTTTCGCTTCGGCTCCGGGCAACGGTTAAGTGCGCGGCCTCTCGTGGTACTCGCATGACCGGGGACGCCGGAGACATGCTCTCGTGGGACGAGTCGGTGTTCCGCGACGAGTCGGTGTTCGAGATCGACCACGTCCCCGAGACGTTCCGCCACCGCGAGAGCCAACTTGAGAACCTCAAGTACGCGCTCCGCCCCGCGGTCCGCGGCTCCCGCCCGCTCAACACGATGGTTCGGGGCCCGCCCGGGACCGGCAAGACCACCGCCGTCCAGAAGCTGTTCGGTGAGCTGGGCGCGCGGACCGAGGTGCGGACGGTCCGGGTCAACTGTCAGGTCGACTCGACGCGCTACGCCGTCTTTTCCCGGCTGTTCGAGGGGATATTCGAGTACGAGCCGCCCTCCTCTGGCATCTCCTTCAAGAAGCTGTTCGGGCAGATCACCGACCGGCTCGTCGAGGAGGACGAGGTCTTGGTCGTCGCCTTGGACGACGTGAACTACCTCTTTTACGAGAACGAGGCGTCGGACACGCTCTACTCGCTGCTTCGCGCCCACGAGGCCCACTCCGGCGCGAAGATCGGCGTGATCGTCGTCTCCTCGGACCTCGGGCTCGACGTGATCGACGACCTCGACACGCGGGTCCAGTCCGTCTTCCGCCCGGAGGAGGTGTACTTCCCCGTCTACGACGCGACCGAGATCTACGACATCCTCGCGGAGCGCGCCAAGCGCGGCTTCCACGAGGGGGTGATCGGCGACGCCGAACTGGAGCGCGTCGCGGACCTCACGGCCGACAGCGGCGACCTCCGCGTCGGGATCGACCTCCTGCGCCGGGCCGGACTCAACGCCGAGATGCGCGCCTCGAAGACGGTCTCGGAGGAGGACGTCGAGGAGGCGTACGACAAGTCGAAGCACGTCCACCTCTCGCGGTCGCTCCGCGGGCTCTCGGAGTCCGAGCGCGACCTCGTCCGCGTCCTCGCCGAACACGACGGCGAGCGCGCCGGCGCGGTGTACGACGCGTTCAACGACGCGACCGGGCTGGGGTACACCCGCTACTCGGAGATCATCAACAAGCTCGACCAGCTCGGCGTCATCGACGCGGAGTACGCCGACGTCGACGGTCGCGGCCGCTCCCGCGAGCTCTCCTTGGCCTACGACGCGGAGGCCGTCTTGGACCGGCTGGAGTAGGCGGCGTCGGGGTCACCGCTCATCCGCGCCGCGCGCCGTCTCGTATCCGGTCGCCCACGCGAGGGTGCCGACGGCGAGGATCGCTATGGTCTCCCAGTCCGAACCGACGAGGGACTGCGCGACGATGGACATGGCACCTATTGAGACGCTGACGTACACGCCTTCAGGGACCCCGAAGGGGAGTCGACCGCGCGACTGGAGCGCCGCGGTCACGAACGTCGCACCGAGGAGCGTCAGACCGAACAGCGTGAGGGCGACCATCGCTGTGAGCATGCGTTTGACTGATCACCCCGTCGAAAATATTTTTCGGAGAATACGTAGCCGGATCAAACTGCCGACGCCTTTTCAACGACCCCGCCCGCACCTCGCCCCATGAAGACGAGCGGCGGGAGCGACGCGGCGAAGCGACGCGCCGGCGAGTCGGCGGCCGAGGCGGTGACCGACTGCGACGTGGTCGGGCTCGGAACCGGGTCGACGGCGGCCCACGCCATCCGGCGGCTCGGCGACCGGTTCGACGCCGGTCTCGACGTACGCGGGGTCCCCACCTCCTTCGCGAGCCGCGAACTCGCCCTCGACGCCGGAATCCCCTGCCTCGATCTGCCCGAGGCGGTCGGTCCCGACGGACCGGGGATCGACGTCGCGATCGACGGTGCCGACCAGGTCGCGGTCGGTCGCGGCGACGACCCGGCCGTCGGTCCGCTGATAAAGGGGGGCGGGGCCGCACACGCCCGGGAGAAACTGGTCGACGCCGCGGCCGACCGCTTCCTCGTCGTCGCCGACCCCTCGAAGGAGCGGCCGGTCCTCGACGGGTCCGTGCCGGTGGAGGTCCTCCCCGCCGGTCGGTCCGCGGTCGCCGAGGCGGTGCGGGCGGCCGGGGGCGAGCCGACCCTGCGGCGCGCGGAACGGAAGGACGGTCCGGTCGTCACGGACAACGGGAACCTCGTGTTCGACGCCTCGTTCGGCGCGATCGACGACCCGGACGCGCTGTCGACGACCCTCTCGACGACGCCGGGTGTCGTCGAACACGGGCTCTTCGTCGGGCTCGCCGACGAGGTCCACGTCGGGACCGAGTCGAGCGTTCGGGTCGCGAGGCGCTGATCGCGTCCGGATCACTAACGGAGCGCTGATCGCCGCTCGACGCCCTCTCGACCGACGCGTCGCTCGCCGGTCGGCACTCGTCAAAAAATGAAGAACGGAAAGCGCGTCCGTCTTAGAGGTCGCGAGGCTGGACCGTCTTCCGGTCGTTGGCCTCGGCGCGGCGCGCGGCGTCTTCGAGCAGCTCGTCCACTTCGTCGTCCAGCGCGTCGTAGAAGTCCGAAGCGACGTTCTTGTCGTCCAGGGCTTCCTTGACGGCCGCTTTGACAATAAGGTCTGCCATGCGATCGGGCCTACCCGGTGATGGTTAATAAGAGTTCCTGAATTCGACCGCGAGGGACGCCGTGCCGCCGGTTCGCGGAGGGATGCGAACACAACGGCTTATAAATCTTGTGAGATTCGTGCCCCCGTATCGACGCGAACCCGACCCGAATCCGCCCCAAACCCGATCCGACCGCCTCGCGTGCGCTTCTCGCGCACGCCCGAAACGCCGAACCGACAGGTTCGACCGGGTCCGTCCCCCACGGTCGGTCATGCGAGAGACGTTAGCGGCGCTCGAAGCGGGCGAGATCGGCGTCGAGGAGGCGGAGTCGCGGCTCGCGGGCTACGCGACCACGGACGCGGGTCGGTTCGACGCCGCCCGCGAGCGACGGCGCGGGATCCCGGAGGCGATCCTCGCCGAGGGGAAGACCCCGGCCGAGGTCGCCGCGCTGGCGACGACGGCGCTCGATACCACCGGCCGGGCGCTGGTGACGCGCGCGGACGAGGCGACCGCGGCGGCCGTCGCGTCGGCGGTCGGTGACGGCGAGGACGTGGCCGACGACGCTGACTCGGGCGCGACGGTCGACCGCGACGACCGGACCGGAACCGTCGTCGCGCACGCCGCCGGCTTCGAGCCGCCGTCGCTCGACGCCGCGGTCGCGGTCGTGGCCGCCGGCACCGCGGACGCGCCGGTCGCCGGCGAGGCGGCGGTCGTCGCCCGCGAGGTCGGTGCGACGGTCGACCGGGTCGACGACGTCGGCGTCGCCAACCTCGACCGAATCTTAGATCAGGCCGACCGGATCCGCGAGGCCGACGTCGTCGTCGTCGCGGCGGGCCGCGAGGGCGCGCTCCCGACGGTCGTCGCCGGACTCGTCGACGCGCCCGTGATCGCCGTCCCCGTCTCGACCGGCTACGGCGTCGGCGGTGAGGGAGTCGCGGCGCTGGAGGGCGCACTTCAGTCGTGTTCCGTGCTCACGACCGTCAACGTCGACGCCGGGTTTGTCGCCGGCGCACAGGCCGGCCTGATTGCCCGCGCCGTCGACGCGGCGCGCGGCGAGTAGCCGGCGCGCCGTCTCCGAGCGAACACCGGCAGCCGACGGGGTCGAAAAAGGGTATTTGTTCGTCGAGCCCGTATGGTAGTTGCCGACGTACGTCGGCATCACATGCCACGCTGTGACCACTGCGGGTCGCACGTCTCGGACCGCTTCGCTCGCGTCTTCGCGGACGAGCACGGCGACCTGAACGCGTGCCCGAAGTGCTCCGCCAACGCGGGGATCGCAGAGGTTTCCCGCGAGCGGACTCGAACCGGGGACTGACCGGCGAAACGCCGATCGGAGACCGAGCGCACGGAGAGCGGCAGCGCCGTCTCTCCGACGGTTCGGACGCATCCGCACGCATAACCTGTTCGCGCTCCCACGGTCGTCCGTGGCCGACCACCACGTGTACGTGATCGAGTGTGCGGACGGCACCCTCTACACCGGCTACACGACCGACGTGGAGCGTCGAGTCGCCGAGCACGACGCCGGGGAGGGCGCGAAGTACACCCGCGGCCGGACCCCCGTCACCCTGCGACACGTCGAGTCGTTCGACTCGAAGTCGGCGGCGATGTCGCGGGAGTACGCGGTCAAGTCGCTGTCGCGAGCCGAGAAGGAGCGGCTGATCGACGGTGAGGGCCGAGGGGACGGCGAGAGCAGGGACGGAAGCGAGAGAGACTGACCGTCCCGCTCCGCCTCACTCCACGAGCCGCTCGATCTCGGTGACGAGGATGCCGGTCGCGCCGACGGACCGCAGTTCGGAGATGGTCTCGAACACGTCGCGCTCGTCGACGACCGCGTGGACCGCGACCATCCCGTTGCCGTTCTCGTCCGCCTCGACGTCCATCACGGTCGGGCCGCCGAGCCCCGGGATCACGTCCTTCACCTCGTCGAGCCGCGCCGTCGGCGCGTTCATCATCAGGTAGCGCCGGCCGTCGGCGGCGAGGACGGACTCGAAGGCGGTCACCACCTGCTCGACCTTCGGGTCGTCGACCACGTCGGGTCGGGCGAACAGCCGCACCGAGGAGTCGAGGACGTCGTCGATCACCGCCAGCCGGTTCACCTTCAGCGTCGTCCCCGTTGAGGTGATGTCGACGATGGCGTCGGCCATGTCGACGTGCGGGGTCAGCTCCGTCGCGCCCGTCACGGTGACAACGTCGGCGTCGACGCCCACGCGGTCGAGGTACTCGCGCGTGACGTTCGGAAACTCGGTCGCGATTGTTCGGCCCGCCAAGTCCTCGACCGCTGCGATGTCCCCGTCCTCCGGCGCTGCGAGGACGAGCCGGCAGGAGCCGTAGCCCAGATCGAGCAGGTCGACGAGGTCGCCGTCTCCCGCCGCGCTCGCGTCGTCGACGACGCCGCCCGACTCGGCCGCCTGATCGAGGCCGGTGACGCCGAGGTCGGCCGCGCCGTCGCGGACGTACTCGGGGATGTCGGCCGCCCGCGCGAACAGCACCGTCACGTCCTCGTCGACGGTGTCGGCGTACAGCTGTCGGTCGGCGGTCTCCTCGACGTGGAGTCCCGCGCGCTCTAACAGCGAGAGCGTCGGCTCGTGTAGGCGGCCCTTGTTGGGGACGGCGATGCGCATACGGAACGCGTCGCGCGGACAGGGGGAAACGTTTTCGTCCTCGCTGCTCCGTCCGTACGCATGGACGACGGAACGGGAGCAGCCCTCCTCTCGCTCGCTATCGCCGTCCCGATCGTCGGTGCCCTCCTCATGTCCGGCACCGTCTTCGGCGCGGTCCTCACCGGACTCATCGTCGGTACTATCGCGGTGTCGTTCGTCCTCGCCGATCGGATCGACGACGAGGAAGACGAGACCGTGACCGACGACGAACCAGGCCCGTTGGAGTCGCTTCGAGACCGCTACGCGCGCGGCGAACTGACGGAAGACGAGTTCGAGCGGCGAGTCGAGCGACTCCTCGAAACAGAGGACAGATCGACCGCCCGGGACCTCCTTCTGGACGAGAGAGACGGTGCGGCCGAAACGGAACCAGTCCGCGAGCGCTGACGCGGGGGACCCGCCGACTCACATCCCCCGTCTCACCAGCCAGTACGCGAGGGGGAGACAGCCGGCGAACGCGATTGGCCAGACGGTCAACTGCGAGGCCGGATCGGGCGGCGAAACGAGGCTCCCGACGGCCAGTCCGCCGATTCCCGCGACGACGACCGTGGCGGTGGCTCTTTCCACCCGCCCTGGCGGCCACTCGCGGGGGCGTCCGCGACGCCACCACAGAAGGTAGTAAAACAGTATGATCCCCGAAAGCGGCGCAAGAACGCCCCAAAAGGCCGGATGGGCGCTTCTGCGAGCACGAGCGTCGAAGTTCACCCAGAGCCCGATCGCGGCCCAGACGAACAGCACGAGGGCCGCGCCGAACGCGACGGCGGGCGTGAGGAGGGACACGGTCTGCGTTCCACCGGATCGGTTGTCAGTCTTCCCCCCGCGAGGCGGATCGGTTCGGAGCGAGATCCGTTCCGCTGACTCCCGGTCGACCCGAAGACACACGCTCGCGCCGCGCCGCTCAAGTGTCTCGACCGCCAACGACGCGTATCGTGAGCGACGCCGACTCCCCCCTCTCGGAGGACCGTCCGACCGTCGACCGCCCCCTCCGCGTCGACGCCCCGTTCGAGCCCGCGGGCGACCAGCCCGAGGCGATCGAGGGGCTCGTCGAGGGGTTCGAGTCGGGCGCGAAAAAGCAGACGCTGCTGGGCGTCACCGGGTCCGGGAAGACGAACACCGTCTCGTGGGTCGCCGAGGAGCTGGACCAGCCGACCCTCGTACTCGCCCACAACAAGACGCTCGCGGCCCAGCTGTACGAGGAGTTCCGCGAGCTGTTCCCGGACAACGCCGTCGAGTACTTCGTCTCCTACTACGACTACTACCAGCCGGAGGCGTACGTCGAGCAGACGGACACGTTCATCGACAAGGAGATGTCGATAAACGAGGAGATCGACCGCCTGCGCCACTCCGCGACGCGCTCGCTCCTGACGCGCGACGACGTGATCGTCGTCGCCTCCGTCTCCGCCATCTACGGGCTGGGCGACCCGGGGAACTACCGCGACATGGCGCTCCGGCTCGAAGTCGGCGAGGAGGTCGGCCGCGAGGAGCTGCTCACCCGGCTCGTCGACCTGAACTACGAGCGCAACGACGTGGACTTCACGCAGGGCACCTTCCGCGTGCGCGGCGATACCGTCGAGATCTACCCGATGTACGGGCGCTACGCGGTGCGTGTCGAGCTGTGGGGCGAGGAGATCGACCGCATGCTGAAGGTCGACCCGATGCACGGCGAGGTCGTCTCGGAGGAGCCGGCGGTGATGCTCCACCCGGCGGAGCACTACTCGATCCCCGACGACAAGCTCGAACAGGCGGTGACCGAGATCGAGGACCTGATGGAAAAGCGGGTGAGCTACTTCGAGCGACAGGGCGACCTCGTGGCGGCCCAGCGCATCGAGGAGCGTACCACCTTCGACTTGGAGATGCTGCGCGAGGCGGGCTACTGTTCGGGGATCGAGAACTACTCGGTCCACATGGACGACCGCGAGTCCGGCGACGCCCCCTACACCCTGCTGGACTACTTCCCCGACGACTTCCTCACCGTGATCGACGAGTCCCACCAGACGATCCCCCAGATCAAAGGCCAGTACGAGGGCGACAAGTCGCGGAAGGACTCGCTCGTCGAGAACGGGTTCCGGCTCCCGACCGCCTACGACAACCGCCCGCTCACCTTCGAGGAGTTCGAGGAGAAGACGGACCGGACGCTGTACGTCTCCGCGACCCCCGGCGACTACGAGCGCGAGACCTCCGAGAACATCGTCGAACAGATCGTCCGCCCGACCCACCTCGTCGACCCGAAGGTAGAGGTGACGGGCGCGACGGGGCAGGTCGACGACCTGCTCGAACGCGTCGACGAGCGGATCGAGCGCGACGAGCGCGTGCTCGTCACCACGCTCACGAAGCGCATGGCCGAGGACCTCACGGAGTACTTCGAGGAGGCCGGGATCGACGTGGCGTACATGCACGACGAGACCGACACCCTCGAACGCCACGAGATCATCCGTGACCTCCGACTCGGCAACATCGACGTGCTCGTCGGCATCAACCTCCTGCGCGAGGGCCTCGACATCCCGGAGGTGAGCCTCGTCGCCATCCTCGATGCCGACCAAGAAGGATTCCTGCGCTCGACCACCACCCTCGTCCAGACGATGGGGCGGGCCGCGCGCAACGTCAACGGTGAGGTCGTCCTCTACGCCGACGAGGTGACCGACTCGATGCGGGAAGCGATCGACGAGACCCAGCGCCGCCGCGAGATCCAGCTCGAATACAACGAGGAACACGGCTACGAGGCGACAACCATCGACAAGCCGGTGAGCGAGACGAACCTCCCGGGGTCGAAGACGGACACCTCGAACGTGAGCGTCGGCGACGTGGAGAGCGAAGACGAGGCGAAAGCGCAGATCGAGGCGCTCGAAGACCGGATGGACGAGGCCGCGAGCAACCTGGAGTTCGAGCTGGCGGCCGACATCCGCGACCGGATCGCGGAGCTGCGGCGCGCGTTCGAGATCGACGCGGACGACGACGGCGTCCCGGCACCGGCGATAGACGAGTAGCGCCCCCGAACCGGCGATAGACGAGTAGCGCCCCGATTCTCACTCCGCGTCACCGTGACGACGGGATTTTTACCCCGGTGCGTCGCAGTCGGGCACGTGTACCGCCGCGCAGTGGTCTCCGGCGCGCTCGCGCTCGCCACCGCCGGGTGCGTCGACCGCCTCCACGACGTCGCCGCCTCCACCCCCCGCGACCTCGGCGTGCGGAGCCGGTACGTCGACGGCAACCCGGTGGTCGACAGCCAAAGCGTCCTCGCGCGGCCCGAAGAACTGCTGACGCACGCGGCCTCCTTCCGGTCCGCAGCGCCGGCTCGGGGCGCTCTCAAGCCCGACGCGACCGAGTCCCGCGAGTTCGTCGACCAGACCGACTTCGTCGACGACGGCGGCGACGCGATCCTCGTGATCGCCCAGCGACTCACGGTCCCGGAGGTCCGGCTCCGCCTCGGCGCGATCAGCCGCACGGGCGACCACTCCCTCCGGATCGCGATCGACCAAGGGGGTGTCCGCGGCGAGGTCGAGACCGACGAGCCGGTCGTCAAGACGCTGCTGTTGCGGCTCACCGACGAGCGCGGGCCGCCCGAGCGGGTGATCGTCACCATCGGCGGCGAGCGCGCTGGCGTGACGATCTGAGTGTCGGCGGCTTCGAGACTGTCCGACCGCGACTCGCTCCCGCGACCGTTTTGTGGCCGCGCCGCATCCGACCGTCCATGTCACTCCGCAGTCGACTCCTCGGATCGGCCCTCCTCGTCGTCGGTGTCGCCGCGTTCGCGGCCGCCGTCTCCTTCGCGCCGACCGTTCCCCCCGAACCGGCGGCCGACGCCGTGTCGGGCGTCATCGCCACTACCCCGTTCGCCTTCGTCGTCGCGCCGGCCCTCTTCGCCGTCGCGGCGGTGCTTCTGGTCGGCGGGACCGCCGCGCTCGCGGGTGCCGATCTCTCGGCCCGCGCGACGCTCCTCGCGCCCGCCCTCGGCGGTGCCGCGGCGTTCGCGGCCGCCGTCGGCGCGCTTGACGCGCCCGCGACGATACTCCCGGCGCTCGCCGAGTCGGACGTGCTCGCGGCCGCCGTCGCCGGTCCGCCCGGCACGATCGCGACCGGCGCGGTCGTCGGCTGTGCCGTGGCACCGGTGGTCCGCGCGACGACCACCGAGGACACGCCCGCGCTCCTCGCGGGATCGGTCCTGCTCCTCGCCGCGCTGGCGGCGGGGGCGTCCGACCCCCCGTCGCTGGTCACCGGCGGCGTCGGCGGCGCGGTCGCCGTCGGCCTCCTCTGGGCGGTCGACCCCGACCGCTGGCGGCCCTGAGCCGAGGCCGCCCTCGCTCGCCTCCCGGGTCGCCGCCTCCTGCCGAGCGAGGTCGACGTTGTCCGAGTCTCACGTCTCGTCGGTCTCTCGCTTACGCCCGGCTCCGAATTCGTACTTCTCGCCGAACTGCTCGGCGGAGCCCTCGCAACGGGACTAGCGTGGAGCTTGACGCCGCCAGTTGGGCACTGTAGCGACCGACCGTAACCGGAAATCACCGCTCAGCCCCCGTCTCGGAACCGCCCGTTCGTGGATCGGAGGAGTGACTCCGATCTCCTGTTGTGAAAGTGTACTTGTTATACTACAATCTTGTTGGTAATACTTATACCAGTAGAGTCTGTGTGGTCAGATACGGTTCACGCGGCTAAACTCACGTACGCTGTAAGACCGTCTCTCGAGCAACACGACTGCGGTCAGACTCACCGGACTGACGTAGACAGTGGCAGCGACAATCCAACGCAATTGGTCACGTTTGAGACGGCCAACGATGAGTGAAAGCGAAAACACAGACACGAACGCGAGTACGGGTACAGATATCGAGACGGACATCTTCTCGGAGAGGAAACAGCTGAAGCCCTACGAGTACAGCGAGTTTCTCGACTACGTTGAGGCGATCCGGAACAGCTACTGGGTACACACGGAGTTTAATTTCGACGGAGATGTCCAAGACTTCAAGGTCAACACGACTCCTGCTGAACAGACCGTTATTAAGCGGACGATGTTGGCTATCGCCCAGATCGAGGTACAGGTGAAGACGTTCTGGTCGGACATCTACGAGGAGATGCCAAAAGCCGAGGTCGGGAATGTGGGTATGACCTTCGCGGAAAGCGAGGTACGGCACATGGACGCCTACAGTCATCTCCTCGACGTTTTAGGAATCACGGACGATTTCGAACAGGTGACTGCGGAGCCGGCGATCGAAGAACGGATCGAGTATCTCGATGAGTATCTGGAGAAGAGCGAGAGTGACGACGAACGGGAGTACGTGATGAGCATCCTGCTTTTCAGTACGTTCGTCGAACACGTATCGCTGTTCAGCCAGTTCCTCATAATGACGAGCTTCGACAAGCACGAAAAGAAGTTCAAGGGAATAGCGAACGCCGTCGAAGCAACCAGCAAAGAGGAGCAGATCCACGGTCTGTTCGGGATCGAACTGGTGGAGACGATCAGGGAGGAGAACCCGGACCTCTTCGATGACGATTTCGAGGACGACGTCCAAGAAGCCTGTCAGCAGGCCTACGAGGCAGAGACGGAGATCCTAGATTGGATATTCGATGACGGCGAGCTGGAGTTTCTTCCCAGGGCGCACGTCGACGCGTTTCTGCGAGACCGGTTCAATCAGAGTCTGGAAAACGTCGGCGTGGAACCGATATTCGAGACGGACGACGACCTGCTCGAGGAGACGCGCTGGTTCGATGAGGACATTATGATGACGAAAGATAACGACTTCTTCAGCAAGCGGTCGACCACGTACAACAAACACACGCAGAGCGTCACCGCCGAGGACATGTTCTAACAATGGCACAAACAGAACTCGACAGCGTCGCGGAACAGCATACCGAACCGTTCTACTGGCTGAACGAGGACAGCAGGGAGTTTCTCAGAGAGGGATACCTACTCGAGGGCGTCGAGGCGGAAGAGAGAGTCAGACAGATAGCGGAGCGCGCCGAAGAAATTCTGGGTGAGGAGGGGTTCGCGGACAAGTTCTACGAGTACATGAGCCGCGGCTTCTACAGTCTCGCGAGCCCGGTGTGGTCCAACTTCGGACTGGACAGAGGTCTTCCTATCAGCTGCTTCGGCAGCTACATGGAGGATAGCATCGAGAGCATTCTCCACACCCAAGCCGAGGTGGGTGAGATGACAAAGCAGGGCGGGGGCACGAGCGGCTACTTCGGCGAGCTGCGGCCGCGGGGAAGTCCGATAACGAACAACGGCAAGAGCAACGGAAGTTACAGTTTCACAGAGCTGTTCGATACGATCATCAACGTCATCAGCCAGGGCGAAACCCGCCGAGGGCAGTTCGCCGGCTACATCGATGTCGAACACGACGACTTGGAAGAGTGGCTTAATATCAAAACCGAAGGAGATCCGGTACAGGACATCTACTACGGCGTCATCATCGGTGACGACTGGTTTCAGGCGATGATCGACGGCGACGAAGAGAAGCGAGAGACGTGGGCGGATATCATCGAGACCCGGATCAATATCGGCGTCCCGTATATCATCTTCCGGGGGAACATGAACGAGGGGAAGCCACAGGTCTACAAGGACAAGGGGTACCAGATAAACGCGTCCAACCTGTGTACCGAGATAGCGCTCCCGGCCACGGCGGACGAGAGCTTCGTCTGCTGTCTCTCGAGCATGAACGCTCTCCACTACGACGAATGGAAGGATACCGACGCAGTGGAGACACTGACGCGGTTCCTGGACGCAGTGATGGAGGAGTTCATCGAGCGCACGGAGGGCGTACAGTTCATGGAGCGGGCCGTGCGGTTCGCGAAGAGACACAGAGCGATAGGGATCGGCGTCCTCGGGTGGCACAGCTATCTCCAGAGCAACATGATCCCCTTCGACAGCATGGAGGCGATGGAGAAGAACGGGGAGATATTCCGGACCATCAAAGAGCGGAGCTACGAGGCGAGCGAAGCGCTCGCCGATGAGTTCGGGGAGCCGGAGGTTCTCGAGGGCTACGGGAGGCGAAACACGACGACGATGAGCGTGGCTCCGACGAAATCGAGCAGCGTCATTCTGGGTCAGGTGAGTCCGAGCATCGAGCCGCTGAAATCGAACTACTTCGTGCGAGACGGTGCGAAGCTAAAGTCGACGCAAAAGAACAGATTCCTTCAGGCGATACTGGCCGAGCGGGGCAAAGACACCCGCGAAGTCTGGGACAGCATCGCAAATAAAGACGGGAGCGTTCAACATCTCGAGTGTCTGACGGACGAAGAGAAAGACGTGTTCAAGACCTTCGCAGAGATACCGCAGATGGCGATCATAAACCAAGCGGCACAGAGACAGAAGTACATAGACCAATCACAGAGCGTGAACGTCTCGATCGACCCGAGTGAAGTGAGCGTCAAAGAGATCAATCAGCTCTACATAGAAGCTTGGAAGAAAGGCGTCAAGAGCCTCTACTATCAGAACAGCGTGAACGCTGCACAGAAATTCAGTCGAGATATCCTCGAGTGTCGGGCCTGTGAGAGCTGATCGCTACCCCTAGTCGGCTCGCCTGCCGTCCCGGTCTCCGTCTTCGACTCCAGATCGGCGTCCCGATCCGCCTCACGGTCGACGCCTTCGGATCCGGGAACGTCGGCGAACCGAGCGGCATCGGCGGCGCGGTCGCGGTGGCGGCAATCTTCTCTGTCGACAACTCGTGGCAGCCGTGAGCCGGGCTTACGTCCCGGGTCGTTCGCTCTCGCTCTCCAGTTCGATGTCGCGGTCCGCCTCGCGGGTCTCTTTTTCCTGCTTGGCGAGGTCGACGTCGCGGGCCGTGTCTGCGTCCCGGGTCTCGTCGGTCCGCAGGTCGCTGTCGGCCACGGTGTCGAGCTGCTCGAGAGCGCTCTCGATGTCCTCCAAGCCGAGCAGCTTCTCCGTCTCCTCGTCGAACTCCTTGCTGTCGAGCCCCTCCATGTCCTGAACGTCGGAGCCGGAGAGCGCCTTGCCGTAGCGACCGACGAGACTGGTCAGCTCCTGCGGGAGGACGAAGGTGGTGGACTCGCCTTTGCCGATCTCCTCTAGGGTCTCCATGCCGCGCTCGATGATGGCGCGTTCGCCCATCGACTCGGCGGACCGCGCCCGCAACACGGTCGAGATGGCGTCCCCCTGCGCTTCGAGGATCTGCGACTGCTTTTCACCCTGCGCGCGGATGATGTTCGACTGCTTGTCACCCTCCGCCTGCTCGACCGCGGAGCGGCGTTCCCCCTGCGCTTCGAGGATCATCGCGCGGCGGCGGCGCTCCGCGCCGGTCTGCTGTTCCATCGCGCGCTGGACCTCTTGGGAGGGGCTCACCTCGCGGACCTCGACGGCCTCGACGCGGATCCCCCACTCGTCGGTCGGCTCGTCCAACTCCTCGTTGATCCGGTTGTTGATCAGCTCTCGCTGCGAGAGCGTGTCGTCGAGCTCCATGTCGCCGATGACGGCGCGGAGGGTGGTCTGCGCGAGATTCGAGACGGCGTTCTTGTAGTCGTCGACCTCTAAGAACGCCTTCTTGGCGTCCATCACCTTGATGTAGACGACCGCGTCCGCGGTCACCGGCGAGTTGTCGCGCGTGATCGCGGACTGGCTCGGCACGTCGATCGTCTGGGTCCGCATGTCGAACGGGTACGTCCGGGAGACGAACGGCGGGATGAGGTGGACGCCGGGTTCGAGCAGCTTCCGGTACTCGCCGAAGACGGTGAGCGCCTCCTTGTCGTAGGCGTCGACGATCTCGACGGCGCTGACGACCGTGACGGCCGCGAGCAACACCGCGAGCGCCGCGACGCCGTAGACGAGGCTCTGCGAGAGGAGGGCGAAGCCGACGACCAAGGCGACCCCGAGCGCGAGGTACTGCCAGACGCCGTCGGGGACTTCGTCCATCACGTCCGCCAACTCGGCGGACCCGCCGCGCGGACCTTGTGTTCCCATACTTGAGGTTACGGCGCGACGCTGTTAACGGTTGCCACGAGATCGAAAGCCGAACCGATTCGGCGACATCCGAGAAACCGGAAACGCCGGTACAGGCCGACCGGGTTTAACTACGCAGCGACGGAACACCGATCCATGCCATCCGACGACGGGGACGACGGCCGAAAGTTCAGCACGCGAAGCGTTCACGCCGGCTCGGAGCCGGACCCGGCCACCGGTGCCCGCGCGACGCCGATCCATCAGACGACCGCCTACCAGTTCGACGACGCCGACCACGCGGCGGACCTGTTCGCCTTAGAGGAGCCGGGGAACGTCTACTCGCGGCTGATGAACCCGACGAACGCCGCGCTCGAAGAGCGGATCGCCTCGCTCGAAGGCGGGGTCGGCGCGGTCGCGACCGCCTCGGGCATGGCCGCGCTCGACGTGACGACGTTCCTGCTCGCGTCCGCGGGCGACAACATCGTCTCCTCGTCGGCGCTGTACGGCGGCACCTACACCTACCTCACCCACTCCGTCGAGCGCCGCGGCGTCTCGACGCGGTTCGTCGACCCGCTCGACTACGAGGGGTACGCCGAGGCCATCGACGAGGACACCGCCTACGTCCACCTCGAAACGATCGGGAACCCGGCCTTAGTCACCCCTGACATCCAGCGGATCGCCGACATCGCGCACGACCACGGCGTCCCGCTGTTCGTCGACAACACGTTCGCGACGCCGTACCTCTGCCGGCCGCTGGAGCACGGCGCGGACCTCGTCTGGGAGTCGACGACGAAGTGGCTCACCGGCAACGGCACCACCGTCGGCGGCGTCGTCGTCGACGGCGGCTCGTTCCCGTGGGCCGACCACGCCGAGAAGTACCCGGAGATCGCACAGGACAACCCCGCCTACCACGGGATCAACTTCGCCGAGCGGTTCGGCGACGCCGCGTTCACCTTCGCGGCGATCACCCGCGGCCTGCGCGACTTGGGCGACCAGCAGTCGCCGTTCGACGCGTGGAACACGCTCCAGCAGACGGAGTCGCTCCCGCTGCGGATGGACCGCCACTGCGAAAACGCGGCCGTCGTCGCCGAGTACCTCGCCGACCACGACGAGGTCGCGTGGGTGAACTACCCCGGTCTGGAGAGCCACGAGACCCACGAGGAGGCGACCGAGTACCTTGAGGGCGGCTACGGCGGGATGCTCACCTTCGGGCTAGAGGCGGGCTACGAGGCCGCGCGGGCGACCGTCGAGGAGGCGGACCTCGCCTCCCTCGTCGCGAACGTCGGCGACGCGAAGACGCTCATCATCCACCCGAGTTCGACGACCCACCAGCAGCTGACGGACGAGGAGAAGCAGACCGCCGGCGTCACCGACGACATGATCCGACTCTCGGTCGGCATCGAGGACCCCGCCGACATCGTCGCCGACCTTGAGGCCGCTATCGAGGCGGCGACGGCGTAACCGCGATCCGCCCGTTTCTGGCGATTTGGTTCTGTTGAAATCCTCGGGGACTGATACAACCTCCGTGCGAAATACAGAGAATCTATTCAGCACAGCGAGCGCGTCCTATTCAGTATACAACTGAGTGACCATTAGATGAGAAAGCCAGATTTAATTCCCTGAAAGAGGTTAGTGTACTCATATATCGAACTATTATAACTAGCGGAGCAGATTAATGGGTATTAAATAACCAGTCGTGCCGATGAGGGAGAACAATTTGACCTCAGTTACTGAAATGATCCTCGGAGTGCTCACAGAGTCCCGTGGGTTCGTATTTCACCTCACTCTGAACTTCGCACTCATTCTTGCAGTAATTGTGCTTGAGTGGGGCCTCATTGAGATCGTTGTAACATATCTCATTGAAATAGCAATTATACATTTTATTTTTCTTATCGTTGGGCTGTTTACTCCGCAACCAATAGATGACCGTGATGGAGACGTATGGGACACAAAACCTACTACACTTCAGCCAATTTCCTTACTTCCACCTGTTTACCGACGAAATATCAGATATATTGGATACAAGTCAATTTTCCCCGGAGTCCTGATTGTGGCGCTCATGATAGGTATCTTTTCGAACTCTGATGTAGTTTCGGCACTACCCCGCTCGGTTGGAGTTGCGATTATCGGCATTACCTTGTTTCAGTTGGCACAAGTCTGGCGATACTTCATTGTAGATCAATCGTATCAGGATAAGTCACCGCAGGACGCGGTACAGTTTGCGTTTGCTCCAGTTGGTGAGGTGCTATTCGTCATGTTCTACGCATTTATTCCAGTCACCTTTGTGATTGTGGGCGGTGTAATAGTGGCAGTCATTGACCTTCCCTCGCGGCTTGTATTGCTGTTGGTATATCTCGTGCCAATAGGAGCGGTTCGGGCGTGGATGAGGAGTTTAGATCCTCAAACAGATGATCTTGAGATGAGATTTGGCTGACGAATGGAGAGGTGGAGCCGGTCGTCTTACGCCAATTAGATCCGCTTGTGGATTTCTACACAAGAATCCTCTATTGAGCTTCTCAGAGAAAGCCTTCCAAGAGAAGCCACAGGATTTAGAAACTGTGTCCAGAGCACCAACACCCTGTGAGACGTAGCTTCAGTAGCCGACCTGTTGAATCTCGCAGTTGTGGAAACGGTGGTGGTGTTTGCCCGTTTGCCATCCAAATTGTTCCGGAATTACGATGTGTTTGCTCGTTCGGAATGTAGGCGAAAACGAGCACATCAGCTACCTGATATCCCCTGTGTCTGCCTTTATTGCTATACACTCTGTATTCAGCACACCTCTAAGAACATATCACCAGTTGAGTATTTCGACGGGTCCGACAGTCCCGTCTTCTCTTACGGAGCTACCGTTCTCCTGACCTACGCCTCGAAACCGCCCTCCCACCGGAACGTCCCGTTCCGCTGGACGACCTCGCCGTCGACTTCCATCCGGGAGTCCGCGCTCACGTCGGTGATCATGTCGACGTGGACCGCGCTCTCGTTGCCGGACTCCCCCTCGGGGAGACAGGCGTCGTAGGCGCGGCCGACCGCGAGGTGGACGGTGTCGCCCATCTTCTCGTCGAAGAGGATCGAGTCCGTGAACCGGTCGATCCCGCGGTTCATTCCGATCCCCAGCTCGCCGAGTCGCCGCGCGCCGGGGTCGGTGTTCAGGACGTTCGCGAGCGCGTCCTCGCCCGCCTCCGCCGCGAAGTCGACGACTTCACCGTCCTCGAAGACGAGGTGAACGTTCCGGACGCGCGTCGCGTCGATGGTCATCGGCACGTCGAAGAAGACCTCGCCCGCGGTGTCGTACGGCGCGGTGAACACCTCGCCGGAGGGGAGGTTGTGGGAGTCGTACGCGACCGACGCGGCGGAGTTGACCGCGGTGCGGCCCGCGATCGACATCCGAACGTCGGTGTCGGGGGCGTCGTCGCGCTCGGTGACGATCCGGACTTCCCCGCCGTCGTCGAGGATGTCCTTCATCTTCGCCATCTCGTCGGCCAGCGCCTCCCAGTCGCGGAGGACGGCGTCGTAGACGAACTCCTGATACTCCTCGTAGGCCATCCCGGCCTGCTGGGCGAGGCTCCGCGTCGGGTGGACCGTCGACACCCAGTCGGTGTCCATCCGGGCCTCGCGGACCCCCTGCCGCGCCTTCGCGTACGCCTGCCGCGTCGCGCGCTCGACGTCCGCGGTCGCGGTGACGTTGCGTCCGCCGCCGATCCGCAGGTAGGCGTCGGCGGCCTCGAAGATCGCGCGGTCGACGGCGGGGTCCGCGTCGAAGTCGGCCGCGTCGACCGCGGCGTCGCCCCCGTCGATCTCACCCTCGCCGGTCCCGTCCTCGCCGGCTTCTCCCTCGACCCTCGCCTCGACGCCCTTCAGGTAGGCCCGAGAGAGTTCGTCGGAGCCGTACAGCGTCGTGACGTTCGCCCCGCGCTCGCCGAGCACCGCGGCGACCGCGACGCCCAGTTCGTGGGCGTCCTCGGCGACCGACACGACGACGTCGTCGCCGGCTTCGACCCGCGCGCTCCAGTCGACGAGCACCTCGGCGTGCTCGCGTACGCGTTCGTCCATACTCGTGCGTCGCGCCCGCCCGGCTAAAATCGGTCGACCCGTCGCTCGCGGGTCGGCGCAACCGGAGGAGAAAGCGATCGGCGTCGAGGTGGTCGGCGTCGGGGTGGTCGGCGTTGAGGCGAACGGCGGGCTTTACGACGAGCCCTCGGGGAGCGCGAAGCCCGCGCCGCCCGCGATGATCGCCGCGGCGGCGAGGATCGTCGCGCCGAGGACGACGTAGCTGTCGTCCGGGCTGAGTCCGCCGATCGACGCGGCGATGTCCACGACGAAGACGGTGACGAACAGGCTCAGTATCGCGAACGCGAGCATCACGAAGCCTGCGATCAGCGCACTGGCCAGCGAGCCGAACGCGTCTAAGATTCCCATGCGTGTCTCGGACTCGCGGCCACGCTAAAAAAATCCCGCGGCTCCCCCGTCACGCGGTTCGCGGAGACCGTCCTACTCCAGGTCGAGGAGCGCGGCGACCTCGTCGAGGTAGTCGTCGTAGACGCCGACGGCGGACTCGATCGGGTCGGGCGAGGCCATGTCGATCCCGGCGAGCTCGACGACCTCCAGCGGGTACTCCGAGCCGCCCGCCTTCAGCATCTCGCGGTAGTCGGCGGCCGCCGACTCGCCCTCGTCTAAGACGCGCTCGACGATCGCGGCCGCGGCGGAGATGCCGGTCGCGTACTGGTAGACGTAGAAGTCGTAGTAGAAGTGCGGGATCCGCTGCCACTCGCGCTCGATGCCGCCGGTCAGCTCGGCGGGCGCGTAGTAGTCGCCCTTCAGGTCGCCGTAGATCTCGTCGAACGCGTCGGGGGTGAGCGCCTCGCCCTCCTCGACGCGCTCGTGGATCCGCTGTTCGAAGGTCGCGAACATCGTCTGGCGGAAGAGGGTCGAACGGAAGCGTTCGAGGTACTCGTCGAGGACGTGCGTCCGCAGTTCGTCGTCCTCGACGGTGTCGAGCAGGTGGTGGGTCAGGAGCGTCTCGTTGACCGTGGAGGCGATCTCCGCGACGAAGATCTCGTAGCTCGCGTCGTGCCACGGCTGCGCGTCGCCCGCCAGCTCCGAGTGCATCGAGTGGCCCAGCTCGTGGGCCAAGGTGTACATCGAGGCGATGTCGTCCTGGTAGTTCATCATGATGTACGGCTGGGTGTCGTAGGTGCCCGAGGAGAACGCGCCGGAGCGCTTCCCGCGGTTCTCGTAGGCGTCGACCCACCGCGACTCTAACCCCTCGGCCAGCCGCTCCTGGTACGCGTCGCCCAGCGGCGCGACCGCCTCGATCACCCACTCGCGGGCCTGCTCGTACTCCACGTCTGGGCCCTGATCGCCCGTCAGCGACATGTACAGGTCGTGGCTCCGGAGCCGGTCGACCCCGAGCGCCTCGGCCTTCAGGTCGGCGTGGCGGTGAAGCACGTCGAGGTTGTCGTCGACGGTGTCGACGAGGGTGTCGTACACCTCGACGGGGACGTTCGAGCCGTCGAGCGCGGCGGCGCGAGCGGAGTCGTAGTCGCGGATCTCGGCGCTCGTGACGTGTTCGCGAACGGCCTTCTCCAGCGAGGTCCCGACCGTGTTGCGGACGCTCGCCCACTCGTCGTAGAACGTCTCGTGGACGCGCTCGCGGAACTCGCGGTCCGGGTTCGTCTGGAGCTTCGTGAAGTTCGCCTGCGTGATCTCGACGTCCTCGCCGTCGGGGTCCTCGACGACGCCGTAGGTCATGTCGGCGTTCGTCAGCATCGAGTAGATCTCGCTCGGCGCGTCGGTGACCTCAGACAGGTCGGCGAGCACCTCCTCGACCTCGCTCGACCGCGTGTGCGGCTTCTTTCGAAGGACGTCGTCGAGGTAGTGCTCGTACGTCGCGAGGGCCGGCTCCTCGTCGACGAACGCCTCGACGTCGGCCTCGGACAGCGTCTGTAGCTCCGGTTCGAGGTACGAGACCGCGCTCGACGCCTCGGAGCTGAGCGACGACGCTCGCGCGGACATCGCCTGATACTCCTGGTTCCGCGTGTCCTCGGCGCTGCGGAGCCGGGCGTACGTGGCCACCTGCTGGAGCTCGCGGAATATCTCCTCGCGCAGTTCGAGCAGTTCGAGCAGGGTCGCGGCGTCCTCGGTGACGCGTCCCTCGTAGTCGCGCAGCTCGTCGATCCGGTCGGCGACGGTCTCGCGGGCCGCCTCCCACGCCTCGTCGTCGGCGTAGATGCCCTCCAAGTCCCACTTGTACTCGGCGTCGATCTCGGACCGCTCGGGAACCGAACTCATACCCGTCGAGTCGGTCTCCCGCACACTAAGCCTTGGCAAACCCCGCGCGCCGAGCCGATAGGCGTGAGAAACGCCAACGCGTCACTCGGTGTCGCCGCCGGCCCACGCCGCGAGGTCGACGACGAGGACGAGCGCGTCCTCGCCGTCGGGGTAGTAGCCGCCGACCCGCCGGATCGGGTCGAAGCCCTCGTCGGCGTACAGCGACCGGGCGGGGTCGTTCCCCTCGCGCACCTCCAGCCGGGCGACGGCCACGTCGGTCGCGCGGAGCCGGGCCAGCGCCGACCGGAGGAGGGTCCGTCCGATCCCCTCGCCGCGGGCGTCGGGATGGACGGCGAGGTCCTTGATATGGCCGATGTCGCGGCCGTGATTCGGCGTCCGGTCGGCGACGACGAACCCCACGACCGCGCCCGCCCGCTCAGCCACGAGGAACGCCGGCTCGCCGAGCAGCCGCTCGAAGGCGTCGTGCGGCCACGGGTCCGTAAAGCAGGCGCGCTCGATCCGGACCACCGCGAGGAGGTCGGCGCGTTCGGCCCGTCGGACCGTCACGTCTGCGACGCTCACGGGCCGGGTTGCGGGTCCTGAGGAATAAAATCGCCGGGTTCCCCCTACCCGTCGATCCACGGCTCGTCCGGATCGGCGTCCGCCGGCCCGGGAGCGCGCACCTCGAAGCACGCGCCCTCGGGCGGACGGAGCCGCCGCCCGTCCGGGAGTCCGACGAGACCGTCGGACTCGCGGCGAAGCTCCACGTCCCAACCGTGGGACTCGACGACCTCGCGGACGATGTCTAACCCGTACCCGGTCCCGTCCGCCCGCGTGGTGAACCCCGAGTCGAACACCGACTCCCGGTCGTCGGGGTCGACGCCGGTCCCGTCGTCGGCGACGAGGAACCCCCCGTCGGTCGCGGTCACGAGGACGGTGAGCGTCTCGTCGTCGGTATCGCCGTTGGCGGCGTCGCCGTCGTCGTCCCCGTTGGCGGCGTCACCACCGTTCGCGTCCTCGCTGGTCACCGCGTCGTCGGTCCGATCGTCGTCGGAATCGGCTTCCGTCGTCCCGGGCGCGTCCGGCTTCGCGTGTTCCGTCGCGTTGCGGAACAGGTTCTCCAAGGCCTGCCGCACCCGGCCGCGGTCGCCGTACACTCGGGCGTCGCGGGCGACGACCAGTTCCGCGTCGTCCTCGTCCTCGGCTGCGGTTCCCCAGGCGTCGTGCGCGACGCTCGCCAGCCCGAACTCGGTCGGCTCGTCCATTCCCGTCCCCTGTCGCGCGAGGGTGAGCAGCTCGGAGACGAGCTGGTCGATCCGGTCGACGGCCCGCTCGCCGCGTTCGAGCGGCTCCGTCTCGCCGCGCAGCCGCGCCATCTCGATGGAGCCGCGGATCACCGAGAGGGGGTTTCGCAGGTCGTGTGAGACGATGCTCGCGAACCGGTCGAGACGCTCGTTCCGGTCGGTGAGCCGGCGCTCGCGGGCCTTCCGCGCGCTGACGTCGCGGGAGTTGACGAGCAGTTCGCCGACGGGACTGTCGGCCGGTAACGACCGGGTCCGCGACTCCAGCCACACCCAGTCGCCGTCGGCGGTGCGGTAGCGGTACTCCAGGGTCGGTGCCGCGTCCGGCTCGTTGAGCGCGCGGTAGAACCGCTCGG
Organism: Halorubrum sp. DM2; assembly: GCF_901686465.1. NCBI lineage: Archaea > Methanobacteriati > Methanobacteriota > Halobacteria > Halobacteriales > Haloferacaceae > Halorubrum > Halorubrum sp. DM2. The sequence continues at coordinate 1,660,527 of NZ_LR594487.1, forward strand.
TCACCCGCTCGCGGTCGTCCGGGTGGACGTACCCGAGCGGCGATCGCCCGACGGTCGACCCCTGCTCGTAGCCGAGGACCTCCTCGACGGACGGGCTCTCGTAGACGACGACGCCGTCTTCGTCGACGACAGTGACGAGGTCGCTCCCGTACTCAAGGAAGGCGCGGTAGCGCTCCGGGAAGGTGCGGTCGGCGTCGACGCGCCGGACGGTGACGACCCGCCCGCCGAACTCCTCGGCCAGCTCCTCGTCGACGACGGACTCGACCCACGCGTACCCGCCGCTCGCGCGCCGGATCCGGTGGGTGACCGTCCGCGTCGCCGCGACCGCCGACAGCGCGTCGGCGACCGGCTCGCGGTCACCCGGGTGGACGCGGTCGAGGAGGTCGCTCCCGACGAGCGCCTCGCGCTCCACGCCGACGACGTCCGGCACTGACGGCCCGGCGAACAGCACTTCGCCGTCAACGGCGACGGCGAGGAGGAATCGATCGGCCTCGCGAGAACGCGACGCGCCGTTCGCGGGCGTCCCGCCGACGCCTCCCGACGCTCGGTCGATACCGGCGGAGGTACTCGGCGACCCGTCGGTCTCGGCGCGTTCGGCTGGAGGGACGAACCCGTCTCGGGCGTTGGCCGGTGCGTCGGTCGCGGTTCGCCCGTCTGTGTCGGGGACCTCTCTCTCGTCGCCGCCGTGGCCGAGCGTCGACGTGTCGGATGGACGGAGCGTCACGGTCAGTTCTACCGATGGTACGAACGCGGGGTGATAAAGCTGCGCGCCGATAGAATCAAATGTGATAACTTCCGAGTACGCCTCGCGGGGCCTCACACCTCATCGACGCTCGCTCGACGCCGAGGTGACGCCTTGGAGTGGCAGACCGACTCGGAGTCGCCCGCAGACGATCCGAGTCAGAAGCGTTAAACACTCGCCGCGGATATCCGCTCGTGAGGGCGCGTAGCTCAGCGGACAGAGCACTTGGTTCCGGACCAAGATGCCGCGGGTTCAAATCCCGTCGCGCCCGTTCCAATTCATAACGATTCAAATCCGCTAGACTGCGGTACGTTCCTTATAAAGAACGACCGTGATCTGTGAGTGATTTCGTTATGTTACGGAACGCGGGTCGAAGCCTTCCTGCGATTCGCGTACATCCAAACGGGGGTGAAAGGTATTGAATTGGTCGTTTTGATTCCCACGTGAGAATTTAAGAGTAGAGGATTGACCTATTTACCTATCTGTGTCGACTCCCTCTGTAGGCTGACTTGATATACGACACATAGGACCTCCTCATGCTTTACCAACTCCTTTATCACCAGTCCTGCCAGAGAGACTGATGAAAAATGGCCGACGATCTTGACTCTCGTTTTCATATCTACCAACATGACTCGCGAGAGTTGAAATCGAAATTAGAGGAGGAGTTCGACAACGTCGATGGGCTCGTCGATACGATCATCACGTCACCTCCCTACGCCGATCTTGTCGATTACGGAGATCATGATGAACAGGTTGGCAAGCAGAGCTACGAGGACTTTCTCGACGACATTCGCGAAATCTACAAACAGTGTTACGAAATTGCCTCTGACGACTGTACGCTCTGGATCGTCACTGACACATACAAAATCGATGGCCGCGTTGTTCGTTTGCCGTTCGACATCGCCGATGAACTGGAGAACTTGCCGAACTACGAAACCTGCCTCGACGAGGACTGTGAGGGATGCCTCCGTCGCGATCGCGGCGATGGTACGTTGATATGTAAGCGGTGTGGCGAGGTCTATGATCCGCTTCCGGAGTCATGGCGTATGGAAGACAACATCATCTGGGATAAGCTTCGCACGCGTCCGTGGCATCAGAAAGGCCGTCTACGCAACGTGTACGAGCACGTGACGATGTTTTCAAAGACGGATGATTTCAAATACGACAAGGACGCGATCCGGATCACCGACACCGACGAATTCGAACAGTGGTGGGTGAACTACCCCGAACGATACAGTCCAAGGGGGATGGTCCCAAGCAACGTGTGGAAATTCCCGATCCCCAAACAGGGTCAGTGGGGCCCCAAAGTCAGCTACCATCCGAGTCCATTCCCAGAAAATCTCGTAGAACGGATCGTTCACCTCGCTTCCGAACCTGGTGATGTCGTATTCGATCCCTTCGCCGGTATCGGTACGACACTTGCTATCGCAGAAGCCCTCGATCGAAAACCGCTCGGATTTGAGTTGAACGAGGAATATATCGAGTATTATGAAGAACACGTTCGTCCCACTGCTCTTCATGAGGTAGGGACGGTACAATCAACGCTCCGCGACGAACAGGTAGAACTCGCACGGAAGATCTACACTCTTCGGATTCACAAGTACGCATATGAGCTGTACAAGGAGTTCATGAATTCCGACCAGCACAATATACTCGAGGGTCAGATCGAATTCATTCACACCGCCAGCGATCCGTCGCAATTCGACGATGCTGATGACCCAGAAGCGGAGTTGCTCTACGTATGTGAATCTGAATCTGACTTTGAGAACGTTGATATCAAGGCCGCGAAGGAGGGGATGTTGTCAGAAGACAAGGGCTCTGGCGACTACTACGGTGTCGAGTTTGATGCCGAATTCATTACTGTCGACCGCTATCTCGACGAACGTCTTCCAAGACGTGATGTCAACTTAGAGGATGAGTACCATCTGTACGTTGACGGCGCTCACAACTGGGCGGAGCACAGTTTCACGCCCGACGATTGGGAAGCACTTGTCGAAGAAGGTGAGTGGAAGCGATACTGGTCGAAGAGCAGACCCCCGCTAATCTCGAATCTACTGATTCAGGCTGAAAACCCGATGGATGAACGTAATCGGAATATCGAGGGACACCAGGCCGACTTTAGCAGTTTCAATTAGCCTACTGAGACTCCTCTCCCCGCGCCTCCCACCCTTTGTGGAAGTGAGCCATATTTACTGCCGACTCGAACTTTGCCCCCGAAGCGGTGTGGTGTAGCACAGGCTCGTCATGCTTCATCTCGATTGTCCCCTTCTCAAGCTGCTGTTCGACGATGAGCATTGCCTTCTCCTCGTGGATGTCCTGTGTCAGGAACTGATCTTCGGTGCCCGCCATTATACGATTAGTGAGCATGAATGGTCTTAATCGTTATCTCCAGCTAGCTGATCAACTCATTCGCTAAAAGACCCTGAGATCCTGTAGTAGTCGATAACTCAATTCCCATCAGAGTCCTTGGGTTTATGTCCTAACCTAAAAAAATGGCAATAGATGGCTGAGCCGATTCTCAAGTGGGTTGGAGGGAAGCGCCAACTCCTTCAGGAGCTTCACTCACGATTCCCAATTTCGTATGAAAAATATCATGAGCCGTTTATTGGCGGAGGTGCAGTCTTCTTCGACCTCGAACCTTCCGAGGGCACAATAAACGATCTCAATCGACGACTGATTAGCTTCTACGAAGTTATCCGCGATCATCCCGAGCAACTAATCGAAGAGAATCACCGCCACGAGTACGAAGAGGAGTACTATTATGACGCTCGTGACCGGTTCAATGAACTCCACAAGCTCGACGAGCGGTCCCTCGAACTGCGAGTAGAAGAGGCGAGCCTGATGCTCTATCTCAATCGAACCGGCTACAACGGACTGTACCGAGAGAACCAATCCGGGGGATTCAACGTTCCGTTCGGTCGGCATACGAATCCGGACTTCATCCGTGAGCGACAAGTTCGGAAAGCGAACGACATACTCGACGACATTGAGATTTATAATCGGGATTTTGACTATGTTGTCGACGACGCTGACGAAGGGGATCTCGTATACTTCGATCCCCCTTACGAACCTGTATCCCAGACGGCAGATTTCACCCAGTACCAGTCAGACGGGTTCGATAAAGACGATCAGCGTCGACTACGTGATCTAGCCGTCGAACTTAGTCAGAACGGTGTGTACGTCGTCTTATCGAACTCTCCGCCAGTCGGCGAACTCTATGAAGGCGTTTCCGAATTCACGATTGACGTCGTCGATGCTACGAGAATGGTGAATAGTGATGCAGATAATCGTGACGACGTAGCGGAAGTGATCATCACGAACGTACCGGCAGACCGCCAGCGACAACAGAATCTAGGTAATTATAGCTAAGTCGTAACTGTAGAATCGTCACGCAGAGCTGGTGAAGACCGTTTTATGACACTCTCTGATTAGTTTGTCCGAATTATGTGCCGATAGTGCTCTCCACTAGATTTGTTTAATTGTATTTCGTGGTCGCCGGACAAGCCTCTTGAAACAGTTTCCATAGAATGCTTCGGATGGTTTACTTCAACACCGACATTTGAGACGATTGGAGGGATCTCGTTATCAGAGTAACGTTCTGTCCACTGATCGGTACCCTCATTCACTTCTCGCCAGTCACTATACGAAATGTCCTCCGAGTACACGTAGTGCCGTCCGTCTTCGTAGATGAAGAGATCTTCTGGCAGATGTGTATAGGTTTCATTAGCTATCTCACTAATGAATTCCTCCGCTGTCATGACTAACGTACGGGCACGAATTCCAAAGCCAGAGCACGGTTGGATCGTGGTGACCTCTTCGGCAATCTCATCGTAATCAAGTGCCTGTCGAGCGGTCGTCTCATTATCTACGAGAAGCACGAGATCGATCTCTCCGTGAATGTCGTCCTCAACGGACTGATATCCAAGCTCCCGACTTACGAGGAAGGCGGTATGTACATCTAACTGCGATGGGTTTGAGAGGCCGAGTTCGCTCGCCATCGTTCGAAGCAGTTCCCGTGCATACTTCGTTTGACGCAGTCCGCAAATAATCCTATCTAGGTCTTCTTGTGATGCGACCTGATCTTCCTCTTCATGATGTTCCTCGAGATACTCTTTCAGGTCAGGATAGGCTTCAGAGTATTTTTTATTCAATTCAACACCGATTGGTCTTCTGTCCATCAGCTCTGCCTGTCCTAGAACGACCCCCGAGCCAGCGAAGGGGTCCAGTACGACATCATCTCTCTCCGTAGAGAGTGTGAGAATTCGCTCAATTAGTTTTGGAGGGAACGCTGCAGGGTGATCGAACACGTCCACTTCTCCAGTGAATGATCCCCGTGTTGGCGGATCGAACTCCCATATGTTTTCAGGTAGCTTTCCGAGCGGGTGGTAGCGCTCAGGGAAATCTGCCCACCATTTCTTGAATTGAGCAGGATCTGACTCTCGAATGCGATCCATCTGTAGCTTATAATCCGGACTTTTGCTAAAACAGAGAATATACTCGAAGACATTCCGTAGTCTCCCTTCTTTTGTATACGGGAGCGCACGGTTCTTATTCCAAACAACGATGTCTTGGAGAATCCACGACTCGTCGTTATTTGTCGTGTGACCACAGTGGGGACACATTGTCTGTCGACTATCTAATTCATCGATTCCTCTCAGTATCGTATTCTCACAGTTCGAGCATTCTAATCCTTGATCGAGATTCTGGCACACACGTGCGATGTCGAATGGGAGCTGAACGATTTCGCGGTTCCGACGGAAGGTATTCACAACGACCCAGAGGGAACCGTCATCTCTGGTGAGCGAGTAAACCTCAGAGAAGAGTTCTTGGAGTTCTTGTAGATATTCAACGTATGTTCCATGTTGTCCTATTTCATCTTCCTCACTCGAACCGTACTCTTTGAGGTCATAGTACGGTGGAGATGTGATTGTCGTATCCACGAACCCCTCATCCTCGTCTAGCGTGTCTGCTGTATAGTCTCTTATCGCTGGAACGATTGACCTCGCATCACCGTGGTGAAGACCAAATATATCTGAGGTTGGATCAAACGTAGATATGTTTTCGATTTCCTCTGACGACTCTTCTTCCTCCTGAGTTTGAGTGGTTGTCGACGCCCCACCCGTCGAGACTCGCTTACCGTACTCTCTACCCTCCGGAAGCAATTCTTCATCGGAGAGTTCCTTTCGTATTTCACGCCAGAGTTCGCTGTTCGTATCTAGTCGTGTCTTCTTATTGTCCGTCGGCACTTCATCTGTGTCGCCGATCGGGAATATCTGGAGGGTGCCTCCGAAGTAATTATACTGGTTATTCCGCGTCAGATCAAACAGATCCTCAAATACGGAAGTCATCAGCACCCGACCATTTGCGTAGATATCGACACCTTGTCTGTTCTGACTCGGCCGATATCTATATCTGAATTTGCCACTCTGAGTGAGCAGATCTGGGTGTTCTTTCTCTGCCCATTTGGTCATCGAATCGATGTCCAGCGTACCAGCTTCATACCGCACTTGGTATCGGTCTCCGCGAGGAGTAGACACACGAAATTCGTGAGACTTCAGTACTGTGTCATCGGTGTAAGAAGGGCTGATCGGCGGTACCTCAAACGTTCCTTGTTCATTCGAGGGTAAGTCATGATAATGTACAACAATCTGATTATCATCACGAGCGGAGAGTAAGCGCCGAAACACGACACCGAGCCGCTCACGTACATACTGGACTTTCGTTCCAAGTGAGTCAGCCGATGGCCAGACATCGGCATCAAACTGTGAACGCGCACATGTCGCCTGGACGCGTGTCCCGTGGTCAGATTCTAATAGTGAATCGACATCGCTTGGGATTCCAACCTTCCAGTCACGTTCTTTAGCATTGACTATTGGAAGGTCACCAGTTATCGGACCGTCAACACGCAGACATTCACTTTCAGCTGTCTGAGTGACTAGTGAAAACCAGTGAGGGTCATCTCCAAGGCCACGTTGTTTGAGGGATTCTTCGAACCAAGCTAAACTCGCTTTCAGTCCCCATCCGACGTTATTGAGAATCCCCTCTGATATCTCTTTATTCCCCGTTCGAAAAACATGATTTTGGAGGTCTTCTCTCGTTATACCAGGGCCATTATCTGATATATATGTGGTTACTGTTTCTTCCCCGCGAACGAACGAAATAGAAATATTGACTCGCTTATCAGCGTCATCGAAGTAGCCTTCTCCATCTACGACCGCAGCCACCGAGTTATCAATGAGCTCCTGAGTGGCATCCAGAAAGTTTTCGTGCTGCTTCGCCATTCCGGAAGCTAGCATTTCAAGTTCAACTGCGGATTCACATGTCTCGCTATTCATCATAACCCTCGAGATTAGAACGAATACGGCCTTGCATGGCTACAAAGATAGGTACTACTCTTTACCGGTTTAACTTATGGATCTAGGTTAGATTAGTGAGCTCTTACAAACCAACTTAGACGTGTGAACTGAGTGTGATATTATTCAAAGATCACTCAGCATCTTTGACATATCGGTGATATTCAAAGTAATTTTGTTTTTTGATATCTTCAAACATAATCTCGATACCTCCTTCAAGGTACCCTTGCATGTGTTCTTTGAGTTTCTCCGGAGATGCGTTTTTGTGACGACGTTCAATTATTGTTCGGAGAACGCGGTCTTGATCTAATGATTCCATTTTTAATGCTTTACTTGTACTCTCAGGCTGGTTTTGTCGTTTCTCTTTGATTCCCACTGCGATTGCAAGGTTCGCTATTTGAGTGTTCTCTACTTTCTCTGCGTCATTATTCTCTAAGGTTTCGTTGATCGACTTTGACACCTTGTCGAACTTTTCAGTAGTAACTTGTAGAGTCTGCGCACCGGATATCTTATCGAATTTCATTATTTGACCCTCTCTAGTTTCGAATCCTTTCCATCTGGTTTGATCCGATAGTGTGCTCCAATCTCTTCATTAACTGCATCACCGAGATCGCGTAGCTCAGAATCAGTTACAAGTAGCAATAGAGGGTCCTCCAGATTAGAAAAGAACTCTCCCTGTGCTTGACTGTTTGTTAGATCAAGACGACCAGCTACTGTATCAAATACTATCGTTGAAGAGTAACGAGCATATTTATTCAATCCAAATATGAAACTCAAAGCCGTTAATTGGGATTCTCCAGCAGAGGGTTCATGATTAGCCATGTCTTTTGTTTCACCATCTGATTCGATGAGCTGAAGGACGTATGAATCTTCATCGCTAGGGTCCCCCCGGAAATCAAGTCCTTGGTACCGTTGGTCCATAAAGTCAGATTGTGCGACCTGCTCGAAAACTTGATTCATTTCTGACTTTATCTTTTCCCGTTTGTCGCGGACGTGAATATTTCGAATTGTTTTTAATTTTTCAATGGCTGTCTCTCCTGCGTCTATCTTACTGTTTACCTTATCCAGCTCTTGATTAGATGCATTTTCCTCTCTCTTACTTTCTAATTTTTTAATTTCTTGCTCTTTTTCTCTGATTGTTTCTTCGCGATTATCTATCTCTTCTTGTAGGCTATCTATCGAGTCTTCAAGATCATTAATGTTGTTTTCTAGTGTGTCTTGTTCACTATCATCTGGAACACCTCCCAAGTCACCGAGCAAATCCTTACGTTCTGTCTGATTATCTTTAATTTCTTCGTTTATTCTGTCTATCTCTGTTTGGTGATCCACCGGATAATTTTGAGGGAAATTGACTGAATCAAGCCTGTCACGCATTTCTCGCAATTCAACTAGCTTTTCTGTTAGCTTTTCAGATTGCTTTTTATCGTGATCTCTGACACTGTGTTCTTCGAGACTTTCTATTTCTTCAGTCCCACAGATTGGACATTTACCCTGCTTCGCTTCTTCAGCTAGATCATTAATAATTTCATCCCGCTCTATATCAGAGAGACGACCTTCATATTCCTCAATTTCCTCTATGATCTCTTGTTTAATCTGCTTGAGATCCTCAGATAAAATTTGATATCTTAGCTTTTTCCAAGATATATTTAATTTAGATAGTTCTTTGACCTTGTCAGTTTGTAGGCTTGTTGTATCAGACTCTAACTCATTTATCCGATCAATTGCCTCTTTGTTTACACTCTCCAATTCTTTTCTATTCTTTTTTAATGCGGTCTTGTTATTCTGTATCTCATCTCTGTCTTCCTTGTTCCGCTGTCGGAGTTGTCGGATATCTTCTCGAAGGTTAGAAATCTCATCGAGAATTTCATCTCGTTCTTTAGCCTCCTCTTCAATTCGGTTGCGTCGAGGGATGAGTCGGTCTTCTAGTAAGTCTCCTAAATCCTTCTGTGAATTTATAATAGTCCTATGCTTAAGGACAGTCTCAATTTCTCTCTTTACTTTTTGACCCGCATCTTCCGCTATTAATTCTTGTATTCTCTCCCCGTCAAGGAAAAAGAAGCGTTTCAATTCCTCAGGTAATATCTCTTCAATCTGATCTTGTGCATCTTCGCCAGAATACGTTTCTGTATCTCCAATTAGTGTTAGGTCTTCATGAGCACGTTGTTGGTTCTGGTTAAACCGACCGATTTCTCGTATTAGTGTATAATTTCGAGAGCCTTCTTTAAATTTGATTTTGACCGACATCTCTTCCTCACCAGCCTGCTTTGCGCGCTCATTCCAGTGTTTGGTGTAGTTGCTTTTCGGACCTGCACCACCATACAGGCCCCATTGAATTGCTGTGTGTAAACTCGTCTTGCCTCCTCCTTGATCTCCTTCAATAATGTGGATTGAACCATCTCGATCGGTTAGATCAATTTGAGACTCCCGATATGGTCGAAAGTTAACAACCTCAATAGAGAGTAGCTTCATTTTTTGTCCTCAAGATAGTCATCAAGATATCCCTCCAGCGCTTTTTTTTTGCCCTTGCGATGAGTCTGATATTGTCGTTTGTCTTCCCAGTCCAATATATTGCGAATTAACCGCTTCATATGTGAGTCCTCAACTTCGTCTTCTAGGATATCTTCGATATCCGGGTCAAGTCCTGTCATTCAAGATCGTACTGTGTCATAGCCCGAGCGATTCTTAAAATGTAGGGGTCATTATCCATTCTATTCGTCGCATCCGAGTTCATCATACGAAGTCTCTCTAGCTCACGCTCAATTAACGACAACTCTGCTTGGGTAAGGTCTGCATCACCCGATTTAATGCTCTCCAACTCTGCTGGCAGCGTAATAAAATCATGGAGCTGTGCAGGGGAATCACTTTGCGCCTCACGCAGAATCCGACCGCGGCGTTGTATCGCCTCTCTTTCTGTTGTTGAACTTGTTACTAGTATTGCCGAGTCGCATTCTGGAACATCGATCCCTTCAGTTAAACAATCAATAGAAACTAATATTTCTATATCTCCTTTCTCAAATAGGTTTAGCAAATTCTCCTTATCATTCTTAGAGAGTTTTCCTAAGAAGATAGACGCAGTCTTTGTCGTATGATCGTCAATAGCATTTATTACAGCTTTCGTGTGGTCTTCTGTATTACAGTACACCAAAGTTCGAGTTCCGATATTCTCAATAATTGACCGTGTGAGACTGAGTTTTCCTTCACATTCTTTGACAATCCGTGCTCTCTCCATTATTTCTACTTTCAGGTCGGGATGACGATCTGAGACTTCTATAACCGGCTGATCCTCATATGATTTATAAGTATTATATAAGTTGGAAATCTCGGTTGAATGGCTGTCATATTCTTGTCGTTCTCGGGAAGATAGCACAACTGGGTGAATATGATATTCATATTCACTCAACACTCCGTACTTTTCAATTGCATCTTGAATACTAACTTCGTGTATTTCACTACCAAAGTATTCTACAATCGTATCATCCCCAATATCATCTCGGAAGGGGGTCGCACTAAGAGCAACTCGGCCAAGATCTGCCTGTAATTTTGGAAAGATTGTACGTCGGAGACTTGACCCTAGATTATGTACTTCATCAGCAATAATCCCAACCTGTTCTGGGTCACACTCGCTATTAATACGTTCAATAGCATCTTTCATAGTAGTTGGATGCATAGTTGTTACAACAAACAGCGGTGCTGACCGATTAGTGAATAACTGATTATGAAGATCTTCTCTCCAGTTAACGTCACCTAAGCATCTGATTATATTGCTTTTTGGAAAGAAGCGTCTGATATTGTCCCCATCAACCCACTGATTGACAAGATCTCTCGTTGGAGCGAAGATGACGATGACATCATCGGACTCAACAACACGTTGCATTGCCAGTAAAGAGGTCCATGTTTTTCCCGTTCCTGTAGCGTGATCAAGGATTATCCGATTATTGTTATTCAAAAATCTCCGAATCGCGTCTTTTTGATAAGGACGCAGAGTAATATCCTCTTGACCCTTGTTTTGTTCATTACTAGAGATGATATCGTCCCAGTCAGGTTCTGCTGTTGGAGCAGTTTCGAGCAAGTCTTGTTCTAGTGCTTCTGGAAAATCAAAAACAGATGATCTAGGATCCTCATCATTCCATAATCGGTTAAATTCGTCAATTTGCTCTTGTAGGCGGGTTTTTTCATCCCACTCTTCGCCCTCCATCTCTATCCAGCTTCGAAATAGGCTGAAACTCTCTCGATTCTGTTTTAATGCTTTGAATGATTCATTAGGGGATCCAGACACCCCAACAATATTTCCTTCATCATCTCCGAAAATTGCAACTTTTTGATGCCACTCTGCTTCTTGTTTTGTCTGTAATCTCCCTAAGTCATCAGTTACAACGCCGATTTTGATATCGAGAATTTCTTCTGCAACCAACCACGCAAGTGCTTCCATAACTTCATCCCGATTCCCGTTCTTTAATTCCTCCCACTCTATGTGATTTTTAATAACATCGCCGGATCGACCTTGTTCTATCGCTTCAATATCATGTTCATAGAGTTCGATACCTGGCATTAGGCGGATTGTACCACCGTTCTCAATAAATTCTGGTAGTCCCTCAGAGAACAACGCTAATACCGATGCTGAAAAGCTACCTGTAATGCGATCATATGAAGTTGAATGTTTTAGAGCAGGTATGAAAAATTCATTAAGCAGATCTTCGTGACCGGCATAGTACCCTTTCCAAGGATAATCCCGTAACGACATCTAGGTGGAACGAACATCCGGAACAGTATAGAGATTGTCCCGTTTTAGTAACATACCAGTATGATCGGATCACTCTAGCACTGAACCCACCCAAATTTAAGACTACATCTCAGTGTTAGTCTCACCCGGATACCACCAAACAGTACTTCTCGCACCCGCCTTCTTCGACTGGAGAACGCCCTGCTCCTCTAATGAGCGGAGGCGATTATACACCGCCCTGCGCCCGATAGGGAGAGATTCTGCAACCTCATCAGCCATCAGTACAGGATCTTCTGCATTCACGAACACCGTCAGTATCTCCTCATCCGATACCGTCGGTTTGCGACCGGGGCCATCGCTACCCATTCACCTCAAAACGCGAGATGTGAGGGGCTAAATCTATTTATTCCACCAACGGAATTGTTATATTGCTTCCCACCTAGGAAGTAGAGTGAAACACCGATCACACTCTCGTAACGGCGATCGCACACTGACTTCTCCCGTGGGATCAGGGAGACCTGCCACGGCACTCACTGCGATCACTACCACGGACTTTCAGGAGTGGCGACGGGCGTCGAACGCCCGTGAGAACGTTGAGGAAGGCCATGCGTACTACAACGACCCGAGTCCGGTGCCTCCGCCCGAGAAGCATACACCGAGCAGTCTGTTGCAGTGCCACCGAAAGCTCGTTTATCGGAAGGAGAACGCGCCGGCAGAGACCGAGATGGCCCAGGGCATTCTGTGGGTCGGCACGCGTTTCGAGGAGGATGTCGTACTACCGTACCTGCGCGACGCCGTCGACGATGACGGCCTGCTTGTCACGAACTCCCTGTACGTCGACTTCGAAATCGAGACGGACGCCGGCGCACTCGTGGTTAAGGGGTCAACTGACCCTGTCGTCGTTGACGACAACGGCGTGCCAATTCTCCCGACTGAAGTGAAGACGAAGGGTTCGTTGGAGTACCTCGACGAACCGAACGAGCACCACAAGGCACAGCTACACGCCTACATGGTCGGCCTCTCGCAGAAGTACGACGTCGACGTGAAACGCGGATGTCTCATCTACGGGGGTCGCGACTCGTTCGATCTCAAGGTGTTCGATGTCGAGTTCGACACGGAATTCTGGCAAGAGACGGTCGTCAGCTGGGCGACCGAACACACAGAGTACCGCCTTGACGGCGAGCTCCCGCCGGCAACCCCCCGATTCGGATGGGAATGTGATTTCTGCTCGTACCGTGAACGGTGCGGGAAGAGCAACAGACCGGTATCGGACCGGGGGTCCCGTGGATTCCTTCCCCTCATGGAATACCCCCGCTCACAGGTTGTTGAGCACCTAAAAGCGGAGCCGGACGCGATGCTCACTCCGACCCTCGCAGAAAGGTATCCAGACCTCGCTGCTGAACACGGGGTCTCCCAGTGGCGCTGTACGGCCTGTAGTAAGCAGTTTGATCATGACGAGGTAGATTGGGGTGGTGACACCGACACCCCTCCTCTATGCGCCTGCTGTGTCCGTGAAGACACCCCCGCCCCGCTGACTGGACCCTGGCCACCAGCTTACTCCGATGAGATTGCTGAAGGGGAGCGTTCCGAATGATGATCGACGACCATGCGGTCCCGCGGACAATGTCGCCGAGTGGGGGGTCAACAAACGAAGACGATCCAATCGAATACGCCGCAATCTACGCTCGAACCTCGTCCTCAAGCCAGCGATTCGGTTATTCAATCGGTGAACAGGTCGATCGTTGTTCCAAGCAGTGCGAACAGATGGGGTGGAACGTTACGTTCGTGTTCACCGACGAGGCAGAATCAGGTCGGAACACGGATCGGCCTAAGTTCCAAGAGATGCTGGATCGTGCTCGCGCTGGCTGTTTCGACGTCGTCGTCTTTTGGAAACTTGACCGGTTCTGTCGGTCGCTTGTCGACCTCGTAAAGACTGAGGAACGATTGAACGAGTGGGACGTGAGTCTCCAGAGTGTCACCGAATACATCGATACTACATCGCCGGTTGGTCGGTTCAACTTCAGAAACCTCGCATCGGCAGCAGAGCTCGAGAGCGATCTGACCAGCCAGCGTGTTCGAATGGGGATGCACGGGCTTGCGAAGGAGCACAAGTGGCCAAATGACAAGCCTCCTCTGGGGTACGAAAAGACAAGCGAGGGGAAGCTCCGCGTGTTAGCAGACGAAGCGTCGGTCGTTAAGACGATATTCCGCCTCTATCTCCGCGAGAAATCAATGCCCCGCGTCGCGAGTCTACTCAACGAGAGTGGGCTTCGAACGAAAGCTGGTGAGCTGTGGTGTCGTCAATCTGTTCGAAAGGTCCTCACCAACGAGATCTACACCGGCAGCTACCAAGTTGCTGACTACCACGCACAAGTTGAAGACTATCGTATTCTCGATGATACACTCTTCGCAGCCGTCGTTGAGACACGTTTCCGGTATCAGCATCAGAAAGGACGGATGGAGCGCGTTCGGAAGCAGAGAAAAGCAGAGAGAATCCTATCCAACTACCGTGAATGGAGGGATCTCTAGATGTCATCAGAGGTTCCAGCGTGTCCGAGTTGTGGCGCGGTCGATGTGGATGACCGCTTCGATTTCACCGACGGGTTCTGTGGAGCGTGTGGATTCGTTCTCGACAAGGACAATATTGAGCAATCAAAGCCAGCTGCGGATGATTCGGATTCACAGACGAATCTCGAGATCGATGACTGGATCGAATCAGTACACCCACGTGACTCGTCTGAATCTGTTCTCGTTGAGCTGCTCGCCACCTTAGACCGGTCTAGAGCAGACCTGTTTCTCACCAAATCTGAGCTAGATCACTCGACAAAACTCTTGGTCAAAACTTGGGAGAAGACTCTCTTTCATGGTCGGAAAAGCGAGCACGTGATTGGTGCCGTACTGATCATCGTGCTTCGACGAGCCGAGGCCCCACGACCAGTTGGCGTGATCGCAGAGTCTCTCGGGTGCGAGAGGACGGCACTACAACGGACGATGAAGAAGCTCAAGCAGGAGCTCGGTATGGCGTTGTTGCCGCCGGTTCCAGAAGATTATCTGCCGTTCCTCGCGACGAAGTTAGCGCTTAAGGAATCGACAGTCAAAGCTGCGAGCAGGATCCTCAGCCGTTTCGACTCAGGCTCAGGTGACCCAGCCTGTACAGCCGCTGCGGCGCTTTACTTGGCTGCTAAGCCCCAGGGCGTATCGATCACCTACGATTCCGCAGCTCGAGCCGCTGGATCGACAAAAGAGACTGTCTGGAGACGCTCACAATCCCTTACCGACCATCGTAATCCGTGATCGCGGATTGTGGGTCGCCCTCCTCATCGTCGTCACCATCGTCATCCTTGCTGTCTGTGTCGTCACCGTCCTCGACGTCGAATCCGAGGTTTGGGTGGCTGAATATTCGCTTCAACCGGTCTGGACACAAATCACATCCAAATGACAGGCCGCAGTTCAGGCACTCATACGCGTAGTCGAACTGCATGCCGAGTTGTCGCCGAGTACTTGAGCGAAAGTTCTCGGTTGAGGTACAGAACGGACACCGCACTGGGACGGTCTGGTGGAGCGATTTAAGCTCCTGTTCAGTCATTAGTGGTCCTTGGTATTCGCACTCTTGGCATCGGTACTTCGCTATCGGAATTCCCCAAACCTCCTTGGACCCGTGGCGTTCGAGGTCTCCGTCGCACTTCCGGCAGCGGAATGGTTTGAACGACTCGAACTGCTCCATGACGAACTCAAGTCCGTACTGCTCCACGGCATCTGCGACGAATTCCGGAACTTCAGGCGTTGTGGGATGGTCTTCTTGGCCGGAAAGGATCGACTGTACCTCCTGGAAGAGTTCCGTATCCACCTGACGCAACTCCGGCATTTCGGTGACCACTTCTCCCTTGTAAGTCAGCCGCCCTAGGCATAGCGGGCTCTGTAGTACGGTCTTGACACGTGAGTAGCTGATCGGGCCCAAACCATGCTCTTCGAACTTGTCGTTGAGCTGCCTCATCGTTTCCTTTCGATTCTCGGTCTTTGCGTAGATCTCGAAGAAATCCTCGACAAACGGTGCGTAATCCTCATCTAAGAGCAGTTCATCGTCTTCGTTGGTTCGGTACCCGACCGGTGGATTGCCTCCGTACGGCCATTGACCATCTTTCAACTTCTGATGGCATCCATCGCGAGCACCTTGGCGGATCCGATTCAGATGTCGACGTGCGAATACGGCCTCTCGTGCGAGGATTTCGAGGTCGAAGTGTTCATCCCAGTCGAAGTAACCGTATGAGTCCGCATATAGCGTGATGCCCGCTTCACGGAGGTCATTTAGATAGCTCAGTGTCTCCCACGGGTTTGCTCGGCTCAAGCGGTCAACCTCGTAGATCATGAGAACATCGTAATCACCTTTCCGTCCTCGTTCAAGAGCGTCATTTAGCTGGCTGCGTTCAATTTTGGCGGCAGACTCCTCGGCCTCCAGTATGGCGGTCGTCTCCAGATTAGCACCCTCTGCTGCCGTCTCAAGGTACTCGCGTTGGGACTTTTTGCTGGAGTTGTTTCCTTGAGATGTCGTACTCACTCGGGTGAGAATGAGTGCACGAGAACCATCGATCTCGTCTTTTCTCAAGAGCCCGAGCATCATCGGAAGGCCCACTCCATCCTTAAGTAGGGTGCAGATTGAGGTGGTACAGCCTCCCGGTACGGTCAGACCACTTTCTGCGTAGATCAGATATATAAACGGGATGAGAAACAGAGCTATACCTGCTTTTCGTATCCCCTTTTTATAGTATACATATGTAGTATATATACTAGAACTGGCAGTCGTAGACTGTGCGCTCGTCGTTTGGTCGTGGCTGTCGCTCATAATTTGAGATTGGCTCAGTAGAGAACTGCCTGGTCAGGTGCCGGCCTGACTGAATGCTCCGTGATTCGCGCCGACTTCCTCAAGAATCCGGCGGCGGAGGTCTCGTTTTTCTTCGGGGGTTCGTTCGTCGTAGTGCTTTTCGAGGATCGCCCTTGTCACGTCACAGCGCTCACTCAACGCCTCGGCGGGAATCCCATCTCGGAGGCACTCCGTGAGGTAGGTGTGCCGGATGTCGTGAGGCGAATGCGAGCCTGGACACTTTGAGTATTTGTCAGGCGATGCTGCCGGGCCACAGCCCTCGGAATCGTGTCCATCCGGACAGTCTTGACCGAGGAAGCACGGACGGCTCCATTTGTACACGTATTTTCGCATCGTGCTTTTGCCCAGTCGTCCGTACGATGTTGAGAGAAGCGGGGAACGACCGTTCTCAGTCGTACACTCCTTTCTATTGTACGTAAGGTACGTGTCCAGAACAGTACAGAGCGACTCCGGGATGTTGACCTTCATTTCGCCTTTCACACCGTTTTTCAGGCTGGTCTCAGGTGGGTCGTGACGGAACTCTAGGAACGGATGCTCTGCGTCGAGGTGAACGTCATCACAGTCGAGAGAGTGAATGCAGCCGAGTCGACGTCCAGTTTCGGCGAGAAGCACCCACACGACGTGCTCCCGGCTCGCATACGCTCGCTTGTGGATCTGGTCGAGGATCAGCCGCAAGCGCTCCGCGTCGATTTCGACGTCGCGAACACCCTCTCCATCAGTCAGCTTCGGGATCGAGATCTTGTCTGGGACATCGCAGTTGACAGCGTCGATCGTCGCGGCGTACCGAATGAAATCGCGAACGACGTACCGAACGTCGCGCATTGTGTTTGTACTCAGTTGCGTGTCGTACGAGTCTTCCCTACGCCAGGTGAAGTAGTCGTCTAGATCGCGGTTTCGTACGTCGTTTAGATCTTGAATGCCGTTCTGTTCGAGGTGGAGTTGAAAACGCAGCAGTTCGTTTTCGTATTCTTCGATAGTTGTCGGGCGAAGACTTCCAGAGCGGGTTTTCAGATACCGCTGGATGCCTTCGTCCACCATCATGGGATCCAGTGTGACTCGCCGCTCTCCCAAGATGTCTTCTAGCAATTCGTCTAGGTCTTTGTCGTTAGTTTCCATTTTTGCTCTATTACCGTGTTCTTTCACCGTCTTCGATGGTGTTCTGTACAAGAGACGCTTCTCTGGGTTCTTTCTATTTTTTATACCTCCCACCTCAATCGAGGTTTACAAACTCTCCTTCTGGGGCTTTCCAGAATTTCTGTGTCTTCTTCTCTTACTCAATCTCCTCCACCCCAACCGGGATCTAAAAACACTCCACGGTTGGGCCTATGACCATCAACTTAGCATTTTATTGTTTGTTTGGCACATTGCTTATTTCATGTATGATCTTACGCTATTTCCAAGTCTAGCCATCAACCCAATCGGGTTTTAAAAACTATCACTCTACGAGAATTTTTTAGATTACTATTTCGAGTAATACAAACCCACTAGCGCTCTAGAGTTTTTATGTATATTGTGGTGGCTACGGTTAATTAAGGCTAAATTTGGGTAGACCAGATGTGGTAGCATTTAGCATGAATTCGCAGTTTGTATTCCAGATATTGCCATCTTTTATATCCATAATATACTCTAAATTATTCAAAACTAATATGAGCAAAAGGCTGCTTCTCGCGTACGCTTATTGATTTCCATCAGGTACGGTCAGCTAGTATACTCGTTAATTGTCGGCACCTTTGAAACTCTTCAGTTTGAAATTCACAACTGATTGCTCACAGTTCTGTCGTTGGATTCGCCAGATCGATTATTTCTGGAACGTGAATCAGATAGACTTTAGATCCCGTCCTGAGCATGTAGTTCGCTCGAGCATCGCGATCGTAATATGGTGATAAAACACACTCACCAGACCATTGATAGAGATCTGCGCTACCCTTCCCGGCATCTTCCCGAACCTCGATCACGTCGGAAAAACTCTCGTCTGAGACTACCTTCCGGACTGTCTCATCACTAACAGTCTCATTCTCTAGCCGCTCGTTTATTCTATCCTGTAGCGTCCTCTGAGTTTGCCAGCTGATTCCCCCGTCGTACTTCGCCCGGAGTAATTCTTCTAGAACGTGAATCCGTTTTCCATTGTTATCAAAATCGTGAATAGTTATCTGTGAAGTCGAGATCCACTCCGGGATCGCTTGTGTGTTCACATAGACTGATGTGGGTCGTCCTCGTGCCTGCTTGGTCCGTCCAAAACGAAGGATCGCTTGGAACACTTGGCCATGTGTGAGGTGTCGATAAATCTCTTCGCCGAACCCAGTAAACCCGTCCAACGAACCGGAATTGCCATCTCCAGTGCGTTCTGGCTCGGTTACCTCACCACACAACGCGGCCCACTGCTTGACAACATCGTCCCCCGGAAACGGCGATCCGGACACGAATCCAACGGATTCGTTCTTGAACAGGTTTGAGCTCAGTACCTTCGCATAGTTCCGGGCGAAATAGCCCTCTAGGTCCGTCTCTGTCTCTTGATCATCTACCTCGATTACGCACTTTTTCAACCAAGACTCAGAGGCGTAGTTGTCTAGGGCTCTTTTCCGTGATATGATCGGAAAACGCTGCTCCTCCAAAGAACGAACCGTGAACATTCGCTGCCGATCTCTAGAAGATGTCTTGCCTGAGGAATAGTGGTTCATTCCCTCTGTCATCTGTGTGATCTTGAACCCTAGTCCCTCGGAGAGATATCGATCGAGTTCTTTGCGCTCAATCACCCGTGATAGCGTGAAATCGCACCCAAGAACTGCTTCCCAGAGTCGCTGGACCGGGAGTGCGTCAAGGGCAATAACTTGCTCTGCGTGACTTAGATCGGGTGGAGTAAGTACGAGTATCTCGCCGGAGTTACGATCCCTCACGCAGCGCACGTTGGGATCTACACCACAGGCTTCCCAAAGGTCTGGATCGTGAGCCAGTTCGATACCCGCCCCAACTTTCTCCATAATCAACAGAGCACAGGTGAGTAGTGCGGCGTATTGGTGAGAGTTGTTGTACGGGTGGGGTGTGATCGTGACCTGCTCTATTGAGGTGCTCTTTTTTGCGCCATTCTGCTTGAACCACTCAATAGTCGTTTTCCAAGAGTCACCCTTCTCAACTCGTGCTTCGATGAGATCCGTGAGATCGGACAGTGGGATATCGTCAACGGCCTCGAGAAAGGCTCCAATAATATTGTGTGGGATGTTTCGTCTTTCTCCCGACTTCGTTCTCTGTGGAAATCGGGTCAGAAAGGGGTTGATGTTGAACTCGTCGAACACCACCGTTCGCCCCTGTAGATACCGAGGAACGTGTGCATGCTGATGATTTCCGATGAGTAGGTCGATCTGATCAGCGTTCTCTTTGAGCCTATCTCGCTTTGTGAGATACGGACAGGTGGACCACGGACTTTGACACGGCGTGTTGACCGTACTCCAAGGCTTGTAATGAATCTCTTCTCCGCTCAGGCCCTTCTGATAGAGCTTCCGTGCCTTTTCTGCTTCTCCGTCGTTCTCGTCAGCAAATGTAGGGCAGTCTCGGTACGGACTGGGAATTACCATCGCGTCGATCCCCCCGGCTTTCTCCGCTTCTTCGATCGCCTGAGCGTAAAGGTCTCGACGGGCGGTTAGGTAGAGTATCTTTTGTCCGTCTTCTGCGGCGAGCCGGACTGAATTGTATGTTTTTCCGCTTGCCGGAGGTGCTTCAACTAGGACGGGGTTCTCTCGATCACAAGCATCAACAATCGTCTCAGTAGTCCTACTTCGGACGGCGTCCTGCATATCTCGTCTTACCTAGTCGGTCACCAGAAACGAGATATAACTCCTCGGTGGTGGCTCTCAGATCCGATAACATGAGTGTTGATTTCATTTTGTTTAAACAGAACTCGTACCGAGCGAGTTCACATGTAATAGTAATAGTGGTAAGGGAACGCCCCGTCCGGAAGGTTCTGCGCCATCGGTTCTGCAAGAATGTCGCTAACGGCGTCAGCAATTCCGACCGTCACAGGGAGTTTCTTACAGAAGTCAGAGCTGTTCCAATCGAGTTTCGAGAATGAGAGTATCTCTTCACATATTTTCCGGTATGAGGTAGCGTTCACCTCTTCATGAGGACGGACGACGATTGGGTTTGGTGTCCCAGGCTCAGCATATGCGGAAATCTCTGGGATGAATCCCTTCGTATAGAGATAATATTCACTCTTTCCCGGTGGCAGCGCAACTGTACCTCTCAGAGGCGGGTATTGCGTATTGCTGAAGAGGCGAATTGGGTGATGCTCTCGGATGGTAATGAAGTCTCGCTGTCTCACGTCTGCGGAGCCAGATTTGAATCCTTCTGTCTCCTGCTTCCAGAAGTTGGAGGACTTGTGAATCACCAACCGGTCAGGACGATCCTGCCTTCGGTCGCCGTACCGCTGTAAGATGGTTTGGATTAGTAGCTCGGCATCTCCAGCTGACAAATGTGTCCGTCCCGTATCGGCATCGCTGGCGATGTCGGTGACCGGGTCACCACGGATGACGAAATTCTCTCCGGTCTCCATGAACACCTGCGCGATCGACGCTCTGGTGTCCGGATCCGTTCCGCGCTCATCGTAGAAGGATATGCCAGCGTAGCAGGTGTTCGATTTTAATTCAGTGAGCTTCCATGGTCGTCCTCTTCGAGCCTTGTAGAGTAGACCTACTGCGAGATTCCACGCTACCTCCCGGCGTGGTTGGACATCCTCTCCACGGAGGGTCTTGGGGCCGATCAACTGAGTTGGGGTCTGATTCAGCATCCCCAAGAGCTTGATGCGGCTTCTGAAGTCGGTGTCGGCCGTCCGAATGGTATCTGCTTTCTTGCCCCCTGTGAACAGCTCAGCGAGGTTTTCCGGGATGCTTACAATGATCACGTCCGGACTCGGGGTTGTCGAGCAGACACTCTCTATCTGGTACTTGATATAATCCAGTGCCATCTCAACACGCTCGGCATCATCGCGGACGTCGCTCAGTGAGTCGATGTCATCATATTCTATTTCGCCCCGCCACATCGGACGCTGATCGAACGACATCTTGAGCTCAGAGTTAGGGCCAAGTCCTGGGAACGGCTGATTCCACCGCTGTCGGTCGTCTCCCTCGGGGAGGATCCCATACCGCATGTCCTCAAGCAGGTCTCGCATCGCCGAGATAGACCAGCTATCACCAATCAGTCCGACTCGTACCACCTCATGATTAGAGCCGTCACGCGGTGGGCACGGCCCGTACTTTAGTAGTCCGCTCCGCGGATCCTTCGCCGTATTGTCACCGGCGAAGACGAGCTCCGGCTCCGAGAGGTAGTCCACTCTGAACCCAGACATCAGTACGCGTCCACACCTCGTTGCATGAGAAGTTCTCGCTCGGTTCCGTCTTTCGGAGGCCGCACGCGAAGCTCTAACCCATCTTCGTGCTCGAACTCTAGTCGTTGGGTGTCATCCTCTATATCTGTCTCCTCAAGCGGTGGTGATTCATCCATTCCAAGGTATGCGCGCCACTGTCGGAATTGTGCCTTCAGATTATTTGGACGGTAATGGCCGCTACTTTGGAGTTTGTCATGGAGTTTGCTGGCGGTGTCGCCTTTTAGGATATCGGTCCCCCGACCGGACCGGGAGAACATCCATCCAGTGTCGATGAAGACGTAGAATTGCTCCTTATATTGCTTGACAACCGGTACCGCGTAGCGATGGGCGGTATATGCGCCCCAATCTATCGCAACGTCCCATCCCTCGACCCTCGTCTTTGCCGGAGAATCGTCGTCTTCGCTAGATATCTCGCCTTCGTGTTTGAAGAGCAGGCGATTCTCGTACTGGTGGCGAACCATTCTACAACCTTCGTACCCGTCGACTGCGCGTCGTCGTATCTCGCGGTTGAACAATCGCTTCGCAACATTGGGAGCTGCATCTTCGCTCTCTAGCCAGCTGCCGAACGGTCGGCTCTGAACAGACTCTCCATCGATGAACGGACGGAGCGAGTCAGGTATCTCTTCCATTGGAATCAGGCTGTAGAACAGGCCTGACTCGACCCAGATGGGTAGGTACCGAGGATTATCGACGTAGATGTCCTCAGGATGGTCTGCGAGGTTTTCACCGATGTAGATTGATTCTGGTAGCCCACTAATACGGAGGAAGTTAGCGACGAGAGTCTCAGTTTCTCGCGAGGGTGAGTTCTCTCGAGTGTAGAAGTCCCATTTAGAACGATTCACAGACCGCTCATCCTCTGCCATCTGTCCGAGACGGTTCCAGCTGGCGCGGTGGACGAAGACATCGGCAAGAAACCACTCGAAATCTTCTACTCCAAGGTTTTGGAGGGCTGCTTCCTCGGCGTCATTCAGCTTCTGCCTCTCTCTCAGGGTATCGAAGTAGTCTTTGATGTACTCCGGGCTGTTCGTTCTGGGATCGAATATTCGCTCCCACTTGTCAAAGGCTTGGAGATACGATGCGTAAATGTGGTATTCGAATCCTCCGCCCTGCTCACAATAGTCGATGAAGACGCGAGCTAGTTCAGTGAGGAAGTCGTCATCCAGTCGGGACAGTTTGGTTCCCTTGGCCTCCACCCGCACAAATTTCTTGATGTCGTCACCTACCTTCTCGCCGCTGAGATAGTAGAAACCCTCGTCGACAGTAACCGCAGCCAAGTCTTCGGTCGTACTGTGATGATTCGATCGTCGTTCGATGCTGTATCCACGAGCCCGGAGGTATTCTTCAATCGCCTGCTTATACTTCTCACCCTTGTCCCCACTGGCCTCGCTCGTTCCTTCGTGATTGTATATCGGCATTTAGTTATTAGATGTCCGTACTCTTTGATAGATAGTGTTTGTCATACACCCACAGCATAATAAAAGCCTGATTCTTATACTATGTTGACGAATCGATGCAAGGAAAACTGAGTGTGGGTGAGGTGGTGTCACTTCTCTTCGACGAACACAGGTACGACAGTCCCCTCTCCCGAAAAGCGGTTCATAAGCTGCTCTATTTCGTTAAAGATGAATTAGACAGTGAGCAGGTTACGACAGACATCCCGACCTTCTGGTATATGTATGGCACAATGACGGCGACGGTCAATACCGGCGTTCACACCGGAGGCGAGCCAAACGAAGATCCGGTAACTTGCGACGTCGCTGCTGCTGACATCGACAAACCAGAGGGGACGATTCGACGGGGACGTCAAGCGGCAAGCCGGGCCCTTGAACGGTACTACGACCTTGGGCTTGAGGGACTCACCGACCAGATGTACGACGATGCGCCATACGAAATACAGCGACACTACCGGCGTCTGGATAAGCAGTTGGGTACTGCAGACTCGGCCCAGATGACGCTCTCCTTCGACCAGAATGCTGGACCGACGAGAGAGACGCTGTACGATTTCATTGAGGATTTCCCAACTGACTCCTTCCCCGACTACGAGGACGACCTTCACATCTGGTACCGATTGATGAGCGCTGAATTAGATTCATCGGAGTATAACCCTAAAGAGGCTAAAAAGTATTCTAAGGTCTTCTGGCGGCTATTCTGCTTGGAGCTAGCGGTTCGTGAGAATGACGGTCTAACACGTATACAGATTGAGGGTGAATTAAACCTCGACAGCATTGATGAAGCTAAGAGACAACTTCGCTCTCAACTCCGTAGCTGGGAGCGTGACAAGGCGGAGGCGAACGCTCGAGACAACAGAACCTCGAGAAGAGCTGCAGATGCACTTATTTTACCTTTCATTGATTTCGAGGTGACTGGATAGGTCTATGGTGCGCTATTTCCTTGACACCGGCCCACTCGTCGGGGTAACATTCCTTCACGACTTATGGCGGGACGAAGCCAAACGACTCTTCGAGACAGACAACTCACTCTCGACAAGTCGGGCGGTGATTTACGAGTACTGTAACAGCACCTCGAAGAACTCACTCGAGTCGGAAGAGGTGAGCTGGGAGGCTGATGAGGGGAGATTCGGCGATAAGCTTTCGAAAATTCGGGCTGCGCAAACCAACTTAGGAATTAAACTTCGAAGTTACGCTGATGAGGAACTTGATTTGGAAACGCTCGTTGACGAGTTTATCGCTGTCACTCGCATTGAAGAAAACGTTTATCCTCAGCGTCTGATCCGGGAGATTATTCGCCCCAATGTTCGGAGCTTTCTCCGAGACGAGATCGACGACCAGCAAGTGACCTGTAGAGTGGCGCGTGAGGCAATGGATGCGCTCTGCGACACCATCATTGCCGATGCACTTGAGATGCGAGATTTACTTCAAAATCGGGTTATGTGGGGGCCGACGAATGAATGGGCTGAGGAGGATAGGAACCGACGTCTCTCGTTTGTTGATGGGAATATTGACAGAGTGATTCTATGCGATGCAAATCACCAGCGCAACAGAAACATCATCGGAAAAATTGTGACCTCGGACAAGTCACACATGTACGGAAATCGCGACCGGATCAAGGCTGTGCTAGGGCTTCCGGTCGTATATGTCAAAGACGAATTTGCTGACCCCGACCTACCTACCGGCGACTGAAACTGTCGTTAAGTGGTGACCTAGCTCGCCTATTTAATCTAACAACAGCTCGTCGACAGGTTACGATATCAGTCCGCATACCTTTTCGTCACGGTCGAATGTAGTAACGGAGCGAAGCAGTACAGTTGCCATTGTCATGCCTATCCATCCGAGTGATTTTCACTGTTTGAAAGGAGTCCAATAGTACTCTCGCACAATGACATAGATTTTAGTAACTGGAGAGATTATGTCAAAATAATGGTTACTGTCACTGAATTCGCGGAATATAATTGTCTCACCGGCTCAGATGACCAATCAGTAGAAGAGATTGTACACTTTGATAAGTCGGAATTAGAGGGAGTTGATGTCTCTGACAGTAAGAATGACTTGGACCAGAGTGACATCCTGTCACGGCTAACGGGAACTCTATCAAGGCTGAAGTCTAAGCAGTTCCATACGGCGGAAAACTCACGAGCCCGCATTCATACGCTCGAATCAGTCACTACCGATGGTGTGGAATCCGATGACGACACAGAAGAGACCAGCACACACCCACTGAAACAGGTATATGACAGTGATTCATTTGCGGATGCTGCCGAGTCACTGGCAACCCAATATTCTGAAACCAATTTCGCGTTAGATGCAGTACTGTTCTTTTTTCGTTTCGAGTCACAGAGCGTTGACGAGGACCGAATCGCTGTCATTCAGGAGATCCATCTCTCAGATGCCTACCGACCGAGCGCAGATGAAATCCTTGACCCAGCGGAACAAGTAGTCCGGCAGCGCATGGAGAAAGGGTTGGTATATCCAGCACGTGCACTCCAGGAACCAAACGACGAAGACACAGAGGAAGAAATCTACCTCAATAAGGATCGCACAGCCGTCTATCAACGGAGCCACGCGAATTATTGGAGTACGTTTGCTCAATTGGAAAAGGAATTAAAAGCAAATGAAATTCTATGGAAAGGCGATAGTGACGACGAAAGGGCAGACGATGCAGGTAGACTGGACGAGGTGAAACAAGCCCGAGACGACGTGTCCGAACTTCAGCCTGTGGACGAACTCCCTGACGTATACACTGACCTGTCTGATCTTGAAGTCACGATCACCCCGGACGGTGAGAAGTCTGTCTCCGGATTCACAATTGAGCAACTCGTAGAAAGGGATGGAATCAATATAGTCTGTGACAGCGGTGGTCGGCACCATATTATTATCACCAAAGGCCGTCCTGAAATCCGCCATGTGAATGAAAGCGACACGCTTGAAACTGATAACGAAGATATCGACTTGTTCCCCGAGATCGACGCGTACGACTCGCCAGATGACGTTCCGGGGCTCGCAGACGAAAACAGCCAATAATGGATTCTACAGCGGTTAGATTTCTCGAAGAAACCCCTTCATATCTCGACACAGAGACGGACGCAATCATACGAGTTGAGGCTGAATCCGAACTGACCCCCAGGGTAGAAGACTTTCTTGAAGACTTGGCCGTAACCTGTGCGGCATATCCATCTTGGTTCGACCCTGGCGGAACAATCGAAGCAACTCAATCCAACATCGAACTTGAACTTGGAACTAATGGCATTAGAATCCGTTCGTCAAATGGACTCCCTGGCGATCCAGTACGGTATCAGGATTTCTCAGGTGGTTCAGAAGATCAGGATCGCGTTTCGTCGCTCGTTGATGACTTTACCGACGTAATTGGTAGTGACGAATCTATCAACATCCACTACGAATTAGCAAAACAAAATCTTAGTCGCTCGGTTGTGGACTCTCACGACATTGCTGCTTCAGTCCATGTCTGGACTGCCAAAGATGTCTTAGCTGATTGGTTAGAAGATACAAACCCGGAACACATCGAAGACCAGTATGTCGATCCACAACAACCGCTCTTACTGTTTATCGGGAGTGATGACATTGAGTTCGAACCTGATCCCTCCTGGATTGCCCTCGCACCTCTATCAGCGGTAGACAACGTTTGTGACGAGTACACCCAACCGACCAACCCAATTGTTGAAACAGTAAATTACACTAATCAATGGACAGACGAGAAATTCGAGCAGTCTCAGCACTCATTATTATTTAATTCCGCACAGATCCGAGAACTATTCGACACCACATTTTTACACACAGCATTCAGGACTCTATCAGACGAATCTCCCATCCAGCAAAACCCTCACAAATGGACGTACACTATCTCAAACCAAGATCCACCACTCACATCAGATGTTGATTATTCCGAGTATGCGTTACAGTCAGAGAATCTAACAGAAATATACCATATTATTTCTGGATTTCACACAGTTCCAACAAAGAATCTACAAAGATACTGGTTACAGGCTATCTCTCGGAGCTGTAACTCACATAAAAAAATCCCATACAATCGCGATCAAATTGAGAAATATTTCAAAATATTTGAAGATGGCGTACTACAAGACACATTAGCTGAAGCAACTGAAACAGCTGACAAACTACACGAATTAGTTAGCACACTCCAAAAGGATCTGACTGATTCTACACAGTCAGTTACCAATCAGGTTAAAACGATTATTTATGGACTTGTTGCAGCTGTTATTACTAACACATTTCTGGTCATCCGGTGGGGAGATATCAGCCAGACCTTGCCGTTCTCTCTCTTTATTATCTCGATCGGCTTACTCGCCTATCTCCCAATCACGGCCGCACAACTAAGAGATACAGACAAAAATATCAGTCAAAGCATCTCGAACTTCCGATCAACATATATGAGAATATACAACATCTCACAGGCAGGACTCAACGAGTACGAATTTGCAGATGGAGAGCAACTACTCACACACAAAAAAATCCGTGATAGCCTCCAAGGAGGGTTCTGTGGGTCACAGAGCCTACTGAAAGAACTCAAATGGGTTTGTTCATCAACAGATACTGACAGAGTCTCACTTCCAACAGACGCTGATCATATCGGTCAAAAAAACGCAGCTGTAACTAATACTCAAAATCGCATCACTTGGTCAATCAAATACCTTCACCGACTCTACGTAATCCTTGCACTCAGTTGGATAGTTATTGCTGGCTTCTCACTCACCGTATATACCCCATCAACTGCCCCTTATATCGGCACTACTTTATCTACTATACCAGCTCTTGTACTCCTTATTCGAGACTCAAGACTGAATTCAAGTACAGTCCCCTTCGCCCGTAACATCATTACAATTCTATTTACAATATTATTATTAATAGTTATATTTAATATTGTCATAGATTACGGACTGATGGTGCGTATATTGTGAATCCTCCGGGCAACGTGTTCGAATCTATTTTCCTGAATTCATAGATGAATTGTGCTGTGGTATAGTTTTTAGGAGTCTAATATTTGCTAGTTCAGATCACACTATAGAAAATTCTGAACAGAAACGGTGCGGAAGACATTATTAGTTGCTTATGATTCGAGCGCGGCGACAGTATCGTTGATCGTATAGAGACGTAAGTCGGCACGCTCGGTGGCAACATCGCGGATGCTGTCCGTAAACCCGCTCCGAGAGAACAGCGCGTATTCGACGGTTCGCGTGCCACCGCCCGAGGGCTGCCATCGGAGTTCCTCGACGTGCGCCTCTAGTGACGCCAGCGCGCTGTAGTCGAGTGGCGATTCCTGATACTTGCACTCACCGACGACGAGCGTGTCCTCGTCAGTGAGCCCGACGACGTCGATCTCGTGGTCCTGATACCACCACTGCCCAACGTCGACGATCGGCGTCTCGTCGTACAGCGTCCACAGGGCCTCACAGCACAGTTGCTCGAAAGCGGGAGCGACGAAATCGGCCAGCTCCGGTTCGACGAGTCGTTCGTAGGCCTCGTCGCCGAACTGGTCGTAGCGATCCGAACTCCCGTACAGGAACCGGAACCAGAACCGGAACAAGGGGTCACGCAGCCGATACTGACTTCGCTTGGATCGCTCCGGCTTCTCGGTCACCGGCACGTGCCGTTCGATGAGTCGAAGCCGTGAGAGTCGGTCCAAATACGTCGATAGCTGGTTGTAGTCGATACCGGTCACGCCAGCGATTTCGTTGCGGCCGGTTGCCCCGCCGGCGATCGCTTCGAGGATCGAGAAGTAGCGCGTCGGCTCCGTCAATTCCATCCGGAGGACGTGCTCCGGCTCGTTGCGGAGTGACCCGTGACGAGTCAACACCGTCTGTTGGATATTCTCGCCGAGCGATCGATCCGCGTCGAGTTCTTCGAGATAGTAGGGAACGCCTCCGAACACACTCCACGCGCGAACGTCCTCGTCTGCCGTCGCATCGTCCGGGAGAAACTCCGTTGTGGCGTCGAACGAGAGTTCACGGATGTCCAGTGTGAGGGACGTTCGCCCATATAGCGGACTATCTCCGAGCAGCGTCGCTTCCTCCATCATGCTGATCGACGACCCGACGAGAACGAACGTCGTCTCCGACTCGTCGAACTCGTGATCGAACAGCGCCTGTAACACGGACGGGAGGCTCTCGTCCTGTTCGATCAGGTATGGAAACTCGTCGAGGACGACGATCGCATCCTGATCGGCCAGATACCGGAACAGGCGCTCCCAGTCGGGACGGATATCCTCGATACCGGGAACCGTGTCAGCCGCGGCCTCGACGAACTGTTCCAGCTGGAGCTCCCGCGTCTTCTGTCGTGCCTGATAGAAGACCGTGTTCTCCCGTCCCTCAAGCGCTTTTTTGACGAGTCTCGTCTTTCCCAGGCGTCGCCGCCCATATACGACAGCGAGATCTGCGTTCTCTGAGTCGAACAGGTTGTGAAGCCGATCTAGTTCCTCCGATCGGTTCACGAAGTCTGTCATAGCACTGATTTAGAGGGTATCAGATAAAAATATTCTGAATAATCATATTCTAGAATATCATATCTGGGAGTATCTGTGATCGAGGATTCTATTAAATCAAGATTAGAACAGATTCGGGCCAACCAGATACAGTGCCAATCATATTAGAAATTCTATCTTTCGTCTCAAATCGCAAAACTATTTTATAAATTACTTGCGTTATTTGAGACAATATGATGTCCAAGAGTCACTTACGGGTAATCTCTCAGCTCATAGATGGGGGTGACCCGGAAGTGAGTATCAGTACACTCGCTGATCAACTCGAGTGGAGTACTAGTCACGCCTCACGGATCATCACCGAATTAGAAGCCTACGGCTGCATCCAAACCAAACAAAGCGGTCGAGAAAAGCCGGTTTCTCTTACTGAAATCGAACCGATAGAGCAGCTCGAGGGACTCCTCACGGAATATCGTCATATGGACCTACCGGCGCTCATTGCTGGCTCCGGATTACAAATTCTCTATTATCTTGACCGAGGACGGACGGCTACCGAATTAGCTGAGCGAAGTGGCGTTAGTCGGGCAACAGTCTACCGTCGGTTAGACGATTTCCAGGTAGTCGGTGTCATCGGCAAATCGAAATCTCGGTATCGTCTCAACGAGCCATTTACCGTATTGGCCTCAATCGCACGAGGACTGTTCCATCAGAAGCATCGCCGTGAAACAAGAGAGCACGTCGTTGGACTCAATTTCCTCTGGGAAACACACGACGAGTATCTCTTTGCGTGCGACAGCGACATCAATACTGAAGGGTTTCAGCTGACCGGACCAGCACTGTTCGGTGAGTTCGGCGTTCCACTGCTTACCCGCGACCGTCGCCACTACTTCCGAACCGATCGAGTCACCGAGGTCGACCCTGTAGAGTTAGTCTGCCATGCCCTCCTGATCGATGATGGCTCTCGGTACAGAACGTACTGTCTGTTACTGATACAGAAACAGGATATTGATCGAACGGCATTACGAGACCGCGCTGAATACTATCATCCTGAGGCAACGATCGATCTACGCGACATCGTCCACGATCTCATTGAATACTTGGAGACAAGCGGAGAAACGACGGCTGAGTTCCTCCCCAACTGGGAAGAGTTCAAGCAAACAGCTAGGGAGTATGAGGTCACTCTATGAGTTCTCGTGAACGATTCGGCTGTGGTTATATTGAGGCGACTCTGTTGAAATCCTATTTTTCGGATAGATTATCGTCTGAAACACCTGTTGCTAAAGACTGCGAATCGATTGCTGGTTAGTCGTCTGTTCGCTCTCTAATACTAAATAGCACTTAACGGGACATCCAGTAATTAGACGGTGTGACCTCTACTACCATCAGGCAGAAGGATATGAGAATCAACGCCACAATACTCATTTCTCGGTATGGTAGGAGAATACCGCCCAAGAATGCTCCGAGAAAGGCGACTGCACCAAGCCAACCACTCCCTTCCACCATCTTTCCAACTCCGAATAGCAGTTCCAGAACCGTTCCTATCTGAACGATCCGAGATACTACACCCACATACTCAGAGTGTAGAAGGGTGGACAGCGGGACCAGTTCGGCGGCTATTGTACTCATTGGTGCGATGCCAATACCAATTACGATGCCATTTGCCACCGCTACCGATGTCAGCACCCGCTTTTGTACATCTGGGGTATTAATTGTCACCGCCTTCTCAAAAACTAAGACCAAGAAAAACGCTGCAAAACCACCAATCACCAAGTCTTGAATGGCTTGAACGGATTCAACCTCTACAGCCATAGGAAGTAATTCTCGTTCAAATTACTTTTTGTCATCGGTTCTTTCTACTGATAGTGGCTTAGTGATTACGTCTCTGTATTGCTCGATCCATGAGCCTTCTGTACTGAGCGATTGAGGGAGCAAGACCATCAACTACTGAAGATCTCAACAAAGCCGGGTTCCCTAAGTATAGGCCGGTGTTTCCATATAAACTTCATATAATAGTGAGCCGTGACATAAAACATGAGCCATAAGACGGAATCAAAAGGCACACAGGGTGTGTCCATATCCGTTCCAATACCCGCCACAAATGCGGATTTATTCAAAAGCAAGGCAACAAACGACATCTTGCTATTTTTAACGAACCACCGATTCAAACAGTTCTCACAGCGCGAGGTAGCTAACCAGATTGACCATTCCCAACAGACGGTTCGGAGAGCGGTCAATACCCTCATAGAGAACGGATTAGTGGTTGAATCGCCCGAGGGTAATCAACGGCTCGTTCAGATTAACCGCGACCGACTCACTGTTCCAGACGACCCTCTCCTCCAAATCCCGCAACTGGATTTCCAGAAGCCTGTGAAGGCCGCAGTCGACGAACTTACTGACTGTCTTGACGGCATCATCGGGATCATTCTTTACGGAAGTGTGGCGCGCGGCGAAGCCGATCGTCGCAGTGATATTGACCTCTGGGTGCTCACGACGACCGATCGAGCCCCAAACCAACGAGCGGCGAACACTGTCGGTCGCGACCTTGAAGATGCCGAGTTCGGCGGGAACAGGTATGCTTACGACATCGACGTTGAGGCGGTTCAAGCGATTCCCACGTACACAGAAGACATCCGAGAAATTGTCGTTTCAGGAATCCCGATCTACAGCACTGACAAGTTTGAGACGGTCGAAAAGCTCCTCCTCGAGGAGGGTGGTGACGATGAGTGATGGGTCTGTACTGACCGGACCGAGGTTAGATTTTGTCACATTCTGAGGATTTCAACAGAGCATAGTGAACAGAAGATGATCCGGTCGCGAGCGTATTCGTCGAGTGCGTCGAGTTGTCTTTTCGACCGATCGGTGAGCTTCCAGTCCCACCCCTCGCTCATCGCTCACTCGTATCTTCACGTCCGTACTCCGCTTTGATCTCCTCGCTGGAGTGTGTCCGGCCTTCCTGAATGTCGACCTCACTCGCAGCGATAGCCTTGAGATCTGCACGGTTGAACTCGGGATGTTTCACCGCGTCACGGAGTACGTCGCGAACGAACTCGCTACGGCTGTTGTACCCCAACTCTTCCCACGTCGCGTCGACGTCGGAGAGAAACGTCTCCGTTATTCGGATGTTGACCGTCGTTTTTTCGGGTGGTGAACTGGCTTCGGACATGCTACTGTGTTGAAATTGTGTAGCAATAACCGTTACGCCAAATCAGATATTGTCGAGATACCCCCGTCGCTGTTCCATCCTTTCGCGCTGACTCCGCCGGTCGTAGTGTTCGTCGAGAACACCTGCAGTCACGTTTGCACGGTCACTGACGACATCTTTTGGAACATCGCTGTTCAGGTGGTGGGTGATCCCACCACGCCGAAGTGCGTGTGGACTGACGCTCGAGGGACAGCCGAAGGCGGCGGTATACTCCATCGCTTCGCAACGCTCTGGATCGCGGTCGTGTGGACACTCTCCAGTGGAAACACAGGGCCTTGTGTATCTGTAACAATCTCCTCGAAGCGTCGATCGATGCGCACGCCCGTCTACTGTCGATACGAGCGGTCGCCTGCCGAACTCGTCGTCGACGTCGGGTCTCCGATCTGCGATCCAGTCGTCAAGAAGCTGGCACACGTCGTTCGATAACGCGATCAGTCGCTCTCCACCCGTTCCGTTCTTGATCGTTGTTCTCTCCTCAGGTCGATGGACGACAGCGATGTACTGCCCATCCGGGTCGTAGTCGTCGACATCCAGCGAGTGGACCGCACCGGTCCGCATCATCGTGTGCCACATCAGCGTGAGAACGACGTGAGGACGGGAGGCGTACTCGTACTTCGAGAGATGGTCGAGAACCTCCTCAGCACGGTCGGACTCAAGCATCACGTCGCGGACGTTCTGCCCGTCTCGCAACACGGGCGACCGCACCTTCGTGTGGAGGTCGTCGACGACGGCGTCGATGCTTTCGAGCCACTTCACGAAGACACGGAGCGTGTCCATCTGCGTCTTCTCGGTGGCGGGCGCGAGATCACCGTCACGACGTCGCCAGAGGCGGTAATCGTGTAGTGTCCGTCCGCTCAGCTCGTTCAGGTTGTCTATGTCTTCCTCGTCACACCAGCGAACGAAGTGACCGAGGCGAGAGCTGTGCGAGTACAGCGTTGCCTTGGCCACCTCGGCTTCGCGATCGGCGAGGTACAGTTCCACGGCTGTTTCCGGGTCGATTGGTTCGAGACTCATCGCTCTTGGGTGCGCGAATCGCAGTCAGGACCCCGATCTGAAGTCCCCGATTTCGGGCAGTACAGGCCCGAAAGGACGATCCGTTCTCAGTATGAACTCGCGCCCGTCGCGCCCTGCCGTTTTTATAATAGTGTACTCGACCGTAACTGTTCGACAGTGGATATTCTGTCCAGCAAGAGGATTTTTGTTCAACCGTGAAAATCTCGATCTCGAATGAGGGCATCGACGGCGAAAGAGGAACTGCTTGATAAGGGGCTACAGATCGACCACGAGCAGTTTGAACAGCTCTGTAAGATGGTGATCGAGCGTGCAGAACCAACTCGTGAACTCGAGTTAACGCCGTTTCGTGGCGATGGTGGAATCGATATTCACGCTGTCATTGACCGAGAACTGTTCCACGCACGGCTCGGCGTACAAGCGAAACAATACACGACAGGTAATACCGTCGGTGCTCGAACCCTGCGCGGATTTAAAGGCGCACTCTCAGAGCAACAGTATCACATCGGAACGGTAATCACGACATCCTCATTCACATCTGGAGCTAAAACGAGCGCAAACCAAGATTACATCCGATTGATCGACGGTGACCGACTCACGGACATCATGATCGAGAGCAGTATCGGTGTCGTTACAGACGACGAATCATACGAACTCGATCCCACGTTTTGGAGTGCGTTCGAGAAGCCAGAGCGCACTGACACGATCCCGTCTCTAGAGGTGCCACAGGCGGACAACTTCGACGTGATACGCACCGTCATCCGCGCGGTTGGAACGGGTTCCGACATCAAGCCCGATATCGCGGAATACGTTCGAAAGCAGACGGATTCAGACACGTTCGATCCGCGGCAAGCGGATTATTACGGTATCGCCGCGTGGCTTCTCCAGTTTCTCCACAAAGAACAGGAGATCGAGATCGACAACCGTACGATCCGTCGTTGGGGACTCACTCGGCTCGGTGAGGAATATCTCACGTATCTCGATCGTGGTAATCGAGAATCCGCGGATGACCTTCTCATACACCAGATCCGTGATGTTGAGATCATCTCTCGCGTATACGCTCAGCTAGAAGCAGACGATACGCTTTTGCGACGTGATATCTCCGAGATCCTCGCTGCCGAAACAGATCTCTCAGACTCAACCACTCGTCGACGCGCCCGAACCGTTGGACAGTGGCTTATTCGCCTCCCTGAGGTCACTACGAGCGGTCGAGGGTCCGAGCAACAATACGTCCTATCTTCGACGCCACGTTGAGCGATCTTCGACGACTCATTCAGTAAAGTCGGAGAGCGTCTTTCGCCGTTGTTCATCCGGTGGAACGTTCGTGATGAGTACTTCTGAGACTTCCCCGCGACTGCTGGCATCGCTATTTATTGCACGAGTGGCGTCTACGTAGCTGATCGAGAATACGTCGTAGTTTTCGTACAATTCCGTGACTGGCGGTGAATTCGAGAGGACCACGGAAACATCCATTTCCGTAAGTTCTATGACGGTATCACGAAGCCGCCGTTGGTCCTCTCGGTCGAATCCGCCCGCCTGATATGAATTGAAATCTGCCGTTTTCGACACGCGTTCGTACGGCGGATCTAAATACACGAGATCACCGATTGAAGCCTCATCGACGACGTAGCTGAAATCCGTATTGAATACTGCTGTCTCTTGGAGAACACGTGATGCCTTTCGGATCCGCTGCTCTTGTACCCAATCTGGATTCGAATATCGTCCGAAAGAGACGTTGAATTCGCCGTCACTATTCTCTCGATACAATCCGTTGAAACATGTCCGATTCAGGTATAACAGTAGGCTCGCCTCTCGGACTCGCTCGTCCTGTGTGAGAGTCGACTGTGTAAGGAGGGTATTGAACTCCGAGCGAGCGTTGTAGTAGTATTCTTCCGTATGCTCGTGCGTTTTGTTTTCGGTAATGAGGGCGTCCGGTTGGTCCCGAACGATCTCATAAAACGTTGTCAACCGCGTGTTCAGATCGTTAATCGTTCCGTCATCAGGATCCTGATCGAAAAAGACAGCACCACCGCCGACGAACGGCTCATGATACGCCTCATACGAGGTCGGAAACAACGCCGTAATTTCTGAGAGAAGCTGGCGTTTTCCACCTGCCCATTTTAAGATCGGCTCCACCATTCAACGTAGTGTTCCCCGGTATTAGCAAAAAACTGTCTCGTCAGGCAGTAGTGTCTCGGCGCTCAATCCGTCTTACTGAGATAGTTGGGAATTAGTTACCCGCAACACCACCCTGTTCCCGAAGAACTGTTGCGACATCCCCGAGGCGCTCTGACTCCTTCGGGAGGTTCTCGAGCGCCGTATCGAGATCGACTGCGAGTGAGTACTGGTTCTCGTCGCCACGACCCCGACCCTGCCGCTTATTGAGCACGTTCGTATCAGCGAGGTCGTTGAGTCGATCACGGAACCGGCGGTTCGAGAGGACGTTCACGTCCGCGTACTCACAGAAGGTCTTGTACTGGGTGTAGATCGGCGTCGTCGTCACGGGTGTGTCGCCGTGTATCCCGTGATACGTGACTGCCATGAGTGCGAGCATTCGCTGATTCGGAAGCGTCTGGATCCCCGACTCGATGGCCTTTGTCTCGAGAAAGTCCCGTGCTTCGCGCACGTGCTCCTCTGTGACAGTCGTTTCTCCCCTATCGTCGCCAAACCGAGTCGCACGGAACAGCAGACGGATCGCCTCGCGAGCGTCACCAGTATCCTGTGCGCCTAACGCCGCAGCAAGCGGGATCGTATCATCGGTCAGAATCTCACTTCGGAGGTGCTGGTAGTCCTCGATCCCGTCCTCGAAATACGTGTCTCGGAGGGCACCGACGGCACGCCGTGAGAGAATGTTGCGGAGCTGATCAGCGTCGTACGGCTCGAAACGGACCTCGTCCTCACCGAGGCTCGACCGAACGTCGGCGTCGAGGTTCTCGCGGAACTGAAGATCGTTTGTAATCCCGATAAGCGAGAGACGGACATCGTCCGGATTCGACCGTGGGAGCTCGTAGAGGATGTAGTCGTCATCGCCGATGGCGTCGATCTCATCAAGGACGACGATGACCGTCCCGCCTATCTCCTCCAGATTCTCGATCACCATGTTGAGGAGAGTCTTCCGCTGGTGACCGCTCGGGAGTTCCTCACCGGGGCCGAACCGTTTCTCACGGAGTCGCTTGACGAGATGTGTCAGGACGTGGTAGGACCCGTCCATGCCCTTACACCGGATGTGAACCACGGTGAGGTCCATCTCAGAATCATCGGCGTACTCCTGAAGTTGATCCGTCTTGAGGCGGATTCCGACGGTCTTTCCCTGGCCGGATTGACCGTATACGATCAGATTGAGCGGCGTCGAACCCATCGTCGCTGGACGAAGCGCGGAGTGGATCTGGTCGAGTTCGACCTCGCGCTCCGGCAACGACTCGGGCTGGTACGTCTGCTCGTTGGGGTTGAGGACGTCCATGTCCTCAAAGATCGTGTCTTCGTCACCGAACGCCTTCATACGCTTCCGTTTTCACGGTTATATATAAACCCCCATGTCCTACATGTCTTTCTGTCTAGAAAACGGGGTAGTGTCTGGGATGTCGGTGTTAGTTCCCCTGCGATTCTACTGTGCCTTAGGTAGAAGACAGGGACAGAGGGGGGTGCGTCCAGCAAATCATCGAGATACTAGACGGAGTTGAGTCCCGTGACAACGAGATACAGACGATCTCAGGGCTGTTTCCATAGGGGCACAGTGATCAAAGATATCGCCTTCCGGTCAATCTCCCCCGAGGTGGGGGGATGCGTCCGACAACGGGTCGCAATGAATCGCACTCTAAGAGTACACGCCTCACGGCGTTTTATCAGATTTCCCTGAGAAGGGTGTTCATGGATCGGAATATCTCGCGAATCCAAGAACACGACCTCCGTTCGGTGTGGGAGAACGAGGACCGAGATTTCACGAGATGGTTGACGGAGAATATCGACCTGCTCGCGTCGGAGTTGGGAATAGAAATCGAGGACGCACGAGCAGAGGAAGCTGTCGGCGACTTCTCGGCTGATATCGTCGCACGGGAGATGAACACGGGTGAGACCGTTGTTATTGAGAACCAATACAATCGGACGGACCACGATCACTTGGGTAAACTCTTGACGTACTCGTCTGGGAAGAACGCCGGGTTTACGATGTGGCTCGCCGAGGAGTTCCGGCCGGAGCACCGGAGCGTACTCGAATGGTTGAACGAAACCGGGCCGAGAGGTGCGAAGTTCTTCGCGATCAAACCTCGCGTCGTGAGTATCGAGGGGGCTGAGGAGCGTGGCTTCGAGTTCGAAGTTGTCGTTGAGCCCAACGAATGGGAACGAGAGGTGAGTAACGAGTCTCTCTCCGACTCCGAACAGAGCTATCGTCAGTTCTTCGCCGAGATGGTTGAGGCGTACTCCCAGAGACGACCGAACTGGTACAAACTCAAGCCTGGGCCTCGGAACTATCTGACGTTTAGCGCTGGCATTTCTGGGGTTCGATTTGGATGGGTGTTCCATCAGGGGCCAGAGTTTTCGGTCGAGCTCTACATCTCCACGTCAGATAAGGAACGTAACGAAGAGATATTTGAGGCGTTGAAACGAGAACGAACAGATATTGAGGCCAATTTAGGTGTCGAGTTGGAGTGGGAGCGCTTGCCCGAGAAACAAGCCTCCCGGATCAAGCAGCCGAAGGATATTGACGGAACGATTACTGAATTGACTACTGATCAGCAAAATCACCTAGTTGAGTGGGGTGTGGATCTGATGGACGAATTCCAAGAGGAGTTTGAGCCTCGTCTTTCCGCTCTCAGATCCAACTGATCGCTGACTCCACCGGTGTAATGACTCGCTACGTAGGGGTTATCCACCCTACCGACTTGTCGGACGCACTCCCCTCCCCAGCTCCATTTTGTATTAGGCTAATACCTGCCGTTCAATCTGGACCTCTCCCGTTGCGCCCGTGTTCTCGCGTCGCTTCGCTCGCTCGAACACGGACGCGACTGGATCCACGCTCGCTCACTGCGTTCGCTCGCATGGATCCCGCTGCGGTCGTTGGCTTCTAATCTCACAACGACAGCATAACTCCACGTAACGGCCAGTAACAGTGTTATCC
Source organism: Halorubrum sp. DM2 (assembly GCF_901686465.1). Taxonomy (NCBI): domain Archaea; kingdom Methanobacteriati; phylum Methanobacteriota; class Halobacteria; order Halobacteriales; family Haloferacaceae; genus Halorubrum; species Halorubrum sp. DM2. The sequence goes on from NZ_LR594487.1 coordinate 1,699,829, forward strand.
GTCTTCGAGGGCGTCGTAGAGGTCCCGGTTCGAATCGCGGTCGTCCGCCGCGACCTGCCGGACCAGATCCCGCCGGGTGTCCTCCATCACGCCGTCGAGCGGTGACACGGTTTCCGCTTCCTCTTCGGTGGATGTCTGTATTCCATCAGCGTGTCTCGAACGAGCCGATCACGTCGCTCGTCGAGTACGTCTCGACCAGATTCTGCTCCTCGAAGTCGGTGTCATCGCTCCAGATCGCCGCTCCAGCAGCAATCGCACACGCAAGATAGAGCACATCGTCCGGATCGGTGTCACCGATCGCGTCGTCCGCCCGATCGATAGCCGGATAGAAGTCGTCCGCGGGGACGATATCGATGTACCGGAACAGAAGGTCGACGAACTGTGCCACTCGGTCCGGTTCCATCCCGGACTTCTCTACGATCAGACCCCGGTAGTTCCCGATCTCGTCGCGGACGAACGCAGGTGTCAGCAGGTCCGGCTCAAGCGTGACGATGAGTTCTCGCGTCTTCGAGTCGGCGATGAGCGCCGAGATGACGACGTTCGCGTCGACAACCAACTTCATCGCCGAGTTTACGCTGATTCCTCGTCGACACGTTTGCGTCCACTTTCGTTGATCTTGTCGGCGATCTCCCGGACATCGGTCTCGGTGAGTTCGCTCTCACCGGCGAGCTCGTCCAGTACTTCGAGGGCTTCGATCTTCTCTTCTATCGCCTGTCGAGTGACCTCGCTCCAGTTGATCTCGGGGTGTCTCTCCATACGCGCTTTCAGATCGTCGTCGACGTTGACCGTGATGCTCGGCATACAGAAACCTATATTTTCACAGAATACTGTGTCTTTCGGTGTTTCTATTCCTCTCGATCTCAGCCGCCTCACGGCTTACAGGTTGAGTCGTTCGACAGCGACGTAGTGCCAGTTGCGCCTTTCCCGCCGTAAATTGGTCGGCTACCGATGATGTTCGGAACGGGTCCGAGCTTCGCGTGTCTCCGTGAAATCTTGTCGACGAACCGTGGTCGGCGTCGGTGTCGCGACCGAAGCGATACCGGACGGACTCGAGTCGCGAGCGACGCAAAGAGGCGGTGACGCACGACCGCGACGAGACGGGTGCGAATAGTCGGCCTGTGCGGTCCGCGTGGGGGAAGGGCCGGACGCTCCAGTAGCGCGGCCCTCGCGAGTGGCAACACTGCCTCGATTCCTTCTTTTTGCGGCCGTTTTCGACCAGATTGACCCTCTCGACCGGTGGAATCGAGACGATCTCGACCGCAACACAAGCGCAGATCTCGACTCGACGAGCTGCTCGTCGACGCCGAACCGACACCGGGGGGTCGGTTGGCGGTTAGAGGTGTGGCGAAGGCCACACAAGCTAAGGTACCGCATGAATTTGACGAGAAACTCTACTCTTTTAGTATGCTTGAGGAAGAGGATTTTTCCTTGGATATCTTCCATTTATTTGGATCCGCCATGATCCCAACACATACTGAATGACCTCTGAATCAAAATCAGACGCTCATGATCTCGCACTAGAAGCGCAGCAAAAAATACGAGAATACCAAATAAATGCTGCCCGGGAGATGGAGGTAGTGTTCAGATAAGCTGATTCCATGCGAAAGCGAACGATCTGATCCACTCGTTTGCTGTTTCTGCTTCGGCGTTGCTAAAACAGTTTGAGAAACTAGTAGTTCTGCGTTTTACCTCACGAAAGACACGTTCGACACTGTTCCGCTTTCCGTGTCGTTCGTATCTAAAATCGAGGTCGTGTTTGCGACAGGCTCGCTGAAGTGGAGCCGCGCCATCAACGAGAAAGATCGCGTCATCTACATCGTGTTTTTTGCGGAGTTCCGCGAAAAACCGATCTGCGAGAGCATTGTTTCTCGTCGATTCAACCTTTGTATGTAACAGATCGTTTGATTCGGGATCGACAGCAGCGTACAGCCAATATTGTTCATCGTCAAGCTGAATCACAGTCTCATCAACCGCGACGTGATTCGGCCTCCGACCAGTTTCTGGCTGTAGATCGGCTTTGTGAACCCAGTTATGAACGGTCGATCGAACTCGATCAACACCGAATACCTCAAGAAAAGAAACAGTATTCGAAAGCGATAATCCAGCCAAGTGAAGCTGAATACTGAGCTTCATCAACAGCTGCGGTGTTGCTTCTCGCTCCACAAACTCTAAGTTGATCTCGTCTAAACAGCCGCTGAGACGGTCGTTTTCGGGCATAAGTCACTTTGAAAACGCACCGCCTCACCTTTCAATCCTTATCTGAACACCGCGGTAACCGTAGCGATCGGTGATTTATGGACAGAAAAAGGGTGTCATGGAAATCTTACCACAAATTTTATTTTATATTCTCAAAATTGAATTAATCGTGTGAAATTGCGTTTTAATACATCAAATTAGCTAGTTTTTCACAGACGGCGAGCGATTTCATATGCGATTGATGTTGGGAGGAGAATAGCGAATATTACGAGGGTGATTTCTTCTATTGTCAGGCCAGATTGCGTGAGACCCGCGTAGAAGTAGAGTGCTCCGGTGGCGATCACACTAACAATAGCCGCAATGTATCGGGGATCACTCCATGAAGATGGGAACTCGGGGCCGGACATAATTCCGTATAGTTGAATCTATATGATAGCTTCTTCGCCCACATCGAGCGATCTCGATCCGGGTGTGAGAACGCTTCTGTAACTCCCTCAACGGAAACACCATCACGACGTCGGGAGACCGGCCACGCGATCGAGTTCGCCTTCAGTTTATAAGTAGCCGACTCGCCGACACCCCTGATCGAACGCCTCGTCTCAGACTTCGTCAGCCGCGTTTTGCGCCTCACGCAGCGTGAACTCGCCCTCGTATAGCGCGGTCCCGACCACGACCGCGGCCGCGCCCGCCGCCTTCAGCGCGACCACGTCGTCAATCGACGCAACCCCCCCGGAAGCTATCACGGGGATCTCCACCGCCTCGACCATCGACTCGACCGCCGTCCGGTTGATTCCGGCCAGCTGCCCCTCCACGTCGACGTTCGTAAAGAGGATCGCCCCCGCCCCCAATTCCTCGTAGCGCGCGGCCGCCTCGGCGGGGTCGAGACCGGTCCCCTCGGTCCAGCCCGAGACGACGACCTCGCCGTCCTTCGCGTCCAGACTCACGACGACGCTCCCGGGGTGCGTCTCGTCGATCGCCGCGACAATCTCCGGCGTCTCGACCGCTGCCGTACCGAGGATCACGCGGTCGAGCCCCAAGTCGAGCAGATCGCGCGCGCCTTCCGCGGTCCGGATGCCGCCGCCGAGTTGGAGACCGACCTCCTCGGGAACGTACTCCACCACCGCCTCGATCGCCGCGGCGTTGACGCGCTCGCCCTCGAACGCGCCGTCGAGGTCGACGAGGTGGAGGGTGCGGGCCCCCGCGTCGGTCCAGCGCTCGGCGGCGTCGACCGGGTCGCCGTAGCGTTTGCCCGTGCCGCGCTCGCCGCCGACCAGCTGGACGACCTCGCCGTCCTGCACGTCGACGGCGGGGATCACCTCGAACTCGGGGAAGTGTGTCATACCGGACCGAAGCCGCGGACGAGAATTAAACGGGTCGGTTCGCGCACCGTGCGCCGCCGGCTCACTCCACGGCGATGAGGAGCTGCGAGACGTCCTCGTCGAAGGCGGCCGGGTCGGTCGCGAGCGCCTCGGCGGTCTCCGCGTCGGCCAGCTCCGTCACGAGCGTCTCCGCGTCCGCGAGGTTCGGCAGCGCGTCGTCGATCACCTCGATGAGCGGATCAGTCGGATACGCGCCGCCCGCGACGATCACGTCGGTCCCGTCGTGCCAGACGCCGAGCCGCGACTCCATCTCGACGGTCTCGGCGATCGACTGGGTCGAGCCGTCCGGAAGCGGCAGCTCCCCGTCGAGCGCGTACTCGCCCGCCAGCCGCCACGCCGTCGCGGTGTGGCCGGACCGGACCGTCGTCGTTCCCTCGTCGACGACTTCGACGTTCTCGATACCGCTGTTGCGGAGCTGCGCGCGGAACGCGTCGACCGCGGCACCCTCTACCTCCGCCATCAGCCGGTCGCGGCCGACATCGGCCGGCAGCTGGTCGACCGCGGGCCGGAGGTCGATCCGGGTGGCGAAGAAGACGACGGGCGACCCCGACGCGTCGAACGTCGCCGCGAGCGCCTCGGCGACGTCGACGTACTCGTAGACCCGCGTCCGCTCGCGGGCCCGGACCGTCACCGGCCCGTACGACTGTTCGAACACCGTACTCCGTGACTCGTCGATCTGCCGCCAGTCGTCGATCCGGTCGCTCGTCACTGTCGGCTCCGGGACCGGACCCTCCCGCGTGCCGAGACAGCCCGCCAGTCCGAGCAGCCCGAGGCTCCCGGTCCCGGCCAGCAGCCGCCGTCGCGTGGGTCCCGCCGACCGTCTCATCGATGAGTCGTTCATGCCGATCCGGAGGGCGGGACCGGGCAAAGCGGTGTCGGCAACGGTGTCGCCGCCGACGGGTCGACGACGACGCGACGGACACGGATCCCTTATGTAACCACCGAGTACAATAACCGAGTGATGACCACCGACGAGAGCGAGACGCGGCGGCGACGCGCCCGGCCACACACCCGACGGCGGTTCCTGACGGCGGCCGGGGCCGCGGGGGCCGCCGCGCTGGCGGGCTGTAGCGCCGAGCAGGTCGACGACGGCGACGGGAACGACGGGGGCGACGGAAACGGAGGCGACGGCGACGGAGGCGGCGGGAACGATACCGACGGGGACGACGGCGGCGACGGCGACGACGAGCCGCCGACGCTGACCGTCGCCACCTACACCAACTTCATCGACGCGCCCTCCGTGAGCCCCGGCGAGTGGCTCAAAGAGGAGTTCGAGAGCCGGTACGACGCCGAGTTGGAGTGGGCGACGCCCGACAACGAGGTGAACTACTACGTCGAGCGCGCGGCCTCGGGAGCCGGCATCGACGCCGACCTCTACGTGGGACTCACCACGGAGGACCTCGTACGCGTCGACGAACAGCTCGACGGCGACCTGTTCGCCGAGCGGGGCGCGGTCGACGGGTTCGACGACGTGCGAGAGGGACTCCTGTTCGATCCGTTCGACCGGGCGGTCCCGTTCGACACCGGCTACGTGAGCCTCGTCTACGACGGGACCACGATGGAGGCCCCGGAGACGTTCGACGGGCTGCTCGACGACGAACACGCGGGCGCACTCATCGCGCAGAACCCCGGCGGGTCCTCGACCGGCCGGGCGTTCCTCCTCCACACGATCAGCCGCTTCGGCGACGGCGGCGTCGCGAGCGACGGCGACGGAGAGGCGATCGAGGGCGAGGACGGCGACGCCGACTACGACTACCTCGACTACTGGGCGGACCTCCAGGCGAACGACGTGCGCGTCTTGGGCGACTGGGACGAGGCGTACACCGCTTGGAGCAACGGAGAAGCGCCGATGGTCGTCTCGTACTCGACCGATCAGGTGTTCGCGGACATGGAGGGACAGGACCTCGAGAAACACCAGATCCGATTCCTGAACGATCAGGCGTACGCGAACCCGGAGGGGATGGCCGTCTTCGCCGACGCCGACGAACCCGACCTCGCCCGGCAGTTCATGTCGTTCATGCTGGAGCCGGACGTACAGGGCGAGATCGCCCAGCGCAACGTCGCGTTCCCCGCGACCGGAAACGCCGAGCTGCCGAGCGACTACGCCGAGCTGGCACAGGAGCCGGCCGACCCGGTGACGTTCACCTACGACGAGCTCCAAGGCTCGGTCGACGCGTGGGTCGAGGCCTGGGAGCGGCAGTTCGCCGGGAACTAAGCGCGTGAGCGACGAGAGGCCGAGCGCGTGACCGAACGCGACGACGGACGGACGACGACCGACGAGGGGCGCGAGACCGCCAACGACGAGCGGGCGACGACCGACGCCGACCTCGTCGCTCGCCTCCGTGGCGGGATCGAGGCGCGCGCGCTGACCGCGCTCGCGGTCCTCACCAGCCTCACGCTCGTCGTCGCGTTCTACTACCCGACCGCGACGGTCCTCGTCGAGGCGGTCGTCGTCGACGGCGCATTCACCCTCGGCGTCTTCGCCGAGATCCTCACCGACCCGTTCTACTTCGGCGAGTTCGCGCGCCTGCTCCGCGGGGAGTCACCGCTCGCGGTCGCGCGGGCCCTGCTCTCGCCGGAGCGCCGGCTGGGGATCGTCGGGTTCACCGCGTATCAGGCGGTCCTCTCGACGGTCGCGAGCGTCGCCCTCGGCCTCCCTGCCGCCTACCTCCTCGCGCGCTTCGAGTTTCCGGGCCGGAAGACGCTGCGCTCGCTGACCATCGTTCCGTTCGTCCTCCCGTCGATCATGGTCGCCGTCGGGTTCGTCGCCACCTTCGGGCAGAACGGCACCCTGAACGCCGCCCTCTCCGCTCTCAGGCTGCCGCGAGTCGACCTCATGTTCACCCTCGAAGCCGTGGTGATCGCCCACGCGTTCTACAACGCGCCGCTCGTGGCGCGCGTGACGACCGCGGCGTGGGAGTCGGTGGACGCGAGCGCGGTCGAGACCGCCCGGAGCCTCGGGGCCGGCCCGGTGCGGGCGTTCGTCGACGTCGTCGCGCCGCAGGTGTACCCGGCCGTGCTGACGGGCGCGGCGCTCACCTTCGTGTTCACGTTCGGCACGTTCCCCATCGTCCTCGCGCTCGGCGGGTTCCAGCTTGCGACGGTGGAGGTGTTCGTCTACCGGCTGGTGCGCGACCTGAGCTACGCCGAGGCCGCCGCGCTGGCGATCGTCGAACTCGTCGTCTCGCTCGGGGTCCTGCTCGCGTACCTCCGCTACGAGGCCCGGAACGCGACCAACACGCGGGGCGCTCGTCCCCTACCGCGCCGGTCGCTCGTCCCGCCGTCGCGCTCCCTCCGCGAGCTGCTGCCGCGGGCCGGGCTGGCGGTCTACGCCGTCGTCGCCGGGGTCGTCTTCCTCGCGCCGATCGCGTCGATGGTGCTCGCGTCCGTGACGGGCGGCGACGGCGCGCTCACGCTCGACCACTACCGGTTCCTGATCGAGCGCCAGCAGACGGGGGCGGCGTTTCAGGTGCGGCCGTGGCCCGCGATCCGAAACTCGCTGGCGTTCGCGGGGGCCGCGACCCTGCTCGCGCTCCCGATGGGCGTCGTCGTCGCGGTGTTGACCACCCGCCGGTACCGCGGTCGGACGCTGGTCGACGCGGCCGCGATGGCTCCGCTGGCGGTCTCCGGGATCATCGTCGGTCTCGGACTGTTGCGGGGGCTCGTGTTCGGCGTCGAGATCGGGGGGTGGCGGATCGCCGCGAGCGGCGCGGCGGCCATCGTCGTCGCGCACGCGGTCGCGGGCTACCCGTTCGTCGTACGCACCGTCTCGCCCGGGCTCTCGGGGCTGGATCGGTCGCTCGTCGAGTCGGCGCGGGCGCTCGGCGCGTCGCGGGCGCGGGTGATCCGCGACGTGGAACTCCCCTTGGTCTGGCCGGCGGTCGTCGCGGGCGCGGCGTTCGCGTTCGCGATATCGATCGGGGAGTTCACCTCGACCGTGGTGTTGGCGACCGGGGCCGACGCGTACACGATGCCCGTCGCGATCGAACGGTTCATCGGGCGGCGGCTCGGACCGGCGACCGCCATGGGCGTCGTCCTGCTGGTCGTCACCGGACTCAGCTTCGTCGTCATCGAGCGGCTCGGAGGTGAACACCGTGGGCTCTGACCGCACCGACTCGTCCGACCCCGACGCCCCGGATCCCGACGCCCCCGTCGCCGTCGAACTCGACGGCGTGACGAGACGCTACGGCGACGCGACCGCCGTCGACGGCGTGAGCCTGCGGGTGCGCGAGGGGGAGTTCTTCACGCTCGTCGGCCCCTCCGGCTGCGGGAAGACGACCACGCTCCGCCTGATCGCGGGGTTCGAGGACCCCTCGGCGGGGACGGTCCGCTTCGCCGGCGAGTCGGTCGCGGGCGTCCCCCCGGAGCGGCGCGACGTGGGCGTCGTCTTCCAGAGCTACGCGCTGTTCCCGCACATGACCGTCGGCGAGAACGTCGCGTACGGACTCAACTTCGCCGACCCGCCCGAGGGGGTCACGCGCGACGAGCGCGTCGCCGACCTCCTCGAACTGGTCGATCTCCCGGACGCGGCCGACCGCGACCCGGAGAGCCTCTCGGGCGGCCAACAGCAGCGGGTCGCGATGGCCCGCGCGCTCGCGCCCGGTCCCGACGTGCTCCTCTTAGACGAGCCAATGAGCGCGCTCGACGCCCGCCTCCGGGAGCGGCTCCGCGCGCAGGTCAAGCGGATCCAGTCGGAACTCGGGATTACGACGATATACGTCACCCACGACCAGGAGGAGGCGCTCGCCGTCTCCGACCGCGTCGCCGTGATGCGCGACGGGACGCCCGAGCAGGTGGCCGCGCCCCGGGCCGTCTACCGCGAGCCGGCGACTCGGTTCGTCGCGGAGTTCGTCGGCGACAACAACGTCTTCGCGGGAGCGGTCCGCGCCGCCCCCGCCGACGGCGAGTTCGCGGTCGACATCGACGACACGGACGCCACACTCCGAGTTGGAGTCGACGACGAACTCGACGCCGTCCCCGAACCCGGCGACCGCGTCGCCTTCTGCGTGCGCCCGGAACACCTCCGGGTCGCGGGGGACGCGAGCGCGACGGACGACGCGGCCGCGACGCGCAACGGCGCGGAGAACGCGCTGCGCGCGACCGTCGCCAGCGCTGAGTTCCTCGGTGAGACGACGAGAGTCACCCTCGACTGGGGCGACCGCGAACTGCTCGTCCGCGCCGTCGACCCCCTCGACGGCGAGGTTACCGTCTCGTTCGACCCCGCTGACGCGCACGTGATCGAGGTCGGATCTCGGCGGTAGACCACCTTCTCTACTTTTGCGGTGGCGCGCGCCTCCGAGGCCGCCTCGCGGCCGAGGAGCGTCGCGCGAGGGAGTCGCTGGCGGTCGAGCGAAGCGAAGACCGCCAGCGACGAGGCTGGGGAGGTGTGAGGTGCGGTTGCTGTGCGGGGTGGGACTCGAAGGGGCAGTCGGGAGGCGGGCAGAGGCGACGCAAGCAGCGTGGCGCTACGCGCCACGGGCAGCCGGCGGCAAAGCCGCCGGCGACACCGCAGGAACGAGCGAAGCGAGTGACGAGGAGCACAGCGAGCGTCTGCCCGCCTCCCGGCTGGGGCTTCGGCGGTCTCGGTCACAACGTCAGCTTCGTAGTAGCTGGGGCTTCGGCGGTCGTGTCCGTAGCAGTAACCGTCTCGTAGCGAACGACGGGGAATCCGACCGATTTCACACGACACCCCTGATCACTCACGCCACTTGTGGCCGCACTCGACGCAGGTGAACAGCCGGACCTCGTAGGAGCCGCCCGGCTTCGGCATCATCTCGGAGGTGGCCCGGTCGCTGTCACAGTCGGCCGCCGGACACGGCTCCTGTACCGTCTCGGCGGAGTCCTGCGTCGCGTCGGCCACGGCGGGCGCGCCGTCGTCCCGCTGTCCGTCCCGGGTCGCCATCGCCGCTTCCGCCCGCGAGTCCCGGGGCTCCTCGTTCTCGCAGGAGCGACACACCCACCTGTCGCCGTCCGTGTGCATCATCGAGCCGCACTCGTCACAGAACTTCATATGAAGTCGAAATACGCGGCCGTCGGATATACCTGTTAACTTCCGATCCGCGGCGGAGTTCCGGCAACCGCTTGGAGGCGTCCGATCGGGCACACGCCGACACCTCTTACCGCACCGACCCGTTAGGTCGCGTATGGCCTCCGAGTCGTGCGACGTCTGCGAGCGGTCCGTGCGGATCGCCGGCGGGATCGGCGACCTGTGGAACTTCGCATTCGAGTCGACGCAGGGACTGACCTTAGAACTCACCGACGGCTCGGAGTTCTTCCTCTGTTTCGACTGTATGGAGCGGCTCCCGGACGATCACGAACCGACCGCCGAAGACGTGGCCGACCTCCGCGAGCGCACCGATCCGATCGAAGACGACGGCAACCACTTCTGGCACTGGGGCTGACACGGGGCGGTCTCCGAATCCGGCCGAAGCGGTTCAGAAAAGCGCCGATCGCGTCAGTGCTCGCCCGACCGCTCGTCCGACTCCTCGCCGACCTCGGGCGTCGTCGGCTCCGGCTCGACACCGGTGTCGGCGGGCGTCGCGGTCGCGTCGGTGACGTCGTTCGACCGCGCGCCGCTCCCGAACAGCCGGTTGAGGAGTCCGCGGTCGCTCCGCGGTTCGGCGAGCAGCACGGAGCAGTTCACCTCGCCGAGCACGTCCAACACGAGCGACCCCCGCACCAGCCGCGAGAGCAGTCCCTTCTGTGTCGCCCCGATGATCAGCATCGTCGCGTCGCGGGCGGCGCGCTCGATGCTGGTCTCGACGTCGCCGGTCTCGATCCGGAGCGTCGCGTCCGAGAGGTCGTGCGCGTCGGCCCACTCGGAGAGGAACGCGCGGCCCGCCTCCTCCTCGCCCGCCTCGGTGACGTGGAGCAGCGTGACCTCGCCGTCGAACTCGACCTGGAGCATCTTCGCCACCGCGCCGGAGAGATCCGAGGCCGGACCGCCGGCCGTCGGCACGAGGATGCGCGAGGGGTCGAACCCGCGGTCGCGGAACACGAGGAAGTCGGAGGGCAGCGAGTACGCCAGCTCGTCGATGGCGGACTCGGCGCGCCCCGGAGCCCCGTGGGAGTCCTCGCCCCAGCCCATCACGGTCATGTCGGCCCCGTAGGTGCGCGCGGCGTCGAACACCTCCTCGAACACGCGGTGCGATAAGACGACGTGGGTCTCGACGTCGACGCCGAACGTCTCGGCGTCGTCGCGAGCCTTGTCAAGCAGGCTGTGTGCCGCCTCGTGTGCGCCGCGGTCGCGCGCCGCCTCCAGCGAGGTCTGGTCGGGCACGTTCGCGATGTTGACCGCGACGACGGTCCCGTTCCGCTGCTTGGCGATGGCCGACGCGAGCGTGATCAGGTGTTCCTCAGTGCGGGGGTTCGCGATCGGCACCATCACGCGGTAGTCGTCCCCGCTCGGCTGGACCGACGTGGCGGCCGACACGGCGGCCTTCGGCAGGTCGTCGGAGCGGTCGAGGATCCACGTCCCCAACACGCCGCGCGCCTCCACCTTTCCGCGGGCATACAGCAGATACCAGAGGAGCGCGAAGGCGACGAGGCCGCCGGAGATGGCGATGATCCGCGGTTCAATGTAGACGATCAGCGCGAACGACGACAGCGCACCGATTATCGGCACGGCGGGGTAGAGGGGGACCTCGAAGTCGGGGTCGTACCCCTCGACCTCCGACTCGCGCATCACGATCAGCGCGATGTTGAGCAGGCCGTAGACGATGAGGTGGAGCACGGAGCCCATCGCCGACAGCGACTCGACGCCCCCGGCGACGAGGAAGAGGATGATGAGCGCCCCGGTGAGCGCGATCGACTTGTAGGGCGTCCCGAACCGCTCATGGATCTCGTTGAGCTTCGGGGTGACGATCTTCTCGCGGCCCATCGCGAAGTTGATCCGCGACGACGAGAGGATGGAGGCGTTCGCCGACGAGGCGGTCGCGAGCAGCCCGCCGATCAGGAGCATGCCGGCACCGACCGCGCCGAGCGAGTAGCCGAACACCTCGTAGTTGCCGAACAGCAGTCTGGCGGCGTCGACGACCGCGGTCTCGTTGTTCGCGACGAGTTCGTTCGGCACCGCCGCGAGCAGCACCAGCAGGAACAGCGCGTACACGACCGTGACGATCACGACCGAGCCGAGGACCGCGAGCGGGAGGTTCCGACCCGGGTCCTTGATCTCTTCCGCGACCGACGTGATCTGGACGAACCCCAGATACGAGACGAAGATGATCCCGGTCACCGGGAGGATCTGGCTCGTCGTGCCCGGGGGCGCGAGCGGCCGCAGCGAGTCCATGTCGGCGTTCAGCAGGCCGACGACGGTGAAGACGGCGAGGATGCCCAGAAGCGACATCACGATGACGATCTGGAGGCCGCCGGTCTCCTTCGCGCCGAAGTAGTTGACCGCGATGAAAAGCAGCGCGCCGGCCAGCCCGATCACCTGCGCCGCCTCCAGCGTGACGGGACCGAGCCCGACCGGATCGAGGCCGACGAGCGCGTTGACGTACTCGCCGAAGCCGTACATGTAGAACGCGGAGGCGAAGGCGAGTCCGAGCCAGTTCGCCCAGCCGGCGATCGACCCGAACAGCGGGCCGAGCGCGCGGTTGACGTAGAAGTACGCACCGCCGGACTTCGGCATCGCCGTCCCGAGTTCGGAGGCGGACAGCGCGGTGAACAGTGCGATCACGCCGCCGAGGACGAACGTGAACGCGGCGAGGGGGCCGGCGCGGGCGACCGCGGTGCCGGGCAGGACGAAGATGCCCGCGCCGATCATCGTCCCGATCCCGATGGTGAGCGCCGCGAGCGGCCCGAGGTCCTTCGCCAGTTCCTCGTCTCCGCTCACGGCGGGCCACCTCGGGCGGTTGTGACTCTCCGGGCGTGTATCATACCACATTTCTCTGCTCTGTTCGTATAAACCCGGTTGATCCGGTCGACCGCGCCGTCTTCGGAAGCCGGGGCCGCCTCCGAGAGGAGCGAGCCGAATCGGATTGCGCCTTTTGAGCGGAACACAAGGTCCATACCCTCACGCGTCCCGGTACGATCTAACAGGTGGATCCCGTGACGAAGAAACGCGAATACCGCGACGACTACGACGACAAGACGCTGTACATCCCCGGCCCGACGGAGGTCCGCGAGGACGTGATCGAGGCGATGACGGAATCGACGTTCGGCCACCGGATGGACCGGATGACCGATCTGTACACCACCATCGTCGAGGACACGAAGGAGTTCCTCGGCACCGACAACGAGGTCGTCATCCTCACCGGCTCCGGCACGGAGTTCTGGGAGGCGACGACGCTCAACCTCGTCGACGAGCACGTCCTCGTCCCGACCTGCGGCGCGTTCAGCGAGCGCTACGCCAACGTCGCCGAGCGGCTCGGCAAGGACGTCACCCGGCTGGAGTACGAGTGGGGCGAGGCCGTCAAGCCCGAGGACGTCCGCGAGGCGATCGAGTCCGCCGACGTGCACTACGACATGGTCGCCGGCGTGATGAACGAGTCGTCGACGGGCGTCCGCAATCCGATCGAGGAGATCGGCGACGTACTCAAAGAGTACCCGGACACCTACTTCGCGGTCGACGCCGTCTCCTCGCTCGGCGGCGACTACGTCGACATCGACGCCCACGGCATCGACGCGATCTTCGCGTCCACCCAGAAGGCGTTCGCGATGCCCCCGGGACTCGCCGTCTGCGTCGTCAGCGACGACGCCTACGACCGCGAGACCGAGAAGGGCGACTCCTCGTGGTACGGCGGCTTCCGCCGCACGATCGACTACTACGACCGGAAGGGGCAGACTCACTCGACGCCCGCGATCCCGGTCATGCTAGCGTACCGCAAGCAGATGAAACACATGCTGGCGGAGGGCCACCGCGCCCGCGACGAGCGCCACCGCGAGATGATGGAATACGTCCACGACTGGGCCGACGAGCACTTCGCGATGTTCCCCGAGGCGGGGTACGAGTCGCAGACGGTCGCCTGTATCGAGAACACGCGGGGGATCGACGTGGCCGCGACCATCGAGGAAGTGAGCGAGGAGTACGACATGGCCTTCTCGAACGGCTACGGCGACATCGGCGAGGAGACGTTCCGGATCGGCCACATGGGCGAACACACCGTCGAGAGCGTGAAGGAACTCACCGACGCCATCGAGGACGTGGCGGACCTCTGAGTCGGCCGCCCCGCAGTCAGTCCCCGTCGCGGTCGGCGACAAGTTCGATCCGGTAGATTCGACCGCCGGTCTCGGTTCGATCGACCCC